>LARU01000002.1:600000-1200000 GCA_001274695.2 Azoarcus sp. PA01 | reverse complement strand
CGGCGCCGCGGGCGGCGCTGCGGCAACCCGCCCGCCGAGACGCGCGAGTTCGTGGGCGATCTGGGCCGGAGGCAGCACGAAATCGACGCAGCCGCTCGCGATCGCCGCGTCCGGCATGCTGCTGTAACGGGCGCTGGCCGGGTCCTCGGCGAACGTGATGCCGCCTTCGGCCTTGATCATCTTCATGCCGGTCACGCCGTCCGACGCGGCGCCCGACAGGATGACGCCGATCGCGCGGCTGCCCTGGTCCTGCGCGAGCGAGCGCAGGAAATAGTCCACGGTCAGCGGCGGTGCGCGCATCTCGGAAAGCGGCATCAGGTGCAGCACGCCGCCGAGGATCGCCAGGCTGGTGTTCGGCGGAATCACATAGACGTGATCCGGCTCGACGCGCATGCCGTCGCCCGCCTCGCTGACCGGCAGGGGCGTGCGCCCCGCGAGCAGGCTGGCGAGGATGCTGGGGTGTGTCGGATCCAGATGCTGGACCAGCACGTAGGCCATGCCGAGGTCCGGCGCGAGATGGTCGAAGAACTCGCTGAAAGCTTCGAGGCCTCCGGCCGAAGCGCCGATGCCGACGATCGGGAACGCCGCCGGCCGCGCGGACGCACCGCGATCGTCGGCATCGTGGTTCTGTTCATTCATGATTGGTTCCCCCCCCCCGCCCTGCGAGCAACGCCAGGACGGAGCGGGGATGCGGTTGAAACGATGCGAGGCACAACGGTCGATGGACCCGCCCCCGCCTCTTGTGCCTATCGACTCTGGATAGACCGGTCGAGGCCTCGGCAGCGCCCTTCGACAAGCTCAGGGCGAACGGTTGTATTTGATCGCCTTGATAACCCGGCAGCAAATACCGTTCGGACTGAGCCCTTCGATTTCGCTCAGGACCGGCCGGTCGAAGCCATCGCCCTTCGACAAGCTCAGCGCGAACGTTTGTATTGGATTGCCTTTTGCATAGTAACAGCCGGCTTCACGTTGCCGGGCTCCTGCGCGGACTTCCTGCCATCCGGTGTCACGTAAGCGGGGAAATTTTATACGAGTTCACCTTCCGGGCCGCTTTCGGGCTGTATCGCAACTTCCCGGAATTTTCGGGATAGGCGATGGATGCAGCGGATAGCGCCGAAGCCGGCGCGCCGGCATCAATGGCGGTATCCGCAACAGGTCCCTCCGCGCGCCGGGTGAAAGCATGACCCGAATCGGCTTTTGGCGTTCCTCGAGCGGCGTTCCTGCGCGTCCGAACGCGCCTGTCCGGCGCGCGGGAAAAGGTTTCACGGCTCGATGAACCGGGGCGATCGTCCCTTTTTCTCCACTCACGTCTCGCGAAGGAGTCACTCCATGAGTAGTCGAATATTGCCGGACTTCGATCTTCTGCTGCCGAAAAGCCTTGCGGAAGCGGTCGAGCTGCTGGCGACGCACCGGCAGCGCCTCACCGTGATGGCGGGCGGCACCGACGTGCTGGTCGCGATGAAGTTCACGCAGTCGCCGGAATACGTCATGAGCCTCGATGGCATCCCCGGGCTCGGATACGTCGTGTTCGATGCGTCGAAAGGCCTGCGCATCGGCGCAAAAGCGACGATCGCGGACCTGCTGGCGCAGCCGGAAGTCAAAGAGCATTACCCGGCGCTGTGGCACGCCGCCGAGATCTTCGCGACCGGCCAGGTGCGCAACACCGCGACCGTGCTCGGCAACCTGCTGCGCGCATCGCCCGCCGGCGACTGCAGCTGCGCGATCTACGCGATCGGCGGCAAGCTCGTGCTGCAGCGCGCGGCCGGCCGGCGCGAAGTCGATATCGACGACTTCTGGCTGTCGTACGGCGTCACTGCGCGCGCGCCCGACGAGCTCGCCGTCGAACTCGTGCTGCCGCCGCCGGCGATCGGCGCGCGCGGCGCTTTCAAGCGCATGACGCGCACGAACGACGACCTGTCGAAGCTCAACGTCGCGGTGCAGCTCGAGATGCTCGGCAACACCTGCGTCGAGGCGCGCTTCGCGATGGGCTGCGTCGCGCCGACGCCGCTGCGGCTCAAGAACACCGAAGCGCTGCTCAGAGGCCGCGAGCTCACCGCCGAGCTGCTCGCGCGCCTCGTCGAGTCGGTGCCGTCGGAAATCAGCCCGATCGACGACAAGCGTTCGACCGCCGAATACCGCTGCCAGGTTTCCGGCGTTTTGTTGAAGCGCGCGATCGAGGAAGCGTGCCGCGCCGCCTGACCGAACCGAACCGACCCGACCGACTTGAATCGGCGGGCGGCCGATCTTCACGAGGAGACAGGAATGAAGGATGCAGCGATCACGCTCCATATCAATGGAGAGGAATACAAGCTCAATGTCGCCGTCAATCGCACGCTGCTCGAAGTGCTGCGCGACCAGCTCGGCATGACCGAGACCAAATACGGCTGCGGCACCGGCGAATGCGGCGCCTGTACGGTGCTCGTCGACGACCGCGCGATCAATTCGTGCCTCGCGCTCGCGGCGACGATGGACGGCAAGCGCATCACGACCGCAGCCGGGTTCGCGCAGTTCGGCGAGCTCAACCACATCCAGCAGGCGTTCAACGACGAAGCGGCGATCCAGTGCGGCTACTGCACGCCGGGGATGATCGTGAAGACCGCGAGCCTGCTGGCGAAGAACCCGGACCCGAGCGAGCACGAAATCCGCCATGCGCTCGAAGGCAACATCTGCCGCTGCACGGGCTACGAAAAAATCGTCAAGGCGGTGCAGAAGGCCGCGCGCACCGCGCCGGGACGCCCGATCAAGGCGGACACGGCCTGTCAGGAGGTGGCGCAATGAACGCGGAAACCATCGTCGGCACGAGCGCGCAGCGCGTCGACGTCAAGGACAAGGCGACCGGCCAGGCGCTCTACGCGGCCGACATCCAGCTCCCCGGCATGCTGTACGGCAAAGTGGTGCGCTGCTGGGAGCATGCGCACGCGCGCGTCGTCCGCCTCGACCTGTCGCAGGCGGCGAAATCGCCCGGCGTCGTCAAAGTGCTGGGCCCCGCGGACGTCACGTCGAACAAATACAACTCCTCCGTCATGGACCTGATGGTCTCCGCGCAGCTGCACGACATGCTCGGTGACATCGACGACCAGGACATCTTCACGACGCACGTCAAATACCAGGGCGACGCGATCTGCGGAATCATCGCGCGATCCGAAGAGGCCGCCGAGCGCGCCGCGGCGAAAGTCATCGTCGAATACGAGCCGCTGCCGGTGTACCTGACCGCGGAAGCGTCGAAGCAGCCCGATGCGATCCAGTTCACGCCGCAAAAACCGGGCAACCGCGCGTTCCAGCTGCCTGAAGCGATGTTCCCCGGCAACGCGCTCGGCGGCGGCGACGTCGAGGCGGCGATGCAGGACGCCGACATCGTCGTCGAGGACGTGTTCTACGTGCCGAAGCAGAAGCAATGCCAGATGGAGCCGCACGCGTACATCGCCAAGCTCGACAACGCCGGGCGGCTGACGTGCTGGACGTCGTCGCAGATGCCCAAGCTCGTGCAGGCGAAGCTCGCCAAGCTGTTCGAGCTGCCGATGAGCCGCGTCAAGATCAACGCGACCGTGATCGGCGGCGGCTTCGGCGCGCGGCTCGGGATGATTTCGGAGCCGCAAGCGTGCGCGATGGCGATGGCGGTGCCCGGCCACCCGGTCAAGCTGCAGACGCTGCGCGAGGAAGACTGGGCGATCTCGCCGAGCCGCCACCCGGGCAAGTACTGGATGAAAATCGGGCTCAGGAAAGACGGCACGCCGCTCGCGTGCGACGCGCGTTTCGAGAACTACAAAGGTGCTTATTACCTCGACGCGTCGGGCACCGCTTTCACTGCCGGCGCGTGGCTCGGGGGCATGTACAAGTTCCCGGCGCTGCGCTACAAGGGCGAGTCGTACTTCACGAACCAGGGCCTGACCGGCGCGTTCCGCGGCTACGGCAACCCGCAGACGAACTTCGCGCTCGAGCAGCTGATCGATCGCGCGTGCGCGCAGGTCGGCGCCGATCCGGTCGAATGGCGCAAGAAATGGCACAAAGGCGTCGGCGACGACGGCTGGTGCGCGGGCGTGCCTTACCCGTCGTGCGCGCTCGACGAATGCCTCGACCGCGGCGCGGCGGCGATCGACTGGGCGGCGAAACGCCGCAAATATGCGAACCAGACCGGCGTGAAGCGCCGCGGAATCGGCTGCGCGGTGATGAACCACACCAGCGGCGCGATGCCGATGCTGCTCGAACACACCGTGTGCACCGTCAAGATCAACGAGGACGCGACGGCCGAAGTGATTTTCGCGTGCTCGGACATGGGGCAGGGCTCGCACACCGCGCTGAAGCAGATCGCCGCCGAGACGCTCGGCTTCCCGTTCGGCGACGTGCAGCTCGCGAATCCGGGGTCGGACGCCGGCTTCGACATCGGCGCGCACGCGAGCCGCACGATCTACGTCGGCGGCGCGGCAGTGAAAGCCGCGTGTGAGGACGCGAAGCGGCAGCTTCTCGCCCGCGCGAGCGAAGCGCTGCAGGTGCCCGCCGACGAGATCGACATCCGCGACAAGAAGATTTTCGCGAAGAGCGACCCGGCGCGCTCGATCGACGTCGAGCGCATCACGCGTGCCGGCGTGTACCATTTCATCGATCCGATGACCGGCAAGCCGGAAGGCGCGCCCGGACAGATCCAGGGCTACGTGAGCTTCTTCGCGCCGCACAACTCGCCGCCTTTCGGTGCGTCGTTCGCCGAAGTCGAAGTCGATACCGAGACCGGTGAAGTGCGCGTGCTCGAGCTCGTCAACGCGCACGACATCGGCCGCGCGATCAACCCGGCGGCCGTCGAAGGGCAGCTCGAAGGCGGCATCCAGCAAGGACTCGGCTTCGTGCTGAGCGAGGAGACGTACTACGATAACCAGGGGCGGATGCTCAACAACAGCTTCACCGACTACAAGATGTTCGGTCCGAGCGACATGCCGAAGATCAAGACGATCCTCGTCGAGAACGCCGATCCGGTCGGGCCGTTCGGCGCGAAAAGCGTCGGCGAATCGGGGCTCGTGAGCCCGGTCGGAGCGGTCGCGAACGCGATCTATCACGCCCTCGGCATCCAGTTCATGGAAGCGCCGATCACGCCCGAGAAAGTGTTGAAAGGCATCAACGAGAAAGGGCTGGGCGGGTTGCGCGAACGCGCGGGTGCTCGCTATTAACCCGGCAACCAAATACCGTTCGGGCTGAGCCCTTCGACAAGCTCAGGGCGAACGGTTCTATTTGATTACCGCCTTAATAGTTTCGCCAGTCCTGTGCAGAACGGCCGCCCGGAGGCGGCCGTTGTTTTTGTGCGGCCGAAAGTCGGTAGCGACCCGCTCGGGATTGCGCTCAGTGGAACCGCGGCGTGTTTTCGGCTGCGCGCCCCGCGGCCGAGTCGCGTGCGGCGACACCGGTTTCGAGGAACGACTTCACGCGCATCAGGTCCTCGTCCATCTCGGTCTTCGCATCGCGCCCGAGCAGCCGCGCTGCCGCATGGCCGATCGCCCCCGCAGCGGGCGCGTAGTCCATCGACACGCGCAGCCGCGTGCCTTCGCCGGCGGGCTCGAAGTCGACATGCCCTTCGCTTTCGACCGGTGCGCCCTGGACCGTATGCCACGCGAGACGCCGGTTCAGTTCACGCTCGGTGATCCGGGCGTCCCATTCGACCGGGCCGAACGGGCCGGCGACTTTCCAGTGCCAGCAGTCTTCGCCGGTCGGCCGCACTTCCTCGACGTTGCGCATGAACTGCGGGAAATTCTCCTGGTGCTGCCAGAAGTCGAAGACCCGTTCGGGCGGGGCGGCGATGAACATTTCCTTGTCGATGTGGACGCTGCGCGGGCCGGCCCTGCCGGCGACTTCGCCGAGCTTGCGGTTTGCCACCGCGCGCGTGACGAGCGCACCGCCGAGCAGCGCCTGCACCATGCCGAACGGACGGCTGCGCGACAGCCCGGCCAGCGCGAGCGCGCCGCCGGTAATCCCCGCGAGCAGCCGGATCGAAGGCGGCCAGGTTTCGGCCATTCCCGCGCCGCGGCGCCCTTCGTGCGCCAGCGCCCCTTGCAGCGCGGAAACGTTCCCCGGCTGCTCGTGCACCTGCAACTGGTCTTCGATGCCGGTGACGCCGGACACCGACCACACTGCGCTCATCAGCCGGTTCACTTCGCTCGCGAGCACCGGGCCGGACAGCACGACCGTGCCGTCGTCGCGCGCCTGTACCCTGAGCGCATGTGAATTGCGCACGACCCTGCCGATGCGTGCCCGCACGCGTTCCTCGACCTGATGCGCCGTCATCGGCTGCCTCCGTCCGGCACTCGGGCGCAGCCGGGCCGCGACGCCGTAGCTGCGGTTGACCGCGTCGCGGTACGCGGTGTCGGCGAAGTGGGTCAACCGGTTGCGTGTGCTCGCGAACTGGTCGACGACCAGCGCACGCCGGCGCCTGCCGACATCGGGATCGAACAGATACATCGCCAGCATCCCGAGGCTGAAACCGCGGATGGCCGACGTCACGCGACTCGCATGGTTTCTCATTCCAGTCCTCCTTGCCGGCCGCTGCAACAACAGGAACAACGACTCCGGCTTCGTCAAGTTGGCACCATCGACACCGTCGCCAGCGATGA
Source organism: Azoarcus sp. PA01 (assembly GCA_001274695.2). Classification (NCBI taxonomy): domain Bacteria; kingdom Pseudomonadati; phylum Pseudomonadota; class Betaproteobacteria; order Rhodocyclales; family Zoogloeaceae; genus Azoarcus; species Azoarcus sp. PA01. The sequence continues at coordinate 1,193,410 of LARU01000002.1, read as the reverse complement.
CGGCAACAGCGTCGGCCTCGCCCGCCGGCCGTCAAGGGGCCGGTGCGGGTTCACGAACGAGCGGAGGCAAGAAACGTTCCCCACGGGGAGTCCTGGAGCGGAGGCAAGAAACGTTCCCCACGGGGAGTCCTGGAGCGGATGCTGGGAAGCGGTGTGGCGGTGCAACGCGCCTTCAAGTACAAGCTGCACGCGGAGGAGGAGCTGTTCGAGAAGGCGTATAGCTACATCCGCCAGTATTATTAAGCTGCCGCGACCAAGTATGAGAAGAGGCGGCAACGGCCCCGAATCCAACCCCGATGAAAGGAGAGATCATGCCTACCGGTACTGTCCGCCTGCACCGCGTGCTGCGCGCAAACCCCGAGAAGATCTACCGGGCCTTCCTCGATGCGGAAGCGCTCGCCCAATGGCTGCCGCCGAACGGCTTCACCTGCAAGGTCGACCACCTGGATGCCAGGGTTGGCGGCACGTTCAGGATGGCGTTCAGGAATTTCGGCACGGGTAACAGTCAGTCCTTCGGCGGCAGCTATCTGGAACTCGTTCCGAACGAGCGCATCCGCCACACCGACAGGTTCGACGACCCGAACCTGCGCGGCGAAATGGTGATGACGCTCACGTTGCGCGCGGTGGCCTGCGGGACGGAGGTGGAGATCGTGCAGGAAGGCATTCCGGAGGCGATTCCGCCGGAGTTTTGCTATCTCGGGTGGCAGGAGTCCCTCGAGCATCTGGCGCGGCTCGTCGAGCCGGAAATTCCGGGTTGAAGCCGCGGCTCGGACTTTTCCCCGGCGTACGAGCCGACCGCAATGGCCGAGCGGCTCGGCCTGCCCCTGAACAATTTCGAAGAGCCGCTGGCCGAGCCGGCTGCCGTGAGCTGAACCCATGACGTCAGTAATCTCCACACCCGGGATCGTCCATCTGCTCGGCACCGGGCCCGGTAATGCCGAATTCCTGACGGCCGCGGTCGAACTGTTGCAGCTGCTGCAGCTGCCGCTTTGCGCGCTCGTCGCCGTCGGGCTCGATCGTGTGTTCGGCGAACCGCGTCGCTTTCATCCGCTGGTCGGTTTCGGCCGGCTGGCGCAACGCATCGAAACGGCGCTGCGCCGCTTTCCGAGCCGGCCCACCCGGCAAAAAAAAGCCGGCATCGCCGCGTGGGCGCTCGCCGTCCTGCCTTTCGCCGGCGTCGCGCTGGGGCTGCGCAGTATCGCGCCGGCCTGGCTCGCGGTGGCGCTCGATGTCGTCCTGCTGTACTTCGCGCTTGGCGCGCAGAGCCTGCGCGAACACGTCGTGCCGATCGCCGACGCGCTCGACGCCGGCGACCTGCCCGCCGCCCGCGAAGCGGTTGGCCGCATCGTCTCGCGCGACACCACGGCGCTCGACGAGCCGGCAGTGGCGCGCGCCGCCGTCGAATCGACGCTGGAAAACGGCAGCGACGCGGTGTTCGGCGCGCTGTTCTGGTTCGCGTTGCTCGGCGGCCCGGGCGCCTTGCTCTTCCGCCTCGCCAATACGCTCGACGCGATGTGGGGCTACCGCAACGAACGCTACCTTCACTTCGGGTGGGCGGCGGCGCGTGTCGACGATCTGCTCGGTTACTTGCCGGCCCGCTTTTGCGCGCTCACGTACGCGGCGCTCGGCCGCGGGGGGCGGGCGCTGGCGTGCTGGCGCGCGCAGGCGCCGCTATGGGACAGCCCGAACGCCGGCCCGGTGATGGCCGCGGGCGCCGGCAGCCTCGGAGTGAGGCTGGGTGGCCCAGCGGTGTATCACGGGCAGCGCGAGGCCCGCCCGACGCTGGGCGCCGGCGCGGCGCCGACGGCAGCCGACATCCGCCGCGCGCTCGCGCTGGTTCGGCGCGGCATCGCCCTGTGGCTGCTCGCCGGTTTCCTGCTGGCGCTGGTCCGGGGAGCGCTCAATGCTTGAACACGGGGGACGGCGTCGCGCTGCGGCCAGGCGTTATGCAATCCCGGAAGCCGACTGGCTGGACCTGTCGACCGGCATCAGTCCGCACGGTTATCCGGTGCCGGCGATCGCGGCCGAAGACTGGCTGCGTCTGCCCGAAGACGACGACGGCCTGCTCGACGCCGCAGCGGCGTACTACGGCACTGCGCGGCTGGTGGCGCTGGCCGGCTCGCAGCCGGCGATCCAGGGCCTGCCTTTCGTGCTGCCGCGCGGTCGCGTCGGCGTGCTCGCGCCGACCTACGCCGAACATCCGCATCACTGGCAGCGCGCCGGCCATGCAGTGACCCGCTTTGCGGCCGCGGCGCTGCCCGCGGTCGCGGACGCGCTCGATACGCTCGTGATTTGCCAGCCGAACAATCCCGATGCCGGCTGTATCGCGCCGGCGGTCCTGATCGACATCGCCGAACGCCTGCAGGCGCGTGGTGGCCATCTGGTCGTCGATGAAGCTTTCATCGACGCGACGCCCGAAGCTTCAGTGATCACGCTGGCCGGCGCTCGCCTGCCGAACCTGATCGTCCTCCGCTCGCTCGGCAAGTTCTTCGGCCTCGCCGGCGCGCGCGTCGGCTTCGTCGCCGCCCGGCCGGACCTGCTTGCCGCGCTGCGCGAAGCGGCCGGCCCGTGGCCGCTGTGCGGCCCGGCCCGCACGGTGGCGCGCCGCGCGCTCGCCGATACCGCCTGGCAGGACGCCATGCGGCGCACGCTTGCCGAAGCCAGCGCACGGCTCGCCGGGCTGCTCGCACCGCTCGACCCGCAGGGCAAGCGGCGCGTGCATCCACTGTTCGTCTGGCTGCCCACTGCGGCCGCCGAATCGATTGCCGCTGCGCTGGCACGCCAGGGCATCCTGGTTCGCCATTTCGCCGCTGCCGACTGCCAAGGGTTGCGCTTCGGCCTGCCCGGAGCGGAAAACGACTGGCAACGCCTTGAAGCGGCAATTCGTGCGCTGACGGGCGCGGCGGCGCGCAACGATTCGGGGATGGCATGACGTGCGCACGCTGCCGCGCTGCGTGCTCCGCTGGACAACTGCCCTTCCGTAATCCCGCACCCCTGATCCCGCTGGTCGAGCGGTCCCCGCTCCCGCAGACCGACCCCGACGCCCCGCTAGTCCGCTGACCAGCCGGAAAACTGCGGTGCAGCAGCGGCCTGCCGGCGAGTTGGGCGGGTGCAGAATTTTCCGGCCGATGCAAGACCTGCCGGCCGCAGCGCGCCAAATCTGCTGCGCGGCCCCGGACGCGACGTCGGTGCTCGCCGTGGATCACGCCGACTGTCGCGCGACCCTTGCTGCGTGTCCTGCCGCGGACCCGTTCTTGCTCGCGCAGCCGCACCGGCAAATGCGTTTCGCGCGGGCGGTTTTCGAGCCGGATCCCGCGCAGCCGGCGTTTCCACTCACTGAAGAGGTGTCCCATGGCTCATCAGAAATACGCATCGTGCGTCGAAGCCTGCAACGCCTGCGCCGACGCTTGCGACCACTGTTCGACGGCCTGCCTGCAGGAGCCCGACGTCAAGATGATGGCGCGCTGCATCGCGCTCGACATGGACTGCGCCGCGGTCTGTCGCCTCGCAGCGGGCTCGATGGCGCGCGACAGCGAGTTTGCGAAGCAGGTCTGCCAGTTGTGCGCGACTGTCTGCGAAGCCTGCGGCGACGAGTGCGCGAAGCACCAGAATGCCCACTGCCAGGAGTGCGCTCAGGCCTGTCGCCGCTGCGCCGAGGAGTGCCGCCGCATGAGCGCCGGCGGCTGACCGGCACTGGGAACCGCCGTCACCGCGTCCCTGCGCCTGGCGGTGTCGTCACCGCGCCGATTTCCCGCAATCGCAATAGTGGCCAGTGCTGCGAGCTGGCCGCAGCCGACGTGAAGGGCGCGGTGCCGATTCCGTCGTGACTATCGCCGCCCTTGCTCGCGGCGCTCCTGCGGGGTCAACGCTTTCTTGAACACGATGTCATCGGCGAGGATGTGGTTCTGGCCGCGCGTCGAGACCACGCCTTTCACGATCACCGCGCAAGAACGGTTGCAGGCTTCGAGGATCCGCAGGCGTAGCGCCCGGTCGAGCTGGTCGGTTTTGACCTGAATCGTGTTCGCGCTCGGCAAGCGTTTCCCCAAGGACACGAGGCCGGGCTCGGCCAACGTGGAAATCTCGCCTTCGACTTCGACTTTTTTCCCTCTGTGGCCACTGAGGTTGACCCACAGCTCGCGAAAGTCGACCGCGGTGTATTGCTCGGCGCCGACTTCCGTCGGCGCGCTTCGGAACGCCTCGTCGTAGCAGGCCAGCCGTGCGGCGTCTTCGTCGATGTGCCGACACTCGGCAGGGTCGGCCGCCCCTGCCGCTTGTGCCACGCAGGCGAGCGCGGCACCGAGCGCCCCTCGAAGACTGTTCATTCCTTTTCCTCGAAATAACCTTCCAGTATCCGGGCATCGTCAAACGCGTCAGGGAGCGGTCTGCCTGAACTGACCAGTCAATCGATACGGATACGTCGCGTTCAGGCGGGAGGTGCGGCGCCTGGCGCGTCACACGGATTGTCGACGGGGAAAAGTTCCGACCAGCTTCGTGGGGGCTGCACGCGGCATCGCGAACAGCCTTCAGTTCCGTTGCTGAACGGGGCATGCACGGCGCCTTCGCGATGACGGGCCGGCTCGCCGCAGCCGGCGAGAGTCGCGCACTCCTCTACTTCACGACCTGCCGGGAAACGGAAAGGTATTCGTCGCCGTGCTGGATGACGGCTTCGCGATCCAGCTTCTCGGACGCCTGATGCAGCTTCTCCAGCGTCTCGGCGAGCTTCGTCAATTCCTCGTTCATTTTCCCCAGTGCGTTTTCGAGCGTGTACGTCAACTCATGCACGTCGGCGATCGCGGCATCGCTGACATCGCCCTTGAGAATGGCTTCGAGCTTGGCGTTGTATTCGGAAAAGGTCTTTACGGCTTCAGGAAGCGTCTTTGCCGGTTCGCCTTTGTAATGCCTGATCGGTTCGGCTGCTCCGGAGGCGAAGGCGGGCGGAACGAACGCGATCGCGGCGAGGATCGCTGTGATGACGACAGGTTTTTTCATTCTTTGCTCCGGGTTTTTGTGCATATGATAACAAGTCGCATTCATCTTGACAGGTGGGTCAGCTGTCCCGGCAGGGGCGGCTGACGCACTGCAACGCAGCGGTACCGGCGTCCTGGCTGCGTTGCCGTCACCGGCGGCGCCACGGCAAAGCACTCCGGCTCATCTCGTGATCCGACCATCCGGTCTGCGCTCCAGCGAATGGTGGACGGAATCATCGCCTTTTTGAGAATGAGAATTATAATTAATTTCATTTGTGCAAACCCGCCACCTGCTCTTGGTAGGAGACGCCTGCTCCCATGCCATTGCTGGATCTGAGAAACGTCTCGTACGCTTACGGCGATCGGCCGGTCGTCAGATCGCTATCGTTCTCGTTGGATCAAGGAAGCATCGCGTGCCTGCTGGGCCCTTCCGGCTGCGGCAAGACCACGGTGTTGCGCTGCATTGCGGGGTTCGAACGGATCGCTGCAGGCGAAATCGTCCTGAGCGGCGTGGTAGTCAGCAGTCCTGGCCACCACATACCCCCGGAACGGCGCGGCGTCGGCATGGTGTTCCAGGATTATGCCCTTTTCCCGCATCTCTCGGTCGCCGACAACGTCGGATTCGGACTGCATCGGCAGTCCGCTGAAGCTCGATCGGCGCGCGTCTCGGAGGTCCTCGCGACGGTCGGCCTCGGCGCGCTGGCGCGTGCGTTCCCGCATGAGCTTTCGGGCGGTCAGCAGCAGCGCGTCGCGTTGGCGCGGGCCCTTGCGCCGAAGCCGCAGATTCTGCTGCTCGATGAACCGTTCTCGAATCTGGACGTGCATCTGCGCGAGCGACTGTCGCGCGAGGTGCGCGAAATCCTCAGGGTGACCGGCACGACGGCGATTCTCGTCACGCACGATCAGAACGAGGCTTTCGCCGTCGCAGACGAAATCGGAGTCATGCACGAAGGCCGTATTCAGCAATGGGACTCGCCGTATCACCTTTACCATCGCCCGGCGAACCGTTTCGTCGCCGATTTCATCGGTGAAGGCGTATTCCTGCCGGGCGCGGTGCGCGGCCCACGTCAGGTGGAAATCGAGCTCGGGGTCCTGGACGGTTCCGTCCCCGAAGAATGCATCGCCGGTTGTCCCTGCGGCTGCCCGGTACATGTCCTGCTACGCCCGGACGACGTCGTGCTCGACGACGTGAGCGACTTGAAAGCGCAGGTCGTGGGCAAGGCTTTCCGTGGTGCGGAGTTTCTCTACACCTTGAAACTGAAGAGCGGGGCCCGGGTGCTTTCCCTCGTTGCGAGCCACCACGACCACCCCGTCGGCGAGACCATCGGAATCCGCCTCGATGCCGACCACGTGGTCGCTTTCCATGGCGAAACGGCCGCGGGGGCGCAGACGTCCTGAGATTCCGAAGTTCGTCGGGGACTCCGGGGGCTGCGAGCTCACTCTGCCGGCGACTTCCCGAGCGTGCGATCGACGATCACGCGCTCGGGGCTATCGAGGAAGACAGCGCGAGGAAACCAGCGCTAAATGGCGGTCGCCCGGCAGAGCGGGTTCGGTGCACGCGCGCCTGGCTTAACACCGGCCCCTCGCCGCCCGCCGGGATCACATTTGCGACTGCAGGTAATTCTGCAACCCTACTTTGTCGATCAGACCGAGCTGTTTTTCCAGCCAGTAGGCGTGATCCTCTTCGGTGTCCGCCAGCATGCCTTCGAGGATCTCGCGCGTCTGGTAGTCCTTGACGGTTTCGCAGTAGGCGATCACCTCCTTCAGGTGGCCGACGACTTTCAATTCCAGAGCGAGGTCGTTCTTCAGCATGTCGGGGACCGTCTGACCGATCTGCAGCGGGTCGCGCTTGGATAGATCCGGCGTGCCTTCGAGGAAAAGAATGCGCGCGATGAGCCCGGAGGCGTGTTCGAGTTCCTCCGACATCTCGTGGGCAATCCGTTCGTGCAGTTTCGGCAGTCCCCAGTTGTCGTACATCCTCGAATGGATGAAATACTGATCCACGGAGGTCATTTCGCCTGCCAGCAACGCGTTCAGATGATCGAGTACCTGGTTGTCGCCTTTCATTACGTCCTCCTTGGGGGGCAGGGCAGCAGCCGTTTGAAATCATCGTTCAACATAGCTCAAACCCGTTTTCATGTGGGTAATGAGACGCATTGTCGGTCGGCGGCCGATGCAGGGTCGACCACACCGGCTGCGAAATCGATGCCCGGCGAACGACGTCACGGCCCGCCGCGGCGACAGCGCCGCTAAATCTCCCGTCGCCGCGCCACCACCATCAGATTTCGCGGGGTCAGCGCGCGGGCGCAAAAGCTGCCGACTTCGACGTCGAACCCGGCCTCTTCGAACCCGAGCGCGAGATCCATGACGAGCCAGGTCTCGAGCGCGCGGCGGAACGCGTGACGCACGAGCTCCAAGCGCCGCACTTCGGCGCGGCGGCGCTCGCCGGTCGCGAGCCAGTGGGTCCAGTCGATCGCAGCGGGGAGCTGCACGCGCTCGCGCCGCGCCAGCGCTTCACAGAAACCGGCGAAATCGCCCGACAGCCACGGTGAGGGCACCGGGCGGAAAAGGCGGATCGCCTCACCTTCGAGCGCGTTGCGCAATGCGATGAAGCCGAGCTTCCACGCCTGGTCGCGCGCGAGACGTTGGCGCACGTGGCGCGGCGCGGTGACGGTTTCGGTCACCGCGAGGCGCAGCGCCGCGGCGTCGAGTGGCAGCGAAGCTTGCGAACTCAGCGCGCGGTAGCCGTCGTCGGCGCCGAGATGGTAGCAGCACGGCGCGATCCGGTAGCTGTGCGCGTGGTCGGCGGCTGCCGAGCGCGCCAGCGTGCGGTGCAGCTCGCCGCACGCGTGCAGCGCGACGACGGCGTGGTCGCGGACGTGTTCGCGCGAGCGCGCGGCGAGCGCGTCGGCGCACAGCACGGTCTGCTCGACGCCCGCGCGTTCGGCGAGGCGTTGCGCCGCTTCGCACAGCGCCGGGTCGAGCTCCAGCGAGCGGACCGGCACGTGGTCGGCGAGCGCGAGGCGTCTCCCGAGGTGCCCTTTGCCGGCACACCACTCCAGCAGCGGCGCATGCGCGGCGTGCCCGTGCGCGGCGAACGCTTCGATCTGCTCGCGCTTGCGTCCGGGAATCGACCAGTCGAAGCGGGTGCCGACGGGCGGCAGTACGCGCGGGACGAGCTGCGGCACGTCGCACAAGGGCTCGAGGCTGGCGGCTGCCGGCAGCCGGGGCGCGAGCCACATCTGGCACGCGGCGGGATCGGCGGTGAATCGCTCGAGCGTCGGTTCGTCGAGCCCGAGCACCGCATCGGCCAGCGCCGGCCATCGATCGCACCATGCGGGGCGCCGGACGTGAAACGGCTGCGGTCGCCATAGCGACTGGTGCTGCTGCAGCACCGATTGCAGATCGAGAAAGCGTTCGCGGTGGTTCATCGATCGGGGCAGCGGGTTGGAAGGCGCGATGCAGGGCGCGACAGGAACGTGGGCGGGAAGGTGCTGATGCCCGTCCGCATGCTGCCGGCGAGCGGACCTATTTGCAACTGCGGGCAACTGCCGGCAGCTGCGACAGTGGAAGCGCGCTCCCGATGCCCCGGAAACCCGCGGCCTGCGCCCGCAGTTTGTGCGCTGCGTTTTTCCCGGGCCTTCGAAAGACGGGCATTTCCGGGATAGGTGCCGCAATCACGGGATAGCTGCCCCGTGGCGACTCCCATAACTTCAACACGGTGAGCAGTCTTGAAATTCCAACGAGGAGCTGCAATGCAGAACCCGACGCAGCCTGTGCAGAATTCGATGAAGCCGGGGAAGTGGTTGAATTCCAGTTGCAAGATGTGCATCCACTCGTGCAATACCCGCATCCACATCACCGACGACGGCATCGTCAACAAAGTCGAAGGCAACCCGACCAGCCCGAGCAACAACGGCCGCCTGTGCCCGAAAGGCAACGCGGCGATCCTGCGCCATTACGACCCGGCGCGCTTCAGGACGCCGATGCGCCGCACGAATCCGGACAAAGGGCCGGGCGTCGATCCGAAATGGGAAGCGATCGGCTGGGACGAGGCGCTCGACATCGTCGGGCGGGAGCTCAAGCGGACGATGGATGAGGACCGGCGCAAGCTGCTGCCGGCGATCAACAACTTCCAGAAGCTCTTCCTGTGGGCGTGGCCGGCGGCGTTCGGCAACGCGAACTACTTTTCGTCGGTCGGCAACTTCTGCGGCGGCGGCTATCACCCGATGAACGGCTTCGTCCATTCGGCATTCGCTGCCGCGAACGACGTCAATTACTGCAACTACTGGATCAACAACGGCGGTGGGGACGGCTTCTCGTCGCACCTGCACACTGCGGCGCAGGCGAACCACGTCGCGAAAGCGCGCGTCGAGCGCAACATGCGCGTCGTCGTCGTCGAGCCGCGCCTGTCGATCGGCGCGGCGAAAGCGAACGAGTGGGTGCCGATCCGCCCGGCGACCGACCGCCAGTTCGCGCTCGGCCTGTGTCATGTGCTCGTCAGCGAAAAACTCTACGACGCGAAGTTCCTGACGAAAGACACGAACGCGCCGTATCTTGTCGGCCCGGACGGCTATTTCGTCCGCAACGCCGACGGCAAGATCTACGTCTGGGATGCCGCCGACCACTGCGCGAAGCTGTGGGACGACCCGGACATCAAGGAGTTCGCGCTCGAAGGCCGCTTCGAGGTCGAAGGCAAGCCTTGCGAACCGGCGTTCCAGACGTTCAAGGACATCCTCGACGAATGCTCGCCGGAGCAGATGGAAGCGGTGACGACGGTGCCGGCCGCGACGACACGCCGCATCGCGCGCGAGTTCGCGAAAGCGGCGCAGATCGGCTCGTTCATCGAGATCGAAGGGCGCCTGCTGCCGCTGCGTCCGGCCGCATACAACTACTACCGCGGCGCGCAAGGGCACAAGTACAGCGCGATGGCGAACCAGGCGTTCAAGCTGGTGAATTTCCTCGTCGGCGCGATCGACGCGCCCGGCGGCCACGTCGGCGCGACGCTCGACGACCAGATGGAGGAGATCCGCGGCGGCGTCGGGCAGATCGTCGCGGGCGACAACGGCATGATGAAGACCGCGCCGCACCAGCTGCACCCGGAAGTGCCGTTCTCGTATCCGCCGAACGAGACGCACCTGATGGGCTATTTCCCGATCGGCGTCGATCCCGGGCATCTCACGCAACACACGCTCGCGAACGCCGAGAAGTTCGGCCTCGACTACACGCCGGACACGATGCTGCTGTGCCATTCGAACCCGCTGTGGAACATCTCCGGCAGCCGCGAGAAATGGTACGAGATGATGCGCGCGATGCGCTTCATCGTCGCGATCGACATCCTGCCGAACGAGTCGAACGAATGGGCGGACATCATCCTGCCGGCGCACGACCTGATGGAGTCGTGGAACATGACGATGATCGAGCCGCCGCACCACGAAGGGATGTGCCTGCGCCAGCCGGCGACGCCGCCGCTGTACGACACGAAGAGCGAGGAGGAGATCTTCTACGAAATCTCCGAGCGCCTCGGCATCCTCGAGACCTGGAACACGATCCTGAACTTCGTCAACGGCTTCCACCAGAAGCCGGAGCTGCTGCTCGAACCGAACCGCAAATACACCGACCGCGACATCGCCGAGCGCAAAGGCCTCCTGTGGAACGGCAAAGGGCTCGACTGGTACGTCGAGCACGGTCACGCGGTGACGCCGCGCCGGCCCGAGAAGTGGTACCGGCCGTGGGACGGCATGCGGCTGCACTTCTACATCGAGGACATCGTCCGCGCGCGTGACGAGCTGCGCGCGAAAATGGAAGCGGCCGACGTGTCGATCCGCGACGAATGGGAATGGGGCGACTACCAGCCGCTGCCGACCGCGGTGCTCGACCCGGTGCATCTCGAGCCGGCCGGCTTCGACCTGTACGCGATCACGTTCAAGGACATCCAGATCAACTTCGGCGAGAGCATCGGCAACCCGTGGATCAACGACATCGTGTTCAAGGACCCGGTGCACACCGCGGTGCTGCTGAACGCGGCGACGGCGAAAGGCAAAGGCCTCGGCGACGGCGACATCGTGCGCATCGAGTCGCCGTACGGCAGCATCGTCGGCCGCGTCGCGCTGTCCGAAGGCGTGCATCCGGACGCGGTGTGCGTGTCGAACGCGCTGTCGAGGGTCGCGACGCAGAACACCGGCGTGCGTCACGGCGGCGGCAACTTCAACGAGCTGCTGCCGGCGAATCTGAAACACACTGACGCGTGCAGCGGGCAGCCGGAGACGGTCGCGAAAGTGAAGCTGACGAAGCTCGCCGCGATGCCGCCCGGGATCGCCGCGGGCAATTCGGTGTTCGGGCAGCGGAGGGCGCACTGATGGCGAAATGGGGCATGGTTTTCGACCTGCGGCGCTGCATCGGCTGTAACGCCTGTGCGGTCGCGTGCAAACAGGAGAACAGTCTGCCGAACGGCGTGTTCTTCACGAAGACGCTCAGTGAAGAGGTCGGCGAGTATCCGCACGCGACGCGGACCTACGTCCCGACGATCTGCAACCATTGCGAGGACGCGCCGTGCGAGCGCGTCTGCCCGACCGGCGCGACCTGGACCCGCGCCGACGGCATCGTCATGGTCGATCGCGACAAGTGCATCGGCTGCGGCTCGTGCATCGTCGCCTGTCCGTACGACCAGCGCACGCGCCTCGAGCCCGAGATGCTGCAGGAGGGGCTGTTCGGCAACGGGCGGCTTACGCCGTTCGAGGAGCAGGGCCTGTCGCGCTTCACCGTCGGCACGGTCGTCAAATGCACGTTCTGCCACGAGCGCGTCGATGCCGGCCAGGAGCCCGCGTGCGTCGCGACCTGTCCGACCGAAGCGCGCATCTTCGGCGATCTGGACGACGCGCAAAGCCGCGTGCGGCAGCTCATCCAGGAGCACCGGGCGCGTCAGCCGCTGGCCGACAAGAACACCAATCCGCGCGTTTTCTATATCGACTGATCCGCAGCGACAAAGGAGCAATTCCGATGATGGCGAGTAACGTGCGCGGCGCGAGCGACGATTTCCGCGTCGGTTTCCGCATGCAGAAGGCGTGGGGTGTGCATATGGCGACCGCGTTCTTCTTCGGCGAGGCCGGCGCAGGGCTGTATTTCGTGTCGCAGTTCTTCGATTTCGTCACCGGCATGACCGTCGGCCTGCTGATGGTGCTGTTCGGCAAGGCCGGCGGCCACCTGCTGCATCTGGGCCAGCCGCTGCGCGGCTGGCGCGCGCTGACGAAAGTGCGCAGCTCGTGGGTCAGCCGCGGGTTGCTCGCGATCGTCGTGTTCGCCGCTGCCGGCGCGCTGCACGTTCTCGACGTCAGGAGCCCGTTCCTGCCGGGCGCGGTGTCGGAACTGGTGAGCGCAGTGGCGTTGCTGGCGTGTTTCGTGATCATGGTGTACCAGGGTTTCGCGATGTCGCATTCGTCGGCGATCACGCTGTGGAACACCGGCCTGATGCCGATCGCGAGCCTCATCTACGCGCTGCTCAACGGCGTGCTGCTGACGCTGGTGCTCGGTTTCAACACGCCGTTCCTCGCCGCCGACGGCGAGGCGACGCGGCTGCTGCAGGCCGCGGCGATCGCGCTGATGCTCCTCGGCCTGGTCACGGTGCTGAGCATGCTGCACGGCGCGCGCTACGGCTCCGAAGCCGGCCGCGCCGCCGTCGGCCTGCTGCTGCGCGGCCGCTTCGCACGCTGGTTCATCCCGCTCGTCATCGGGCTCGGCTTCGTCGTGTCGGCGCTGATGATGGCGCTCGCGCCGCGCCAGTTCGCGTGGATGCTCGCGGTCTCGGGCGCGCAGCTGACCGGCTACTATGCATTTCGCGTGCTGATGTTCAAGGCCGGCGCGTACGACCCGGTAACGAGCTGCGCGCCGCGCTTCAGGCGCTGAGTTACAGGCTGAGTTACAGGCTCAACCACGGAAACGCCGGCTTCCGGCACCCCGACAATGAAACCGAGGAGAACAACATGTCAACGAATGAAAACGTCCTGACGCAGCTCGTCGACGCGCTCGCCGCGGGCAGCGTCCAGGTCGTCGACCTGACCCAGCCGCTCGGCCCGGACACGCCGGTGCTCGGCCTGCCGGAGCCGTTCTCGAATTCGCCGCCGGTGACTTTCGAGACGATCTCCCACTATGACGACAAGGGGCCGGCATGGTACTGGCGGACGATCCGCATGGGCGAGCACACCGGCACGCACTTCGACGCGCCGGTGCACTGGATCAGCGGCAAGGGTCGCAGCGAAGGAACGGTCGATACGATCCCGGCGCGCCGCCTCGTCGGCCCGGCCTGCGTCATCGACATCAGCCGCGAGGCCGCGGCGAACCCCGACCACCTGCTGACGCGCGACGCGCTGCTCGAATGGGAAAGCCGGCACGGGCGCATTCCGCCGAACGCGTGGGTGCTGCTCCGCAGCGACTGGTCGAAGCGCGTCGGCGCGGCCGAGTTCCTGAACTGCCGCGAAGACGGTCCGCATTCGCCCGGCTTCGACCGCGACGCGACCGAACTGCTCGCGCTCGAACGCGACGTGCTCGGCGTCGGCGTCGAGACCGTCGGCACCGACGCCGGCCAGGCCCACTCGTTCGATCCGCCGTTCTGGACGCACCACATCATGCAGGGCAACGGCAAGTTCGGCCTCGCGAGCCTGTGCAATCTCGACCAGCTCCCCGCCACCGGTGCGGTGCTCGTCGCGTCGCCGCTGAAGCTCGTCGACGGCTCGGGCAGCCCGCTCAGAGTGCTCGCGCTCGTCCCGGCCTGAGGGAGGCCGGCGGCGGCGGTCATCGCCCCTCCAGGCCGGACGGGCGAAACGCTTGCTCTCGATACCTGTGTACTGTATACAGGATCTGGCCGCCGCGATCGGCCGGATCCTGGACGCGTGGAATCGCCGGCAGGAACCGGGCGAGACGAGATCACGCGACGGCCAAGCCGCAAGCCCCAACTTGCGCAAGCTTGGAATTCCCATGCTTCGAAAAATAACGAGGCAGGGAATGCAGTCCGGAGGAGGAATGAAGGATGACCCACGCGCTCGTGAGGACGCTGGGGGGGCGCGATCCGCTTTCCCGCTACGCGTTGTTCCAGACCACGGATGCGGAAGAGGCGCGCGACCGCGTTGCCGACATATTCTGTCCGCATGAACTGAAAATCGCCGGACGCGGCGGCGCCGTCGACGCTTGTATGCAGCACGCGCGGATTCGCGGCGTGTCGCTGAACCGGCTGCGCTACGGCCCGACGGTGGAGATCGACGCCGGCTGCCTGAAGGACTTCGTGCTGGTGATGATGCCGATGGGCGGCAGCGCGGACATCCACTGCGGCAGCCAGCATATCCGCTCGACGCCCGAGCTCGCGTCGGTCGTGACCCCGACGCAGAACCTGTCGCAGACGGTGTATGGCGGCTGCGACCAGATCATGGTCAGGATCGACCGCGCATTGCTCGAGAGCGTCTGCGCGCAACTGCTCGGGCACGAGCTGTCCGAACCGGTCGAGTTCCGGCTCGGCATGGAAATGTCGAGTCAGGGCGGCGTGAGCTGGCAGGTGCTGGTGTCGCATCTCGCGTCGGAACTCGAACGCGAGGCGCCTATGTTCGGCTCGTCGCTGGCAATGGCGCAGATCGAACATCTGCTCGTGACGACGCTGCTGATGGTGCAGCCGAACAATTACCGCGACGCGCTGCTCGACCCGCCGCAGTCGATCGCGCCGCGCCACGTCCGGCGCGTCGAGGAGTTCATCGAAGCGCACGCGGACCAGGAGCTGACGATCGGCGATCTCGCGGCGCACGCGAAAGTCAGCACCAGCGCACTTTTCGCCGGCTTCCGCGAATTCCGCAACACCACGCCGATGGCCTACCTCAAGTCGGTGCGCATGGCGCGCGTGCACGAGGAACTGCGAAGCCCTTCGTCGGCCGACAAGACCGTGACGAACATCGCGATGCGCTGGGGCTTTCATCACCTCGGCCATTTCGCCACCGACTACCGCAACAAGTACGGCGAATGTCCTTCGCGCACGCGCGAAAGGGCGCGCGGCTGAGCATCGCGCAAACCCCTCCCGCATGGGGGGGGTGCCGCAAACAGCGCATGGCTATATTGAATCCATGTTCAGCCGCCTCGATGACGAGGCGGATTCCTGGAAGGAGGAAAGGCCATGACAGCACTGGGCAATGTGATGATGCTCATTCGCGAACTCGAGCAAGACGACGCGGCCACCGACGCGCCCGTGCCGCAGGCGCACCGCGGGATCGATTTCCCCGCCGCCTGTTCGTGCGTGTGCGCCTCGTCGCTGGGCGAAGTCGTCGCGCTCATCCACGAGATGCAGGGCGACAGCCTGAGGGCGTTCATGGATTCCCTTCCGCCGGTGAAAGGACGAAAGGCCGCGACCGTCGCTGCGTGACGGCGCGACGCAGGCAGCACCGAGCGGGGCACGTCGCGCAGTTTTCCCGCGCGCGCTCCGCTGCGCCCTGCAGACCCGTTTCGACTCCCGTTTTTTACCCCTATCCCTGCAACGCTTCGTTCATCAGCAACGAAATCCACTGGAGACCCGCATGACCCGACCCGGCGAGCTCAAGCTCCCCCACCTGTTCAAACCCGGCCAGATCGGCAAGTACCCGACCAAGAACATGGTCAAGTACGGCGCGTGCTGCGTGTCGAACTACAACACGCGCGACGGCTACATCACGCCGCGCGAGCTCGCCCGCATGCGCGTCATCGCCGCGACCGGCGCCGGCATCATCACGAACCAGGGCGCGTATCCCGACCCGCTCGGCGAAGGCAAGTCGTACTTCCGCCAGGTGGCGCTGTTCGACGACAAGTTCCTGCCGCAGTTCGAGACCATCGCGCAGTACATCCACGACGGCGGCGCGGTCGCGATCCAGCAGATCCTGCACGCCGGGCGCTACGGCGGCATCGACCTGGGCTACTGCATCCAGCCGTCGGTCGTGCCGCAGACGCTGCCGCATTTCCGCCCGCCCAGGGAAGTCACGAAAGAGCAGATCCGCGCGATCATCGGCCAGCACGCGGACGCCGCGAAACGCGCGATCCGCGCCGGCTTCGACGGCACCGAAGTGACGAGCTTCATGGGCTACCTGCTCGCGAACTTCAACTCGCGCTTCACGAACCAGCGCACCGACGAATACGGCGGCTCGATCGAGAACCGCGGCCGCTTCATGCGCGAGCTGATCGATTCGATCAAGCAGGCCACACCCGAGCATCCGCTCGTCGTGCGCCTGAACGGCGCGGAACTGATGGACCGCTGGGGCGGCAACAGCGAAGACGAGTGCTTCGAGCTGATGCAGCAGGCGGTCGATTCGGGCGTCGATATGATTTCGGTGACGGTCGGCTGGCAGGAAGCGCCCGAGTCGTCGATCGGCCGCGACGTCGCGCCGGGCCACTGGAACTACCTGTCGGCGAAAGCGAAGAAGCTTTTCCCCAACACGCTGATCACGTTCGGCAACCGCCTGCCCGACCCGGTCATGGCGAACCAGTGCATCGCCGAGGGCGTGTTCGACTACTGGGAAGTGTGCCGTCCGATGCTCGCCGACCCCGAGCTCCTGCACAAGGCCGCCGAAGACCGGCTCGACGAAGTGCGCCGCTGCATCGGCTCGCTGAACTGCCTGTCCCGCCTGTTCCGCGACCTGCCTTACACGTGCGCGATGAACCCGGCGCTCGGCCATGAAGTCGAGCCCGAATACCACGTCACGCCGGCAGCGGTGAAGAAGAAGATCATGATCATCGGCGCCGGCCCCGCCGGCATGGAAGCGGCGATCACCGCGAAGCGCCGCGCCCACGAGGTGACCGTGTTCGAGAAAGGCGACCGCATCGGCGGCAGCCTCGCGGGGTACGCCGCGAACGACCTGGCGCGGCCCGACGACCTGATCTCGGTGATCAAGTACTACGAGACGATGGCGCGCAAGATGGAGATCGACGTGCGCTTCAACACCGAAGCGAACGCGAAGTTCATGCGCAGCATCCTGCACCAGTTCGACGTGTGCATCGTCGCTGCCGGCTCGCGCACCGACATGAAAGCCTACCGTCACATCCCGGGCCATGAGCAGCTCGTCGATGCGCTCGACGTCGCGACCGGCAAGGTGACGCCGGGCAAGCGCCTGATCATGGTCGGCGCCGGCAAGATCGGCCTGACGCTGGCCGAGTCGCTGTGCAAGCAGGGCCACGAAGTCGTGCTCGTCGAGGAAGACAAGCGCATCGCCGGCGACGTCATGCCGTCGTTCAAGTGGCGCCATTCGGCCTGGATCGAGGAGCTCGGCATCCGCACGCTGACTTCGTCGGTGCTGACGAAAGTGACGGCCGAAGGCGCGACGGTGAAGAACGGAAAAGGCGAGGAGATTTTCGTCGAAGCCGACACCGTCATCGTCTCCGGGCCGCGCCAGGCGAACCACGACCTGTTCCACGAATTCCAGTGGATGGTCGATGAGCTGCACGGCGCCGGCGACGCGGTCATCGCGCGCGGACTCGACGCCGCGATCCACGAAGGCTACCGGCTCGGCGTGCGGATCTGAGCGTTTCTGTTAAACCGGCAATCAACTTCAACCGTTCGCCCTGAGCCTGTCGAAGGGCGGTGGCAGGGCTTCGACAGGCTCAGCCCGAACGGTATTTGGTTGCCGCACCGACCCCAACAACGAGGAAAACGACAATGCAATTTCTGCAACCGCCCGGATGGGCACGCCCCAAAGGCTATTCGAACGGCATCGTCGCCAGCGGGCGCATGGTGTTCGTCGCCGGCCAGGTCGGCTGGGACGAGCAGGAGCAGTTCCGCAGCGACGACCTCGTCGCGCAGATTCGCCAGGCCTTGAGCAACATCGTCGCGATCCTCGCCGCCGCCGACGCGCGTCCGGCCCACATCGTGCGGATGAACTGGTATCTCGCCGACAGCGTCGAGTACAACGCCCGTCTGGCTGAAATCGGCGCCGTGTACCGCGAGCTGATCGGCAAGCATTTCCCGGTGATGACGGCGCTGCAGGTCGCCGGCTTCGTCGAGAAGGGCGCGAAAGTCGAGATCGAGGTCACGGCGATGCTGCCGGCCTGAATGCGGCCTTGCGTGACGACTGCGGCGACGATGCGATGAGCGACGCGCTTCTCGACTGCGCAGCGTGGAAAGCGATGCTCGACCGCGAAGGCGTAAGCGCGGCCGACGCATCGATCGGCGTGCTGACGAAAGCGGATTTCGCCGCGCGCCGCGGCAGCGTGCTCGTGTGGCGCGGCACGGCCGAGGGCGCGAGCGTCGCGCTGCGCGGCTATCGCGGGGAGTTCGACGCCGACCTCGCGATGCTGCTCGTCGCCGACCGCGACGCGCTCGCCGCGGTGCTCGCCGGCGGGCTCGCGCAGGTCGCGCCGCTGGTGCGCTGCGGCAAGCTGCATCCTTACATGCTGAGGACGCTCGAAGACCTCGAAGATGCCGGCCTGGCCGATTTCGTCGAGGATTTCGGGCTGGTGTTTCCCCGGCACTGACGCTGCGTGGGCGGTTGCGCGAGGGCGCGCACACGGGCAAGATGGTTGGAAGTCAAACAAATGGCACTGCAGCGATGAGCTTTTCCGAAGACATCGATCCGGCCGCAGTCATCGGCGGCGCGCGTCCGGCGCTTGCGCGCGCGCTGACTGCAGTCGAAAACGGCCGCCCGGGTGCGGCCGAACTCCTTGTGCGCCTCGCGTCGCATCATGGCCGTGCCCACGTCGTCGGCATCACCGGCGCCCCGGGCGCCGGCAAATCGACGCTGATCAACGCGCTCCTCGGCGAATTGCTCGCGCGCGGGCGGCGCATTGCCGTCGTCGCTGTCGACCCGTCGAGCCCGGTCAGCGGCGGCGCGCTGCTCGGCGACCGCGTACGGATGGGCGGGCACGGCGCCGACGAGCGCGTGTTCATCCGCTCGCTGTCGTCGCGCGGCCACCTCGGCGGCCTGTCGCGCACGACCGCGCAGCTCGTCGACGTGTTCGACGCTGCCGGCTTCGAGGTCGTCATCGTCGAAACAGTCGGCGTCGGGCAGTCCGAAGTCGAGATCAGCCGCGTCGCCGACACGAACGTCGTTGTGTGTCCGCCGGGACTCGGCGACGAAGTGCAGGCGATCAAGGCGGGCATTCTCGAGATCGCCGACATCCTCGTCGTGAACAAAGGCGACTCGCCGCTCGCCGCGCGCACGATGCTCGACCTGCAGACGAGCGGCGCGCTGCAGCGTGACGAACGCTGGACGGTGCCGGTGCTGCGCACGGTCGCGACGAGCGGCGAAGGGATCGCCGAACTCGCCGATCGGATCGACGCGCACGCGCGCATCATGGGTATCGGGCGGCGGCTGCGCGCCGCGACGCTGCCGCAGGCGCGCGACGCGACGCCGGCCGCGCCCGCGACCGACGACGAACTTTTCGAGCAGCTGCGGCGCTGGCGCGCGGCCGGGCGGGGCGTCGCCCTCGCGACCGTGGTGCGCACCTGGGGTTCGTCGCCGCGGCCCGAAGGCAGCCATCTCGCGATCGAGGAGAGCGGAGCGTTCCTGGGTTCGGTGTCGGGCGGCTGCATCGAGGGCGCGGTGATCAGCGAAGCGCAAGAGGTCATCGCCGACGGCAGCCCGCGCGTGCTCGAGTTCGGCGTCAGCGACGAGCAGGCGTGGGAAGTCGGGCTCGCGTGCGGCGGCCGGGTGCAGGTTCTCGTGGAGCGGATCGAATGAAAGCGGCGATGTTCGAGCAGCTTCTCGCCGATCGCCGCGCGAAGCGGCCGGTCGCGGTGGTCACGCGGCTCGCCGACGGCGAAGCGGCGCTGGTGCACGCAGCGGAAAGCGCAAACGAAAACCAGGACAGGTTTTGCGGCACACTGGCGCTGACGCCGGCGCAGCTCGCCGAGACGCGCGAGCGCCTGCGTGCCGACCGCAGCGGCGCGCTCGCGTCGGCCGACGGCGCGCTGTTCGCGCGCTGCCACGTCAGCGCGCCGCGGCTCGTCATCGTCGGCGCGGTGCATATCGCGCAGGCGCTCGCGCCGATGGCCGCGATCGCCGGCTTCGAAGTGACCGTCGTCGACCCGCGGCGCGCGTTCGCGACGCCGCAGCGCCTGCCCGGCGTCAGCGTGACGACCGAATGGCCCGACGAGGCGCTCGAGCGGCTCGGCATCGACGCGCAGACCGCCGTCGTCACGCTGTCGCACGACCCGAAGCTCGACGATCCGGCGCTGATCGTCGCGCTGCAAAGCGACGCCTTCTACATCGGTTCGCTCGGCAGCACGCGCACGCACGCGAAGCGCGTCGCGCGGCTCACCGAAGCGGGGCTCGAAAACGCGATCCCCCGCATCCACGCGCCGGTCGGGCTCGATCTGGGCGGGCGCGCCCCGGCCGAGATCGCCGTCGCGATCCTCGCCCAAGTGGTCCAGGCGAGGCATCGCGCAACATGACTTCGGCGTGCGCGCAACGGACCCGCCACGGTCCCGGAGAACCTCATGATTTTCGGTGAATTCGACACGGACGCGGCCGCCGGCGTGATGCTTGCGCATACGCTGAAAGTCGGCGGCAGGACGCTGAAAAAAGGCCGCACGCTCGTTGCGCCCGATCTCGCGTGGCTGCGTGACGCGGGCATCGACAGCGTCCTCGGCGCGCGCCTCGCGCCCGACGATGTCGCCGAAGACGCCGCGGCGGCGCAGATCGCGGCGCTGCTCGCCGGGTCGGACACGAATGCCGAAACGCGCCGGCCCTACACCGGCCGCTGCAACCTGCACGCGTCGCGGCGCGGCCTCGTGCAGCTGGACGTCGAGCGCATCGATCGCCTCAACCTGCTCGACGAAGCGGTCGCGATCGGCACGCTGCCGCAGCACGCGGTCGCACGGCCGGGCCAGGTCGTCGCGACCGTCAAGATCATCCCGTTCGCGGTGCCGGCGCGCCTGATCGAGGCGTGCCGCGAGATCGCCTCGGCCGGTCCGCTGCTGCGCGTCGCCGAGTTGAAGCCGCATCGCGTCGCGCTGATCATGAGCGAGCTGGCCGGCATGAAGGAAAGCATTTTCGCCGGAACCGTCGCTGCAACGCGCCATCGCCTCGACGCGCTCGGCAGCCGCCTCGCGCTGGTGCTGCGCTGCGCGCACGAGCGCGCGGCGCTCGAAGCGATGGTGCGCCAGGCGCTCGCGTCCGGCTGCGAGCTGGTGCTCGTCTCGGGGGCTACGGTCGCGAAGGACCGCAACGATATCGCGCCCGCCGCGGTCACGGCCGCCGGCGGACAAATCGACCATTTCGGCATGCCGGTCGAACCCGGCAACATGCTGGTGCTCGCGCATGTCGGCCGCGTGCCGGTCGTGATCCTGCCCGGCTGCGGGCGCTCGCGGCGCACGAACGGCCTCGACTGGGTGCTGCAGCGGCTGCTCGCCGGGCTCACGCCGACGCGCGAGGACATCATGCGCCTGGGCGTCGGCGGCCTGATCCGCAGTCCGCTCGAAGCGGACGACGAGGCTGTCGAAGAGCCGGAGGACGGCGCGGGCTCCACGCCGACCGCGTCCCGGTCGGCCGGCCCGCGCGTTGCCGCGCTCGTGCTGGCGGCCGGGCGGTCGGCGCGCATGGGCGCCGCGAACAAGCTGCTGATCGAGGTCGGCGGCGTGCCGATGGTGCTGCGTGCCGTCAATGCGGCGCGCGCGTCGTGTGCCGAGTCGGTGACGGTCGTCGTCGGCCACGAGGCCGAAGCGGTCGGGAGCGCGCTCGCGGCGAGCGGCGCAACACTCGTCCCCAATCCCGATCATGCGCAAGGCATGTCGAGTTCGCTGCGCCACGGCATCGCGGCGCTACCCGACGACATCGACGCGGTGATCGTGCTGCTCGGCGACATGCCGCGCATCACTGCCGAACATGTCGACCGCCTCATCGCGGCCTTCGACCCTGCGGCCCCGGCGATCGTCATGCCCGAGAAAGGCGGCCGCCGCGGCAACCCGATCCTGTGGCCGCGCGAGTTCTTCGCCGCGATGGCGCAGATCGCCGGCGACCAGGGCGCCCGCAGCCTCCTTGAACATAACGCCGAGCGCGTGAAGCGGGTCGCGATCGACGACGACGCGATTTTCGTCGATGTCGACCGGCCCGGCGATCTCGCGCAGGCCGAAGCGTCGCTGGTCGCCCCGTCCGGCAGTGGCGTCGTCGAGGAGTCGGTCACGTGATCGAAGCGCTCTACAACCAGCGCATCAAGGAGCTCGCTGCAGCGGCGTGCGGCGCCGGCAGGCTCGACGCGCCGTCGGGCTCGGCGATGCGCGACAGCCCGGTGTGCGGCGACCGCGTGCGCATGGAAGTCAGCGTCGCTGACGGACGGATCGTCGCGCTCGCGCACGAGGTGAAAGGCTGCCTGCTGTGCCGCGCCGCCGCGTCGGTGATCGGCCTGCACGGCGTCGGCCTGTCCGCCGCCGACTCGGACGCGCTGCGCGCCGCGGTCGCGGCGATGCTCGCCGGCGGCGAGCGGCCGGACGGCTGGGCCGAACTGGCGGTGTTCGAGCCGGTGCGCCAGCACCGCAGCCGCCACGGCTGCGTGCTGATTCCGTTCGAAGCGCTTGCGAAAGCCGTTGCCGCGGGCTGACGAAGCGACGCGTAAGGAACTGCCCGGCGCGCTGTGCCAGAATGCGCTTCATTCCCATCAATTCCCATCACGGCAAGGGCACGAAAATGGTCATTTCAGGGTTTGAAAGTCTCCTGGCGGCGGCGCGGCAGCAGCCCGAACCGCAGCGGCTGCTGTTCGTTTTCGCGCGGGCGGAACTGCCCGAAGGCGCGACGCCGGAAGAGAAGCGCCGCTTCGAAAACGGCCAGGGCGGCGCGCTCGCCCCGGTGATGTACGTGGACAAGAAGACCGACGAAATCCACAGCTTCGCCGAACTCGTCGAGGAATCACGCCGCATGGGGAAACCTTGGGACATGGTGTTCGTCGGCTGCCTCGGCGGACAGGGCGACCGCGAGCCGAGCGACGAGGCGGTACAGAAAGCGCTCGAATCGATGATCAAGTCGATCCAGGGCGGCCTGGTCAGCCATCTGCTGATGTATCGCCCGGACGGGGAGCAGGTCCGGCTGCCGTAATCGGTCCGGTTGCTCCGCAGGACCGATTACGCGCGTAGGAGCTTTGCCCTCGCCCTCGCCCTAGCGCTTGCCACCGCCGCGCGCCACGCTCGGACCGACGAGGATCGTGCCGAAGCGCGCGAGGTAGATCACGAACGCGGTGCTCCACAGCAGCGCCGCGATCGCGACCGCCCACGCGCCGAGCTCGTGGACCGTCACCGCGAGCCTGGCCAGCGCGGCGGCGAACAGCAGCACGCCGGCGAAGCGCATCGCGTTCGGCAGCGCGAGCGGGCGGCCGGTGTGGCGCAGGCTCACGCGCACCATCAGGCCGACCATCATCATGCCGAGGCTGCCGACGGTGAAAGCGTGCACCCACGCGGCTTCCGGGACGATGCCGGTCAGTTCGGCGGCGGCTTTCAGCGCGAACGCGAAAATCAGCCACGCGAAGCCGAGGTGCATGACGAGGACGAGCGGCACGTCGGCGACGCGCCACCCCTGCCAGCGCGCGACCCGCCACGCGTGGATCGACGCGCAGGCAAACGCTGCGGCACCGGTCCAGTGCGCCGGCGCTGCCGCGAGATCGAGCACGGCGAGCACGACGACGACGACGACTGCCGCGGCGTCGAGCCCGGCATGGAACGGCACCTGGTCGCCGCGGCCTTTCTCGCGCAGCGCGTTGCCGGTGAAGATCGGCGTCAGGAGGCCGCCTTTGAGCACGTACAGCACGATCACCGCATAGACGCCGGCGCGCAGGCCGAGGCCGGCCAGGGCGGCGTCGGCCGCGGCAATTCCGATGTGATAGGCGAGGTTCGCGCCGAAGAGCGCGGCGAGGATCGGCAGCAGCAGCAGGTAGAGCGCGTTCGCCGCGCGCCACAGTTGCGGCGCGAGCATGACGAACATCGCGGCGAAAAGCAGGCTGTCGGCGACCGCGACCGACAGCGGCGGCAGCCATGGCGCCATCCAGTACGCGAGCCGGCCGGCGAGCCACAGCGCGACCAGCAGCGCGAGCCCGCCGCCGCGGATTTCCGGCGTGCCAGCCCAGCTCGGCAACGCGGTCAGCAGGATGCCGCTGATGATCGCCGCGGCGAAGCCGAACAGCATTTCGTGGCCATGCCACAGCGCGAGCGGCGTCGCGGCTGAAACCGGCATGCTCCACATGCCGAGATACGCGCCCGTCCAGACGGTCATCAGCAGTGGTACATAGAGTGCGCCGAGCAGATAGAACGGCCGGAAAGCGCTCGCCCACATCGGGGCCGACAGGGACGGGAATGGCGGCGGGGGCATCGGCGGAGCGGGAAATTCGTCGAGGGGCTTCATTCTATTCGGCCCCGGGCGAAGCAGCGTGCGCAACGAACGACGGGGGCAGACGTGGAGACGCGTCGGCGCCGCAGTCCTCAGGCCGCGACATGACCCGTCCGGCGGGTTTGTTGTGGTGGCGTGAAAGGCCCGCGCAGCAGGCTCGCGAGCTGGGCGTCGAGCGCGTGGCCTTCCTCGTCGGCGAGCGCCGCTTCGCGCAGCCCGCGCAGCGTCGCGGCGGCGTCCGGTTGGCCGAGCAGCTGGTCCGCCGCGTCCGTCAAGCGGGCGAAGCGTTTGTCGCCGCGCTGGTGCGTGCCGCTGTAGCCTTTGATCAGCCGGCGGCACTCGAGCACTTCGACGGCAAGCGCATAGTCGGCAGCAGCGATGCGCGTCGCGCGTTCAAGCCAGCCCCGCAGGTGCGCCGTCTCGACCTGATGGCGCAACGTGCCACGGCGAAAGCGGCGCATGCCCGCGACGCAGTAGAGCGCGAGAAACCACGTCAGCGTGCCGCTGCGCACGCGACGGCCTTTCTCGACGTGGCGGCGAATGAAGCTGCCGAACGCTGTCGAGCGCTCGAGCCGGCGACCGAGCCCGGCCGGCAACACGCCGCAGATTTCCTCGAGGCGCGGGTGCATGAATTCGGTCGTGTAGACGAGCTGGTCGGGTTTCGCCCCGACTTCGTCGCGCACGCGCGCAAAGCGGCTGCCGCGCGTCTTGAGGTCGGCGACGCGGATCACGTCGTCGTAGCTCATCGCGACCGCGACATGGCGGGCCGCGGCGCGCGTCAATGCCCAGTCGTTCGCGCTGCCGCCGCTGCGCGCGTCGAGATCGCGCAAGGTGCCGAGCGTGCGCAGGTATTCGGCCGCGTAGGCGATGTCCTGGAAGTCGATCAGGCGGCGCAGGCCGGCGACGAGCAGCGGCTGCGCGAGCGCCGGAAAGTCGCGTTTCACGCGGTCGAGCAGCGCCTGCGCCTGCGGGCTGGCCGCGCGCTCGGGCACCGGCGGCTGCGGGCGCGACGTGTCGATCGGCGCGACCTCCGCGGGAGCCTGCGCGGCCGAATCGAAACCGAGCGCGAACGCGGCGAGGCTCGCCTCGACGCCGACGCCGCCCGCGCGGATCGTCTCCTCGAACATTTCGCGCGCGAACGGCAGCACTTTGGCGCCGGCGATCGCGCCGAACAGGCTCGCCGAAATGACGCTGCCGGCGCGCTCGGCGATCTGCTGCAGGTCGAAGCACAGCAGCCGCTTCGCCGCTGCGCGCCCCGCGTCGATGACCTTGTTCGGATCGGCGATGCCGTTGCCCGGCGCGGCTTTCTCGGCGACTGCGTAGCTGCGGTGCGTCGAGGTGATCAGCGTCGTGCGCTCCGGCGTCACGAGGCCGCGCTGCATCGCGCGCCCGGCTTCCATCAGCTCGGCCGCGACGACGAGATCGACGTCGCCGGGCGTCGGCATCATCGCGAGCACCGGCGCCCGGCCTGCGGCCTGCGCTGCCGACTCGGGCAGCAGCTCGAGGTAATAGACGGTCGCGCCGGTGCGCTGCGCGACCCCCGGTACCGAGCTCGTCTGCGCCCACCAGCCGGCGCGCTCGGCCATTTCGACGATCCAGTCGGCGAGCACGCCGCCGCCCTGGCCCCCCATCGCGAGGATCGCGATCCTGATCGGCGTGCCGGGGTGAAACGTGATGCGGTTCGTCATGGTTTTCTCACAGCGCGGAGCCGGCGAGACGTGCGGCGCGGCGGCGTTGCAGGAAGCCGATCACCGCGCCGCGCACGCGCGCGAGCAGGCGGTCGCGCCGCGTCGGGTTGTGGATGATGTCGGCGCGGTAGAACGACGGGCACAGCACCGCCGCATCGGCGACTTCGCCGCAGTTGCCGCAGCCGACGCAACTGTTGTCGACGTACGCGACCGGATCTTCCTTCAGCGGGTCGCCGCTGTCCTTCAGCGTCAGCGACGGGCAGCCCGACAGGCGGATGCACGCGTGGTCGCCGCTGCAGACATCCGCATCGACGCCGAAGCGCTCCCTGACGACGCGTTTTCCGGCCTTTGCCGCGCTGTTGAACAGCGGCTTCACCCGGCGCTGCTTGTTCAGCATGCATTCGGACTGGGCGATGATGACTTTCGGGCCCGGCTCGGGCGTCGTCAGCGCCTCTTCGAGCGTGTCGCGCAGCCGCGCGACGTCGTAAGTGCGGTCGATGACCCGCAGCCACTTGACGCCGACGCCGCGCACCGCGGCCTCGATCGGGTTGTTCGTCGCGCGCTCGGGGTTGTCCGCGCGCGACGACAGGATGTCCTGGCCGCCGGTCGCCGACGCGTAGAAGTTGTCAACGATAACGATGACCCCGTCGTACTTGTTGAACACCGCGTTGCCGATTCCGGACGCGAGGCCGTTGTGCCAGAAGCCGCCGTCGCCCATCACCGAGATCGCGCGCCTGCCGCCTTTGACGTTGAACGCCGCGCTCGACGCCGCGCCGAGGCCGTAGCCCATCGTCGTCGCGCCGAGGTTGAACGGCGGCAGGATCGAGAACAGGTGGCAGCCGATGTCGCACGAGATGTGGTGTTCGCCGAGGTCAGCCTCGACGAGCTTCATCGCGGCGAAAATCGGCCGCTCCGGGCAGCCGGTGCAAAAACCCGCCGGGCGCTGCGGCACGACGTTCGCGAGCGCTTCGACTTTCGGGTGGAAACGCAGCGGCACCGTCGCCGGCTGCGGTGGCGAGGCCGCGGCAAGCGGCGCCGGGGCGAGGACGTGCGGCGCGTGCGCGGCGAGGAACGCCGCGATGCCGTCGCGCATCACTTCGGTCGTGTATTCGCCGGCCATCGGCAGCACGTCCTTGCCGGCGAGCGCAGTCGCACAGCCTGCGCGGCGCAGGATCGCGTGCAGGTTCTGCTCGATGAAGTCCGGCTGGCCTTCCTCGAGCAGCAGCACGGCGCGCTTCGTCTCGCAGAACTCGAGCACTTCGTCGTCGATGACCGGATACGTCACGTTCATGACGTACAACGGGAGGCGCGTGTTGCCGAACGAATCGGCGAGGCCGAGGAACTGCAGCGCGCGGATCGCGCCGTTGTACAGGCCGCCTTGCAGGATCAGGCCGACTTCCGGAAAATCGCCGTCGAAGAACTCGTTGAGTTGCCGCTCGCGGATGAACTTCACCGCGGCCGGCCAGCGCTCGCGGACTTTTTCGTGCTCGTGCGCGAAGGACGCCGGCGGCAGCACGATGCGGCCGACGTCGCGCTTCGGATTTTCCAGCGCCTCGGCGAGCGTGTAAGTCGGGCGGCGGTTCTCGCGCGTGATGAAGCGCCCGTGCACGTGGCACGAGCGCACGCGCATCTCGAGCATCACCGGCGTGCGGCTCGCTTCGGACAGCTCGAAGCCGTCCTCGACCGCCTGGACGATCGATTCGAGGTTCGGGCGCGGGTCGAGCAGCCACATCTGCGACTTCATCGCGAACGCGTGCGAGCGCTCCTGCATGATCGACGAGCCTTCGCCGTAGTCCTCGCCGATGATGACGAGCGTGCCGCCGGTGACGCCGCCCGATGCGAGGTTCGCGAGCGCGTCCGATGCGACGTTCGTGCCGACGGTCGATTTCCACGTCACCGCGCCGCGGATCGGGTACATCACCGACGCCGCGAGCGTCGCCGCGGCAGTCGCCTCGGACGCGCTCGCCTCGAAATGCACGCCGAGCTCGTCGAGGATGTCTTTCGCGTCGGCGAGCACGTCCATCAGGTGCGAGATCGGCGAGCCCTGGTACCCGGCGACGTAGCCGACGCCCGACTGCAGCAGCGCTTTCGTCACCGCGAGGATGCCTTCGCCGCGGAACTCCTCGCCGGCAGGGATGCGCAGCTGCCCGACTTCCTTCTTGAACGAGCGCTCAGCCATGGTTCGAGACCCGGCTCACCGCGTCAGCGGCCGCTGCCGAACAGCTCGCGCAGCTTCGCGACGTGCTGCGGGCTCGCCTGCTCGATGCCTTTCCAGCCGGCTTCGTACGCCCGGCTGCGGAACTGCGCGGCCTGTTCGGCCGGAATCGGGAGGGTCTCGATGTTTGCCGCAGCCTGGCGCGCCTTCTCCGCGTCGGCAGCGGCAAGATCGTCGGCGTTGTGCGATTCGACCCACGCGACCTGCTTTTCGAGGAACGCGCGCTGCGCGTCGTCGAGCTTCTTCCAGGTGTTCTGGTTCATGTAGAAGCCGACTTCGACGTTGTAGAAGCCGGGCTCGACGCGGTATCTGGTCTTCTCCTGCCAGCCGAGATCGAAGATGCCGACCGACGGCCAGCCGTAGCCGTCGACGACGCCGCGCTCGAGCGCGGTGAACACTTCGCCCGGTGGCACCTGCAGCGGCGTCGCGCCGAGCGCCTGGAAGAACGCGCGATACACCGGCACGCTGCGCAGCTTCATCCCCGAAAAATCGCCGCCGCCGACTTTCTTGTTCGTGTAGATATGGTACTGCAGCCCGTCAGAGACGCGCGCGAGCC
Source organism: Azoarcus sp. PA01 (assembly GCA_001274695.2). NCBI lineage: Bacteria > Pseudomonadati > Pseudomonadota > Betaproteobacteria > Rhodocyclales > Zoogloeaceae > Azoarcus > Azoarcus sp. PA01. The sequence goes on along the minus strand of LARU01000002.1, from coordinate 1,164,686 downwards.
ATACCATGTTGCCTTTTTCGCGGTGGATGCCGTCGAGCAGCGCATGGCCGCCGTTCGCGCGCAGCTCGGCGATCGGCTTTTCGGCGAGCGACCCGGCGATCGCTTCGGGCACCAGCGTCGCGTGGAACACGCCGGTGGTGTTGGCGAAATCGACGACGCCGGCGCGCACCGCGTTGCCGACTTCGAGCGGCGGGATCGATTCGGGCCCGCCGACGACCTGGATCTTCACGAGCCCCTTGCCTTCGCGGTTGACCTTCTCGACGAAAGTCTTGAAGCGCTGGTTGAAGAACGTGTCCTGGCCGAACGCGCTGACCGCCTTGAGCGTGATCTCGGCGGCGTTCGCGCCGCTGCCGATCAGCGCGATCAGTGCGGCGACAGCGAGCTTGTGGGTGCGGATGTTCATCTCCTCGTTCTCCATCTCGTTATGACAACGCAATCGAATAGAACCATCGCCGTTCGCCCTGAGCCCTTCGACTTCGCTCAGGACAGGCTTGTCGAAGGGCAGGGCTCGGCAGGGCTTCGACAGGCTCGGCCCGAACGGTACTTGCCTGCCGGGTTTGCAGTGAAAGGCAAACTATTTCATCAGTGCGGGCAGGCCGACCGCGAGCCAGGGCAGGGCGACGATCAGGCCGAGCACGGCGACTTCGATCAGCACGAACGGCGCCGCGGCAGCGTAGATCTGGCGCAGCTGGATCGGCGGCGGCGCGACCGACTGCATCACCATCAGCAGCAGGCCGAACGGCGGCGTCAGCAGCCCGAGTTCCATCGACACCAGCATCATCACGCCGAGCCACACCGGGTCGATGCCGGCGGCGTTGGCGAGCGGCATGAAAAACGGCAGCGTGATCATCATCATGCTGATCTGGTCGATCACGCAGCCGAGCACGAGCAGGATCAGCAGCATGCCGAGCACCAGCATCAGCGGCGAGAGCTGCAGTTCGCTGACGACGCCGAGCAGGCCGCTGGTCGCGCCGGAAAAGCTCAAGAGCTGCGCGAAAGTCGTCGAGGCGACGAGCACGAACAGGATCACGACCGACACCCGCGCGGTTTCGACCAGCGACTTGTGCAGCGCGCGCAGCGTCAGCGCGCGGTAGCAGATCGTCGCGATCACCGACGCGACCGCGCCGATCGCTGCCGACTCGGTCGGCGACGCCCAGCCGGCGAGCATGCTGCCGACGACCACGGCGAAGATCGAAAACAGCGGCAGCACGTCGCGCACGAACGGCTTCCAGCGTGCCCACGCGCCCGCGACCGGCGCCGCTTCGTCGATCGGTGCGAGCTGCGGATCGAGGCGGCAGCGGATGATGACGTAGAGGAGAAAGCAGACGGCCATCAGCAGCCCGGGCAGGATGCCGCCGATCAGCAGCTGCGCGATCGAAATGCCCGCAAGGCTGCCGAGCATCACGGCGAGCGCCGACGGCGGAATCAGCATCGCGATGCCGCCGACAGCCATGATCGGCCCCATCGCCAGAGTCGGGTGATAGCCGCGCTTCAACATCTCGGGCAGCATCACGCCGCCCATCATCGCGGTGTTCGCGATCGTCGAACCGGACAGCGCGGCGAACGTCGTGCCGCCGAGCACCGACACGACCGACAGGCGCCCGGGCAGGCGCGCGATCAGCCGCTCGATCGCCTCGATCGCGCGGAACGCGAGTCCGGTGTGGAACAGCACTTCGCCCATCAGCACGAACAGCGGGATCGGCGTCAGCGAGAAGCTGGTGATCGAACCGACCGAGTTGCGCACGAGCTGGCCGAGTCCCGCCTCGCCGCCGAGAAAGATCCACGCGCCGACGAGGTTCACGCCGAGGAACGTGAACGCGACCGGAACGCCGACCGCCATCAGCCCGAACATCAGGCCGAGCATCAGCAGCAGAGCCCAGTACCATTCCATGTCAGTCGCCTCCGGCGCCAGGCAGCGCGCGGGCGAAGCGGCGCGCGAACTCGATCGCGAGCAGCGTGCACGCGAAGATCATCGGGATGTTCAGCCACCACTCGGGAATCACCAGCACCTTGAACACGACGCTGCCTTGTGCGGCGGCGTCGCGCGCGACGGCGAGCGCCTGCCACGCGAGCACGGCGCAGATGGCGAAGCACAGCAGGTCCGTGCCGAGTTCGAGGCGCCGGCGCATCGGCGCCGAAACTTCGCGGACGAGGACGTCCACGCGGATGTGGTCGCCGAGGTAGAGCAGCCACGGTGCCGCGACGAAAGTCGCGACCATCAGGATGTACTCGGTCATCTCGGTGCTCCACGCGATCGACCCGCCGCCGACGTTGCGCAGCACGACATCCGCGCACACCAGCAGCGCCATCGCGCCGAGCAGCAGCGCGGCGACGAGGCCGCAGGCGTTCATCAGGTGATGGTAATAGCGGTAGCGGAGCGAGCCGAACGAAACGGCCTGCACGGCCGCTGCTTCCTGCAATGCCATGTCGAGCTCCCGTGGCGGTGCGGAAACAAATTATTGGCACATCCCACGATTCCTGCACTCCCCGTGAAGGGGGGGTGAGCGGTCGCCGCTGGCGCCCCGGTGCGTGCGGGGCGCGGCGGGCACTGCGATTGCTGTCGCGCCCTTGCTTCCGGCCAGGGGGGGGGAAATGGACACGAAAGTCGTTGTCGTCACCGGCGCGTCGGCGGGCATCGGCCGGGCGACTGCGATGGAGTTCGCGCGGCACGGCTGGCGCGTCGCGCTGCTCGCGCGCAGCCCCGAAGGCCTCGAAGGGGCGTGCCGCGACGTCACCGAAGCGGGCGGCGAGGCGCTCGCCGTGCCGACCGACGTTGCCGACCCTGCGCAGGTGGACGCCGCGGCGGCGCGCGTCGAGCGCGAGTGGGGGCGCATCGACGTGTGGGTGAACAACGCGATGGCGACGGTGTTCTGCGATTTCCTGCACACCCGCCCGGAAGACTTCATCCGTTCGACGCACGTCACTTACCTCGGCTCGGTGTGGGGCACGCTCGCGGCGCTCAGGCACATGAAGCCGCGCGACGACGGTACGATCGTGCAGGTCGGCTCGGCGCTCGCATATCGCTCGATCCCGCTGCAATCGGCTTACTGCGGCGCCAAGAGCGCGACGCGCGGCTTCATCGATTCGCTGCGCAGCGAGCTGATTCACGACAAGAGCCGCGTCCACGTGACGATGGTGCAGTTGTCCGCGTTCAATACGCCGCAGTTCGACTGGGCGCGCAACTGCATGGGCAAACGCCCGCAGCCGCTCGGCACGATCTTCCAGCCCGAGATCGCCGCGCGTGGCATCTACTGGGCGGCGACGCATCGACGCCGCGAACTGTGGGTCGGCTTGCCGGCAGGCCAAGCGATCCTCGGCACGCGGCTGGTGCCGGGCTTTCTCGACCGGCGCCTGGCTTTTCGCGCTTATGACGGGCAGCTCACCGACCATGCCGATCCTGCCGGGCGTCCCGACAACCTGCACGCGCCGCTGCCCGGCGACCGCGGCGCGCACGGGCGCTTCGACGACCGTGCGACCTCGTCCGCTCCGGCGCTGTGGTGGGCAACCCACCGTTGGGCGATGGTCGCGCTCGGGCTCGCGGTGCTCGGGGCACTCGGGATGCTGTTCGGCGTCCGGTCGTGAGCTGCCGGAGCCTCGCGCCGCGCGGAACGCCGTTTGCTCGTCAGCGCTTACGACCACCAAATCCAAGGAGGCAGCCATGCTTCTCAGGGCGAAGGGCGAATTGTGCAGTCGGCATCTCGTCGCGACGGACGGCAGGATCGGCGCGGTGCGCGACGTGTATCTGGACGACGCGCGCTGGGTCGTGCGCTATCTGGAAGTCGAGGCCGGAGACGAGGGCGTCGGCGGACGCAAAGTGCTGATCTCGCCGTCCTCGATCCGGCGTGACGCGGGCAGCGACAAGGATATCGCGGTCGCGCTGACCCGCGAGCAGGTGCGCAACAGCCCGGGGGCGGACCAGGACATGCCGGTGTCACGGCAGTTCGAGGAAGCGCACGCGCGCTACTACGGCTACCCGTTCTACTGGGACGGACCCTACCTGTGGGGCTCGTCGCCGCATCCGGTCAGCGGCGAACCGTCGGTGACGCTGACGCCGCGAGGCGAGGTCGCCGGCGAGCGCGTGCGCGAGCTGAAGGAAGCCGAGCAGCGCGCGCGCGAGTCGCATCTGCGCAGCAGCGAGGAGGTGATCGGCTATCGTCTCGTCGCGACCGACGGACCGGCCGGGCACGTCGAGGACTTCCTCATCGACGACAGCGATTGGCGCATCACGGACATCGTCATCGATACGCGCACCTGGCTGCCGAGCGACCACCTGCGGCTGCCGACCAGCGCCGTCGCGAAAGTCGATTGGGCGACCCGCGAAGTGCGCCTGAACCTTGCGCGCGCCGAAGTCGGGAAGGCACCGAAAGCGCAGACGTAGAGGTTCCGCACAGGCGGGGTGCGCCGCCGGCCGGCATTGCCCCGGCCGCGCAGGCAAGAAGTACAGCACCTTGAAAGAACTTCACTGCTGGGTTCGGGCCGTCCCCGCGTCTGTCGCCTTGCCGCTCGGCGCGACTCGCCAGACGACATTGCCGACGTCGTCGGCAACGAGCAGCGCACCGCGCTTGTCGATCGCGACGCCGACCGGCCGCCCCTGCGCCTCGCCGTCGGCGTTGACGAAGCCGGTCAGCACGTCGATCGGCTCGCCGGACGGAGCGCCGCCGGAGAACGGCACGAACACGACTTTGTAGCCGCTCGGCGGGCGGCGATTCCACGAGCCGTGCAGGCCGATGAAAGCGCCGTCGCGAAACGGCGGCGGCAGCGCGCTTTTTTCACCGAACATGAGCCCGAGCGCCGCGCTGTGCGGCACTAGCGCATAGTCCGGCTTGATCGCGCGCGCGACGAGGTCGGGGCGCGGCGGCTTGACGCGCTCGTCGACGTGCGCGCCGAAGTAGCTGTAAGGCCAGCCGTAGAAGCCGCCGTCGGCAACCGACGTCAGGAAGTCCGGCACGAGGTCGCTGCCGAGTTCGTCGCGCTCGTTGACGACCGTCCACAGCCGGCCGGTGTGCGGCTCCCAGTCGAGGCCGTTCGGGTTGCGCAGGCCGCTCGCGAAAAGGCGGTGCGCGCCGGTCGCCGGGTCGATTTCCCAGATCGCCGCGCGGCCGGCCTCGGCCTCGAGGCCGTGTTCGGCGACGTTGCTGTTCGAGCCGACCGTCACGTAGAGCCGCGCGGCGTCGGGGCTGGCGATGACGTTCTTCGTCCAGTGGTGGTTGCGCGGTCCGGCCGGCAGCGCCACGACCGGGACGCCGGCAGCGGCGATTTTCGTGTCGCCGTCGCGGTACGGAAAGCGCACCAGCGCATCGGTGTTCGCGACGTACAGGTCGCCGCCGATGAGCGTCATGCCGAACGGCGAGTTGAGCCCTTCGAGAAACGCGAACCGCTGTTCGGCGACGCCATCGCCGTCGGCGTCGCGCAACAGCGTGATGCGGTTCGCGCTCGGCACTGCCGCGCCCGCGCGCTTCATCACTTGCGCCATGATCCAGCCTTTGATGCCCTGCCTGTCTTTCGGGCGCGGCGGCGCGTTGGTCTCGGCGACCAGCACGTCGCCGTTGGGCAGCACGTACAGCCAGCGCGGATGGTCGAGGTCGCCGGCGAAGGCCTCGACATGCGTGCCGGGGGCGCCCGTGGGGCGCGCGCCCGACGGCCAGCCGACCGCCGGGGCGATATCGACCGTCGGGATCAGCGACTTCGCCGGCGGCGGCAGCACCGGATCGGGGCCGAGGCTCGCGGAAGGATCGAGCCGCGCGGTCTCGGTGCACGCGGTGAGGCTCACCGAGCACAGCAGCCCGACGAGCGTCCCGCTGCCAGACAAGCGGCGCGATGCCGAAAGCGGCCTCGACCGAGTGCCCGACCTGCTTCCCTTTCGCAACTCGTGCGGTGCGCCGCGCGCCCTCGTCGGGGTGATCGCGGAATCTGTCATGGTCTCGTCTCCTCGCGCGGCTCGGGGCGGAATCCATGCAAGCGGCGTGCCGCCCGAGTCGGGCATGGAGCTTGCCAATCGGACACCATGGTGCGAGCCGGTGCCCCGCGAAAGGACGCCGATGCCGGCATCGCGAACGACGACACCGTGACCGCCGCATGGAGCGTTCGCTGCAATGGCGGACCACAAAGGAGACCGTGATGTTCTATCGACTCACGAAGCTGCAGGGTTATTCGATCGAGGCCATCGACGGCATGATCGGCAATGTCAAGGATGTGTATTTCGACGCCGAAGGGTGGGGGGTGCGCTATTTTGTCGTCCGCTCCGGGAACTGGCTGCGCGAGCGCGAGGTGCTGATCTCGCCGCGCGCGATTCGCCCGGGAGCCCGCAGTGACGATGCGATTGCGACGAACCTGACGCGCGAGCAGATCGAAAAGAGCCCGCCCGTCGCGACCGGTCACCCTGTCTCGAGACATTGCGAAATGGCGCATGCCGCCCATTATCGCGACGATTTTTACTGGAGCGACCCGCCCAGCCGCGCCGGCGGCGCGTTCGGCAGGCTGCTCGGAACGGCGCAACTGCAGCCGGGGAACGAAGTGAGCCAGTTGGAAGCGATTGCGGAACGCGAGATCGAGGCCGCTGAACGTTCTCATCTGCGCAGTGGCGCGGAAGTGATCGGATACGACATCGAAGCGACCGATGGCACGATCGGCACCGTCGAGGACTTCCTCATCGACGACGAGGACTGGCGCGTCAGCTACCTGCTCGTCGACAAGCGCAACTGGGTCGGAAGCGGGCACGTCCTGATCCCGGTCGAAGCGGTGGATCGCATCGACTGGGGCGTGGGGCTGGTGCGGCTGACGATGACGCGGGACGAGGCTGCGCGCAGCGCCGGTTATCCGTGAGCGACGGAGCGGCAGCACAGCCGTCACGGGGTGCAGTTTTACGCTGCACCCTGCCTTGTTCTCCCGGCGGGTCGACGGGGTGCTCGCTCCCGGCACCGCGCGCGACGGGCGGGGCCGCTGTGCCGGCTCCGGTTGAGGCTTAGGAAGCGCTGATTTATTCCGTTCGCCCTGAGCTTGTCGAAGGGCATTCCCTGCAACAACAAGGGCTTCGACAGGCTCAGCCCGAACGGTTTCGATTTAATCAGCGCTTCCCTTACTTCGCCAGCGTCCAGCCGCCGTCCTTGACCGCGATCAGCACGCGGCCGCGTTCGTCGAAGCCGCTGTGGTCGTCTTTCGTCATGTTGTAGACGCCTTGCGTGCCGACCAGCTCGGTGGTCTGTTCGAGGCTGTCGCGCAGCGCCGCACGGAACGCTTTCGTGCCGGGCTTCGCGCTCTTCGCGGCGAGCGGGATCGCCTGCTCCAGCAGCAGGCCGGCGTCATAGACGTTGGCGCCGAAAGTCGCCGGCTTGCTGCCGTGGGCCTTTTCATACGCGGTGATGTACTCGGTCGCGACCTTCTTTGACGGGTTGCTGTCGGCGATCTCGGGCAGCACCAGCATCAGGCTCGCGGCGAGGATCGTGCCTTCGACTTTCTTGCCACCCAGCTTCAGGAAGTCCGGCAGCGCGGCGCCGTGCGTCTGGTAGATCCGGCCGGTGTAGCCCTGGTCGCGCAGCGTCGTCTGCGGCAGCACTGCCGGCCCGCCGGCGGCGGCGACGAGCACCGCGTCCGGGTTCGCGCCGAGGATCTTCAGGCTCTGGCCGGTGACCGACGCGTCCTGGCGCTGGAAGCGCTCGTTCGCGGTGATCTGGATGCCGTTCGCCGCGGCGAGCGCGGAAAACACTTTGTACCAGTTTTCGCCGTACGGATCGCCGACGCCGATGAAGCCGACGGTCTTCACGCCGCTTTTGACCATGTGCTCCATCAACGCCTTGGCGATGATGTCGTCGTTCTGGGTGGTCTTGAACACCCATTTCTTCTTGTCGTCCATCGGCGTGACGACCGCCGCAGTGCCGACCGGTGCCAACAGCGGCACGCCGGCTTCGGCGATGAACTGGATCACGCCCATCGCGTTCGGCGAACCGGATGGCCCGATGATCGCATCGACGTTCTGTTCCGAGATCAGCTTCTTGACCGCGGTCACCGACGCGGTCGGGTCGCTCGCGTCGTCGAGCGCGATGTACTCGACGGTGAGGTCGCCGATCTTCGCCGGCAGCAGCGGCACGGTGTTCTTCTGCGGGATGCCGACCAGCGCCGTCGGGCCGGTCGCGGACGAAACCACGCCGATTTTGACCTGCGCGTGGGCGGACAGCGATGCCGCGAGGATGAGCCCGGAAAGGGCCATCTGAAGCCTCTGGATTTTCATGTTCAATCGTCTCCTACGGTGTGGACCACAAGGACCTCTTGCCGCACACGCGGACCGGTGTCCGCGCGCTCCTCTCGCCGTCGATGGCTTCCGGGATTATTGGAATGAAGGCGGCCTGCGCCCCCGGAGGCGCAGGCCGTCCTGCCCGACATGACGCTGTCGGGCGGACGTTGGATCATCAAACGCGGCAGCCAAATACTCTTCGGTACCAAATACCCTTCGGTGCCAAATACCCTTCGGTGCCAAAGGAGGTTCGGTGCCAAAGACCGTTCGGGCTGAGCTTGTCGAAGCCTTCGCGGCGCCCTTCGACAAGCTCAGGGCGAACGGTAGTGGCAGGCCCGAGCGAAGTCGACGGGCACGGGGCGAACGGTTGGGGCAGTCCCGAGCGAAGTCGACGGGCGTGGGGCGAACGGTAGTGGCAGCGCCCTTCGACAAGCCTGTCCTGAGCGAAGTCGAAGGGCGTGGGGCCAACGCTTGCAAGTGATTGCCGGTTCAATAGTTGTCGTGCTCGTACCCCGCGACGATGCCTCGTTCGCGCAGCTGCGCGATCGCCTCGTCGGCGTAGCCGGCTTCGCGAAGCACCGCGCAGGTGTCCTGTCCGTATTTCGCCGGAAACGCCAGTTCACCTAGCGCGCCGGCGACGTCGACGGCCATCGGCTGCATGTGCACGAGCCGGCCGTCGGGCGTGCGCGTCGTCGTCAGGCGGCGGCGCACCGCATCCATGTCGCGCACCGCGGGAATGTCGTGGATCGGCGCATGCGGGATCGTTGCGTCGCGAAAATCCGCGGCGATTTCCGCTGTCGCGAAGCGCGTCGTCACCGCGATCATGTCGCGGTGGATCGCGTCGCGCTCCTTGTGCCGCCCTTCGTTCGTCGCGCGGGAGGCTGCGCCGAGCGACGCGAACTTCGGGATCTCGGTGAGCCGGCGCCACTGCACGTCGCTGCCGATCGCCATGTAGATGAAGCCGTCGGCGGTCGGATAGACGTTGGTCGGGATGAACTTGCGGTGCGCGTTGCCGCAGCGCGTGATCTCGGCCGGCTGGCAGTCGAAGTCGAGCAGCGGCAGCGTCGTGATCAGCCACGACGCAGCGGCCTGCAGCATCGACACGTCGATGCGGCTGCCTTTGCCCGTCTCGGCGCGCTCGAGCAGCGCCAGCATGACGTTGGCGAACACTTCGTCGCCCGCCTTGAGGTCGACGATCGGCACGCCGGCGAGCGTCGGCGGGCCGTCGGCGTCGCCGGTGAGCTCCATGTAGCCGGCCATCGCCTGCAGCACCGGGTCGTAGCCGGGCGCGTCCGGGTAGTCGGGGCCCATCGCCGAGATGGCGGCCCAGATCAGGTCGGGCTTCGTGCGGCTCAGCGTCTCGTAGTCGATGCCGAGCTGCTCGTAGCGGCGCGGCACGGTGTTGCAGCAGAACACGTCGACGTCGAGCTCGACGAGCAGACGCCGCAGCAGGAGCTGCCCGTCGGGCTCCTTCAGGTTGATCGCGATCGCCTCCTTGCCGACGTTCGGCGCGATGAAATACGTGCGCCGGTCGTCATCGACGACGTTCGCGCCGATGTAGCGGTTCGGGTCGCCGGGCAGGCCGCCCCGGGACGGCGTCGATTCGAGACGGATCACGCGCCAGCCGAGCTGGGCGAAGCGCAGCGTCGCGTAGGGCATCGACAGCGCCTGCTCCATCGACAGGACGGTACGGCGCCTCATGTGGCACTCCGGCGGGTGCTTTCGGCAGGCAGGATCTGGAATATCAAGAGCTTCTCCTCACCCCCCCGCGATCGGGGGGGCCAAAATGACTTCGTCCTCGTCACGCACCGGATGGTTGCGATCGGCATAACGCGAATTGACCGAGACCAGCACCACGTCGATGTACTCGAAGGCGAGCTTGTAGTGTTCGCCCTGGCTCGGCAGCCAGTCGAGCAGCATGCCCACGGTCCTGATCTCGGTTGGCAGCACGATCTCTTCCGACTCGCGGCCCAGGCTGTCGCGCAGCCAGGCGTAGTACTTCAGCTTCATGCGCGTTCACACCGCCAGCGCTTCCGAGGGCGTGGTCGCCTTGCCCGATGCTGTCTGCATCCGCCGCTCATGGATGGCGCGGGCGACCGTTTCCGGCGACATCGGCGGGTTGAAGATGCGCACGCCGGTCGCGTTGTACAGCGCGTTGGCGATGGCCGGCGCGATCACGATGGTCGGTAGCTCGGAGATGCCCTTGGCGCCATACGGGCCTTCGGCGCAATCGCTCTCGATGAAGTGCAGGTCGAGCGGCGGCATCTCCGGCGCGGTGATGAGCTTGTAGTCGCGGAAATTCGGGTTCTTCAGCAGGCCGTGGTCGAGCACCATGTTCTCGCTCAGGGCGTAGCCGAGGCCGATGGCCACCCCGCCCTCGACCTGCGCCTCGAGGCCCATGCGGTTGATGACGCGGCCGACGTCCTGGGCGATCGTGACCTTGTCCACCTTGATCTCGCCGGTCAGCGTGTCCACGGTGATCTCGGCGATATGCACGGCGTGCGAGTAGGCGGCCGAGTGGTCGGACATGTGCTTGGCGCCCTCGGGCTCGCTCTTCGGCTCGTAGTAGTCGGTGACCATCACCAGCTCCGGCTCGGCCTGGAAGTGCATCTGGCGCAGCAGGCGGTCGAGCTTGATGATGGGCGTGCCGCACTGGTCGCGCACGACCGAGCCGCCGCGCAGTTCCAGCGTATCCGCCGGCTCGCCGAGCATCTTCTCGGCAGCGGCGAGGATCTGGGCCTTGGCCTTGCGCGCCGCGCGGCGCGTGCCGTTGCCGGCGATGAAGGTGGTGCGCGAGGCATGCACGCCGACGTCCCAGGGTGCGATGTCGGAGTCGTTGTTGACGATGGTCACGTGCTCGAGCGGTACGCCGAGCTCCTCGGAGACGATCAGGGTGATGACGGCGTCGATGCCCTGGCCGATTTCCGAGGCGCCGGTGATGACCGTGACGCGGGCGTAGTCGTCCATCTTGAGGATGGTGCCAATGCCGTCCGACTTGTGGATCTTGGCGCCGCCCGCGTTGTGAATCGACGAGGCGAGGCCGATGCCTTTCTTGTAGCGGCCAGGCGCGTCCTGCTGCGCCGCGTATTCCTTGCGCTTCTTGCTGTAGTCGCTGGCCTGGGCCGCGGTCTCGAGGCACTCGACCAGGGCGCATTCGCGCAGCAAGGATTTCTGCGGCGTGATCTCCCCGGACTTCTGCGAGTTCTTGAGGTGGAATTCGAGCGGGTCCATGTCCACCATGTCGGCGAGCATGTCCATCTGCTGGGCGGTGGCGTAGGTGCACTGCACGTTGCCGTAGCCGCGGAACGAGCCGGCGTAGGGGTTGTTGGTGTAGATCGCCTGGGCCTTGAAGTCGACCACGGGCACGCGGTAGTGGCCCGAGACGGTGCGCATCATGATGACCGGAATGGTCGGGCCCCAAGAGGTGTAGGCGCCGTTGTCGAGCAGCACGTCGGCGCTGCGGAAGGTCAGCGTGCCGTCGCGCGTGCAGCCGGTGCGCATGTGGATGATCGCCGGCTGGCGCGTCGGCGAGGCCTTGAACTCCTCCTCGCGCGAGTAGATCACCTTGACCGGGCGGCCGGTGCGCTTCGCCAGCAGGGCGGCGATGGGCTCGTAGGGATAGACGTCGAGCTTGGAGCCGAACGCGCCGCCGATCGGCGGCTGGATGACGCGGATGTCGCCGGGGTGCAGGCCGAGCGCCGGCGCCAGGTCCATCTTGTAGTTGTACGGGTACTGAGTCTGCGTCCAGATCGTCAGCTTGCCGTTGTGATCGAAGTCGGCGATGGCGCAGGAGGTGCCCATGCAGCAGTGGGTGACGTGATGCGGACGGAAGACGTTGTCGACGACGAAGTCGGACGCTGCCTCGGCCGCGGCGACATCGCCGTGCTGGAACTCGAAGGCGAGGCTCTTGTTGCCGGGGAAGTTGTCGTGGATCAGCGGCGCGTCTTCGCCGGCACCGTCCTCGGGCGTGAACACGCCGGGCAGGTCCTCGTACTCGACCTCGATGAGCGCGACGGCCTGGCGCGCGATGTCCTCGCTCTCGGCGGCGACGGCGGCGATCTCGTCGTGCTCGCAGCGCACCTTGTCCTTGAGGGCGACGTTGTCGCGCACGAAACCGAACTTGAGGCCGGTGGCGTCCTTGCCGGTGAGCACGGCGTGGACGCCGGGCAGCTGCTCCGCGGCGGACGTGTCGATGCGGACGATCTTCGCGTGCGGCCGGCCGGCGAACAGCACCTTGCCGATCAGCATCTGCGGCAGCACCATGTCGTTGATGTAGCGCGTCTTGCCGATGGCCTTGTCGGGGGCGTCGGGCTTCTTGACGCGGGTGCCGATCAAGGTCTGCTTCGCCGTGGGTGTAGCGTTGGCGGTCTTTTCCATGATTTGACTCCGATCCGGGTTACGGGTTGGCACGGCCGCCGCACGTGTTCGTTGCGGCCACGGCCTCGACCGCGTCCAGCACCTTGGTGTAACCGGTGCAGCGGCACAGATTGCCTTCAAGGCCCCGTTGCGCCTGTTCCCGCGTCAGCTCCGGGTTGTTGGCGAGCAGGTTGCGCGCCTGCATGATCATGCCCGGCATGCAGAAGCCGCACTGCACCGCGCCGTGATCGACGAAGGCCTGCTGCACCGGGTGCAGGCCCTCGGGCGTGCGCAGTCCCTCGATGGTCACGACCTCGCGTCCGTCACAATCGACGGCGTACATCAGGCAACTGTTGACGGTCTTGCCGTCGATCTCGATCGTACAGGCGCCGCACTCGCCTTCCCCGCAGGCGTACTTGGTGCCGGTCATGCCGAGCCTGTCGCGCAGCATCGCCAGCGCCTTCATCGTGGTCGGCACTTTCAGGCTGACCGGGCGGCCGTTGAGCGAGAAGCGGATTTCAGTTTCCACGGACATCATCGAGTACCTCTTCAACGAACACTTTGACGAGATGACTGCGGTACCAGGCGCTGGCACGCACGTCATCGATGGGTTTGGCATCCTCGGCCGCCGCGGTGACCGCCGCCGCGATGGTCGCGGCGTCGAGCGGCCGGCCTTCGAGCGCGGCTTCGACATGGCGGGCGCGCAACGGCGTCGGCGCCACCGACCCCATCGCGACGCGCACGTCACCCAGCCTGCCGTCGGCGACGCGCGCGCCGAGGGCCACCGAAACGGTGGAGATTTCAAGCGCCGGGCGCGGGCCGGATTTGCGGAAGCGGGCGACGAAGCCGGGTGCGGGCCGCGCGAACACGACGGCGGTCAGCAGCTCCTGCGCCAGCTTGACGGTCCTGCCCGGGGCGACGAAGAACTGCTCCAGCGGCACCCGGCGCGTATGCGCGGCGCCGTCGCGCCAGCACGCGAGTTCGACCGCCGCGCCCAGCACCAGCAGCGGCGGGCTCATGTCGCCGGCCGGCGAAGCGTTGCACAGGTTGCCGCCCAGCGAGGCCGCGTTGCGTATCTGTTCGCTGGCAAAATGCTCGGCCGCCTCGACCAGCACCGGCGCGATCTTGGCCAGCGCGGCGCTGCGGCGGATCTCGGCCACGGTCGTCGTCGCGCCGATGCGGATCTCGGCGCCGTCGGTCGCGATGCCGCCGAGCCCCTCGACGCGGTTGATGTTGAGCAGCCGCGCCTTGTACTGGCGCGCGCCGGATTCGGTCTGCGGCGCGAGATCCGTGCCGCCGCACAATACCGTCGCATCGCCGTCCGCCATGGCCTGCAAAGCTTCGTCGAGGCGCCGGGGCGCCAGGTAGGTGGTGATAGCTTCAATGGTTTCGCTCATTTCTTTCCTCGACTTCCTCGGTGCTCTCAGAAGCGGATCGGTTCCTGGTAGCGGCCATAGACCTTCACCAGTTCCTTCGTGATTTCGCCGACACTGGCATAGGCCTTGACCGCCTCGACGATCGCCGGCATGACGTTCGCACCGGCCCGGGCGGCTTCGCTGACGGCGGCGAGCGTGCGCGCGACGTGCGCGCTGTCGCGTTCGGCGCGCACCTTGTTCAGCCCGTCGATCTGCACGCGCGCGTCGTCCTCGTTGTACGGGTGGAACTCGACCGGATGCTCGTCCTCGTGCTCGTTGCGGTAGCGGTTGACGCCGACTTTCGGGAACTTGCCGGACTCGATGTCGCGCTGCATCTGGTACGCCTGCGCCGAGACTTTCGCCTGGATGATCCCTTCCGACACGAGCTTGACGATGCCGCCCTGCGCGTCGGTCTCGGCGATGATCTCTTCCATCTTCTTGCGCATCTCGTTCGTCATCGTCTCGACGTAGTACGAGCCGCCGAGCGGATCGACCGTCTCGGTCATCCCCATCTCCTCGATGAGGATCTGCATCGTGCGCAGCGAGATGCGCGCCGAATACTCGGTCGGGATCGTGTAGGCCTCGTCGTACGAGCACAGCGCCATCGTCTGCGTGCCGGAGAGCGCGCTGATCAGCGCGTAGTACGCGCCGCGCACGATGTTGAGCTCCGGCTGCTCGAAGGTCAGGCCGCCGCCGCCGCCGGCCGCGATCATGCGCAGCCACATCGAGCCGGGTTTTTCGGCGTGGTACTCCTCCTTCATGATCTTCGCCCACAGGCTGCGGCCCGCGCGGAACTTGCACACCTGCTCGAAGAGGTTGCCGAAGATGTTGAAGTTGTACGACAGCCGCCCGGCGAATTCGTCGACCGCCAAGCCGCGCGCGATGACTTCGTCGGCGTAGGCTTTCGCGATGCAGAACGCGTAGGCCATCTCCTGCGCCGGGGTCGCGCCCGATTCGCGGATGTGGTAACCGCACACCGACACCGGGCTGTATTTCGGCGCGTGCTCGGCGCAGTACTCGATCGTGTCGCCGACGAGCTTGATCGACGGCTCGACCGGGAAGATCCACGTGCCGCGGCCGATGAACTCCTTGAGGATGTCGTTCTGCGCGGTGCCGCGCAGCTTCCGGACGTCGTAGCCGCGTTTTTCGGCCATCGCGAGGTACATCGCGATCGCGATCGCCGCCGCGCCGTTGATCGTCATCGACACGGTGATCTTGTCGAGGTCGATGCCGTCGAACGCGACTTCGAAGTCGCGCAACGTGTCGATCGACATGCCGACGCGGCCGATCTCGCCGGCGGCGAGCGGGTCGTCCGAGTCGAGGCCGATCTGCGTCGGCAGGTCGAACGCGACGTTCAGCCCTGTCTGGCCGTTCGCGATCAGGTACTTGAAGCGCTGGTTCGTGTCGTGCGGATTGCCGAAGCCGGCGTACTGGCGCATCGTCCACGCCTGCTTGCGGTACATCTCGCGGTGGATGCCGCGCGTGAAAGGGTATTCGCCCGGCTCGCCGAGCATCGTCGTGCCGCCGCTCTCCTCGACGTCCGCCGCGGTGTAGAGCGGCTTGACTTCGAGCCCGGATTCGTTCGTGACGATTTTCAGCGTCGATTGCGCGCGGTCGTTCATGCGACGTGCTCCCGGACATTCTCACGGATATAAGCGACGATCGCGTCGAGCTTCGAGCCGGTCGGGAAAATGCCCGTGAAGCCGAGCTCGCGCAACGCGTCGTGGTCCTGCGCCGGCAGGTTGCCGCCGATCAGCCACAGCTTGTCCTGCAGGCCGCCGGCTTCGAGCAGCGGTTTCAACTTGCGGCAGAACGGCAGGTGCGAGCCCGCCATGCTGGAGAGCGCGATGACGTCGACGTCCTCCTCGAGCGCGATCCGCCCGACCTGTTCGGGCGTCTGGCGCAGGCCCGTGTAAATCACTTCGAAGCCCGCGTCCATCATCGCGCGGGCGACGATCTTCGCGCCCTGGTCGTGGCCGTCGAGGCCGGGCTTCGCGAGCAGGACCTTGATCCTGCGTTGCTGTCCTGTGTCGTTCATGAGCTCACTTCCTTCGCAATGACGAGTTTCAGGATTTCACTGGTACCGCCGCCGATCAGCGTGAAGCGCACGTCGCGGAGATACCGCTGCACCGGGTATTCCATCGCGTAGCCGTACGACGCGAGCACGCGCGCCGCGTCGTCGCAGATGCCCGCTGCCGTCTCGGTCGCGAAGAGCTTCGCCATCGCGGCTTCCTTGTGGTGCGGGCGCTGCATGTCGCACAGCCACGCGGCGCGGTGGACGAGAGTGGTCGCCGCTTCGAGTCCGGTCGCCATGTCGGCGAGCTTCAGCTGGATCGCCTGGAAGCGGTTGATCGGCTTGCCGAACTGTTTTCGTTCGCCGGCGTAGCGCACCGCAGCGTCGAGCGCGGCGCGCGCGACGCCGAGCGCCATCGCGCCGGTGATGATGCGGATCTCGGCGAGCGTCTTCTTCAGATGCCCTGCGCCGTCGCCTTCCTCTTTCGACAGCCGGTGGCTGTCGGGCACGAAGCAGTCGTTGAATGCGACTTCGGACGTCGGCAGCGCCCACACGCCCATCTTGTGGATTTCGCGCCCGACGGTGAGGCCCGGGAAGTCTTTCTCGACGAGGAAGATCGTCAGCTTCTTCTCGTCGCCGGCGCGCGCGAACACGGTGAAGAAGTCCGCGACCGGCGCGGACGTGATCCACGTCTTCTGGCCGTTGATGAGATAGCCGCCGTCGACTTTGGTCGCGGTCGTCGCGATCGATTCAAGGTCGGAGCCGGCGTTCGGCTCGGTCATGCAGATCGCGCCGATCCTGTTGCCGGCGAGCGCCGGCTTGAAGAGGCGCTCGACGATGTCGGCGTTGCCCAGGAGCTGCAGGAACTTCGTCCCCATCAGCGACTGCATCGCGACCGCCCCGGCGAGCGACATCGAACCGCGTGCGACTTCGGACAGCGCAAGACAGAACTCGGACAGCGCGAGCCCGGAGCCGCCGACCGACTCGGGATAGCGCATGCCGAAGAAGCCGAGCTCGCCGAGATCGCGGAACAGCGCGCGCGGGAACGCGTGCGCCTCGTCGAGCGCGGCCGCCTGCGGCGCGATGCGCTCGTCGCAGAAGCGCGCGAAAGTGTCCTGGATCGCGCGTTGTTCGGGTGACAGATCGAAATCCATCACGCACTCCCTTCGGCTTTGTAGCCGTACAGCTCGCGCGCCGCCTCGGCCGAAATCACGCCGTTCCTGACCTCGTCGGCGAGCAGCTTGCGGTTGCGCCGCTGCGGGTCACCGTAGCCGCCGCCGCCGCTCGCGACCTGATGATAGATCGTGCCGCGCGGCACGCCGGTGATCAGGTCCTTGTTCTTCGGCACGACGGTCTGCCCGTCCGGATAGTGCAGGCGGATGAAGTTCAGCCCGCCGTTGCCGCCGCCGAAAAGCCCGAACGCCGGCTCGAAGTCGCCGTCGCCGAACGTCACGAGCTGCGTGTCGTCCGAGCCGATCTCGAAAATCGTCTCGACGCCGAGGCCGCCGCGCCATTCGCCGGCGCCGGCCGAATCGGTCAGGAGCTCGTGGCGGATCAGGCGGTGCGGCGTCTGCTGCTCGAACATCTCGTAGTCCTGGTCGAGCACGCCGCCGGATGCATCGATCATGCCGATGTGGTCGTAGCCGTCGGTGCCGAGCATCGCGCCCGAGCCGCCCTTGAGGCCCATGAAGCCGATGTCGACGTATTTCTCGTTCGTCTTCGGATCGATGCCGGTCGTGAGTGAGGCGAGCAAGTTGTTCCAGCCGGCGGTGACGCGCTCCGGCATCACTGGCGCGAGCGCGCGCTGGATCGCGTCGGCGTTGGGCGGGCACAGGTGGTTGCCGAACGTCGTCGCTTTCGGATACGCGGCGTTCAGGATCGTGCCTTCCGGGATCACGATCTCGATCGGCTGCACCATGCCTTCGTTGTGCGGGATGTCCGGGTTCACCATCTGCAGCAAGGTGAGGATCGTCGCCGACGCGCTCGACGTGAACGTGCCATTGACGAAGCCGTTGGTCTGCGGGTCGGTGCGCGAATAGTCGAAGCGGATCGCCTTGTCCTTGACTTCGATGTCGACGCGGATCGTGAATTCGGAGCCGACGTGGCGCCCGTCGTAGAACACTTTTCCTTCGCCCGAGTAGCTGCCGTTCGGGATCTTCGCGATCTCGGCTTCCATCATCTTGCGCGTCGCATCGAACAGCGCTTGCTTGTGCGCGTCGTAGCTCGGCACGCCGTACTTGCCGAGGAGCTCGAGCAGCCGCCGCTCGCCGACCGTGCACGCGCCCATTTCGGCTTTCATGTCGTGCTGCACGATGTCGAGGCGCACGTTGGCGAAGATCAGGTTCCACACGTCTTTGCGCAGTTTCCCTTTCTCGACGACTTTCACCGGCGGGATGCGCAGCGCCTCCTGCCACACTTCGACCGCGTTCGGGTTGTAGCCGCCGGCGACGTTGCCGCCGATGTCGGCCTGGTGGCCTTTGACCGCAGTCCAGGCGACGAGCCGCCCTTCGAAGAACACCGGCTTGAACACCGCGACGTCGTTGTTCTGGTTGCCGAGGCTGAACACGTCGTTGTGGAAAATCACGTCGCCGGGGTAGATCTCGTCGCCGAAATATTCCTTGATGTACTTGCACACCGGTGCGAGCGAGAACGCGAGGATCGGCAGGTTCTCGGTCTGTTCGAGCATGTTGCCGTCGCCGTCGTACAGCCCGGTGACGTAGTCCTTCGCCTCGCACAGGATCGGCGAGCGCGTCGTCTGCTCCATCGAGATGCTCATCTCGTCGGTGATCGAGCGGAACGTCCGCGCATAGACGGACAGCAGGATCGGGTCGATCGTCACGGCGCTCATGCCACAGCCTCCTTCTTGTCCTTGATGCACGATTTCACGAGGTCTTCGCGGCCTTTGCGGAACAGCGCGAACGAGCCGAGCGCGTCCACGACGCAGTCGTACGACGCGCTGACGAAGATCGCGGTGGTCTCCTGCTCGATCATCGCCGGCCCAATGATGCGGTTGCCGTGGCGCATCTGGTGGCCGTCATAGACCGGCACGTCGCGGAACGTCTTCGTCTCGGGGATATAGACGGCGCGCCGGCCTTTCAGCGCGTGCGCCGCGTCGTCGCCCGCCCACGCCTCCTCGCGCGCGACCGGCTTGTCGGTGACGCCGATCGCCTGCACGCGCACGTTGATGACTTCGACCGGCGTCGCCTCCTGCTCGAGCGAGTAGCCGTACAGCCGGTTGTGCTCGGCGTGGAACGCCGCTGCGATCGCCGCCGCGTCGCCGGCCTGGATCAGCCGGTGCGGCACGATGAACGACACTTCGTGGTACTGTTTGACGTAGCGGCAGTCGAGCTTGACGTCGAAGCGGCGGCGCGCGTCCGGGATGCGCTCTTCGGTCAGCTGGCGCGCGCCCTCGGAGGCCATGTCGTCGATGATCGCGCCGAGCTTCGGCCAGTCGAGCGCGTCGAGGCGCGACACGAACGTGCGCACGAAGTCGTGCTTGAGTTCGCTCATCAGCATGCCGAACGCGCACAGCACGGACGACTCGCGCGGCACGATCTGCAGCGGAATCTCGAGCTCGTCGCAGATCAGGCACGAGTGGATCGGGCCGGCGCCGCCCGCCGGGATGAACGGGAACTCGCGCGGGTCGAAGCCGCGCTTGATCGTCACTTCACGCACGCCCTGCGCCATGTTGTTGCACGCGACGCGGTACATGCCGGCCGCGGCTTCCTCGACCGTGAGCCCCATCGGCGTCGCGATATGCTCCTCGATCGCGGCGCGCGCGGCGGCGACGTCGAGCTTCATCTTTCCGCCGGCGAAGAACTCCGGGTCGAGGTAGCCGAGCACGACGTTCGCGTCGGTCGTTGCCGGAAGCTTTCCGCCTTTGCCGTAGCACGCCGGTCCCGGATCGGCGCCGGCGCTCTGCGGCCCCATGCGCAACAGGCCGCCTTCGTCGAGCCAGCCGATCGAGCCGCCGCCGGCGCCGATGGTGTGGATGTCGAGCATCGGCAGCGCGATCTTGTGGCGCGCGATCTCGCCGTCGTTCTTGATCATCGGCATGCCGACCGCGACCGACGCTTCGAAGCTCGTGCCGCCCATGTCGGTGATGATGCAGCGGTCCTGGCCGTGCGTGCGGACGTAGAAAAGTCCCGCGCCGGGTCCGCCGGCCGGCCCCGACAGCAGCGTCAGCGCCGCTTTCTCGCGGGCGAGCTGCGGCGAGATGACGCCGCCGTTCGACTGCATGATCAGCAGCAGCCCGTCGAAGCCGATGCCTTTCAACCGACCGACGAGCTGGTCGAGGTAGTGGTTGAGCTTCGGGCCGACGTAGGAATTGAGCGCGGTCGTGCTGACGCGCTCATAGAAGCGGATCGACGGCAGCAAGTCGGTCGATACCGACAGGTACGCGTCGGGCAGTTCGCGGCGCACGAGCTCGGCCGCGGCCTGTTCGTGCGCCGGGTTCGCGAACGAGTTCATGAAGCAGATCGACACCGCCTCGACGCCTTCGCGGCGGAACAGTTCGATCGCCTGCGCGACTTCCTCGACGTCGAGCGCCGCGGTTTCCCTGCCGTCGCGGTCGAGCCGCCCCGGAATGCCGGCGCGCAGATAACGCGGCACGAGCGGCTTCACGTTCGTGTAGCGGTTGTTGTATTGCTCCTCGCGCACGCCGCGGCGCATCTCGAGCGCGTCGCGCACGCCTTCGGTCGTCAGGAGGCCGCATTTCGCGCCGTTGCCGGTCAGCGTCGCGTTCGTCGTCACCGTCGTGCCATGGACGATCGTGTCGATCAGCGGCGCGAACGCTTCGAGCGACAGCGGCGGGTCCATGCTCGCGGCGATGTCGGTGAGGCCATTCACGACGGCGATCGACGGGTCGGCCGGCGTCGACAGCGACTTGAATATCGCTGGCTCGGCGCCGTCGCGCGTGACGACGAAATCGGTGAAAGTGCCCCCGACGTCGATTCCGATCTTCAGTGTCATCAGGTCTGCTCCATGAACGTTTTCCGTGCGACCAGCCGGCGCACGTCATCCTTCCTGACCTTGCCGAGCGCGGTGCGCGGCAGTTCGTCGAGGAACACCACCTCTTTCGGCAGCTTGTAGCGGGCGATGCGGCCTTCGAGCAGTTGCAGCACGTGCCCCGCGTCGAGCGGGCGACCTTCGACCGGCACGACGACGACGACGACGACTTCGCCCCAGCGCTCGTCGGGCCGGCCGACGACCGCCACTTCGGCGATGTCGGGCGACTCGCCGAGCAGGTTCTCGATCTCCGCGGGATAGATGTTCTCGCCGCCGGAGATGATCATCTCCTTCTTGCGCCCGTCGACCCACAGGTAGCCTTCGCTGTCCTGGTGGCCCATGTCGCCGGTGCGAAACCACCCGTCCTTGAGCACCGCGGCGGTCGCCGCCGGGTCGTTCCAGTAAGCGCTCATGACGTTCGGGCCGCGCACGAGGATTTCGCCGCTCGCGCCGGGTTTCACGTCGCGCCCGTCATCGCCGACGATGCGCAGGCTGCAGTGCGGCGCCGCGCGACCGGCCGAACCGGCCTTGCGCTGCGCGTCTTCAGCCTTGACGTACGCGGCGATCGGACAGGTCTCGGTCGAGCCGTAGATCTGCACGAGCGGCACGCCGCGCCGATGCACTTCGCGGATCAGCCGTTCGGGGACGATCGTCGAGCCGGTCGTGATCATGCGCAGGCTCGACAGGTCGGCGCGCTCCCAGCGCGGCCGGGCGATCATCATCTCGAGCTGCGCCGGCACGAGCACGGTCAGCGTGATGCGTTCTCGCTCGATCGCGTCGAAAGTCGCGTCGGGGTCGAACTTCGGATGCAGCACGACCGTCGCGCCGGCGTAGAGCGCCGGAGTCGTCTGGTTGTTGAGCCCGCCGACGTGGAACAGCGGCAGGGTTGTCAGGATCCGGTCGTCGGCGCTCAGCTCGTGCAGGTCGATGCTGTTCAGGGCGTTCCACGCCAGCGCCCCTTGCGACAGCAGCGCCCCTTTCGGCTTGCCGGTCGTGCCCGACGTGTAGCAGATCAACAGCGGCGTCTGCGGGCCGACTTGCGGGTCGCGTGGCACGGCGTCACCGCTGCGCTCGAGCAGCGCGTCGTAGGATATCCAGCCTTGCGGCGGCGCGTCGAACGCGACCAGCGTTACGCCCGCGAGCGCGTCGCGGAACGCGTCGATCTGCGCGACGAAGCGCGACTCGACGAGCAGCACCGACGGCGGACAGTCCGCGAGCAACTGCCGGTGCTCCGGCCCGGCCAGGCGCCAGTTCAGCGGCATGAACAGCGCGCCGAGCCGCGCGCAGGCGAACAGCGCCGCGAGCATCTCGGGGCTGTTGTAGCCGAGATATGCGACGCAGCCGCGATGGCCGACGCCGGACGCCTCGAGCGCCGACGCGAGCCGCTCGACCAGCTCGGCCAGCTGCGCGTACGACAGGTCGCGCTCCGGGAACCGGATTGCCGTCTTGCCGGGCGTGAGCCCGGCGTGGCGGTCTATCCATTCGGACAGCTCCATGCCCACTCCTCCTCCAGTTGTCTCGTCACGGGCGCTTTTTGCGCCTCTATAAACACGTTTTCACTCTGGTCGGGGTACGTCTGTCCGGGCGCTTTTGCGCCTCTCGTCGCTCCCCGTCACGGGAGCTCGTGCAGCTTGTGTTGCCTATGCGTCACATACTTCGATCACCACCGCCATCGCCGTGTCGCCGGCCGCACATCCGGTGAAGAGGCCGAAGCCGCCACCGCGCAGCGCGAGCTCCTCGATCAGCTCGATGATCGCGCGCGTGCCCATCGGCGCCTGCGGATGGCCCCACACGAGCGAGCAGCCGTAGTTGTTCATCAACGCGAGGTCGGCGCCGGTCTCGCGGGCGAAGACGATGTCGTTCACCGCAAACGGGTTGTGCGTCTTGATCGCGGCGAGGTCGGCGATGCTGCGGCCGGCCTGGTCGAGCGCGCGGCGCGCGGCCGGGATCATCGCTTCGGGCATGTACGCAAGTTCCGTCCGGGCGAGGCCGAAGCCGTGCAGGCGGACGGCGATCTTCGGGTTCGCCGACAGCTCGCGCGCCTTGTCGGGCGTGGTGACGACGATCGCGGCGTTGCCGTCGGCCGGGTGCGTCTGCGCACCGAACGTCACGCTGCCGCCATCGACGACCGGCCTGAGCTTCGCGAGCCCGTCGGCCGTCGACCGCGAAGTCCCTTCGTCGCCGTCGAGTGTCGCTGCCATCTTGCGGAAATCCGCGCTCGGCACCGCGAAAGGCAGCGTCATGAAGCGCCGGAGGAACGCCGAATCGTCGCGCAGCGCGTCGCCGTACTGCTCCTCGCGCCGCAACACCAGCTCGTGCTGCTGCGCGGTCGTGACCTTGTGCTTCGCCGCGACGTTCTCGGCCGTGGCGAGCATCGAATGGCCGCCGAGCGGGTCGCAGCCGAAGTTGTCCATGACCCAGTTTTCAGCGCTGCCGGTGCCGCCGGGGCCACGCGGATTCGGGTAATAGAGGTGCGGGCCGTTCGACGTGCGGTCGCAGTTGATCGCCAGCGCGACGCTCGCCATGTCCGACTCGATCTCCTGCGCCGCCGCGAGCAGCGTGCGCACTCCGGTCGCACAGGCCTGCATCATCGTCGGGCCGCCGGCGCGGGTCGCGCCGATCAGGCCGGTCAGCCACGGCAGGCCGTAGAACGCATGCTGTTGCGGCACCGAGAAGCCGAGCACGCCGTAGTCGAACAGCGCGGGGTCGATCGCGCGCCGGCCCAGCTCCTCGCGCGCGACGTGCGCGGCGAAGCGCACGCTGTGGAGATTCGCGAAGCTGCCTTGCCAGCGCGCGAACGGCGTGCTCCAGTACGCGCCGTACGGAATTTCGGCCTTGTAGCTCACGACAGGACCGCCTTTGCGGTGCGGATGGTGCGGATGCTGTTCATTCGTTCCAGTCTCCGGGGTTGGTCGCGGGGAGGTATGACGTATCGGGGCGAAGCGCCGTGGGGCCGAGAGGCGAAGCGGCTATCCGGCGGCGCTGTCGTCGAGGCCGACCGCGACGATGAACGCGTGCTTCGCTTCCGACAGATGCTCGTGCATTGCGGCTGCCGCGGCGTCGCCGTCGCCGGCAGCGAGCGCTGCGGCGATGCGGCCGAGCCCGCGCAGCACGATCGTGCGGATCTGCGCGTCGCCGAGCGTCAGCGTGCGGATGCGCTGCATGTGGTCCGCGTACTGCTCGACGATCCGCACGAGGCGCGGATTGGGCACCAGCGCGAGCCACGCGGCACGAAAGCTGATGTTGGCTTCACGGAACGCATCGGCGTCGTCCGCTTCGTGCGCACGCACCGCCGCGGCCAGCGCCTCGTCGATCGAGCGGCGCATCGCCGGCGATTGCGTGAACGCGGCGATGCGGCGGATCGCCGCCGTTTCGACGAGAAAGCGGATCTCGTAGATGTCGTTGACGTCGTCGAGCGTCAGCGCCGGGACGACGAAACTGCGCCCGTCGGACACCAGCAGGCCTTCGCTCGACAGGCGGCGCAAGGCTTCGCGCACCGGCGTGCGCGACACGCCGAGCTGCTCGGCGAGCTGGACTTCCTGCAGCGGCTGGCCGGCAACGATCATGCCGTTGCGCAGATGCGAGCGCAGTTTGTGATACACCTGCTCGCCAAGGGCGAGCGGACGTTCGACGGGTTTGAGTGACGGGACCATGGGCAGAACCTTGTAGGGCAAATGCGGGGCCGAAGGCCGATGAATGAATACTGTATACAGTATTTTTTTGCGTGTAAAGGCGAGGAGACCGATGAACCTGCACCGATGCAGTTGTCGCGGAGGCGAGTCCGGGTGGAGCGAGCGTCCCGCGGGCCGCGACTCGTGCCGCCGCACTCGCGCGATTTGCTGCGCCAGCGCCGCGCTCGCTATGATCCTGTCCCAATCCGACCTCCCATGCCCCGGTTTCGATGACTCAGCCCCCGACCGTTTCCGAACACAGCGCCGCGCAGCCTTCCCCGATCGAAGCCGAGATCCTGCGGCTGTCGCGCGATGAGCCGGCGCTCGGCCAGGCCGCGGTGGCGGAGCGGCTGCGCCGCGCCGGGCTGCCGATCTCGCCGTCCGGGGTGCGCTACATCTGGCAGAAGCACGGCCTCGAGACCGCGGTCAAGCGCCTGCGGGCGCTGGCCGGCAGTTCGGACGAAGGGCTGGCGGCGCTGACCGACACGCAGCGCGGGCTGCTCGAGCGCGGCGCGCTCACCGCGCGGCTCGTCCGCAGCGCCTCGCCCGAGGAGGCGGGAGAGGCGGTCGACGAGCCGATCGACCGTCGCCAGGTGATCCTCGACGCGGCTGCCGAACTGTTCGCCGAGCAGGGCTACGACCGCAGCTCGATCCGCGACATCGCGCGCAAAGTCGGGCTGCTGCCGGGCTCGGTCTATCACTATTTCGCGTCGAAGGACGAACTCTATCTGGCGGTGCACGGTGAAGGTTTCCGTCGGCTGACGGCGGCGGTCACGGCGGCGATCGGTGAAACTCGCGACCCGTGGGAGCGCCTCATGCGCGCCTGCGAAGTCCATGTCGGCGGCATCGCGACCGGCTCTCCGGTCGACCGCGTGACCGGCCACAACCTCGCGATGATTCGCCATCACGGGCTGTTCGCGAAAATCCGGCCGGTGCGCGAAGCCTACGAAAACATCTACCGCGAACTCATCGACGCGCTGCCGCTCGCGCCCGGCACGGACCGCACGCTGCTGCGCCTGCTGCTGCTCAGCGCGATGAACTGGGTGTACATCTGGTATCGCGAAGGCCGGCGCTCGCCGAAGGAGATCGCCGACGCGATGGTCGACATGCTGCGCCACGGCGTCGAGCGAGCGCCACGATCGCACGACGCGTAGCCGTTTCGCCCGGCAGCGCGGGCCGAGCGTGAGCGGCGGCCGGGCCAAGGCGATCGCACTACATTGAAGTTGCGTTTTCGCGGAAGAGTACGGGATACTGTATACATAAAAGTCGGACGCAGCCGCTCCTTGCCGCGATCCGCTCACGGACCCACTCGACACCAAAGGAACCCACGCATGGCACTCTCGTTCGCCAATCCCTTGCTCGCGGGCCCGTCCCGCCCCCTGCCGCGCGCGGTCGCCGTCATCGGAGCCGGGACGATCGGGCCGGACATCGGCTACTACCTCAAGAGTGCGCTGCCGGAGCTGAAGCTCACGCTCGTCGATGTGTCGCAGGCGGCGCTCGACCGCGCGCTGCAGCGCTTCCACGACTACGCCGCCAAAGCGGTCGCGAAGGGCAAGATGAGCGAAGCCGAAGCCCGAGCGGTGACTGCGAACCTCGCCGGCACGCTCGATTACGGCGATCTCGCTGACGCCGACTGGGTGCTCGAGGCGGCGACCGAGAACATCGCTCTGAAGCGCCGGATTTTCGCCGACGTCGAAGCGGTCGTGCGCCCCGACGCGCTGATCACGTCGAACACCAGTTCGCTGCCGGCGGCGCAGATTTTCGCCGAGCTGCGCCGCCCTGAGCGCGCCACCGTGACGCATTTCTTCGCTCCGGCGTGGCGCAACCCGGTCGTCGAAGTGGTGCGCTGGGAGAAGACCGATCCGGCCGTCGTCGAATACCTGCGCTGGCTGTTCTGCAGCACCGGCAAAGTGCCGCTCGTCACCGACGACGTCGCATGCTTCATGCTCGACCGGATCTTCGACAACTGGTGCAACGAGTCCGCGCTGCTGCTCGAGCGCGCGACCGCGGCCGAAATCGACAGCGTCGCGGCCGAGTTCGTCCACGCCGGGCCGTTCTTCGTGCTGAACCTCGCCAACGGCAATCCGATCATCACCGAAACGAACACGCTGCAGGCCGAGATGGAAGGCCCGCACTACACGCCCGCGCCGGTGTTCCGCTCCGTCGATCGCTGGCTGACGGTCGCCCCTGGCAAGTCGGTGCCGGTGTCGCCCGAAACCGCCACGGCGGTGCGCGAGCGCCTGCTCGGCGTGCTGTTCTCGCAGAGTGCGGACATCCTCGACCGTGCCATCGGCGAACCGGCGGATCTCGATTTCGGCTGTCGCCAGGCGCTCGGCTTCCGCAAGGGACCGCTCGACCTGATGCGCGACCTCGGCGATGACGCGACCGGGCGCATCGTCGAGCGCTTCTGCGCGGAGCGGCCGGGAATGCCCGAGCCGCGACGCGCGTTTGCCGCGTACCAGGACTTCCTGCGCCACGTGCTCGTCGACGACCTCGACGGCGTCAAAGTCATCACGCTGCGCCGCCCCGAGGCGATGAACGCGCTGCACGACGAGATGACGGACGAGATCCTGTCGGTGATCCGCAGGCACGAACACGACCCGCAAGTGACCGGTTTCGTCATCACCGGCTACGGCAACCGCGCGTTCTGCGCCGGGGCCGACATCGGCCGCTTTCCGCGCCTCCTGGGCGACGCGGCGGGCGCCGCGCAGTACGCGCGCGACTGCTCGCGCCTCCTCGTCTATCTTGACGGCATGAAGAAGCCGGTCGTCGCGGCGTTGAACGGGATGGTGCTCGGCGGCGGCTTCGAGCTGGCGATCCGCTGCCACGGCATCGTCGCGCTCAAGGACGCGTGGATGCAGCTGCCCGAAGTCACGCTCGGCATCGTGCACGGCATCGGCGCGATGGTCGTGCCGTACCGCCGCTGGCCGCAGGCCTCGCGCGAGTTCAACGGCATGCTGCGCCGCGCCGAACGCCTCAAGGCTGCCCGCGCGCTCGAACTCGGCGTCATCGACGAGTTGGCCGACGACTACCCCGGGCTGGTGCGCGCCGCGGTCGCGCGAGTCCGTGCGCTGTCGGGCAAAGTGGCGGGGATTCCGAACGGCGCGATCGACATCGCCCCGCTCGACCGCATCGAGCCGAAAGCCGCGAACGGCCAGGTGCTGAGCGCCGAAGTCATCCGCCTGATGGAATCGGCGATCCACGAGGCGGCCTGCGCCGGCACGCTCGACGAGGCGCTGGAAGTCGGCTATCGCGCGTTCGGCGAGAGTGCCTGCACCCACGCCGCGCGCGAAGGCATCACCGCGTTCCAGGAAAAGCGCAAGCCGGACTTCACGAAGACGCCGTAAGGCCAGGCCCGGATGTTTCGCCCGCCCCGCCCGCGTCGCGAGCGGGAGCGGGGAGTGCACGGCCGCGTTTTGCGCCTTGTCCGACGGCGTCGGCCACCCGTCCGACTCATGCGAGGAGATGACATGACGGCTCACGTTGATACGTTCGCGCGCGACAATCTGCCCCCGGTGGCGCAGCAGCCCGAATTCCTGTTCGACCTTCCGTCGCTGCAGTTCCCGCCGCTTCTGAACTGCGCGACCGAGTTGCTGGACCGCTGGATCGAGCAGGGTCAAGGCGATCGTCCCTGCCTGCGGGCGCCCGGCCGCAGCGACTGGACTTACGCCGATTTGTACCGGCACGCCAACCGCATCGCGCATGTGCTGGTTCGCGATCTGGGCGTCGTGCCCGGGAATCGTGTGCTGCTGCGCGGTCCGAACAACCCGATGATGATCGCATGCTGGTTCGCGGTCATGAAAGTCGGCGGCATCGCGGTGACGACGATGCCGCTGCTGCGCGCGAAGGAGCTGGGCCAGGTCATCGACAAAGGCCGCGTCACGCATGCCCTGTGCGAGTACGCGCTGCGCGCCGAACTCGAAGATGCCGCCCGCGCGCATTCGACGCTCGCGCAGGTGCGCTATTTCAACGACCCGTCCGGCACGGGCCTCGAAGCGGACATGGCGCGCCACGCCGAGCATTTCGACAACGTCGCGACCGCGGCCGACGACACCTGTCTTTTTGCCTTCACGTCGGGCACGACCGGCCAGCCGAAGGCGACGATGCATTTTCATCGTGACCTGCTCGCCAGCTGCGCGTGCTGGCCCGAACATGTGTTGAAAGCGCGCGCCGACGACGTGTTCATCGGCAGCCCGCCGCTGGCGTTCACGTTTGCGCTCGGCGGCCTGGTGTTGTTCCCGATGAGTGTCGGCGCCTCGACCGTCCTGCTCGAGCAGGCGTCGCCGCCGCAGCTGCTCGAGGCGATCGGCGAGTTCGGCGCGACGGTCCTCTTCACCGCACCGACGTCGTATCGCGCGATGGCCGAAAGCGCCCGCGAGCGGCGCCTCGGTGCGCCGCACGGCGGGCCGCTGAAGAAATGCGTGTCCGCCGGTGAAGTGCTGCCGGCGGCGACACGCGCGCTGTGGAAAGACGCCACCGGCATCGAGCTGATCGACGGCATCGGCGCGACCGAGATGTTCCACATCTTCATCTCGGCCGACGAAGCCCATGCGCGCCCCGGCGCCACCGGCACCGTCGTGCCCGGTTACCGTGCGCGCATCGTCGATGAGGCCGGACGGGAAGTGCCGCCCGGCACGCTCGGCCGTCTCGCGGTGAAGGGCCCGACCGGCTGCCGCTACCTCGACGATCCGCGGCAGGCCGACTACGTCAGGGACGGCTGGAACTACACCAGTGATGCCTACATCATGGATGCCGACGGGTATTTCCATTTCCAGTCGCGCGTCGACGACATGATCGTGTCGGCCGGCTACAACATCGGCTCCCCGGAAGTGGAAGACGCGCTGCTGCAGCATCCGGCCGTGGCCGAGTGCGCGGTGATCGGCGTGCCGGATGCCGAGCGCGGGCAGATCGTCAAAGCCTACGTGGTCGTCAAACCCGGTCACGAAGCCGGCCCTGCGCTCGTCCGGGAACTGCAGGACCACGTCAAGGGCACGATCGCGCCGTACAAATATCCGCGTGCGGTCGAGTTCCTCGACCAGCTGCCGCGCACCGAAACCGGCAAGCTGCAGCGGTTCCGGCTGCGCAATCCCGCCTCCTGAACGCCACAGCGACAGCGGGAGGCGCATGACGGCGCCGAGCGGCCGCCGCAATTGCCGCCAATCATAGAGAACGACGGGAGGAGATGAAGATGCGCAAGGAACAACACAACAAGGCGTGTCGTGCGGTGCTGGCGTTGGCGATCGGCGTCGCGGTTCCGCTCGGCGCCGCACAGGCCGCCGAGAAAGTCAAAGTGGGCCTGATGCTGCCGTACACCGGCACGTATGCGGCGCTCGGCAACGCGATCACGAACGGCTTCAAGCAGCACGTCGCCGAGCAGGGCGGCACGCTCGGCGGGCGTGAGGTCGAGTACTTCGTCGTCGATGACGAGTCGGATCCGTCGAAAGCGACTGAGAACGCGAGCAAGCTGATCAAGCGCGACCAGGTCGATGTGCTCGTCGGCACGGTGCATTCGGGCGTCGCGCTGGCGATGGCGAAAGTCGCGCGCGACACCAATACCCTGCTGATCATCCCGAACGCCGGCGCCGACGAGCTGACCGGCCCGCTGTGCGCACCGAACATCTTCCGCTCGTCGTTCACGAACTGGCAGCCGGCCTATGCGATGGGCAAGGTCGCGGCCGAGCGCGGCCACAAGAACACGGTGACGCTGACGTGGAAATACGCGGCCGGCGAGCAGGCCGTCGCCGGTTTCAAGGAAGCGTTCGAGAAAGCCGGCGGCAAAGTTGCGAAGGAACTCTACCTGCCGTTCCCGAACGTCGAGTTCCAGCCTTTCCTGACCGAGATCGCGAATCTCAAGCCCGATGCGGTGTTCGTGTTCTTTGCCGGTGGTGGCGCGGCGAAGTTCGTCAAGGACTACGACGCGGCCGGGCTGAAGAAGAGCATTCCGCTGTACGGTTCGGGCTTCCTCACCGATGGCACGCTCGACGCGATGGGCGGCTCCGGCGAGAGCCTGCTGACGACGCTGCATTACGCCGACGGGCTCTCCCACGCGAAGGACGCGAGCTTTCGCACCGGCTACGCGACGAGCTACAAGACGCAGCCCGACGTGTATGCGGTGCAGGGCTACGACGCGGCGCAGATGCTGCGTTCCGGGCTCGACGCGGTCAAGGGCGGCAAGCTCGACCAGGCGGCGATGATCAAGGCGATGGAAGCGGCAAAGATCGACAGCCCGCGTGGCCCCTTCACGATATCGAACGCGCACAACCCGGTGCAGGACATCTATCTGCGCAAAGTCGAAGGGCGCGACAACAAGCTCGTCGGCGTCGCCGAAAAAGCGCTCGCGGACCCGGCCCGCGGCTGCAAGATGTAAGCGGGCGGGAGGGGACGGACAGGGGCGCCGGCAAAAGGCGGCGGGCGGCCCCCGTTTCGTCGCTGCCAGCGGGGCGTCGGGAAAGATCGAACCGGAGTCGGTCGAGTGCCGGCCGCTAGAGGCCGAGGCCGGCGAGGACCCGTTCCGTGTCGGACAGGTCGCCGATCAGCTTCCGGTACGGGAGCGGATGCTCCTTGACCAGCGTCGGCGCGGCGATCAAGTGATGCCGGCGGATCAGCTCGGGCTCCTGATAAAGATCGTGGACTTCGAGCTGATAGCGGCCTTCCAGATGCGCTTCGCAGATCGCCTTGATGTTCGCGATCGAACGCAGCGAATTCGGCGTCGTGCCGGTGACGTAGAGCTTCAGGATGTACTGCTCTGGCATGGGCAACCCGTGCGGCGCAGTAGAGGGCCTCAATGGTGAGGCTTCAACTGCAATCCGACCAGCACTTTTTCGGTGTTCGACAGATCGCCGATGATCTTCTTGATCGGCTCGGGCAGGCGCCGCACGAGCGTCGGGATCGCGATGATCTCGTCGCCCTTGGCGAGCTGGGGACGCTCGAGCAGATCGATGATTTCGATCTGGTAGCGTCCTTCGAGATGTTCCTCGCAGATTCTTTTCAGGTTCGCGAATGCGGCGACCGATTTCGGCGTCTGCCCGGCCACATACAGCCGCAGTTCGTAGAACCCCTCGTCAGCGGTGCCGGCCATCATTTGCCCTTCCGTTTCGGGGTCGCGGCCGAAGACCCTTTCTTGCGCTGTGTCGCCATCCGGTCACGGTCCTCGGAAAAGCGCGCGTTCCGCCCCTGTTCGGTCTTCAGCGCGGTGTCGAAAGCGGCCGCTTCTGCGGCCAGTTCCGCATGCAGGGCCGCCACCTGCGCTTCGATCGCGTGTCGCCTGTGCTCCAGTTGGGCGCGCGTGAGCTCCAGTTGCGCGGCACGGTCGAGTTGCGCTTCGCGGCTCTGCGCTTCACGCGCGACGCGGGCCGAGCCGGTGAGCACGCCTTCGGGCCCGGTGTACACCTCGATCAGTTCGATACCGCGCTCGGACAGCACGAATTCCCTGATCTGGTTCGAATGGGACATGCCGCGGGACTTGAGGATATACATCGCGCGGTTGCGCTCGCCGTCGGTCTCGATGTCCCGCAGCAGCAGCCAGGCATCGATGATCGAAGAGATTTCGGTCTCGGTGTGCTCCGGCGTTTCGGCCGCGCTGCCGCTCGTCAGGCTCGTGAAGACTGCGGTGATCCCTTCCGTCTTCAGATAATCGACCAGGCGCGTGAACATCGCTCTGACTTCGATCTGGGTGCCGAGCGACATGAAGTTCGAGATCGGGTCGACGATCACCATGCGCGGCCGGAACGTCCGGATGGTCTTGTACATCAGCGCGAGATGCATCTCGAGCCCGAGCTGCGTCGGGCGCGCATTGTGAAAGGACAGCAGGCCACCCGTGACACACCGGTCGAGGTCGACTCCGATCGAGCGCATGTTGCGCAGGATCTGCTGTTGCGACTCCTCGAACGCGAAGTACAGGCAACGCTCGCCGCGCGCGCACGAGGCCTGCGCGAAATGCACCGCGATGCTCGATTTTCCCGAGCCTGCCGTGCCCGACAACAGCACGCTGCTGCCGCGGTAGAGGCCTTTGCCCTCGAGCATCGTGTCGAGCTGGGCGATGCCGGTGGAGATGCGTTCCTCCGACGCTTCGTGCTCGAGGCCGACCGAGGTGATCGGCAACACCGTGAAGCCGCGATCGATCAGGAACGGATATTCGTTGGAGCCGTGGCGCGAGCCGCGGTACTTGACGATGCGCAGGCGCCGCGTGGCGACCTGCTCGGCCATCCGCACGTCGAGCAGGATCACGCAGTCGGAGACATATTCCTCGAGCCCGTGGCGCGTCAGCGTGCCGGCGCCGCGCTCACCGGTAATGACCGCGGTGAGGCCTTTTTGCTTCAACCAGCGAAACAGGCGCCGCAGTTCGGCGCGCAGGATGAACTCGTTCGGCAGCGCGGCGAACAGCGCTTCGAGGGTGTCGAGGACGATGCGCTTGGCGCCGATCTGGTCGACGGCGTAACCGAGCCGGATGAACAGCGCCTCGAGATCGTACTCGCCGGTTTCCTCGATCTCGCTGCGCTCGAGGTAGATATGCTCGAGCGCGAGCTTGCCCTGGGCGCTCAGCGCCGCGAGATCGAAGCCGAGCGAAGCGGCGTTGCGGGTCAGTTCTTCCGGGGTTTCTTCGAACGCGACGAATACTCCCGGTTCGTCGAACTCCGCCGCACCGCGCGCGAGGAACTCCATTCCGAACAGCGTCTTGCCGCAGCCCGCCGATCCACAGACGAGGGTCGGCCGGCCGCGGGGCAAGCCCCCTTCGGTGATGTCGTCGAAGCCGTCGATTCCGGTCGGGGCTTTTTCCAGCGGGGCGGGATCGCTATCGGGATAATTGGGCATGCTGGTTGTGATTTCCTGCTGAATGTCGTTTTTTTCTTGCATCTTTTACGGATACTACGTCGTATGGAGCTGCGCGCCACCGAAAACGAAAACTGTTTCCGGACGCGAAACTACACTAAGCTCTTGTACCAGGCAAACGCCCCCGCTACTTAAGTGACGACTTCAAAAGCACCCGATCCCGCCGCCGTGATTGCCGCGCTCGAGGGCCGCCTGGCCGAGCTCGAAGAGACCCTCGAGGCGATCCGCAGCAGGAGCGTCGATGCCCTGGTCGTCAACGAGGAGGTGGGGGACAGCATCTTTATCCTGTCGGGTGCCGAGCACAGCTATCGGGTGCTCGTCGAGGAGATGAACGAGGGGGCGGCGACCGTCGCGCTCGACGGCACGATTCTCTATTGCAACCGCAGCTTCGGCGAAATCATCGGCCTGCCGACGGCACGCATCGTCGGCTCGCCGATACACGCGTACGTCGATGTGCGCGACCGGATGGTGATGGAGGCGCTGCTCGAGAAAGGGGCCGCCGAAAAATCGAAGGACGAGATCAGGCTCGCCACCGCGCGGGACGACACGATCCCGGTGTATACGTCGGTCAGCAAAGCCTGCATCGACGGCATCCCGCTGCTGTGCGTCGTGCTCACCGACCTTACCGAGCAGAAGCACACCGAAGCTTTCCTCGCGTCGCAGCGGCTGGCCGCGTCGATCCTCGAACAGGCCGCCGAAGCGACGGTCATGTGCGACGCGACCGGCCGGATCGTCCGGGCCAACACGCAGGCTTATCGCCTCGCCGGTCGCAACCCGTTGTACCTGCCGTTCGCCAAGGCGTTTCCGCTCGCGCCGAACGGGCGGGATGCGAGCTTTTCCTTGCACGCGATTCGCGCCGGGGAAACCGTGCGGGGCCTCGAAGCGGGGTTGAGAAACGCCTACGGGGACGCGGTGGACGTGCTGGTCAGTGCCAATCGGGTCAACGACGGAAAAGGCCGGCCGCTCGGCTGTGCCGTGACGCTGATGGATGTGACGGAGAAACGCAGCGCCGAACGTCAGTTGCAGCAAACCCGGGCGCAGTTGCAGGCGTCGGCCGAAATCGCGCAGCTCGGTTTCTGGGAGCGGGATCTCGAGACCGACCGGATGCACGTGTCGGTCCAATGTAAGCAACATATCGGCTATGCCGAGGACGAGCTGAACGGCGGTTTTTCGGACTTCATCCATCTCCTGCATCCCGAGGATCGGCAGACGGTCCTCGCCGCGATGGAGCGGTACATCGCGGCACCGTCACCCGCCCGAGAATTGGAATTCCGCTTGCGCCACAAGAACGGCAGCGATCGCTGGATGATGTGCCGCCTGTCGCTGGCCGAGGAAAGCGGCGGGCGGCGCAAGCTCAGAGGCGTCCACCTCGACATCACCGGGCGCAGGCGCACCGAGGAAAAACTGCGCCTCGCGGCGCGCGCGCTGGAAAGCGCAGGCGAAGGAGTCACGATTTCGCAGGGCGGGCGGATCCTCTCCGTCAATCGGGCGTTTACGGCGATCACCGGCTATGCGGCCGAGGAAGTGATCGGACGAAAGTACGACATGCTGTACGCGGACGCGCTCGCGCCCGAGCAACTCGAGGCGCAACGCGCGGCGCTGCGCAACAGCGGCGCGTGGCAGGGCGAGATCTCGGGCCGCCGCCGGAGTGGCGAAGTGTATCTCGCGTGGGTCAGCCTGAGCCGGGTCGCCGACGGCGGCGGCCACTACGTCGCCGTCTTCTCCGACATTTCGTTGAATCGGGCCGTCGAGGAGCGGCTGCACCACCTCGCGCATCACGACAGCCTCACCGGCCTGCCCAATCGCGTCCTTTTGCAGGAACGGCTGCAGGATATGGTGCTGCGGGCGCAACGGCACAATTCGCGCCTGGCGGTGCTGTGCATCGACCTCGATCACTTCAAGCCGATCAACGATGCGCTCGGCCACGAAGTCGGCGACCAGGTGCTGCAGGGGGTGGCGCAGCGCCTGACCTGCTGCCTGCGCAAGTCCGACACCGTCGCGCGGCTCGGGGGCGACGAATTCATGGTGCTGCTCGACGAGCTGCGCGACGTCGACGAGGCAGGCTGGATGGCGCAGAACATCGTCGAGCTGCTCGCCGAACCGTTCAATCTCGCCGGCCAGCGGCTGCGCCTGTCGGCGAGCATCGGCATCGCCTGCTATCCGCTCGACGGCAAGTCCGCCGACGTGCTGCGACGCCACGCCGACCAGGCGATGTACATCGCGAAAGGCCAGGGTAAGAACGCCTACAGCTACTTCTCCGGCGGCATGAGCCAGCAGGCCAAGGAGCGGCTTTTCCTGACCAACAGCCTGCGCGGCGCGGTCGAGCGCGACGAACTGGTGCTCAACTACCAGCCGCGCATCTGCATGCAGAGCGGGACGGTGATCGGCGCCGAAGCGCTGGTGCGCTGGCAAAGTCCGGAGCACGGGCTGATCCTGCCGAACCGCTTCATCGGCCTCGCGGAAGAGACGGGCATGATCGAGCCGATCGGCGAATGGGTGCTGAAGACCGCGTGCCGGCAGATGGCCCGGTGGCAAGCGCGCTACGGCAAACCCGGCTTCATCAGCGTCAACCTGTCGCCGCGTCAGTTCAACCAGAAGAAACTGGCGGACCGCATCGCCGCGCTGATCGACGAGACCGGTCTCGCGCCGGCGATGCTGGAGCTGGAAATCACCGAGAGCATGGTGATGGGCGATCCGGAAAAGGCGCAAGAGACGCTGTCGAGGCTGGCCCACCTCGGCGTGCGTCTGTCGCTCGACGATTTCGGCACCGGCTATTCGTCGCTCAGTCACTTGCGGCAGTTTCCGCTCCAGCACCTGAAGATCGACAAGTCGTTCATCAGCGATCTGCCCGGCAACGCCGACGCGGAGGCGGTGACGCGCGCGATCCTCGGCCTGGCGTCGAGCCTCAGGCTCGGCTGCACCGCCGAAGGGGTCGAGACGCCGGCGCAGCGGGACTTCCTCGCGCAGGAAGGGTGCGAGGCGTGGCAGGGCTATCTGTTCAGCGAGCCGGTGCTGCCCGAAGCGTTCGCGAAAATGCTGTGGAATTGAAACCGCCGCGTCGTTGAAGGCGATGAGACGCACGGGCGGGTGGAGGACATTGACCTGCCCGGACAGGCCCCGCCTGCCTTCACCCCTCCCGGGTGGGGGGGGTGGCGGGCACGGCGCATCGTTATATTCACTCCATGTTCAGCAGCCCCGGTCGTTCCGGCGGCGCGTGCAAGGGGGAAGATCATGACAGCTTTGGGCAACGTGATGGCCACGGGAGCCGTGCCCGAAGGGGCGGCAGGCCGCGCGCGACGCGGGCAGCGCTCGGCCGACGCCGGCGCCAAACTGGCAACGATGACGTCGATGTGGAAGACGCTGCTCGGCTTGCTGCCGTTCGTGCCGGCGGCGAAGCCGGTCGAGGCATCGAAGGGGAACGCACCGAAAGGGCACGCGCAGCCGCCGCTCGAACCGTGCGCCGTGTCGGCGATGTTCGAGCGCGAGGAGCTGATCCGCTTCGCGCACTGCGACCCGGCCGGGATCGTGTTCTATCCGCAGTATTTCGTCCTCCTCAACGGCCTCGTCGAGGACTGGTTCACCGACGGGCTCGGCGTCGATTCCGCGGAGCTCGTGACGGTGCGCAAGATGGGAACCCCGACGGCGAAGATGGACTGCACGTTTTCCCGCCCGAGCCGTCTCGGCGACCGGCTGGTGCTCGGGCTGACGGTGACGAAGATCGGCAACAGCGCGATCGACCTCGATGTGCAGGGGCGCGTCGGCGACGAGATTCGGCTGAAAGCCCGGCAGACGCTCGTGATGTGCTGCCTGGAAACGATGAAACCGGTCCCGATCCCGCCGCAGATCCGCGCCGGCCTTACGCGCTACTGCCGCGACGGCCGTGCGGGCGAGGGGAACGGGCGATGAAGGGAATTCTTCCGATGAGGCATGGAGGTTCAGATGCAGATTGAACTGGAGGCACCGCCTGCGACCGCGTCGCGCGTGTTTGCCGAACCGGCGGTGTGGCAGGCGATGCTCGACCGGCATTGCGAACTTTTCACCGAGATGGTCCCGGGCTCCGCGGTCGGCTTCGTGCCGCGCACGGGTTCCGGCATCCAGCCGGGCAAGCACGTCGCCGGGCTCGTCGACAGCGGCAGCGACGTCGAGATGATGCGCTGGATGGCCGACGGCAGCGGCATGGTCGCGAGCGTCCAGCCTTATCCGGGCTTCCAGGACGCGCGGGTTGACCTGCTGTTCGTCGCCGACGACGTCGCGCTCGCGGTGATGCACGCCTCGCTCGACGGCGACACGCTGTCGTCGGTCAAGCGCCTGATTCGCCAGGGCAACATCATGTTCTTCGTGCTGCGCACGAAGTTCGAACTGCAGGACGCGGGCTACGAGGAGTTCCTCGACACGCTCGGCCTGGCTTTCCTCGGAGCGTGCCGATGATCTTCCACAACCCGTCCGGCGCCCCCGAACTCGCGTGCGAGCAGTGCGGCTGCCGCTGGTTCGATCGCATGCACGGCACGTGCTACGAATGCGGCAGCCAGGTTCCCGCCGAACAGATTGCCGAGTTCGACCGGGCGCTGCAGGCGTTCTGGGCGAAAAATGCCGGCAAGGAAGGGCCGGCAGCGGTGCCGGGAGCGAAGCCGCCTGCCGATGCGTGAAGCTTCGGCGCGGATGAAAGCGCTGGTATCGTGGCGTTCCCGCATCATCGACGCACGGACGCTGCATGAGGAACAGGACCACCGAGGCAATCCCGTATCGTTTTGCCCTCAAGACGATGCCGCCGCATTCGGCGAAGCAGGCGCTCGCGCCGGCGCGCCTGCTCGAGCGCCTGCGCGAGACCGCCGAGCAGCCGCTGGTCGTCGTCACGTCGCTGGCAGGCTTCGGCAAGACCTCGTTGCTCGTGCAGTGGCGCCGCGAGCTGCTCGCGACCGGCGCCGCGGTCGCGTGGCTGACGGTCGACGCGAGCGACGACAGCGCGACGTTCATCCCGGCGCTGGTCGCGTCGATCCGCGTCGCGGTCGGGCTCGACGTGCCGGCGCGCTCGTTCGACCAGCTCGGCCAGTCGGGCGCCGACCTGTGGATCGCGAGCGAAGTCCTCGTGCAGATCCACGAACTCGCGCGCCCGACCTACGTTCTCATCGATGACCTGCATCAGCTCGCCGACGCGCACGCGGTTGAGTTCGTCTATTACCTGATCCGCAACGCGCCGCCGAATTTCCATGTCGTCGCGAGTTCGCGCACCGACCCGCCGTTTGCCGTCGAGGAGCTGAACGCGCATGGCCTGTACACCCAGTTCGTCACCGAGGACCTGCGCCTGCGCCTCGACGACACGATCGGTTTCCTGCGCCGGCGCCTCGGCGAAGACATCGACATCGAGACCTGCGCGCGGCTGCACGAGCGCACCGAAGGGTGGCCGATGGCGTTGCAGATCGTCACCGCCGCGATGGCGCGCAAGAGCGACGTCGCCGGCACGGTCGCGGAGCTGTCGGGCGCGACCGGCGACCTTGCGCGCTATTTCTCGCAGTTCGTGCTCGAAAGCCTCGAGCCGGACGCCGTCGCGATGCTCGTGCGCGCGTCGATCCTGAAGACGCAGCATCCCGAGCTGTGCGCGGCGCTGAGCGGTGTCGCCGACAGCGGCGAAATCCTGTCGCGGCTCGAGCAGAACACCGGGCTCGTGACGTCGGTCGGCGGCGACGGCGACAACTACCGCATGCATCCGCTGTTCATCGAGTACCTGCACAGCCTGCTCGAAGCGCTGCCGGCCGACGAGCTGCGCGTGCTGCACGCGACCGCGGCCGAGTGGTTCGCCGCGCACAACATGCTCGAGCAGGCGGCCGACCACGCGTTCGTCGCCGGCATGCGCACCGAGGCGATGGACTGGATCGAGAAGCGCTTGCGCCACCTCGGGGTGCAGGGGCGCATCGTCGAAGTCCTCGCGTGGCTCGACCGCCTGCCGCCGGAGGAAATCACGCGGCGCGAAGGCATCCAGTTGACGGCCGCGTGGGCGTGCGCGCTGTGCTACCGCCCGCACGACGCCGAGCGCCTGACCGACGTGATCCTCGCGCGGCCGGGCGTGACGCCCGAGATCGCGCTGCAGGCGAACATCGTGCGCTCGGCGGTCGCGATCCACTGCGACGACTACACGCGCGCGCGCGGCTGCATCGAGAGCTACGACCCGGAGCTCGGGCCGCTGTACTGCAATACCCTGTCGTTCGTCGCGATCCATACCGGCTTCCCGGACCGCGCGCGCTATTACCAGCAGATCTCCGACGGCCGCGGCCGCGGCGTGCGCAACTTCTACGACGCGATGTACGGCGCGTTCGCGGTCGGCCTGAGCTACCTGATCGAAGGGCAGGCGAGCGAAGCGGCAGGCGTTTTCCGCGCCGCGCTCGAGCGCGCCGAAGCGAGCACCGGCTGGCGTTCGCTGCCGGCGGCGATGCAGGCGGCGGGGCTCGCGGCAGCGTGCTGGGAGCTCGGCGCCGAAGACGAAGCGCGCGCGCTGCTCGCGAACCGCCTCGATCTGATCGAGCAGGCGGCGTTGCCGGACGCGGTGATGCTCGCCTACCTGACGCTGGCGCGCTACGAGAACCAGAAAGGGCGCGAGGGCAAGGCGTTCGACGCGCTGAACAGCCTCGCCGCGATCGGCGAGCTGCGCGGCCAGCCGCGCCTCGTCGTCGCGAGCTTGGGCGAGCAGGTCCGCCAGCACGCGATCCGCAACCGGCTCGTGTCGTGCCGCATGTTGCTCGGCGCGATCGACGAGATCATCGCCGGCGCGCACCGTCCGGATCAGGGGATGGAGGCGGAGCTGCGTCTGATTCGCGAGCTCGCCGCCGCGCGCGTCGCGCTGCTCGATTTCAACGACGAAGGCGCCGCGCTCGCGCTCGAGCACGCCGGCGGAATCGCCGCCCGGCTGCGGCGCGGGCGCGACCAGCTCACCGTCAAGCTGCTCGCCGCGTGCTGCGAGGGGGCCGGCGACGATGCGTCGGCGCGGCTTTTCGCCGAAGCGCTGAGCCTCGCCGAATCCTTCCGGCTCGTGCGCGTCATCGCCGACGACTGGCCGGCGGCGCTCGAATGCCTGCCGGAGCTCGACCGTTCGGGCCTCGCGAAGGGCGCCGGCATCACGCCGGCGTTCATCGAGCGCGCGGCCGAACGCTGCCGCTTCGGCTGGGTGCCTGAAGCGAGCGGGCAGAAGACGGCGGACCCGAAAAGCCGGCCGGCGCAGCTCTCCGCGCGCGAGATGGAAATCCTCGGCGCGCTGTCGCTCGGCCGCTCGAACAAGGAAATCGCGAAAATGCTCGATGTCGGCGCCGAGACGATCAAGTGGCACATGAAGAACCTCCTCGCCAAGCTCAACGCCGCGAACCGCCGCCACGCGGTGGACCGCGCGCGGCTGCTCGGGATCATCGAGTAGCGGCGGAGCTTTCCCTTTGCGGCATCGACGGTTGCTGCCCGCCCCCGTCCAGGTGGGTCTCGCGCCTCGTTGGCGCGCGGCGGACGCCTCGGCACGAGACCCACCCGGACGGGGGCTGCAGTGTGCCGGCCACGCCAGCTTCATCGCTCCGGCGCGACGGCGCAGTCAGGAGGCTGACGCGCCGATTACATCTTTGTAATCTCCGCTCGTATCGGCGTGTGCCGGGGCAGAATGCGCTCGCGGATAGCCGCGGGGGATACGAGCAATGAAAATCCTGATCGTCGAGGACGAGCCGAAAACCGGGGATTACCTGCGCCAGGGGCTGGCTGAAGCGGGCTTTGTCGTCGATCTCGCGCGTGACGGGCTCGACGGCCTGCATCTCGCGCTCGACGGCGACTACGATCTGATGGTGCTCGACGTGATGTTGCCGTCGCTCGATGGCTGGGGCGTGCTGCAGACGGTGCGGCGCAGCGGGCGCGACCTGCCGGTGCTGTTCCTGACCGCGCGCGACCAGGTCGAGGACCGCGTGCGCGGGCTCGAGCTCGGCGCCGACGATTACCTCGTCAAGCCGTTCGCGTTTTCCGAGCTGCTCGCGCGCGTGCGCACGCTGCTGCGCCGCGGCAAGGCGAAGGAGCCGGAGATCTACAGCGCGGGCGATCTCGAACTCGATCTGCTGCGCCGGCGGGTGACGCGCGGGGCGTGAAGATCGACCTGACGTCGAAGGAGTTCGCGCTGCTCGAACTGCTGCTGCGCCGCCAGGGCGAAGTGCTGCCGCGCTCGCTGATCGCGTCGCAGGTGTGGGACATGAACTTCGACAGCGACACCAACGTCATCGAAGTCGCGGTGCGGCGGCTGCGCGCGAAAG
Source organism: Azoarcus sp. PA01 (assembly GCA_001274695.2). Lineage (NCBI taxonomy): Bacteria > Pseudomonadati > Pseudomonadota > Betaproteobacteria > Rhodocyclales > Zoogloeaceae > Azoarcus > Azoarcus sp. PA01. The sequence goes on along the minus strand of LARU01000002.1, from coordinate 1,122,903 downwards.
TCGACGACCCGTTCGAGCCGAAACTGATCCGCACGGTGCGCGGCATGGGCTACGTGCTCGAAGCGCCGCAGCCGCGGTGAAGCGCCCGCTGTCGCTGACCGCGCGGCTCGCGCTGCTGTTCGCGGCGATGACGGCGAGCCTGCTGATCGTCGTCGGCGTCGTGCTCGGGCGCGCGGTCGAAGCGCATTTCGTCGAGCTCGACAACCACGAGCTGCTCGGCAAGTTCGCGCTGATCGAGAACCACCTGCGCACGTCCGCGACGCCCGCGGCGCGCGACACGCTCGGGCGGCGCCTCGATGACGCGTTCGTCGGCCATGACATGGTCGGCGTGCTGCTGCGCGACGCCGCAGGCAGCGTCATCTACGCCGTCCATCCAGCCATGTTCACTGCGCCGCAGCTCGCCGGGCAGCGCCTGCCGCCGGGCGTCGCGAGCTGGGAAAAGGACGGGCGCGATTACGTCGGCCGGGAAAGGACGTTCGCGCTGCCGTCGGTGGCGGGCGACGCGAGCCGCGTCACCGCGCTGGTCGGGCTCGACATCACGCACCACGCGCATTTCCTCGACGCGACCCGGCGCGGGCTGTGGCTCGGCATCTCGGTCGCGGCGGTGGTTGCGGCGATGCTCGGCTGGTGGGCCGCGCATCACGGCCTGGCGCCGTTGCGGCGGGTGACGGCGACCGCCGGCGCCTTGTCGGCCGCGCGGCTCGGCGAGCGACTCGACGATGCCGATGCGCCGGCCGAAGTGCATGAGCTCGTCGAAGCGCTCAACGGCATGCTCGACCGTCTCGAGTCCGCGTTCCAGCGTCTTTCCGACTTCTCCGCCGACATCGCGCACGAGCTGCGCACGCCGGTATCGAACCTGATGACGCAGACCGCGGTGTGCCTGTCGCGCCCGCGCAGCGCCGATGAATACCGCGACGTGCTGGCGTCGAACCTCGAGGAATACGAGCGCATCGCACGCATGGTCGGCGACATGCTGTTCATCGCGAAAGCGGAGAACGGTCGCCTGCCGCATCCTGACGAATCCGTCGAGCTCGCCGCCGAAGCCCGCGCCCTCGCCGAATTCTACGAAGCGCTCGCGGAGGAGCGCGGCGTGAGAATCGATGTGCGCGGCGAGGCGCGCGTGCGCGGCGACGCGCTGATGCTGCGCCGCGCGATGTCGAACCTGCTGTCGAACGCGATCCGCCATGCGCAGCCGGGGGGGACGATCGAGATCACGATCGCGGACGAAGGCCCGCAGGTCGCGCTGCGCGTGCGAAACCACGGCGACACGATTTCGCCCGACCAGCTGTCGCGAGTCTTCGAGCGCTTCCATCGCGCCAGCGCCGACCGCCAGCGCCATGGCGAAGGGGCGGGGCTCGGGCTCGCGATCACGCGCGCGATCGTCGAGGCGCACGGCGGAACGATGAGCGCCGAATCGGCCGATGGCGTCACGACGTTCGGCATGCTGCTGCCGCGGGCCGACGCGCAGCCCTTGGCGCGATGACGCTGCTGCCCGCGGGCCGGTCTCTTGCTGACGGCAGGGGCGTGGTTCGTGCCCGTGGCACGCCACGGCGGCGCAGGCCTGCACGCAGCGCGCCGAAGGAGATGGCCCGGCACTTCCAGCCGCCGCGCAAAGCGTGGAGACTATCGCCGAGCGACGAACAGCGGGAATCAACCGATGAGCATGGACACTTTTGTGCCGGGAATCACCGAACCTGTGCAGGCGAGCGACAGCGACCTGTGGTTCGTGTTCAACGCGGGCAGCCTGCTCGTGATCAGTGACGGAGCCGAGGCGCGCGTCCCGTGCCGCCGCGAGCTGGAAGAATTGGGCGTCGCCGCCGGGCGTTGCCGCCACTATCTTGGCCGACTCGGCGAGCGGGGCTGCTTCACGGCTGCCGTCGAAGCATCCCCCGAGCTGCCCGAACGCGCCCAGTGGCAGGGCTTGCGCAGGCTTTTCGGGCGGCTCGACGAAACGGTGCTGACGATCGCCGGTCGCGCGATCCAGATCGTCGAGTGGGACGACACCCACCGGTATTGCGGGCGCTGCGGGTCGGCGACGGCGCTGAAGCAGGCGGAGCGGGCGCGCGTATGCCCCGATTGCGGGCTTGCGGGCTATCCGCGGCTGTCGCCGGCGGTGATGGGGCTGGTGCGGCGTGGACCCGAACTGCTGCTCGCGCGCTCGCCGCATTTCCCGGAAGGCATGTACAGCGCGCTGGCCGGTTTCGTCGAGCCGGGCGAGACGCTCGAAGAGACGCTGCAGCGCGAAGTGCGCGAAGAGGTCGGCGTCGAGATCACGAACCTGCGCTATTTCGACAGCCAGCCGTGGCCTTTTCCGCATTCGCTGATGATCGCCTTCGTCGCCGACTACGTCAGCGGCGAGATCGTCCCGCAGCCCGGCGAGATCGAAGCCGCCGACTGGTTCGGCATCGACCGCCTGCCCCGCCTGCCCCATCGTTTCAGCATCGCGCGCCGGCTCATCGACGAGACCGTCGCGTCGATCGCGAAAGCCGCGCGGTAGCCGCCCGGCACGCTCCGCCTGCCGCGGCGCGGCGCCGCCGTTCCGCGCTACGGCGTCGTCCACGCGCCGATGCGATGAACGCGCAGCCCCGCTCCCTGACCTGTTTCCTGCGCCAGCGCGCGGATCCGCTCGAGCGCGAGCCGGCCGTCGGCCCGCCCGTACTGCCAGCGGTCCGCGAGCGTCTCGCTCGAGAAGTCGTACTGCTTTTCCGAGCCCGCATCGTGCGGGAGCGGCCGGTAGCAGAGGTGGATCAGATCCGTTCCGCGCTCGTCGGCTTCAGTGGGCTCGAAAGCGGCTTCGAGGCGGCGTTCGCGCTCGATCGCTTCGAGTCTCAGGCGTGTCTGCGCCGCAAATTTGATGTCCGTCCCGCGCTCCATCGCCGCTTCGAGCGTGCGCGGCGGCTTCGCTTCGGGCGAGAACAGGTCGATGAGGATGCACAGCGAAGGCAGCTTGCCGACGCGGTCGGACGCAAGAAAAGGCTCGAGCGGCGCGTTCGCGCACAGGCCGCCGTCGGCGAGCAGGCGCGTGCCGATGCGCACCGGCGGAAACGACGGCAGCAGCGACGAGCTCGCGAGCAGGTGATCGATCGTGATCCGCGCCCCGTGCGCCGTGTCGAACGGCACCGCGGCGCTCGTTTCGACGTCGGTGGCGACCGCGCAATAGCGCACCGGCCCGTCGTTGAGCCGGTCGAAGTCGACCATTTCGGCGAGCGTCACCCGCGTTCGCGAGGAATCGTAGAAACTCGGGACTTCGCTCGGCCCGGCGTCGAGGAAAGTGCGCAGGCGGAACAGGTTCGGCACGCCCGCAACGTGCGCGCCGAGCGTATTGATCCAGTTCCTCGCGTGACGGAACAGGCGCGGGTCGGCGAGACCGCCCGGCTGGAGCCATTTTCCCGGCAGCACGTTCGACGTGATGCGCGCCCAGAAGGCGCGCAGTTGCGCAGTCCGCCTGTCCGCCGGATTGCCGACGAACAGGGCGCCGTTCAGTGCGCCGATCGACGAACCCGCGACCGCCACCGTTTCGACCAGCCCCGACTCGTCGAACGCTTCGAGAACGCCCGCCTGGTAGGCGCCGAGCGCCAGGCCACCGCTCAATATCAGTGAAACGGGAATGGGCGCGGGTTTTTCCGCGTCGGGTTTTTCCGCCTTGGATTTTTCCATCTCGCATCTCCATTACGGTCAACCGACAGTAACGTACTTCTGGAGAACACTTGCGGTGAGCGTCTGTTACGACATCCCCGATTCAGGAGCCTCGACCCCGGGGGCAAGGGATGAACGGATCGGGGGTCTGATTCTCGGTAGTCCGTTCCCCGTCAGTCACGTGACCGGACGCGGCGCTTCGCCTCTGGGCTCGCGGCGGGCGGTGCAGGGCGCTCGGTCAATCGACCCGTCACATACTTGTGGAGAACACTTGCGATGAGCGTCTGGTACGGTATCCCTTCTTCGAGTGCCTTGACTTGAATGTCGCTCAGGTCGCCGGAGGACAAACGGATATTGACCCGACGATCCTTGATTGCGGTCGCACGCGCCGCTGCCTTGAACTTCGCAAGCTCGGCTTTGGTGGCAACGGACTTGAGCTGGCCTTTCTCGTAGGCGTCGAGAATTTCGCGTTCGTAGTCGTCAGTTTTCGGCATCTGCTTCACCTTGATTCAAATAGTCCCTCGCTGCCTTGCGACTCGGGATCACGGCCTTGAGAAAGATGTAGTCTTCCTCTTCGACAAACGGTACCAGATAGGCGTAGTCGTCGCACGCGACGACAAGGATGTGCTGCCTTGGGTATTTCGCCTGATTCGGGTGCGCCAGTATGTCCAGCAGCCCGCCCGATTCCACTGCGACAACGATGCTCTCGAACGAAATGCCTCGCTCCGTTCTGAGCGTCTCGTTTTTCACCGAACTCCAGCGAAATGGTTTCATCTGGACATGCTACGTCGATGTGTGCCTTTTGTCACCACGCCCGGCCCGTCACGCGGGCCCCTCGTGCAGCCGTCGCGCTTCCGCGCGAGCGAGCGGGACCTGATTCCGAGCGGGACCGCTGTTTGCTCCATGCCTGGTGCAATACGGAATCGACGCCGACAACGGCATTCGCCCTATGCAATTCGAAGACAGGGCGGCTTCGCCGGACGGTGGCAGCGTGTCGTTTTTCGTCATAGTGCAAGGAAGAAAAACCGGCTCTGGCCATTTTTTCAACGTGAACGCGCAGTGAATGCCGCTTTCATGAGCCGTTCAGCCGCAGTGGAGAACAATGCAGTCATGGCTCGGAAAAGCACCGGGCAGGGCGGTCGAGGCAGGATACGCCGCCGGAACCACGCCAATGGAGGCAATCATGGGTAGCCAGAACGAAGTGTTCGTCGCGCGTCAGCCGATCCTGAACAAGGAGCGCAATGTGATTGCCTATGAGCTGCTGTTCCGCGACGACGGCTCGGGCGAAGCGAAAGTCAGCGATGGGGCGCGCGCGACCGCGCAAGTGATCACTCGCGTCTTCGGCCGGCTCGGCGTGCACAGCGTCATGGGTGGCTGCGCCGCGTTCGTCAACCTCGACGCCGAAACCCTGCTCGGCCGCGGCGTCGAATGTCTGCCGAAAGAGGACGTAGTCCTCGAACTGCTCGAAACGATCGAAGTCGACGACACGATCGTGCACCGCTGCGCCGAACTCAAGCACCTCGGCTACCGCCTCGCGCTCGACGACTTCTGCGCGATCACGCCCGCCTACGAGCCGCTGCTCGGGCTCGTCGACATCGTCAAGATCGACGTGCTGCAGCTCGACCCCGACGCGCTCGAACGGCTCGTGCGCCGCCTGCGGCTCTACCCGGCGCGGCTCTTGGCCGAGAAAGTCGACACCACCGAGCGCGCCCGCCGCTGCCGCGCGCTCGGCTTCGATTTCTACCAAGGCTTCCACTTCGGCCGCCCGGCCGCGTTCGCGGGGGCGTGAGGCGGCGGCTCTGGGGAAGCATGAAACAGGGGCAGCTGAAAATCGTACGAGAAGGGCGTGGCAATGTACGGCAGTCTGCCGTATCCTTGCCTCAGGAGGACAACACCATGCCTGCAGCCATTTCCACAGCCCGTCTCGAAGCCCGGATCAGCACGGATCTGCATTCGATGCTCAAGCGCGCCGCTGAACTTCAAGGGCGCACCATGACTGATTTTGTCATCGCTGCCGTGCAGGAAGCCGCGCAGCGCGCTATCGAGCAGGCCGAAGTCATCCGCCTGTCGCTGGCCGATCAGGAGTGCTTTGCACGGGCGCTGCTGTCGCCGCCGCAACCGGCACCGGCCCTGGAGCGCGCTTTCGCGCGTCGCCGCAAGCTTCTGCGTGCTGAATGAGCAGCGCGCCGTTCCGCGTCGCGCCCCTTGATGCCGAGCATGACCGCTCCGCGTTCAACTGCGGTTCAGGCCCGCTCGATCGTTACTTGGGGGAGCAAGTCACCCAGGACGTTCGCCGCAGTGTGGCCGCCTGCTTCGTGGCGCTGGCGGACGGGCAGCGCATCGCGGGCTACTACACCCTGGCGTCGGCAAGCCTGCTGCTGGCCGATCTTCCGGCCAGCGCCGGCAAGAAGCTGCCGCGCTTTCCGACCGTGCCAGCGGTTCGCATGGGCCGCTTGGCCGTCGATCAGGCTTTCAAGGGGCAAGGTCTGGGCGGTGCGTTGCTGGCCGATGCGCTCGCCCGTGCCGCCTGTTCCGAGATTGCCGCCTACGCTTTGATGGTCGATGCGAAGGACGAAGCGGCCGCGGCCTTCTACCGCCATCATGGCTTCATCGCTCTGCCCGACTCGCCATTGACGCTTTTCCTGCCGCTGGCAACGGTGCAGGCGTCCCGGGAAGCGGAACATGAAACACGCCAAGTCGCGGGTAGATCAGGTTGGGCTACACCTTAAACGGGCGTCAGGCCGTAGCCCTAACGCGAGCAATTCTTTCTGGAGAAGCGGCATGAATTCTTCGAACGTCGAGACTGCCCCCCGCGCCCTGAATGCGTGGAGCGAAAACAGGATGGTTTTTCTGGAACTCACCGACGGCCGCGTGATTGGTTTTCCGTCCGCGCGCTTCCGGCTGCTCTCGACCGCAACGGACGAACAACTGGAAAAAGTCGCCCTGCGGCTCGACGGCGCTGCACTTCGTTGGGACGAACTTGACGAGGACCTGACGGTGCGAGGAATCGTCGAAGGCCGCTTCCAACTACCGCTGCCGGAGCAAAAACGAGCCGCGTGAGTACCCCTCACGCCGCGCGATAGTCGTCTCCGCCGTCGAGTTGCTGCGCCAGAGGGTCATCGGCAGGCGGTGACATTTTCCGCTGTCGCGGCCCGGACCGGAGCCAATAAAAAAAGACCGCCGCAGCGATCTTTTTCGATATTACGGGGGATCAGGCGAAAATCGAGTCTGACCCCATTCTTCCCATTCTTCCCGCTCGCGCTCGTCGACATCGTCAAGATCGACGTGCTGCAGCTCGACCCCGACGCGCTCGAACGGCTCGTGCGCCGCCTGCGGCTCTACCCGGCGCGGCTCCTGGCCGAGAAAGTCGACACCACCGAACGCGCTCGCCGCTGCCGCGCGCTCGGCTTTGATTTCTACCAGGGCTTCCACTTCGGCCGTCCGGCCGCGTTCGCGGGGGCGTAACGCGTGTTTCGGAATTCCCACAGACCGCTTCTACTGCAAGACCGATCGATGCATCACGCCGAACCGTTCTGACAGCGTGACCAGGCGCTTGTCCAGCGTCCACAACTCTGCGCCCGGTGTGATCAGCGTTGACGCCAACAAAACCATGTCAACCAGCCCGCACCCAAGCCCATACAGTTTTTCGCGTTCAATGAAGTCCATCACCTCGCGCAAACTCGCCTGTTGCGTCTGTTGAAGGAGTCCTATGTCGCCGAGTGTTCGAGCCCGCGGTGCAGGGGGTGTTCCGCACGCGAGTTCGACCAGGACCATTGGATGCGTGAGCGCCAGGTCCAGATCGAGCAAGTCCACCAAGACATCATTGCGTTGTCGGAAGTGGTCAACCCATACCGATGTATCGACCAGGACGCCTTTCATTGCGAGGACTCGCCGCGCCGTCGCGGCACATCCTGCATCTCCGGCACGGTGCCACCCAGCGCAGCAAGACGCTTGGCGGCTTGTACCCGAACGAAAGTTTTCATCGCCTCGCGAAAGAGATCGGCCCGGTCCATCGCCGGGTCGGCTACTTCCAAGGCCTTTTCGTACAGGTCATCATCGATCGTGACAGTCGTTCTCATGTGGACACCGTCATCAATAAAGATGACATTATGCGTCAATATACGCATCTTCACGAGCGGTGCAAGACGTGACGACCGGTTCGCTCCTGGCCGCGTCGAGGAACTCGCCGAAATGGTTTTTGGCATCGCATGCCGACAGGACTTTCATGCTCATCGCCTCCAGTAGGGACGTGATTGTGTTTATTGTGGCTGCTTTGTCCATTTGGACACGGCGGAGGGCGCGTACGTCGGGGAGGGGAAAAGCTACGTCGCTGTCGCGCGCCTGTTTGACCGAGGTTGAAAGCCCGAAAAGAAAAAGACCGCCGCAGTGCGCGACGTGTCAAAAGCGACGCAAAACAGTGTCAATACGCACGTTGCGTTACAGTGAAAGCGCAGGCAGGGAGCGCAGCGGTCGGCGCGTCGGAGTCTGCCGCACGGCCCGGCGGGACGCGCGAGATGACGAACTGCCCGCGGATCTTCCGCGGCGAGCCCCAGGGAGAGTTGTCGATGCGCGTGAAACGGGTAGGGCGGAATGTGCTGGCCGCGGTGCTGCTGGCTGGGGGCGGCGCGGCGGCCGTGGCCGGCACGACCGAGTCTTTCACGTTCCGCGCGCAGGACTATTCCGGCTCGCGCGACCGGCAGTACAAAGTCTATGTCCCGGACGGTCTGAGCGGTCCGGCGCCGCTGGTCATGGCGCTGCACGGCTGCCAGCAGACCGAGGAAGACGTGCTGCGCGACTGGGGGCTCGTCGCCGCAGCCGAACGCTACGGCTTCATCCTCGTCGCGCCGCGCATCACCAGTTATGACGGCCTGCGCAACACGAACTGCTGGGGGTTCTGGTTCGACGCGCACCAGCACGAAGGGCGCGGCGAGCCGGAAGACCTGCATCGCATCGCGCGCGAAGTCGAAGACAACTTCTCGATCGACCCCGCGCGCCGCTACATCACCGGCCTGTCGTCGGGGGGGGCGATGACGGTCGTCGCGGCGGTCGCGCACAACGAATACTGGGCGGCGGCCGCGAGCGTGGCCGGCATTCCGTACGGCGAAGATTCGGCATCGGTGTCGCTGTCGGGTCAGTGCCCGGGGCGCGCGACGTTCCACGCGGTGAGTCGCGTCGTCGCCGACATGCGTGCCGAAATCGATGACCCTTACCCGATCCCGCTGCTGGTGGTACAGAACAATGCCGACTGTACGGTCGTCCAGCCGGCCGGCCGCACACTGCGCGACGCGCAGCTGACGGTGTTCGGCACGGCCGGGCACGATACGCCGGCGACCGCAATGGCGCACCAGATGCCCTGTACGCCCGTCTTCGGCGACGACGACTACGGCTGCCGGCATTCCGTCTTCACGATCGACGGCGCGACCACGAGCCGCTCGGTCGTCGAGACGGTGTTCTACGACGGTCCGCAGGCGACGCCGAACCCGTCGGACACCGACCACGGCCACTACTGGATCGGCGGCGAACAGGGGCGGGACGGCAAGTGGTCGATGCGGAGCGGCCCGAGCTTTCCGGACATCGCGTGGAATTTCTTCGAGCGCCACCCACGCGCGGGCGCTGCCGAACCGGGCGGCCCGCGCATCACGCTCATCGGGGAGAACCCGCTGCGCCTGGAAGAAGGGCAGGCGTTCGTCGATCCGGGCGCAACGGCCACCGACCCCGAGGACGGCGAACTCGCGCTCAGCGCCGATTGCAGCAGCGTCGACACCGCCCGCCCGGGCCGCTATGCGTGCTCCTACAGCGCCACCGACAGCGCCGGCAATACGGCGGCCGCGAGCCGCGCAGTCGAAGTTGTCGCGCGCGGCGGTTCCGGCATGAGCTGTACGCAGGCCACGGCCTCCCCGTCCGGGCACGTCGTCGCCGGCCGCGCCACTGCCGACGGCTGGTTCTTCGCCCATGCACGGTCCACCGGCGACCGGCAGGACATCGGCTTCAGCTGGAATTTCTGGTCCAGCGTGACGTTGCACGAAGGTGAACCGGGCCGCTGGTACGCCCGCCCGCCGCCGGGGTGCGAGGGATGACCGCCGCTCCGGCGGCACGCGCGCTTGCCGGCGCGCGCCTGCTGCAGGATCTCGAAGGCATGTCTCCGGCGTACTTCGGCATGGTCATGGCGACCGGGATCATCTCGCTCGGCGCCCATCTGCTCGCGCTGCCGCGCCTCGCGCACGCGCTGTTCGTCCTCAACGTCGGCATCTACGGCATCATCGCGGCGCTGTTCGTGCTGCGCATGATCCGCTTTCCGCAGCGCTTTTTCGGCGACATGGTCGATCACCTGCGCGGGCCCGGGTTCTTCACCGCGGTGGCCGCGTCCGGCATCCTCGGCAGCCAGTTCCTGATCCTCGCCGACAGCGAAGCAGTCGGGCTCGCGCTGTGGTTCGTCGCGATCGCGCTGTGGATCGGGCTGACCTACACGATCTTCACGGCGTTCACCGTCAAGGAGCAGAAACCGACGCTCGACCGCGGCATCAGCGGCGGCTGGCTGCTGGCGGTGGTCGCGACGCAGTCGATCGCGGTGCTCGGCGCGCTGCTCGCGAACCACCTCGAGCAGCCTTACCGGCTGGAGCTGAACTTCCTCGCGCTGTCGATGTGCTGTGGGGCGGCATGCTCTATATCTGGATGATGTCGCTGATCTTCTATCGCTACACGTTCTTCCTGTTCTCGCCCGGCGACCTCGCGCCGCCGTACTGGATCAACATGGGCGCGATGGCGATCTCGACGCTCGCCGGTTCGCTGCTGATCGCGAATGCCCCCGACGCGCCTTTCCTGCGTTCGCTGCTGCCGTTCCTCAAGGGGTTCACGGTGTTTTACTGGGCGACGGGCACGTGGTGGATCCCGATGCTGCTGATCCTCGGCCTGTGGCGGCACGTCTACAAGCGCTTCCCGCTGAAGTACGACCCGCTGTACTGGGGCGCGGTGTTCCCGCTCGGCATGTACGCGGCGAGCACGCAGCAGATGGCGGGCGTGATGGCGTTCGATTTCCTCGGCTTCGTGCCGCCGATCTTCCTGTATGCCGCGCTTGCCGCATGGAGCGCCGCATTCATCGGCGTCGTGCGCGAGCTGTGGCGCCGCCTTGCCACCCCCGTAGTTATTAAGGCGGCAATCAAATAGAACCGTTCGCCCTGAGCTTGTCGAAGGGCGCTGCCACCGCTTCGACGGGCCTGTCCTGAGCGAGGCCGAAGGGCTCAGCCCGAACGGTATTTGGTTGCCGGGTTAATAGCGAGCGTATTCCCCGTCTCCTGCGACGGGAAAATTCGTTCAGAAGTAAGGCGCGGGAAATGCAAAAGTTTCACTTGCGCCAGGCCGGAGCCAGCGCGAGGTGGATCGCGGCAGCGGCAATCGCGGCGCCGCCGGCGGCGACGCTGATCTGGTTCAGCCCCTGCGCGACGTCGCCGGCGGCATACAGACCGTCGATGCTGGTTTGCTGGTGGCGGTCGGTGAGGAGATAACCGGCTTCGTCGGTGTCGGCGCCCATCGAAAGTTCGGTGTGGATGCGCGTACCCAACGCGCTATATACCGAATCGCAGCAGGTTTCGGCCGCGCCGTGACGGATGCGGACCTCTGCGTCCCACAGCCTCAGGCTGTCGACCGGTTCGGGAGCCCAGCCGATGCCGGCTTCGGCCAGGCGGTCGGAATGCTCTTCGATGCGAAAGTCCTGGGATATCCGGAAGACGTGCAGGCGAGCCGTGAAATTGCGCAGATAAAGCGCTTCGCGGATGCCGGCTTCGCTGGCTGCGAGCACACCGACCGCTTTGTCGATGATTTCGTAGCCGTCGCAGACCGGGCAATAGCGCAGCGCTCCCGTACGCACCGCTTCGACCAGGTGCGGGAGATCCGGTTCGACGTCGGAGACGCCGGTCGCGAGCAGGACCGTACGGGCCGACAGGCGCGTGCCGTCGGCCAGAACGGCCGCGAAGCCTGGGCCTACCCGCTCCAGGGTCTCGACCCGCCCGACGGAAAGTTCCGCGCCATACACTTCGGCCTGTTTGCGGATCGCCGCCACGAGCTTGTTCCCGGCAATGCCGCGCGGGTAGCCGGGCATGTTGTGGGAGCGGGGGATGCGTGTCGCCCGGCTGCAACCGTCGTCGACAACCCTGACGCGGCGGCGAAAGCGCGCCAGGTAGAGCGCTCCGGTCAGGCCGCCCGGCCCGCCGCCGATCACCAGCGCATCGTAGATCTCCGCCATGTTCGCTCCCCGTATCTGACGATTCGCGTCGGCCTGTCCGCCCGAGAGAGGGCAACAGGAACCTCGCGGTAGCAGCCGAAGCAAAAAGCTCTCCGCGTAGCAGGCAGGACCTCGCTCGAGAAACACGAACACGTGCTCGGCCGCATCGCCCGCGATGAAACGGGCGAGCGTGCGCAGGTGGACAGGCGCTGCGGCCGCGTTCTAGGCTGAAGCACGGTCAAAGCGTCGCGGCGGGAGGCCCCATGTGGCGAACTCATGAAGTTTTCAACCAGGTGCCGGTGCTGAGCGACTGGAACCTGTTCGACACCGACCTCGCGCTGCGCGAAGCGGTCGTGCGTGAAGGCGCGGCGTGGCACGCCGAGGCGCTGCGCGCGCAGGGCGAAGTGCTCGGCCGCGCCGACACGCAGCGGCTCGCGGAACTCGCCGATCGTCACGTGCCGGAGCTCGTCGCGTACGACCGCTGCGGCCGGCGCGTCGACGACGTCGATTTCCACCCGGCGTGGTCCCGGCTGCTCGCGATGCTCTATGCCGACGGCGTGCACAGCTCGGCATGGTTCGAGCCGCGCCCCGGGGCGCACGTCGCGCGGGCCGCGTCGTTCTTCCTGCACGGCCAGGCCGAAGCCGGCTCGCTGTGCCCGGTGACGATGACTTTCGCATCGATTCCGGTGCTGCGCCGGGAGCCGGCGCTGTTCGGCGCACTCGGCGACAAGTTCCGCTCGTGCGACTACGACGGGCGCGACGTGCCGCTCGCCGACAAACGCTCGGCGATGATCGGCATGGGGATGACCGAGAAGCAGGGCGGCTCGGACCTGCGCGCGAACACGACCGAAGCGCGCCCGCTCGCCGCCGGCAGCCGCGACCACCTGCTGGTCGGGCACAAATGGTTTTTCTCGGTGCCGACGTGCGACGCGCACCTCGTGCTCGCGCGCAGCCCCGCCGGCCTGTCGTGCTTCTTCGTGCCGCGCCGGCTGCCCGACGGCAGCCGCAACGCGGTGCGCATCCGGCGGCTCAAGGACAAGCTCGGCAACCGCTCGAACGCGTCGGCCGAAGTCGAGTTCGAGGACGCTTTCGGCACACTCGTCGGCGACGAGGGGCGCGGCATCGCGACGATCATGGAGATGGCGGCGCAGACCCGGCTCGACTGCGTGCTCGGCAGCGCCGCGCTGATGCGCCGCGCGCTCGTCGAAGCGATCCATCACGCCCGCCACCGCTCGGCGTTCGGAGACGTGCTCGTCGCGCAGCCGCTGATGCGCAACGTGCTCGCCGAGCTCGCGCTCGAGAGCGAAGCGGCGACGATGCTCGCGATGCGCCTGGCGAAAGCGGTCGAAGCCGGCGACGACCCGCAGGAGCGCGCGTGGCGGCGCATCGTCACGCCGGCAGCGAAGTTCTGGATCTGCAAGCGCGCGATCGCATTCACCGCCGAATGCATGGAAGTGTGGGGCGGCAATGGCTACGTCGAGGACGGCCCGATGGCGCGCCTGTATCGCGAGGCGCCCGTGAACTCGATCTGGGAAGGCTCCGGCAACGTCATGTGCCTCGACGTGCTGCGCGCTGCCGCGCGCGAGCCGGACGGAGTCGAAGCGCTAACGCGGGAACTGTCGCAGAGCGTCGCCGGTGACGGGGCGCTCGTGCAGGCGCTCGGCGACCTCGGCAACGCGCTGCGCGCGCCGGCTGACGCCGAATGGCACGCGCGCCGCGTCGCGATGCAGCTCGTCCTGCTCGTGCAGGCGGGATTGCTGCTGCGGCACGCGCCGGCGCAGCTCGCGGCGGCGTTCATCGACAGCCGCTTCAAGCGCCCGACCGGACAAGTCGCGGGCCTGCTCGCGACACCCGCCGCGGCGGCGCTGATCGATCGCGCGTGGCCGGGCTGATCATCGCGACAGGACAGCCGTGCGCGGACGTGCGCCACTCGCGCCGGTGAGCGCCCGCAGGCAATCGGGCCCGTCGTCGACAAACGCGCGATGCACCTGCACGCCCGCGGCACCGGCGGCGCGGGCCGCAGAGACATCGACGGCGGTGCGGATGCCGCCGACGGCCACGAGCGCCGGGCCGTCGGCGATGCGATCGGTGAGTGCGGCGAAGCGTGCGAGCCGCGCGACGTGCCCGTCCGCAGTGGGCAGGACCACGGTCAGCGCGTCGAAGCCCGCTTGCGCCGCCGCTTCGGCGACCTCCGGCAGCGGCTCGCCGTGCATGCCGAGCGGAAACTTCAGCGCCAGCGCGATACGGCGCGGCAGGCAGTCGCGTGCGGCGGTGATCGACTTCATCGCTGCGCCCAAGAGCGGCAGGTGCTCGCGCGCGAGCAGCGGCTGGGCGGCTTGCGCGCTGAGATTGAAGCTCACGTAGTCCGCGACCGGTGACGCGTCGAGGAAGCCCGCGAGCCACAGCCCGGGCAGTGCTGCCGGCGCCGCGCCGGGCGGTAGGCCGATGCCGATGCCGATCGCGCTGCGACCGGCACCGCGCGGCAGCGCAGCGAGGCGGCGAGCGAGCGCCGCGACGCTGAAAGGCGCTTGCGGATGCGCAGCGACGGTGCCGAATTCGACGCTGCCGAAGCCCAGGTTCAGCAGCTCCTCCGCCCGCGTGCCGTCCTTGTCGATGCCGCCGGCCAGGCCCGGCCGCTCGTGCCAGCGCAGGCGAACGCGGCTCATCCGTGCCGCCTCGCGAAGCCGGCCATGAAGTTCGCGAGCGCTGCGGCGCCGGCTTGAGGCATCGCGTTGTAGAGGCTCGCGCGTAGCCCGCCGACTTCGCGGTGGCCGCACAGGTGGGTGAGCCCGTGCGCCTCGGCTTCGGCGACGAAAATGTCGGTGAGCCGCTCGTCAGCGAGATGGAAGCGGACATTGGCGCCGGAGCGATGGCCGAGCGCGACCGGCGCCGTGTAGAAGCCTGCGCTGCCGTCGATCGCCGCGTACAGCGTTTCCGCTTTGCACCGGTTCGCGGCAGCCATTGCCGCGAGGCCTCCGGCGTCGGCGATCCAGTCGAAAACGAGGCCGGCGACGTGGATCGCCCACGTCGGCGGCGTATTGACGCAGCTGTCGTGCTCGGCCTGGCGCCGGTAGCAGTGCGGCGCGGGCACGCGCGGCGCGGGGCGCTCGAGCAGGTCTTCGCGAATGACGACGACGGTGAGGCCGGCGGGGCCGATGTTCTTCTGCGCACTCGCGTAGAGGACGCCGAACTTCGACACATCGACCGGAGCCGTGAGGAAGCACGACGTGCAATCGGCGACCAGCGGCACGTCGCCGGTGTCGGGCAGGCCGGGGTAGGCGATGCCTTCGACGGTCTCGTTCGGCGTGATGTGGCAGTACGCGCAGCCGGCCGGCAGCGCCCAGCGACCGAGCGCCGGCGCCGCGAGCGGCACCTCGCCCGCGTGGCGCGCCGCGAGCACGACGTCGGCGTGGCGAGCGCCTTCGGCCATCGCGCGCCGCGACCAGTAGCCCGAATCGGCGTAGGCCGCGTGACGTGCGTCGCCGAGCAGGTTCATCGGCAGCAGCGAGAACTGGTGCATCGCGCCGCCGGCGAGGAACAGGATGCGGTAGTTCGGCGGCAACGCGAGCAGTTCGGCGAGGCGTTCGCGGGCGTGGGCGAGCGTCGCGCGAAACGCATCGCCGGTGAACGGCCGTTCGAGCGCCGACGCGCCGTCCGGCCCGCGTGCGAAAAGTTCGCCGCGCGCCCGCTCGAGCACCGCGTCGGGCAGGCGGGCGGGGCCGGCCGCGAAGTTGAACGCAGGCGACCGAGACATCGCGTCAGCCGAGCAGAAAGCCGCCGTGGCTCCCCGCCGCCATGAAGAAGAGCAGCGGAATCGACAGCATCGTGTTGGTGCGCGACGACAGGTGCGTAATGCGCGAGCAGCGCACCCGCTCCTCGACGCCGGCCGGCACCAGGCCGAGCACTTTCTTCTGGTGCGGCCACAGCACGAACCACACGTTGAGCATCATCAGCGTGCCGATGTACATGCCGACGCCGATCGGCGCGAGACTGCCCTGCAGCGCGACGGCGCCGGCGAGCCAGCCGTGCTGCCACAGCATCAGCACGCCCGCGCACCATGTGACGACCGACGCCCAGCGGAAAAACCCGTGCTCGCGATTGAGCAGCGCCTGAAAGCGCGGACTGCGGTCGTCGATGAGGTCGGCGGCCGTCAGCGGGCGCCAGGTCGGGCGCTGCACGACGCTGGAGTAATTGTGGCCGACCCAGATGATGCCGGCGAGAAAATGCGCCCAGCGCAGCGCGAGGTCGAGCGTCACGTCCATCGTGCGCTTCAGCCTGCGAGAACGCGCACGAGCGCGGCGAGGACTGCGGTGAGCGCGATGCCGAGCGCGATCGTGCCGGTCGCGGTGTCGTAGGGGTGGCGCATTCAGTTCTCCATGAACGCGGTGGACATCGCGCCGGCGGCGCGCTTTACGAGCGGTTTGCGAAACCGCAGCGGCCGGGCGACGGCGTCGACCGCTTCCTGCACGACGTGATGCCGCGGCGAGCGGCTGCACGCCGGGTCGGTGTTGCCGGCGTCGCCGGTCAGCAGGAAAGCCTGGCAGCGGCAGCCGCCGAAATCCTTCTCCTTTTCCGCGCACGAGCCACAGGGTTCGGGCAGCCAGTCGAGGCCGCGGTATTTGCGGAACAGCGGCGACTCGTGCCAGATCCACGCCAGCGGCTTGTCCCTGACCGACTCGAACTCCAGGCCGGGAATGACGCGGGCTTCCTGGCACGGCATCGCGACGCCGTCCGGGGCGATCGTCAGGTGGATCGCGCCCCAGCCGTTCATGCACGCTTTCGGGCGGCCTTCGTAGTAGTCCGGGATGACGAAATAGATCGTCATCTTCTTGCCGAGTTTTTCGCGCCACTGCTGCACGACTTTTTCGGCCTCGCGCACCTGCTCGAGCGTCGGCATCAGCTCGTCGCGGTTCATCAGCGCCCAGTTGTAGTACTGGATGTTCGCGAATTCCAGGTACTCGATGCCGAGCCCGGCCGCCCATTCGATCATTTCGCCGGTCATGCCGATGTTCTGGCGGAAAACCGGCATGTTGAGCACCATCGGAAAGCCGTGCGCCTTGATGAGGCGGCCCGCTTCGAGCTTGCGGGCGTGGGCCCGCGCGCCGACGAGCGCGTCGGTGACGTCGGCGCGCGTCGCCTGCAGCGACAGCTGGATCTGCTTCAGGCCGGCGTTCTTCAGCGCGATCAGGCGCGCCTCACCGAGGCCGATGCCGGAGGTGATCAGGTTGGTGTAGAAACCCAGGCTGTCGGCATAGGCGACGAGCTCCTCGAGGTCCGGGCGCTGCAGCGGCTCGCCGCCGGTGAAGCCGAGCTGCAGCGCGCCCAGCTCGCGGGATTCGCGCAGCACTTTCTTCCATTCCTCGGTGCTAAGCTCCTTCGCGGCGTAGTCCTCGAAATCGAGCGGGTTGTTGCACCAGCTGCATTTGAGCGGGCAGCGGTAAGTGAGCTCGAGCGACAGCCACAGCGGCTTGCCCTGTCCGTCCAGACTGAGACCGCCGGTTTCCTTGGGCATCGTGTTCTCCTGTTTCCTCGATCGTTATTAGCCCCGGCAACCCAATACCGTTCGGGCTCGGGGCGAACGGCTGTATTTGATTGCCGCCTTGATAGCCCCATTATTTGCACCCGGCGGGCGCGTCGATACGAGAAAGGCTGGAATGGGAGCTCGCGATTTTCTGGAGATCGGGTAGCCCGTGCTGCCGGGCGGAGGCGCAGCGCTCAGGCGGCGCGACGCGCAATGCGGTCGAGCGCGGCGATGCACGCGGCGGCAATGCGCGGCTGCAGCGCGCCGTGGCCGGCGCCGTCGACCGCGACGCGCTCGGCTTGCGGCCAGGCCCGACGCAGCCGTTCGGCGGCCTGCGGCGGGCATACCGGGTCGGCGCTGCCCTGCACGATCGCGCCCGGAAGGTGCCGCAGACGTTCGCAGCCGGCGAGCAGGCGCTCCGCGTCGCCGAAGCAGCCTTGCGACAGGTAATGGGCCTGGATGCGCGTCTTCGCGAGCTGGCGCGCGTCGGGATCGGCGACGAGCGGCGCTTCGCCCATCAGCGCGCGTTCGTAGTCGAGCCAGTGCCGCGCGGCCGCGACGCGCGTCGGGGTATCGCGCGACAGCAGGCGGCGCGTGTAGGCGTCGAGAAGATCGTCGCGTTCGCCGTGCGGCATGGCGTCGGCGAAGCGCTGCCACGCGCGCGGCGCGGGCGTCGCGGCGCCCTGCGCGTAGCCGCGCAGCTCCGCGGCCGAGCCGAGGAAGATGCCGCGCAGCACGAGGCCCGACACTGCGTCGGGATGCGCCTGCGCGTACGCGAGCGCGAGCAGGCTGCCCCACGAGCCGCCGAACACCAGCCAGCGCTCGACGCCCAGCGCGTCGCGGATGCGTTCGACATCGGCGACGAGGTCGGCAGTGGTGTTGGCCCGCAGGCTGCCTGCGGGCGTACTGCGCCCGCAGCCGCGCTGGTCGAAAAGGACCGCGCGAAAGCGGCAGGGGTCGAACAGGCGGCGCTGGCCCGGCGTGCAGCCGCTACCGGGTCCGCCGTGCAGGAAAACCACCGGCAGGCCGTCGGCACGTCCGCATTCCTCGACGTGCAGCACGTGGCCGTGGCCGACCGCGAGGCGATGCATGGCGAACGGCGAGGATTCGGGAAAGAGCGGCGAGGATCGGGGAAAGCGCGGCGCGCTCTCGGGCAAGCGCGGCAAGGCGGGCATGCCGCCAGACGGACAGCCGCCCGGCATCAGGTGCGCAGCCAGCCCTTGTCGCAGGCCAAGTCGACGAAAGCCTGCACGCCGCGGGTGATTTCTTCCGCGTGATCGGGAAAAGCGGCCTGCAACTCGGTGACGATCGCGGCGACCGTGCGCTCGCCGTCGCAGCGTTTGAGGATTTCGCCGGCGGAAGGGTTGAGTTTGATGAGCCCTTCCGGGTAGAGCAGGATGTACGCGTCCTGGCTCGCTTCCCAGCGGAACATGAAATGCGGCGACAGCCGCGGGCGGGTGTCGGCGGAAAGGGCGAGGGTTTCCATGGCGGCAGGGCGTCCTTGGCGAATGGGCGGACCCGGCAGGCCGGCTCCGCCCGGGCGGGGTTCAGCGGACGTACACGTAAGCCGTGACTTCGAAACCAAGGCGAATCTCGCAGTAGGCGGGCGTTTCCCAGGTCATGTCTGTCTCCTCGATGATGGTGCGGCACCATGCCGCGCCCTGGTTGATTATTTGCAAGCCGCGCCGTCGCAGCCAGCGGCATTTCGCCGCAATCGCCTCATGAAAATCATGATGTCGTGGAAACTTCGGCCATCGGCGTGTATCGCCCCCAGCCGGCGACCTGCACGTCGCAGTGCGCGAGCATCATCGCGTCGAGCATCGACCACAGCAGGTCGAGCTTGAAGCGCAGGATCTCGAGCGCCCGCTCCTGCAGCGCCCGCGTGTTGAAGTGCGCGAGCGTGATGCGCAGCCCATTGACGACGTCGCGCGGCGCTTCGGTGAGCCGGCGGCGGAAATACGCATAGCCTTCGGCTTCGATCCACGGATAATGCTGCGGCCAGTGCTCGAGGCGCGATTGATGGATCGTCGGGGCGAAGAGCTCGGTCAGCGACGAAGCCGCCGCTTCCTGCCACGTGCTGCGGCGCGCGAAATTGATGTAGGCATCGACCGCGAAGCGCACGCCGGGCAGCACCAGGCGCTCGGAGACGATCGCTTCGCGCGAGAGGCCGACCGCTTCGCCGAGCCGGATCCACGCTTCGATGCCGCCATCCTCGCCGCCGTGGCCGTCGTGGTCGAGAATGCGCTGCACCCAGTGACGGCGCACCTCGCGGTCGGGGCAGTTCGACAGGATCGCGGCGTCCTTGATCGGGATGCTGACCTGGTAGTAGTAGCGGTTCGCGACCCACGCGCGGATCTGTTCGCGCGAGCACTGGCCGCGGTGCATCATCACGTGGAACGGGTGGTGGATGTGGTAGCAGCTGCCGAACGCGCGCAGCCGGGCTTCGAACGTCTCCGCGCTCCACGCTTCGGTTTGCTCCATTGTCATTGCAGGTCTCCAGCTGGGCCGAATTCGAGCAGCATGCCGTCGGCGGCGACTTCGATGCCGTGCCGCGCCAGTTCGGCACGCTCGTGCGAGTCCTCGTCGAGGATCGGGTTGGTGTTGTTGATGTGGATCAGGATCTTGCGCGGTCGCGGGTAGCGGGCCAGCAGCTCGATCATGCCGCCGGCGCCCGCTTGCGGCAGGTGGCCGATCTCACGCGCGGTGCGCGTCGAGATCCCTAGCCGGATCATCTCGTCGTCGCTCCAGAACGTGCCGTCGAGCAGCACGCAGTCGGCGTCGGCAAGGTACCGCTCCAGATGGGTTTGCATCGCGCCGAAGCCCGGCGCATAAAAAACCTTGCGCCCGCTGGCCGCATCTTCGATCAGCACGCCGATGTTGTCGCCCGGATGCGGGTCGTCGCGATGCGGCGAATACGGCGGCGCCTTGCTCGCGAGCGGCACCGGCGTGAAACGCAGGCCGGCCACGCCGGGCACCGTGAAAGGCGTCGGCGGCGCGACCTGCAGCCGGTGCCACGCAACGGTGCAGAAATGTGAGA
The DNA here is from genome assembly GCA_001274695.2 of Azoarcus sp. PA01. NCBI lineage: Bacteria > Pseudomonadati > Pseudomonadota > Betaproteobacteria > Rhodocyclales > Zoogloeaceae > Azoarcus > Azoarcus sp. PA01. The sequence goes on along the minus strand of LARU01000002.1, from coordinate 1,102,491 downwards.
GCACGTTGAACACGGGGTTGCCGGTCGTGAGGTCCTCGTGCACCTGCGCGGTACACCACACCGGCAGCGGCTTGCCTTCGCGCAGCATGAATAGGCCGGTCGTGTGGTCCACCTGGGCGTCGATGAGCACCACCCCGGCGATGCCGCTGTCACGCAATGCGCGCGCGGGCTGCAGGCACGGGTTCGCGCGGATCTGCGCGAGCAGGTCGGGGGAGGCGTTGAACAGCACCCAGTCGTCGCCGTTGGCGCTGACCGCGATCGAAGACTGGGTGCGCGCCCGGGCACGGACGGTGCCGTGGCGCACGCCGTCGCAATTGCGGCAGTTGCAGTTCCACTGGGGAAAACCGCCGCCGGCAGACGAACCGAGAATGAGGATCTTCATGAGCCCAGTATCGGCCGCCGTCGCACTGTCCGCGTACGTCGAATCGGGAAATGCGCCTCATGGTTTTCTGGAGGCGTATGTCAGTTATTGAGATTAATGCGATTATCCCCATAACACATCAATGACTTAGGGAGCCGCCTATAGATCACAGCTTCCCTAGTGTGCTGAGTTAGAAATTCGCATACAAAATCGTTCAAGGCTGGCGAGGATGTCGTCAGTTGATTTGGTCCATGCGAAGGGTTTGGGATCATCGTTGTAGCGAGCAAGGTAGTCGCGGATGGCCTGCTCGAGTTGGCGGGTGGAACGGTGGGTGCCGCGACGAATCTGTTTTTCGGTGAGCTCGGCAAACCAGCGTTCGACCTGGTTGATCCAGGAGGCCGAGGTCGGGGTGAAATGGACGTGGAAACGCGGATGACGGGCAAACCAACTCCTGACCTTTGGCGTCTTGTGCGTGCCGTAGTTGTCCATCACCAGATGGATGTCCAGACCGGCTGGGACGTTGGCTTCGATGGTGCGCAGAAAGGCCAGAAACTCGCGGCTGCGGTGGCGTCGGTGCAGTTCCCCGATGACTTCTCCGGTGGCGACATCGAGCGCCGCAAACAAAGTCGTTGTGCCGTGGCGCATATAGTCATGCGTTCGCCGTTCGGGAAGTCCCGGCGCCAGCGGCAGGATCGGCTGGGTGCGGTCGAGCGCCTGGATCTGGCTCTTCTCATCGACGCACAACACCATCGCCTTGACCGGGGGATCCAGATACAACCCGACGATGTCGCGGACCTTGTCGACGAACAGCGGATCGGTCGAGAGCTTGAATGTTTCCTGCCGGTGCGGTTGCAGGCCGAAGGCGCGCCAGATGCGGCTGACCGCCGTCTGCGACATCCCCATCTCGCGCGCCATGCTGCGCGTACTCCAATGGGTGGCATTCTTCGGCACCGTTTCGAGCGTCTTGGCAATCACCGCATCGACACGGGTATCGTCGATCGTACGCGGCGCCCCCGAGCGCGGGGCATCGAGCAGGCCATCGAGCCGATTCGCGTCAAAGCGGTTGCGCCATTTCGATACCATCTGCTGCGACACCGACAAGCGTTGCGCGACAACCTTGCTGTCGACACCCGTCGCACACTCGAGAACGATCCGCGAGCGCAATGCGAGCGCCTGCGCGGTCTTACGCCGACGCGTCCAGGCTTCAAGCTGCTCGCGCTCGCTCTCGTTCAGCACGATCTCCACCTTCGGTCTGCCCATCGCTGCCTCCTGTCGCCAATCGTACGGCATGAGAGACCAGCGGATGAGCTAGTTGTTCAACAAATTTTTAACTCAGGACACTAGCCGAGTTGTTTTCCGTTCTTGAGGGTGATGGTTACGGAACCGGTCATCACATACGGATCGATCGAAAGGTCTGGCTCACCCTCAACGGTCAACCTAACCGGATCGGCCTCGAAGGAAGGCCGATAAAGATATCCCATGATCCGCCCCATGAAGTGAGTGCGCCCCTTGTCACTCGCATACTTCTCGGGAACCACCTTCTTCAGGTAGGCCATTTGAGTGGCCAATGGCCACGAAGCAATGTCAGCAGGCAATTGGATGTGGTGGCGAGCGTTTCCGCCCATCAAGCCGAAGATGGTGATCTGCGAAGGCCGCATCCACTCCGGGATTACTTGAGCCACGGGCTCGAACAAGACACGGGCTGTCTCGTCAGCCGAGCCCGATTCGAGAATCTGTCGCCTCCTTACGAGTGCTTCATTCGCTGCCATCACGGTACCGAGTCGTTCTTTCGGTACCGCGAAACGACTCGCCTGCACCTTCTCTATCAGACCGGGATCGCCTTCGCCGACACCCAGCCAGCGATTGAAATCATCACTCGCACTTTGACAATCCCTACAGCCTATCGCCTCGAAGAATTTTCGGTGGGACAGCCCCGATGCGACCAGCACTTCGAGCAGGAGCTTGCCGATGGGAAAACCGGATTTCGTTCGATGCACGTTGGCACTCCTATGGCCAAAGAGATGAATGAATTTCGTCAATCGGACTTAGGGAATCTCTGAAAAGCCCGTGAACGATCGGCACATCCCTTTGTCGTAAGACCGTCCCAATAGCCTCTCGTCCCGACTATGAAGCAAGTTATCTTCGCCCCTGCTGTATACGCGGCCAAGAAAAAGACCACGAAGCGCGAGCGCTTCCTCGCCGAGATGGATGCGGTCGTGTCATGGGCGGCGATGCAGGCGTTGATCGAGCTGTCACTGACCGGCACAATAGAGCCACCGATGATCGGCATATAGGAGCCAGCTGGAAGGGGCTCTGACGAACGTCTGCGGGGGTTCAAGATTGGCTGTTTTTTGGGGTTCCGACAAGGGCTGTTTTGGCCTTGTTCGGACCCTGCCGCGGGGTGCGGTAAGAGGCTCCGTCGAGCGTCAGGCAGTAGGCGTTGTGACGCAGGCGATCGACGGTGGCGGAAGCAAGTAGGCGGTTACCCGGGAAGGCCTGGTCCCACTCGGTGAAGTCGAGGTTGCTGGTGACGACGGTGGCGGTCTGCTCGTAGCGTTCGGCGATCAGGTCATGCAGGTCTTCGTCGGCGGGCGAACGCAGCGGTTTCAGCCCGAAGTCATCGATGATGAGGACCGGCACGCGCGCCAGTTGCTGGAGCTTCCGTTCATAGGCTCCGGTAGCCCGCGCGGCGTTGAGGCTCGCGAGCAACTGCGAGCAGGACGCGAAGACGACGTCGTGACCCTGGCGCACCGCGCAGTGCCCGAGCGCCTGCGCGAGATGGCTCTTGCCGGTGCCGCAGGGGCCGACGATGAGCACCGGGGCGCGCTCGTCGATGTAGCGCCCGGTCGCGAGATCATGCACCAGCGCGCGGTTGGTCGAGGGCAGCCGGTCGAACTCGAAGCCTTCGAGCGTCTTGGTAGCGCGAAACGCGGCGCGACGCAGCCGCGTGGCGAACTTCTTCTGCTCGCGCCGCGCGACCTCGTCCTGGATCAGCAGCGCGAGAAATTCCGTATAGGCGAGCTTCGCGTCGATCGCCTGGCGATTGCGCGCGTCGAGCGAATCGAGGATGCCGGAGAGGCGCAGTTGTTTGAGTTGCGGTGCCAGTTCGGTGGCGGGATTCATGGTGGGACTCCTTGGGTAAAGGGGGCGCGCGGTGCACCCGGTCAGTGAAACGACGTCGGATCGTCGGCGAAGAGCGCCGCGGTCGCGCGGGCGAAACGGGCGCGGCCGGCGTAGGGTTCGGTACTCACGGGGGTGAGCGGCTGCAAGTCGTGGCCGCCGGCGAGGATGGTCTTGACGGTGCGGTAATGCGGGCTGTCGTGGGCGAGTGCACGCTCGCAGGCCGCCTCCAGGCGCGCAGCGCCGTAGCGCTCCTTCAACTGCAGCACGCCCTGCGCGGCACGCAGCCGCTCACTGATGCGGTCGCTCAAGAGCCGCCCGATGAGCCGGGCGCACGCGGTTCCGATCTCCGCGGCCTGTTGCAGACACCAACTGCGGTCGTGCGCGAAGAAACGTTGCGCCGAGGGCGGCAGATGATCGGTGACGGTGCGCCGCTCGCCGGGACGACGAGCGCGGGCATGCGTGGCAACGGGTTTGAAGTCCTGATAGACCGTGACCACGCTGTCGGTCGCACGCAACCACAAACTCTTGCCGACCAAGGCGCAAGGCACGGAGTACAGCGCGCGCTCGAAGCTGACGTGGCAGTCGCGATGCACCGACACCTGATGCCAAGTGCCCAGATCCGGCGGTACTGCGGGCAACGGCCGCAGCACACTGCGCTCGACGGCGAAGCTCGCGAGCGGCTGCATCCGGGTCGTGCCGTGAATGCGCAGCCCGGCTTCCTTCAACACCCAGTCACGCGCCTGCGCGTTCAGATCGGCCAGATCGCGGAAGCTGCGCGTGGGCAGGAAGTTGCCTTTGACGTATTTGACGCCCGCCTCGACGATGCCCTTCTTCTGCGGCTCCTGGGGCGGACAGGCGTCAATGCGAAAGCCGTAGCCTTCGGCGCATTCGGCGTAAGCACGTTGCACTTGGGGGTCGTGCGCGCACGCCTTGGTGATGGCGCACTTGGCGTTGTCGATGATGAGGCGCGCAGGCACCGCGCCGAACCACTCGAAGCCACGTCGGTGGCAACCGAGCCAGGTGCGCACGCTCTGGTCCCACACGAATTCGACATACTGGTGCCGCGAGAAACACAGCGTCATCACGAAGGCCCATGTGCGGCGCAGCTCACCGGAGGCGGGATCGACGAGCTGCGGGCCGGCGCCGAAATCGACCTGGGCTGCCTCGCCCGGCGCGAACGACAACCGCACCGTCGCCTCGGGCGGGCGCTCGCGCTCGATCGTGGCGACAAGCCGGCGCACGCTGGAATAGTGCCCGGTGAAGCCGTGCTCACGTTTAAGGGTGGCGTGGATCACCACGCCGGAGACGCCCTGTGCGAGCCACTGCTCGACCAGCGGCCGGAACGCGGCGATCGATGATTGCGCCGTCACCGGCAGCCGCGGACGGCCGATCGCCGCGGCGATCTCGGCATCTTCCGGAACCGGGTGCTCCGGATCGAGCCAGCCGCGGGCTGCGGCCAATTCGCGGAAACGGGCGGCCTTGGCCCGTCCCATCAGCTTCGCGCGCGCAATCTCGCGCTCGGAGTCGCCCTGGCGCATGCGCATCAGGGCCTGGCGGTACTCGTACATCTCGATGCTCCTGCGGGCCACCGGCTCCCTCCTGCCAAACCAAAACCCGGCAGGGTAGCGATGGACCGCTCAAGGTCGAGACGTCCGTCAGAACTTTGCTGGCTCCATTACGCCGATCCGGCGCTGGCGCCTATGTGCCGATCACGCCCTGGCCTCAATGTGCCGATCACGCGCTGGCTCCATTGTGCCGATCATCAACTGGCTCCTATGTGCCGGTCGGTGACACGAGCCGCACTATCCGAAGACAGGCCGGAAGGGGGACCGGCCGCCGATCGGGTTGGCTCTCTCCCTAGCTAGTTTCCCAGCAGCAAACTCCTGCCGTAATGAGCATCCCAGCCGAGCTCCCCGAAAGGTTCCACTATTTGCCCCTCATCGATTCGGCAGAAGGGCTGGAAGCAGCCTTCTGTTTCCCCATAATAGGGTTCCCGCTTGATTCCCCATTCAGTTGTCCAGTCGCGAGGGCCGGGTCCTGTCTTGATACCCACCCTGGCAATGACCCGGAAGTCGGTCCCATCCCATAGCCCGACGTTTCCGTTTCGGCCCCGTCCGACATACCAGGAGCCGAGCCTCAGATCGGAGAGAGGGACCTGAACATGAAGGATTGCGTCCGCTTTCTTGCCCATTAAACGATCGCTCATCCGGCTCTCCTCTCAAGATTGCAGAGCATCCTCGATCGCTAATCGCACGTCGCTGCCCTCAACACGGGCTTCCACGGATCGACCCAAAGGTCCGAAGGTGAATCGAACCGACACTTCAAGACCTTCCAGGCAACCCTCCCCCAAGAAATCCCTGAACTGCTTCCTGACCCAGGCCTCGTATTGCTGGCGTTGCTCGCAGGAAAGCATGAAAGGCTGATTCAAAATATCGCTTCGCTTCGATCCCGGCATCGGCTGCCCGACACCGTTGGCGATTTCTAGAAAACGATCGCCAGGAATCCAATTCGCCCTGATCTTTGTGCCTCGGCCACTTTCGACCGAGTCCCACTTATACAGCCGCGACTCCAGGTATTCCGGGCTTGCCTTTCTCAGCGCTGGCTCGCCCCCTGTAAATCCGACCTCGATCGTTGCCCCCCTCTTGGCGCATTCTTCCTTAATCATCAAAAAATCGACTCGGGAATCGTAATTGTCGCGATCGCAAACCTCCTGTTGCCCGTTGCGGCTGCGCCGGCTGCTCGAGTCAAGCACCTCAAGAGATCGCTTGATGGCTCGCCATTCTCCAGAGAAGGGCCCGGCAATATCGTCTGCGAGATCGCCAAAGGAGAGGACTTTGTCCATGCGCTCGAACTCGGAATGCCCGGCTGTCTTGACGACATTCGGAACAAGATATACGACTCTGGCCTTCCTGCACTCCGATACTGCCTGACGGAAATCGGGAAGCGCCTTATCCAGTTCTTCAAGAACGAATTGGTACTTGCCTGACTCCGTCGAGTTTGCTGCGATCGTCTGGAAGTTGTTAAGCAGAAAATCAGCTCCCCCCTCGTTGATTTCGTCTCTTTTCTTCAAGTAGATTCCGGCCTGCTCGGACGAAAAGGTCGTATCCGTTGTCTTGAGTTCAAGGAGTACCAACTCCTTTCGCGTCTTGTTGAAAAGCAGCCAATCGATGTTCGTCGATTGATTGTCGTCCGTCTTCTTCAGCGGAAACTCCGGACACAGCATTACGTAGTCCCCAGACAGGACTGGATCCTCGGCGAGTGTGGCCGTGAGAACATCCGCGATGAAGAAACCCAGCACCGGTCCGACGACTCGCTCGACTTGGACCTTCGGAATGTTGGCTCCCTTCATGATGTGATTCATCAATTCGGGGATAAAGCCTGTTGTGCTTGACATGGTTTGCACCTTCAATTTAAGAGTACGTTCATAGGTCCCACCATTCGCCGTCTTGCCTTATCACCACGTTGGCGAACTGCTGGGCATATTTATCTGGTGCAAAGCTGTGGATGGGTACCAACTGCTTTGCGCCAATTGCTGCTGCGAAACGCGTGAGGTCTGCTGGGCTCGCATGACCGGAGGTATGAATGTATTTCATTTCAATGCCGAGCTGCTCGAGCCAAAGTTGCATGGACCTATAGGAATCCTGTTCAAGGTAGCCTAGCCATTGCGAATAGACGAAGCTGGCGCCTTCCAAGCATCCTGCGGCCTCCAAGTCCTGCATGTGCAAGGGTCGGAAGAGTAAGACGACCTTGGAAGCCATCGCCTTGAGGTCTTCCCGATATATCCGATTTACCGAATGCCGTTTCAGTACGTCGAAGGCTTGGTTCTTCACAACCTGACGGCGCTGCCGCTCGGGAGTGAAGAGCGCAACTTGAGGCCAGCACGACTGAGGTATGTTCTCGTTGCCCGTCGCCTCGAGCACTGCAGCGGCATACAGGTCGATGACCATTGTGCGTCCGCTTTGTTTGCAGGCGCGATATAGGGTAACGACGCGGTCGATGTTCTGCGCCGACGCATGCAGCATAACTATGCCATATGTTGCGCGGAAAATATTCGCAAGCTGTTTTTCAAGATCGGTTTCGCTCGGAAAATCATCCTTCGCATCCAGGCGGGATTGGGTCGATCCTTCCATCAGCAAGGTGTCGACATCTTCCGGAGGGTGGTTGATGAGCAAATTGAATAGCTTTCCCTTTCGCCCGTGGGCACGGAAATCGCCGCTGTAGAACAGACGCTTGCCACCCGCCTCCACGAGGAGGGCATAGGCGTCGTAAGCAGAATGATCGACGAGGTACGGCGTGATCCGGAAGGGGCCGAGGCTGTGTAAAAACGGTTCAACCTGCGCTGCCCGGCGTCCGCGTCGGCAGGACTCTTGGCAATTCAAGTCATTCGCTGGCGGCGAGGCGGCGTTATTGAGGACGTAATAGACCTGCTTCAGGCCCGCATCGCTGCCATCAGTGCCTCGTTTCCCATCAGATTCATTACTCGCTTCAGGTTGTACGCCAGAACGTGCAAACTCATCTCCGTTCGGACGCGTTCGAGGCCCTTGGTCAGAAAGTGGGTCGCGCCCATCCACGCCTTGAGGGTGCCGAAGGGGTGTTCGACCGTCCGACGTCGGATACGCATACTGTCCGGCGCTTTATCGAGCCGCGCCTGCATGACCTCCAGCTCTTCCTCATGCACCCAGCGGCTCACACGCCGATAGTCACTCGGGGTGCATTGGTGCTTGAGGGCACATCGCGGGCAGGATGAGCTCCAGTAGCGATTCATCGTCAGCCTCGCCTCGACTCGCGCAAAGCGCCAGATCAGGCGCTCGCCGGCTGGACAGACGTACTCGTCGTTGTCACGGTCGTACACGAAGTCTGCCCGGTCGAACCGCCCCTCGGCTTTCGCGTTGGAAGTCGTGCTTTTCGGAACGAGCGGCACGACGCCGGCTTTGTGGCAGGCGAGGATTTCCTCGCTCTTGAAATAGCCCCGATCGGCGATTGCCGTGAGGTACTCCACTCGCATCGCCTTGCGGGCCTGCTTGCCCATCTTGCTCAGTTGATCTCGGTCCAGCCCGTCGTTGGTTACCTCGTGGGCGACGATCAGGTGGTTCTTGGTCTCGACGGCCGTCTGCACGTTGTAGCCGACGATGCCCGTGCCCCGCGTCTTCATCGAGCGGGCGTCGGGATCCGTGAGGGAAACCTGCTTGTCGGGCGCGTTCTCGAGCTGCACGCCGATCGCTTCGAGTTCCTTCATTCGCGCCTTCAGCGTCGTAATCTTGTCCTGCAGTCGCTCCTTCTTCGCCTGGGCCACAGCCGGCTCTTGCCGGTCAGCGCTGTCCATCTCGACCAGGTAGCGCTCGATGCTCGATTCGATCTCTTCCATGCGCCGTTGCAGCTTGGCGCTGGTGAAGTTGCGATCGCGGTTATTGACTGCCTTGAATTTGCTGCCGTCGATCGCGACCACCGCTTCGGCGAACAGTCCCAGTTCGCGGCACAGCACGACGAACTGGCGACAGACGCCACGGATGCCCTTCGGATTGTCCTTGCGGAAGTTGGCGATGGTCTTGAAGTCGGGCGTCAGGCGTCCGATGAGCCACATCAACTCCAGGTTGCGCTGAGCTTCGCGCTCCAGGCGCCGACTCGACTGGATCCGGTTCAGGTAGCCGTAGATGTAGAGTTTGAGGAGCGCGGCCGGATGGTAGGCGGGGCGTCCGGTGGCCGCTGGATCGACGCCAGCGAAGCCCAGCTTGCGCAGATCAAGCTCATCGACGAAGACGTCGATCACCCGTACCGGATTTGTCTCGGCGACAAAGTCATCCAGACTCTCGGGTAGTAATGCGCTCTGTGTCCGGCACTGTCCTTCGATGAATCGTTTCATGGCACCCGATCACCCTGACAACAATGCCAATATCATGCCATAAGAGGCGTTTTTACACAGCCTCGGCCGATTGCCAAAGACTTCAGGTGCTCAAGCTCCGGGCCGTCCAAGGCTGGCAAGGGCTGCCCGGTGAATGGCGCGGCGGCTTTTATGATTCTCCTGGCCGCTGCGCCCATGCAGACCGGCGTGTGAGCCCGTAGATGGTGGAGCAGACCGTAGTGGTCGATATGCGGATGGGAAATTACGACTGCCGACAGCTCGTTGGTGATGCGAGGCACCAACGCCGCGTCGGTCGGCTGCCCGTCAAGTGGAAGCCCAAAATCAAGGGCGATACGGCTGCCTTCGTGTTCGATCTCTACACAGCTGCCGCCGATTTGCCGTGTGCCGCGATGAACGCAAACTCTCATTTTTCTCTCGTCTGTTATCCATACCTCGTATTCCATTTAGGGGGGCGAGAAGTTTAGCTGCGCGAGCTCGAGAGTGTGAAAAATGTCACGCTCGTCGCACGGTCGTGTCGGGCTGAGCGGTCACCACGGCCAGCGCAGTGGCGCCGGACGGGCGCCGCGCGGACGCTGACGAAAGCCCCTGCTCTGGGGCCGGCCTAACGGTCGAGCTCCGGGTAGTGACGGAAAATGCCTTCTTCGCTGAACGGCAGGCGCCGATCCGACGCGAGATACGCGGCGAGGCGCGGGCGGCGGGCGACGCGGGCGTGAAGCTCGACGAGGCCGGGACAGCCCGGTTCGAGGCGCGCCATCGTGCGCGGGAACGCGTAGCGCAGGCCTGCGACGACCTGGAACATCGACAGGTCTGCGTACGACAGCGTGTCGCCGACGAGGTAGCCGCTGCGAAAGCTGTTCTGCGCGCGGACCTGCTCGAAATAGCGCAGGAACTTCGGCAGCCGGTTCTTCGTGAAATCCTTCGCGCGGCGCAGCGCTTCGGGTTTTTGATCCTCGTAATACAGGCTGCTCGCGATCGGGTGGTGGGTGTCATGGATTTCACCGACGAGGTCGGCGATCGTCAGCTGCAGCTGATGCGCCCAGTGCCGCCCCGCTTCGGTCTTCGGCGCGAGGCCGAGCCGCGGGCCGAGATACAGCAGGATGTTCGCGGTCTGTCCGATCACGAGGTCGCCCGCTTTCAGGAACGGCGGCGCGAACGGCACGTGTTCGAGCGATTCGCCGTCGAGAAGCCGCAGCAGCGCGGCCAAGCCCCGGCCGTTTTCCTCGGGCAGGCGGGCGACGTCTACGTAGTCGGCGCCGGCTTCTTCGAGCAGCAGGCGAACGAATTCGCCGCGCCCCTGGATCGAGGGCCAGTAATACAGTTCGTAGCGCATGAGGACGTTCTCCCGCAATGATTGGCGCAAACCGCGTCGGCGCTCGTGCCGCGGGCGGCGCGCCGCGCCTGCCCGGATGGTACGATCCGCACGCTGGCGCGGCTGCTGACCGGTCTCGCTGTCATTGTGGGCGCCAGTCGCAGAATCGACTATATTGCGTCGCACCATCCCTGGCGCCGGCCAGCCCGCGCCGGCCGATGATGTGACAACCGGAATTGAATTGCGGTGCCCGGCGCAACGGTTCCCGGACGGGGAGTGCCGGCGGCCCGCCGACGACATCGCCGGAGCATGAACCGCTGGCGCGCGTGGGCATTCCGCTGCCGGCAGGCGCGATCCCCGCTCCGCCGGTGCCGGACCACTACAGGACCTACAGGATCTTTTCATGGCTCAGACCGCTCCTTCTTTCATGCGCCGACTGTCGCTCGCGTTCGGCGCATTCTTCTCGATCATCGGCAACCGCGACTTCGCCGCGCAGGTCATGCGCCTGCGCGCGGGCGCTGACGTCGCCGCGCCGGCCGCCGAAGCGGCCTCTGCTGCGCCTCCGCTGCGCGAAGTGCCGCACGAGGCCGCGCTCCAGCTGCTCGGCATGCTGCAGCGCGAAGCCCGCCTCATCGATTTCGTCGAAGAGGACATCGCGGCCTATTCCGACGCCGACGTCGGCGGCGCGGCGCGGCTGGTGCATGCCGGCTGCCGCAAAGTGCTGCGCGAGCATTTCAGCATCGAGCCGGTGCGCGCCGACGCCGAAGGCAGCCGCGTGACGCTCGGCGAGGGTTTCGACGCCGCGGCGATCCGCGTCACCGGCAACGTCGTCGGCAAGCCGCCGTTCACCGGCACGATCAGCCACCGCGGCTGGCGCGTCACCGACGCACGCCTGCCGAAGCTCGCCGAGCATCATGACGCGTCGATCGTCGCGCAGGCGGAGGTGGAGCTATGAGCGAGCCGCGTTTCGTCATCGGCATCGACCTCGGCACGACCCACTGCGCGCTGTCGTACGTCGACATTGGCGGCAGCGACGGCGAACACGCCGCGCAAGAGGTGCTGGAGATCCCGCAGCTGACCGGCCCCGGCGCCGTCGAGGCGCTGCCGCTGCTGCCGTCCTTCCTCTACCTGCCGCACGAGAACGAGCTCGGCGAAGGCGACCTGACGCTGCCGTGGGCGAGCGCGCAGGACTACGTCGTCGGCGAATTCGCGCGCTCGCGCGGTGCCGGCACGCCGATCCGCCTCGTGTCGAGCGCGAAGAGCTGGCTGTGCCACCCGGGCGTCGACCGCAAGGCGGCGATCCTGCCAGCCGATGCGCCGGACGAAGTCGCGCGGATTTCGCCGCTCGAAGCGTCGGTGCGCTACCTCGCGCACCTGCGCGACGCGTGGAACGACGCACAGCCCGACGCGCCGTTCGACGAGCAGGACATCACCGTGACGATCCCCGCATCGTTCGATCCGGGGGCGCGCGAGCTGACTGCCGAAGCCGCGGCCACTGCCGGCTACCGCCATATGACGCTGCTCGAGGAGCCACAGGCGGCGCTGTACAGCTGGATCCAGATGAGCGAAGGGCAGTGGCGCGACGAAGCGAAACCTGGAGACATCCTCCTCGTCGTCGATGTCGGCGGCGGCACGACCGACCTGTCGCTGATCGCAGTCGTCGAACGCGACGGCAACCTCGAACTGCACCGCGTCGCAGTCGGCGAGCACATCCTGCTCGGCGGCGACAACATGGACCTCGCGCTCGCGTACGCGGTCGCGCGCAACCTCGCTGCCGCGGGCACGCAGCTCGACGCGTGGCAGATGCGCGCGCTCGCGCACGCGTGCCGCGGCGCGAAGGAGACGCTGCTCGGCGACGCGACGGTCGACGCCGTGCCGATCGTCGTGCCGAGCCGTGGCGCGAAGCTCATCGGCGGCTCGATACGCACCGAACTCGGGCGCGAGATGCTGACCGTGACGATCGTGGACGGCTTCTTTCCGCCGGCCCAGGTCAGCGACCGGCCGCTGTCGCGCGCCCGCGCCGGCCTCACGCAGCTCGGCCTGCCGTATGCCCAGGACGCGGCGATCACGCGCCACCTCGCGGCGTTCCTCGGCCGCCAGCTCGGCGCGACGGCCGAGCTCGAAGGTTTCGGCGCGCAGCATCCGGCCGACGCGAGCTTCCTGCATCCGACCGCAGTGCTGTTCAACGGCGGCGTGTTCAAGTCCGCGCTGCTCGCCGATCGTGTGCGGGCGACGCTCGACGGCTGGCTCGAAGCCGAAGGCGCGGCACCGGTGCGCGTGCTGCAGCGCGCCGACCTCGACCTCGCGGTCGCGCGCGGCGCCGCATATTACGGCTACGTGCGGCGCGGCCGCGGCGTGCGCATCCGCGGCGGCACTGCGCGCGCGTACTACGTCGCGGTCGAATCCGCGATGCCGGCAGTGCCGGGCGTCGAGCCGCCGATCCAGGCGCTGTGCCTCGCGCCGTTCGGCATGGAGGAGGGCAGCGACGCGGCGCTGCCGGCGCAGGAGTTCGGCCTCGTCGTCGGCGAACCGGTGCGCTTCCGCTTCTTCGGTTCGTCGGTGCGCCGCCAGGACGAAGTCGGCACGCTGCTCGACTTCTGGGCGCCTGACGAGCTGCAGGAGCTCGAGGAGATCGAGGCGAGCCTGCCGGCCGAAGGCCGCGCTGCCGGCGAGATCGTGCGCGTGAAGCTGCATGCGCGCGTCACCGAAGCCGGCACGCTCGAACTCGAAGCGCTGCCCGCGGACGGCAGCGCGCGCTGGAAAGTGTCGTTCGACGTGCGCGGCGGACAGTCCTGAATGCCGTGAAACCTTACCTCGTCGGGATCGACCTCGGGACCAGCAATACCGTCGTCGCGTACGCGGCGCCGGGCGATGACGCGATCGCGCTGCTGCCGATCGATCAGCTCGTCGCCGCGGGCCAGGTCGCGGCGCCGCCGCTGCTGCCGTCGCTGCGCTACCATGCGGCGCCGGGCGAACTGAGCCCGGACGACCTGCAGCTGCCGTGGGCGGCGAGCGATGTCGCCGGCGTCGAGCCGGTCGTCGTCGGCGCCCTCGCGCGCGAGCTCGGCGCGCAGGTGCCGGGACGGCTCGTCGCGAGCGCGAAAAGCTGGCTGTCGCACGCCGGGGTCGACCGCAGCGCGCCGATCCTGCCGTGGGGCGCAGGCGACGACGTCGCGAAAGTGTCGCCGGTCGAGGCAAGCGCGAGCTACCTCGCGCACGTGCGCGCGGCGTGGAACGCGCGCTTCCCGGATGCGCCGCTGGAGCGCCAAGAGGTCGTGCTCACCGTGCCCGCGTCGTTCGACGAAGGTGCACGGGCGCTGACGCTCGAAGCGGCGCGGCTCGCGCAGCTGCCGGCGCTGCGCCTCCTCGAGGAGCCGCAGGCGGCGTGCTACGACTGGCTGTTCCGCCATCGCCAGAGTCTCGCGGCGGAGCTCGAGGCGACACGGCTGATCCTCGTCTGCGACGTCGGCGGCGGCACGACCGATTTCACGCTGATCCGCGTCGCGATCGAGGACGGCGAACCGCGCCTCGCGCGCATCGGCGTCGGCGACCACCTGATGCTCGGTGGCGACAACATGGACCTCGCGCTCGCGCACGTCGTCGAGACGCGCCTCGGCGCGGCCGACGGCAAGCTCACCGCGGCCCGCTTCTCGCAGCTGCTGCAGCGCTGCCGCGGCGCGAAGGAACAGCTGCTCGGCCAGGCCGCGCCCGAGCGCACGACGGTGACGCTGCTCGGCGCGGGCAGCCGGCTCGTCGGCGGCGCGCGCTCGGTCGAGCTCGCGCGCGACGAAGTCGAGCACCTGATCGTCGACGGCTTCCTGCCGCGTATTGGCGCCGATCAGCGCCCTGCCCGGCGGCGCGCCGGCATCGTCGAATTCGGCCTGCCGTATCCGGCCGATCCCGCGATCACGCGCCACCTCGCGGCGTTTCTCGAGCGACACGCCGCCGCGTCGCGCGAAGCGCTCGGCGCGGAGGCGCCCGAAGCGCCCGAGCTGCCGGTGCCCGACACCGTGTTGCTCAACGGCGGCGTGTTCCGCGCCGATGCGCTGAGCGAGCGGCTGCAGCACGTGCTCGGCGGCTGGCGTGGCCAGGCGCTGCGCCTGTTGCACAACGACGACCCGGACGTCGCGGTCGCGCGCGGCGCCGTCGCGTACGCGCTGGTGCGCGCCGGGCACGGGCCGCGCATCGGCGGCGGCTCGCCGCGCAGCTATTTCCTCGTCATCGAGGGCGACGGGCCGTCGCGGCGCGGCGTGTGCGTGCTGCCGCGCGGCACCGAAGAAGCGGTCGAAGTGCATCTGCCGGAGCGCAGTTTCGCGCTGAAGCTTGGCCAGCCGGTGCAGTTCCACCTCGTGTCGTCGGCTGCCGACACGCCGCATCGGGCAGGCGATCTCGTCGATGTCGCCGGCGATGACTTCGTGCGCCTGCCGCCGATCGCGACCGTCATCCCGGCGGCCGGCAGCGGTGCCGTCGACGTGCCGGTGCGGATCGTCGCCGCGATGACCGAAGTCGGCACGCTCGACATGCATTGCGTCAGCATCGCCGAGCCCGCGCGCCGCTGGCTGCTGGCGTTCCAGCTGCGCGGCGACGGCGCGGCGCAGGCCGAGACGGTCGCGGCGCTGCCGCCGCGCTTCGCCGACGCGGTCGAAGCGGTCGAGCGCGTCTTCGGCTCGCGCTCGCACGAGCTCAGCGGCAAGGAAGTGCGGCAGCTGCGCGGCCAGCTCGAGCACCTGCTCGGCAAGCGCGAAAGCTGGGACGTGCCGCTGCTGCGCGCATTGTTCGACGTGCTGTGGGAGCGCGTGCGCCGGCGGCGCCGCTCCGCCGAACACGAGCGCCTGTGGCTCAACCTCGCCGGCTACTGCCTGCGCCCCGGGCTCGGCTATCCGCTCGACGACTGGCGCGTCGAGCAGTTGTGGACGCTGTTCGGGCAGGGCATCCAGTACGTGCGGGAGCGGCAGAACTGGTCGGAATGGTGGACGCTGTGGCGCCGCGCCGCGGGAGGCCTGGGTGCGCCCGAACAGCTGCTCGCGCTGCAGGCGGCCGGCGAACAGCTCGAAGCCGACGCCGCTGCGCAACGCGCCCGCCAGCCGGTCGGGACGCGGGGCAGCTTCGAGGATCTGGTGCGCCTGGCCGCGTCGCTCGAGCGCGTCGACGTCGAGCATCGCATCGAGATCGGCGAATGGCTGATCGAGCGGCTGCAGAAACCCGCGGAAAAGCACAACGCGTGGTGGGCGGTCGGGCGCATCGGCGCGCGCGAGCCACTGTATGGCAGCGCGCACAACGTCGTGCCGGCGGATGTCGCGGCGCGCTGGCTCGATGCGATCCTCGCGCTCGACTGGAAGCGCATCGAATCCGCGGCGTTCGCCGCCGCGCAGATCGCCCGCCTGACCGGCGACCGCACGCGCGACCTGCCGGCCGAACTGCGCGACGAAGTGGCGCGGCGGCTCGTGGCGATCAATGCGCCGCCGAGCTGGGCCGCGATGGTGCGCGAAGTCGTCGTGCTCGAGGAAGCCGAGAAATGGCGCGCGTTCGGCGAATCGCTGCCGCCGGGGCTGCAGCTGCTCGACCACTGAGGGCGTGATCTTCCCGGCATGCCGACACGGACGCTGCGCAGCGCCGCGATAATGCCTTCGTCCTGAGTCCTGCCGCCCCATCCCGTATATAGTCCTGCACGGGCAATGCACCGATTTCGTTTGCTTTCGACAAGGAGAACAGCATGGCATCGAAGAAGCAGGACAAGCTGGAAAAACAGGACAAGCAGGAAAAACTGGAAAGAGGGGCGGCAAGGATCGACATCGGGCTGAGCGAAGGCGATCGCGCGAAGATCGCGGACGGTCTGTCGGCGCTGCTCGCCGACAGCTACACGCTGTACCTGATGACGCACAACTTCCACTGGAACGTCACCGGGCCGATGTTCAACACGCTGCACGTGATGTTCATGCAGCAATACACCGAGCAATGGACCGCGCTCGACCTGATCGCCGAACGCATCCGCGCGCTCGGGTTTCCCGCGCCGGGGACCTACCGCGAGTTCGTCGAGCGCGCGTCGATCAGGGAAATCGAAGGGGTGCCGAAAGCGCTCGACATGATCCGCAGCCTCGTCGCCGCGCAGGAAGCGACCGCCCGCACCGCGCGCAGCCTGTTTCCGGTCGTCAACGACGCGAACGACCAGCCGACCGCCGACCTGCTGACGCAGCGCCTCGAAGTGCACGAAAAGACCGCGTGGATGCTGCGCAGCCTGCTCGAAGACTGACAGTCATCGCGCAACCTGAGGAGGGACGGCGGCGGGCGCGGGTGCGCTGCCCGCCGTCAGACGAAACCGAGCAGCCTGCCGAGCAACAGCGTCGTCAGCCAGATCGCCAGCGACAGGCTGCCGGAAAGCCGCAGCGCGTGCGTCGTGCCGGTCGTCTCGGCGCCGATCGCGTGCCGCCACGTCGCGCTGCGCCGCAGCACGAGCGCATTGGCGACGCCGGCGAGCACCAGTGCCATCTTGGTCCAGAACACCGGCAGCGCGGCGTAATCGGCGGGCTGCACGATGAACAGCAATGTGCCGGTGGCGATCGCCAGGATCGCGCCTGCGGCAGCGAACGGCAGGATCGTGCGCGCGAACAGCGCCACCGGCAGCGACGGCCACACGCCGATCAGCCGCGCGTCCATCGGCACGATCGCCCCAACCAGCAGCGCGATGCCGAGGATGTGGGCGGCGCTGACGACCGGGTAGAGCCAGATCGAATGCCGCAGATGGACCGATAGCGCCGACGCGTCGATCGCGGCGAGCAGTTCGCCGAACATTCCCGCCCCTAGTCGCGGTCAGGGTACAGGTCGTACGTCGTGCCGCCGATGATCACGCGCTCGGCCTTGATGAGTTTCTCGCCGGGGCGCGCCGAGCGGTGACCCGAGATCGTGACCTGCACGCCTTCGACGAGCATCTCGTCCCGCAGTCCGGCGCGTGCGTTGCGCCACGGCTGGCCGACTTCCGCGACCCATTGCTCGCCGTCGACGTAAAGCGTCACGCGCCCGTGCGGATTGCCGAGCCGCACCGATTTCACGACGCCGGTGAGCGCCGAGTTGTCGGGCTCGGCCCAGTTCCAGCCGTGGTGCGCGAGCGCCGGGCCGGCCACGACGAGCGCGGCGAGGAATGCGGCGAGAGGGGCGGGGTATCGAACGCGCATGAGACGCCCTCCGGTGGACCGTCAGCAGAGCGGGGGCGCACCTGCTGCCTGCGCACCGCCGCGGATCGCGATTCGACCACGCGGCACGCGGACAATTCCATGCAGCGCCCGCTGCGGTGCGTGCCGGGAAGTGGCGGGGACGGGCGTCGCCACGCAGCTGCCGCGCCCGTCCCCGCGCGCTAAAGCTTCACTGCCAGCCGCCGCCGAGCGCCTTGTACAGCGCGATGCGGTTCGCCGCGTCGGACTCGCGCACGGCGATCAGCTGGAGCTGGGCATCGTACAGCGTGCGTTGCGCATCGAGCAGGCCGAGGTAGCTGTCGACGCCGCCTTTGTAGCGCGCTTCGGACAGGCGGAAGCTTTCAGCGGTCGCGTCGACGAGGCGGCGCCGCGCGTCGAGCTGCTCGGCGAGCGTGGCGCGTTCGGCCAGCGCGTCGGCGACTTCGCGGAACGCGCCCTGGATCGCCTGTTCGTACTGGGCGACGTTGATGTCGCGCTGGATTTCGGCGACGTCGAGGTTCGCGCGCAGGCGGCCGGCCTCGAAGATCGGGATGCGGAGCTGCGGCACGAAGCTCCACGTGCCGGAGCCGCTCGAGAACAGGCCGTCGAGCGTGCTGCTCGCGCTGCCGGCTGCCGCGGTCAGCGTGATCGACGGGAAGAAAGCGGCCCGCGCGGCGCCGATGTTGGCATTGGCCGCGCGCAGCCGGCGTTCCGCCTCGAGGATGTCGGGGCGGCGCACCAGGACTTCGGACGGCACGCCGGCCGGCAGCTCGGCGACCGCGGTCATCAGCGTGTCGGCGAGCTGCGGCGGCAGCAGCTCGGGCGGGACGCGCGTGCCGGCGAGCACCGCGAGCGCGTTCTCGTCCTGCGCGACGAGCGCGGCGAAACGGGCGGCGTCGGCGCGGGCGTCTTCCTGCAGGGTCTCGGCCTGGCGCAGGTCGAGCGCCGACACCGCGCCGGCTTCGAAGCTGCGCCGCGTCAGTTCAAACGACTCCTGCCGTGTGCGGTACGTGTTGCGCGCGAGGGCGAGGCGTTCGCGGTCGGCGGCGAGCGTCAGCCACGCGTTCGCGACTTCCGCGACGAGGCTGATCTGTGCGCTGCGGCGCGCCTCCTCGGTCCCGAGGTACAGTTCGAGCGCCTGCTCGTTGAGGCTGCGCAGCCGGCCGAAGAAATCCAGCTCCCACACCGAGAAGCCGATCGTCGCGCTGTACTGCCGGCTGATCGTCGCCTCGCCGTTGCCGTTGCCGCCGCTGCTGCCGCGCACGAGGTCCGCGGGCAGGCGCTGCGCGGACTGGCCGCCGCTCGCGCCGATCGCCGGGAACAGGTCCGCGCGCTGGATGCCGTATTGCGCGCGGGCGCGCTCGATGTTGAGGGCAGCCACGCGCAGGTCGCGGTTGTTGTCGAGCGCCAGCGCGATCAGCTCGCGCAGGCCGGGCGCGGCGAAGAAATCGCGCCACGGCAGCGCGTCGGCTGCGGGAGCACTGGCCGGAACCGTGTCCGGCGCCTGCGCGAAGGACGCCGGGACTGGCGCTGGCGGCCGCTGGTAGTCCGGCGCGAGCGTCGAGCATGCGCTCGCGACCGTGGCCGCGAGTGCGGCCGTCAGGATGCGCAGTCGGGTCATCACTTGGCCTCCTCGGCGACAGGGGCAATGGTTGCGGGCGGAGCGGGTTTTTTACGGAACACGCGCATGATCACGACGTAGAACAGCGGAATGAAGAAGATGCCGAGCACGGTCGCGGCGATCGTGCCGCCGAGCACCCCGGTGCCGATCGCGTTCTGGCTGCCGGAGCCGGCGCCGGTCGAGATCGCGAGCGGCAGCACGCCGAGGCCGAACGCGAGCGAAGTCATCAGGATCGGGCGCAGCCGCATGCGCACCGCTTCGAGCGTCGCGGCAACGAGCTCCTTGCCTTCGTGCTCCATCTGCGCTTTCGCGAACTCGACGATCAGGATCGCGTTCTTTGCCGACAGGCCAATCGTCGCGAGCAGGCCGACCTGGAAATAGACGTCGTTCGACAGGCCTCGCCCGGTCGCGGCGAGCAGCGCGCCGAGCACGCCGAGCGGCACCACCAGCATCACCGCGAACGGCACCGACCAGCTCTCGTAGAGCGCTGCGAGGCACAGGAACACGACCAGCAGCGACAGCGCGTACAGCGCCGGCGCCTGCGCGCCGGAGCGGCGCTCCTCGTACGACGTGCCGGTCCATTCGTAGCCGATGCCGGCCGGCAGCTTCGCGATGATCTCCTCGACCGCGGCCATCGCGTCGCCCGACGACAGCCCCGGCGCCGCCTGGCCGAGGAGTTCGACCGACGGCTGGCCGTTGTAGCGTTCCAGGCGCGGCGAACCGTAGCTCCAGTGAGCGGTCGAGAACGCCGACAGCGGCACCATTTCGCCCTGGCGGTTGCGCACGTACCACTTCGACAGGTCTTCGGGTTTCATGCGCGCATCCGCGTCGGCCTGCAGATAGACTTTCTTGATGCGGCCGCGATCGATGAAGTCATTCACGTACGTGCCGCCCCACGCGGTCGACAGCGTCTCGTTGATGTCCGCGATCGAGACGCCCAGTGCGCCGGCTTTCGCGTGGTCGATATCGATCTGGTACTCCGCCATGTCGTCCTGGCCGTTCGGCCGCACGCCGACGAGCCGCTTGTCCTGCGCCGCGAGCCCGAGAAACTGGTTGCGCGCGGCGATCAGCGCGTCGTGGCCGAGACCGGAGCGGTCCTGCAGCATGACGTTGAAACCGCTCGCGGTGCCGAGCTCGAGCACGGCCGGCGGCACGAACGCGAACACCATCGCTTCGCGGATCTGCGCGAACGCGGCCATCGCGCGCCCGGCGACGGACTTGACGTCCATTCCCGGTTCACCGCGCTCGTCCCAGTCCTGAAGATTGACGAACGCGATGCCCATGTTCTGGCCGCTGCCGCCGAAGCTGAAACCGGCCACGGTGAAGATCGAGCGCACCGTGTCCTTTTCGCTCTCGAGGAAATGGTCCTCGACTTTCTTCAGCACTGCCAGCGTGCGATCCTGGGTGGCGCCGGCGGGCAGCGTCACCTGGCTGAACATCACGCCCTGGTCCTCTTCGGGCAGGAACGAGGTCGGCAGGCGCAGGAACAGCAGCGCGAGCACGGCAATGATCGCCAGATAGATCGCGAGAAAGCGCAGGCTGCGATGCAGGATGCGGCCGACCGTCGATTCGTAGCGCCGCGTGTTGCGCGCGAACATCCCGTTGAACCAGTGGAAGAAACCCGAGAACCAGCCGCCTTCGCCGTGTTCGTGGCCTTTCTCGATCGGCTTGAGCATCGTCGCGCACAGCGCCGGCGTGAAGATGATCGCGACCAGCACCGACAGCGCCATCGCCGCAGCGACAGTGATCGAGAACTGCCGGTAGATGACGCCGGTCGAGCCGCCGAAGAACGCCATCGGGATGAACACCGCCGACAGCACGAGGCCGATGCCCACCAGCGCGCCGGTGATCTGGTCCATCGAGCGCTTCGTCGCCTCCTTCGGCGGCAGGCCCTCTTCGCTCATGACGCGCTCGACGTTCTCGACGACGACGATCGCGTCATCGACGAGCAGGCCGATCGCGAGCACCAGGCCGAACATCGTCAGCGTGTTGATCGTGAAGCCGAACGCCGCCATCACGCCGAAAGTGCCGAGCAGCACCACCGGCACCGCGATCGTCGGGATCAGCGTCGCGCGGAGGTTCTGCAGGAACAGGTACATCACGAGGAACACCAGCGCGATCGCTTCGAGCAGCGTCTTGACGACGCCCTGGATCGAGATCGCGACGAAAGGCGTGGTGTCGTAAGGCACCACCACATTCACGCCGGCGGGAAAGTACGGCGTGAGCTGATCGAGCCGCGCGCGCACCGCAGCGGCAGTATCGAGCGCATTCGCCCCGGCGGCGAGCTTGATGCCGATCGCCGCCGCCGGCTGGCCGTTGTAACGGCCGACGGTGCCGTAGTTCTCGGCGCCGATCTCGATCCGCGCGACGTCCGCGAGGCGCACTTCGCCGCCTTGTGCGGAACTGCGCAGCAGGATCTCCTCGAATTGCCCGACCGTCTCGAGCCGGCTCTGCGCGGTGATCGATGCGGTGAAACCCTGTCCCTCCACCGCCGGCGTGCCACCGAGCTGGCCGGCCGAGACCTGCGCGTTCTGCGTCCGGATCGCCGCCTGGACATCCCCTGGCGTGAGCCCGAACTTCATCAGCTTCGCCGGGTCGAGCCACACGCGCATCGCATATTGCGAGCCGAACACCTGCACTTCGCCGACGCCGGTGACGCGCGACAGCGGGTCCTGCACCGACGAGACGAGGAAGTCGGCAAGGTCGACCTGCTTGAGGCTGCCGTCCTGCGACACGAAGCCGACGACCATCAGGAAGTTGCGCGACGATTTCGCCACCTGCACGCCCTGCTGCTGCACCGCCTGCGGCAGCAGCGGCAGCGCCAGTTGCAGCTTGTTCTGCACCTGCACCTGGGCGATGTCGGGGTTCGTGCCGGCGTCGAACGTCAGCGTCACCGTGGCCCTGCCGAAGGAGTCCGACGCGGAAGCCATGTACAGCAGTCCGTCGAGGCCGGTCATCTTCTGCTCGATGACCTGCGTCACCGAATCTTCGACGGCTTTCGCCGATGCGCCAGGATAGCTGGCATTGATGACGACCGTCGGCGGGGCGATGGATGGGTATTGCGACACCGGCAGCGTCAGGATCGACAGCGCGCCGGCGAGCATGATGACGATCGCGATGACCCAGGCGAAGATCGGTCGGTCGATGAAGAAGCGTGCCATCGTCGCGTCCTCAGTTCTGCTGCGCGGCGGCAGGGGCCGCGGCCGCCGCGGCAGCGCCGGCTTCGGTCACCTGCACCTGCGCGCCGGGGCGCACGCGCTGCAAGCCTTCGACGATCACCCGCTCGCCGTCGGCGAGGCCTGCGGTCACGACCCATTTGTCGCCGAGCGACTGCTCGGCAGTGACGCGGCGCGCCTCGACCTTGCTTTCGCCATTGACGACCATGACCTGGGCGGCGCCGCGCGGATCGTGGCTGAGCGCCGCATGCGGCACGAGCGCGGCGTCGCTCTTGATGCCTTGCGGCAGCCGCGCGCGCACATACATGCCGGGCAGCAGCTCGCCGCGCGGATTCGGGAACACCGCGCGCAGCGTCACGCTGCCGGTGCTGGGGTCGACGGAGACTTCGGAAAACGCGAGCCTGCCTTCGGCACCGAAAACGCTGCCGTCCTCGAGCACCAGGCGCACCGGCACGGTGTCGCCACTGGCGCGTTGCAGCCTGCCTTCGGCCAGATCGCGCTTCATGCGCAGCAACTCGCTGCTCGACTGGGTGACGTCGACGTAGATCGGGTCGAGCTGCTGCACCGTGGCGAGGGCCTCGCTCTGGTTCGCCGTCACCAGCGCCCCCGGCGTGACCGCGGAACGCCCGATGCGCCCGGCGATCGGCGAGGTGACGCGAGTGAAGGCGAGGTCGATTTTCGCTTTCTCGATCGCCGCCTTCGCGGCCGCGACTTCGGCCTGGCCCTGCTGCAGCGCGGCCGTGGCATCGTCAAAAGCCTGCTTGCTCACGGCGTTGATCTTGACCAGGTCGGCATAGCGGTCGGCCTTGAGGCGCGCGGCGTAAACATTCGCCTCGGCGCGCGCGAGGTTCGCCTTGGCGCTGTCGTAAGCGGCCTGATAGGTTGCCGGGTCGATCTGGTACAGCACCTGACCCGCTTTGACGTCGCTGCCTTCGGTGAACGGGCGCTGCTTGACGAGGCCGGTGACTTGCGGGCGCACTTCGGCGATCAGGTAAGGCGCCGTGCGCCCCGGCAGCTCGACGACGAGCGGCACCGCTTCGGTGTGCACCGTGACGACGGTCACGCTCGGTGCAGGAGGTGCGGCGGGTGCGGCGCCTGCCGAGCCCGGTTGCTGCTCGTTCCCGCACGCCGCGAGCAGCACGGTGCTCGCCAGCGCGATGGCCACTGGCCGGAACAGCCGATTGCCGTTGATCCCCATGAATCGCCTCTCGAATGGTTGTGCCGGTGCTGGAAAACGCGCACCGTCCGGGTCGGGTGCAAAAATAGAATGTTTATTCTAGAATGATCATTCTATGTTAGGATTTTCCGCAGTGCAAGATCGATGCAACACCTCTTCAACATCACCGGAGACCTGCGAATGCCTCCCGACTCCGCCCCTTCCGACCAGCCGCGCGCCGAAGTCCGCCGCGCGCAGATTCTCGCCGCCGCGGGCGACTGCTTTCGCAGCAAGGGCTTCCACGGTGCGAGCATCGCGCAGATCTCCCGGATCGCCGGCATGAGTCCGGGACACATCTATCACTACTTCGAAAACAAGGAAGCGATCATCGCGGCGATCGTCGCGCAGGACCTCAAACATGTCCTGGCGCTGACCGCGTCGCTGCGCGCCGCGTGCAACATGAAGGAGGCGATGGTCGAGCACGTCGCCGACGGCGTTGAGCGCAATCTCGAGCCGCGTGCGGCAGGACTCAATCTCGAGATTCTTGCCGAGGCGGCGCGCAATTCGCATGTCGCCGAAATCGTCCGATCCGCGGACCGCGTGTGCCGCGACAGCCTCGCGCGCACGTTGCGCGACCTGCGCCGCGCAGGGGGCCATGACGACGACGAGGCGACGATCGCCGGCATGGTCGAAGTGCTTGCCGCGATGTTCGAAGGGCTGGCGAGCCGCAGCATCCGCAACCCGGATCTCGACCGCGCGATTGTCGTGCGGCTGTTCCAGGGCGCACTGCGCGACCTGCTCGGTCAGAATCCCTGACTCCTGCCTTCGGCCCGTCGCGGGCAGGCGCGCTGGCCGGAAATTGCTTCCGGAATATCTGCGAAGCATGAAAATCATTGTTTCGAGGTATTTCAGCGCTGAGCCCCGTCGGGTACGTTTCAGTCTCATGACTTGCGCGGAACGGATTCCTGTCCTTTCATGAACATCTCCAGCGGAATCAAGGGTTCCCACTGCCAAGGAAGGGCGGGACATGCGACGTCGGAAGTCCGACGCCGGATGGTCGCTCGGCGCGGCGGCGAATGCCGGATTCACAGACGAGGTGTACTTTGGACGACCCCCTCAGCGACGGGCGCGCTCCGCCTCCGGAGTGGCTCCCCCCCGGTGGCGAAACGGGGGCGCTGGTGCGGCGCATCGACTGGGATCGTACCGTGCTCGGCTCCGTCGCGCAGTGGCCGGAAAGCCTCAAGACCGTCGTCGCGCTGGTGCTCGGAGCGGGTTTTCCGGCGGCGTTGCTGTGGGGCGCGGATCTCGTCCAGATCTATAACGACGGCTTTCGGCCGCTGCTCGGCGCGCGCCATCCCGACGCGCTCGGGCGCACCGCCAGGGACAGCGGGGCCGCAGGGTGGCAGGTCCACGAACGGCTGTGCCGCCAGGTGATGGCCGACGGCGATGCCGTCATGCTCTCCGAGCAGGTCGTCGATCCGTCGTCCGGTGACGGCGCCCGGCCCCTGTACGTGACGAACTGCTACAGCCCGGTTCGTTGCGAGGACGGGAGCGTCGGCGGTGTGCTGGTGACGGTCATCGACGACACGCCGCAGATCCTCGCGCGCCGGCGCCAGGAGGCGAGCGAGGCGCGCTACCGGGCACTTTTCGACTCGATCGACGAAGGCTTCTGCATCATCGAGATGATCTTCGACCGACGCGGAAAAGCGCTTGATTACCGCTTCATCGAGGTCAATCCGGCGTTCGGCCAGCACACCGGGCTGGTCGATGTGGTCGGGCGCCGGATGCGCGAGGTCGTGCCCGAACATGAGCCCTCGTGGTACCAGATCTATGGCCAAGTGGCGCTCACCGGAGAGCCGATCCGTTTTCAGCGGCGCGCCGCGATGCTCGAGCGCTGGTTCGACGTCTACGCGTTCCGCTACGGCAAGCCGGACGCGCACCAGGTGGCGGTCGTGTTCAGCGACATCACCGACGAGGTTCACACTGAAGCGGCGCTGCTGGCCGGGCATGTCCGCTTCCGCCGCCTGTCCGAAGGGCTCGAGCAGCTCTCGCGTGCGGACAGCAGCGCCGAGCTCCTCGCCGAGCTGCTGCGTGCGGCGCAGAGGCTGGTCGGCGCGGATGGCATCACGGTCGAGCTCGACAATGGCCGGTTCCGCTGCATCGGCAGGGGCGCGACGAACGGGGCGGTGTGGGAACGCAGCCATCATCCGCTCGTCGCGAGCGTCGCGGACTGGACCGTCCGCCACTGCCGGACAGCGGTAATCGTCGATGTGCGCGACGACGAGCGCGTCCCCGCGGAAGTGCTCGAAGGGGTATCGAAACGCGGCCTGGTGATGGTTCCGGTCGGCGGTGCGATCCCTACCGGCGCTGTCGGCGCATACTGGCTCGAGCCGCACCGGCCCGATGACGAGGAAGTCGCGGTGCTCGAGGTGCTCGCGCGCGCCGCCGGCACTGCGCTCGCACGGCAGCTCGCGAGCGAGCGGCTGCGCCAGAGCGAGGAACGTTTCCGCGTGCTCGTCGAGGAAACCGCCCAGGCGGTGTGGGAAGGGGATGCCGCGGGAGCCCTGGTCGTCCATTCGCCGTCGTGGTCCGCCTACACTGGCCAGACTTTCGAGGAAATGGCAGGTTTCGGATGGCTCGACGCGATTCATCCCGACGACCGCGCCCGCGTCGAAAGGGAATGGCGCGCGGCGGTCACCGGTCGGCGCGTGTTCGATACGGAACTTCGCCTGCGTCACCGCCTGGGCGAGTGGCGCTGGGCCAACGTGAGGGCGGCGCCGCTCGTCGGCGCGGACGGCGAGGTCGAGAAATGGGTCGGCATGAACATCGACATCACCGACCGCAAAGAGGCGGAACAGCGCGCCCATGAAGCAGCGCTGCATGACTCCCTGACCGCGCTGCCGAACCGCCGGCTGATCTTCGAATATGCCGAGCACCTGCTCGCGGCGGCCGGGCGCAAGCACAGCCAGGGCGCGTTCCTGTTCATCGACCTGAACCGCTTCAAACCGGTCAATGACCTCTACGGTCACGAAGCCGGCGATCGGTTGCTGCAGGAGGTCGCGTGCCGGCTGAAAGCGGGCGTGCGCAAGGAAGACATCGTCGGGCGGCTCGGCGGCGACGAGTTCATTGTCCTGCTGCCGTATCTCGAGCAGACCCAGGAAGCGATGAATATCGCGCAGTACGTCGTCGAAAGCGTGTCGCAGCCGTTCGTGATTCGCGACGCCGAAGTCTCCGTTTCACCGTCGATCGGCATCAGCCTGTTTCCGCAGCACGGCATGAGCGTCGATGCGCTGATCCGCGCCGCCGATCTGGCGATGTACCAGGCCAAGCACTGTAGCGGCGGTGCTTACTGCGTGTATGCGCCGGACCTCGAACACCGCGACGACATGTCGACTTCGGTGGAGGGGCGGCTCAAGCAGGCGCTCGCAAAAAACACGTTCGTGCTGCATTACCAGCCGGTGATCGACCTGAGAACCGGCGCCCTCAGGGGAGCCGAGGCGCTCCTCCGCTTTGCCGGCGAGGACTGCGAGGCGCTCGGCCCCGGGCTCTTCATTCCCGTCGCCGAGTCGTCGGGCCTGATCGGCGCCATCGGCGAGTGGGTCACTGCCGAAGCGTGCCGTCAGCACGTCGCGTGGGTGGCCGAGGGGCTGGAACCGGTGCCGATCGCGATCAACGTGTCGCCCGTCCAGTTCCGGCAGCGGCGCTTCGTGCAGCGCCTCGCGGACATCCTGCGCGACGGCGGCATGAATCCGGCATTGTTGCTGCTCGAGATCACCGAAAGCGCGGTGATGGACAACGCCGACGATGCTGCGGGAATCCTCGCCGCAGTCAAGGCGCTCGGCGTCAAGGTCGTGCTCGACGGCTTCGGCACCGGCTGCTCGAGCCTCGCCCATCTCGGCTCGCTGCCGCTCGACAAGCTCAAGATCGACCGTTCGTTCGTCGAGGGCATCGGCGAGGATTCGACGAGCCGCGCAGTCGTCGAGGCCGTCGTCGCGCTCGGGCGCACGCTGGGGCTGGAAGTCGTCGCCGAAGGCATCGAAAGCGGCGATGCGCTCGCGTACCTCGAGGCGCACGGCTGCGACCAGGGCCAGGGGTATTTCCTCGGGCGGCCGCTGCCGCGCGACGAGTTCGCGCGGCAGTTCCTGGGCAAGGGGCGCGGACGCTAGAAGACGTTGCGAACGATGTCGAGTGCATCGGCCGATGCGCAGCATGCGCGCCGCCGTTTTCCGAGAGTGCTCAGTACAGACCGGTCAGATAATAAAAAGCGATGACCACGAACACCGCGACACTCTTGATGCAGGTAATGGCGAAGATGTCGCCGTAAGCCTGTCGGTGGGTGAGGCCGGTGACCGCCAGCAGCGTGATGATCGCGCCGTTGTGGGGAAGGGTGTCCATGCCGCCGCTGGCCATCGACGCGACGCGGTGCAGGACTTCCATCGGGATGCCGGCGGCGTTGGCGGCGGCGATGAACTGCTCGGACATCGCTGCGAGCGCGATGCTCATGCCGCCGGTGGCCGAGCCGGTGATGCCGGCGAGCGTGGTAACCGTGATCGCCTCGTTCAGCAGCGGGTTGGGGATGGCCTGCAGTGCGTCGGCGACGATCAGAAAGCCCGGAAGGATCGCGATGACCGCGCCGAAACCATATTCCGAAGCCGTGTTCACCGACGCGAGCAGCGTTCCCGATACGGCCGCCTTGGTGCCTTCGGCGAACTTCGCGCTGACCGTCCTGAACGCGAACACCAGCACGGTGAGAATGCCCACCAGCAGCGCCGCTTCCACCGCCGAGATCGCGGCGACCTTGGAAATATCGGTGACGATCGGGCTTGCGCCCGACGCCGGCGTCAATTGGTGGATGCTGCCGTACAGCTGCGGAATCCACACGCCGAAAACCCGGTTCAACACTCCCACCGCGAGCAGCGGCAGGATCGCGATCAACGGGTTGGGCAGAATCTCGCCGCCGAACGGCTCGGGCTCGTTGAGGTGACCTTCGCCGTAGCCTTCGTTTCTCGCTGCCGCCTGTTTGCGCCGCCAGGTCAGATAGGTCAGGCCCACCAGCAGGATAAAGGTCGAGCCGACGACGCCGAGCCACGGGGCGGCCCAGGCATTGGTGTTGAAGAAGGCCGACGGGATGATGTTCTGGATCTGCGGCGAGCCCGGCAACGCATCCATCGTGAAGCTGAACGCACCGAGCGCGATCGTTCCCGGCAGGAGGCGTTTCGGGATGCCGCTCTGCCTGAACATTTCGGCGGCGAACGGGTAGACCGCGAACACGACGACGAATACCGACACGCCGCCGTAAGTGAGGATCGCGGAAACGAGCACGATCGAGAACATCGCCCGGTCGCGCCCGACGAGCTTGATCACCGCGGAGACGATCGACTTCGAGAAGCCGGACAGCTCGATGACCTTGCCGAACACCGCGCCGAGCAGAAAGACCGGGAAGTAGAGCTTGATGAAGCCGGCCATCTTGTCCATGAAGACGCTCGTGAACATCGCCGGGACGAGTGACGGATCAGTGAACAACACGGCGCCGAGGGCGGCGACAGGGGCGAAGATGATCACACTGAAGCCGCGGTACGCGACGAACATCAGGAACAGCAGCGCCGCGAGGACGACTATGAATTCGTACATTTGAAAAGCCTTTCGAGTGCGTTGGGGGAAGACCGGGTCAGTAGCTGCCGCCGGTCTCGCCGCTGGACTCGATACGCTCGCGCTCCAGATCCCTGATGAGGTGCTCGTCCTCGGCGACCACTTCTTCCAGCACGTCGCGCATGGAAAGCGTTCCGATCACGCGGCCCTGCTCGATCACCGGAAGATGGCGCACCCGCTTGTTGTGCATGACCCCCATGCAACGCTCGCTGGAATCGTCGGCGGCGACGCAAAGGACGTCGCGGCTCATGATCTCGTGTGCCCGTGTGTCCGTCGCCGTGTGGCCGAGCAATTCGACTTTCAATACGCAGTCGCGCGCGGTGACGATGCCGAGCAGTTTTTGCTCGTCCATGACCAGCACCGCGCTGACGTCGTGGTCCGCCATCGCCTGCAGCACGGCGATCACGGGCGCGTCCGGGCCGACCGACACCACGCCGGTGCCGGTCTCCTCCACCAATTGCCGGGCCGTCTTCACGGTCTTTTCCATTGCCTGTCTCCTTCGTTGTACGGGGTCGCGAAATCCGCTTGTTTTTGCGTTGATGATTGAACGCGACCTAACCCTGCCTCGCTGCGGGGGTCAAAGCAGCTCGTCGCGCAGCAGCTCGCGCAACTTGAACTTCTGGATCTTGCCGGTCGCCGTCGACGGCATCGCGTCGCGCACGATCAGGCGCTCGGGGATGTACTGGAGCGTCACTTTTTGCGCTTTCAGGAAGTCGACCATCGCCGCGAAGTCGAACGTCTGGCCGGGCTTGGGCACGACGACGGCGCAGCAGCGCTCGCCGAGCCGCTCGTCCGCGTAGGCGACGATTGCGACCTGGTCGAGGGCCGGATGGCGATACAGCAAGGATTCGATCTCGAACACCGGGATGTTTTCGCCGCCGCGGATGATGACGTCCTTGTTGCGACCGCTGATGCGGATGTAGCCGCGCTCGTCCATCTTCGCGACGTCCCCGGAGTCGAGCCAGCCGTCGGCATCGACGTTGTTCCATTGCGGCCGCTTGAGGTAGCCGCCGAACGCCGAGCAGGTGCGCACGACGAGACGGCCGACCGATCCGCGCGGAAGCTCGACCCCTTCTTCATCGACGATCCGCACTTCGGCACCCGGAATCACCTTGCCGTCAGTCGAGTAGGCGCGCTCGTCGTCGTCGTCGAGGTCGATCATCGTGATCACGCCGATCTCGGTCATGCCCCACGCCGACACGATCTTCGTGCCGAGGACCTTGCGTGCCTGCTCGACGAGCGGCGGCGGAATCGGCGCGCCGGAGCACAGGAAGCTTCTCAGCGTCGGCACCGGCAGCCCGAGCGCCTGCACGGTCTTCGTCAGGTCGGTCAGGAACGGCGTCGAGGCCATCGTGAACGTCGCGCCTTCGGTGCGGATCAGCTCGACCGCCTTCGCGGGCTCCCATTTGTCGAGGATCACCGAGCGCGCGCGCAACAGGATCGGCAGCATCATTCCGTACGCGGCGCCGGTCTGGTGTGCCATCGGCGAGGCCATCAGCACGACATCGTCGTGGTCCAGACGGAGCTTCCGTGCGTACTCGACGAGGTTCGCCATCACGGTGTTGGCCGAGTGCATCGCCCCTTTCGGCTCGCCGGTCGTGCCCGACGTGTACATCAGCAAGGTGATGTCGTCAGGACCCGGGCGGCTGCGCGTGAGGATGTCCGCAGCGTCGGGTTCGTTCTCCCAGGCCGGCGTCGTGAGCAGCGCGTCGAACGAATCCGCGCCGTCGCCCTCGACAACGACGATGCGCTGCAGCGCCGGCAGGCTCGGCTGCAGTCCGCGCGCCAGCGCCTCGTGGTCGCAGCCGCGGAAGCTCTTCGGCACGACCAGTACTTTCGCCTCGCCGTGCGCGAGCATGAACGACAGCTCGCGCTCGCGGAAAATCGGCATCAGCGGATTGACGACCGCGCCGATGCGCGTGCAGGCGAGATACAGCACGGTGAACTGCCACCAGTTCGGCAGCTGCATCGCGACGACATCATTGCGGCCCACACCAAGGCGCGCGAGACCGACGGCGACGCGATCGGCCAGCGCAGCCAGTTCTCGGTACGTAAACCGCCGCAGTTCGCCGGTTTCCGCGCGCATCGCGGTCAGCGCAACTTTTTCCGGAAAGTCGACGACGCACGCATCGAGTTCGTCGTTGATCGTGCGATCGGGCCACAGGCCGGTGGCGCTGCAGACGGCACGACGGGGGGGGGAGCAAGACGGCATCGAGTTCCATGGGTTGTCTCCTTTTAGCCTGGGAAGTTGCTGGCCCGAGCGCTTCGACCTCGCGCTTTGGTCGACACACGAGCCGGCTTTCATTTTCTTCATCGTGCGTGCCTGCCATCTGCAGGCACGGACCGGTTTCGCCGACCCGCTTCGCAGTCGATCATGGTGACGTCTGTGATTGCGGCGAAAGCATTGCGACCGGGAGCGGAAATCGGAACGTTCTCCGTTTTCCAGCTCGAAGCGTGCGGCGGGGTGCTTGAATGAAGAGCTTCGTGCAGGAATTATGGGCGGCGGTTTTCTCGCACCAAAGCAATGGGTTGCACACGACTTGTGCGTGAATGCACAATGGACCGCATGGACGCCCTCCCTGACTGGAACGACCTGCGCATCTTCCTCGCGGTTGCACGGCTCGGCACGATCTCGCTCGCCGGCGAGCGCCTCAACATCGAGCACTCGACGGTTTCACGCCGCATCGACCGGCTCGAGGCCCGCCTCGGTGTCGTCCTGTTCGATCGCCGGCGCACCGGGTATTCGCTGACCGAGGCCGGTCATGCGCTCATCCCCCATGCCGAAAGAATGGAAAGCGCGTTGCTCGAAGCCGTCGAGGAAAGTGCGGGCCTGGGCGTGCGGGTGACGGGATCGGTGCGCGTGGGCACGCCTGAAGGTCTGGGCATTCACCTGATCGCACCGGGCTTGGCGAAACTGCATTCCGAGCACCCGAAACTGCATGTCCAGCTGATGCCCCAGCCGCAGTATCCGAGCCTGGTCACGCGCGAAGTCGAGATCCTGATCACGCTCGACCCGCCCGAAGTGGGACGCTACAAGGTCGCGCGGCTGACCGACGTCGACTATTCCATCTACTGCTCGCCGGGCTACCGGGACTCCCATCCGCCGATCCGCGAGTTGAGCGACCTCGCCGAGCACAGTTTCGTGGACTACATCCACGACGGCTCGCTCAGCGGCTACTTCCGCGTCCTCGAAGAGCTCACTCCGCATCCCCGCAGGAGCTTCACCTCGACCAGCGTGCTTGCCCAGCGCGAGGCTGCCGCGGCCGGCATGGGACTCGTGGCCTTGTCGCCTTTCGTCGCCGAACTGTCCGACGACCTGGTGTGCGTGTTCCCCGGACAGTCGCTCGTGACCCGGACCCTGTGGATCGCCGCGCCCGAAGACCTGCTGCGGATCAAGCGGATCCGCGTCGTGTGGGACTTCATTCGAGAGCTGATCGAGCAGCGCCCGCAGTGCTTCCGTCGCAACGGCTGACTCCGCTGACGGCGCCTGGTGCGCCGGGCATGCCGAGGAAAGCGGGCGCCGCGGCGCCCGGTCGGGAAAGGATCAGAACGTGTGATTCACGCCGACCATGAGGTTCGTGCTGTTCTCGCCCGCCAGGCCGACCGCGCTGGCGACGAATGTCGCATTCTGCGCGGAGTCGTTGTTGACCCGAGTGGCGAAAGCGTAAGCCGTGGTTCGCCTGGAAAGCGCGTGGCCGTAGCCGACGGTCAGGTTCGTCGCGTCGAGGTCGGAATTCTCGTGAGCGAGGTGGCCGATCGCGAAGTGGAGCTTGCCGGCCGGACTGACCGGCGCGATCGCCCCGATCTGGTAGACCTTGTTGGTGTCCGAATCCTGCTCGACCTGCTGGTAGCTGGCAAGCAACGTGACGGCGCCGAAATTGTACGAGCCGCCCGCGTACCATTCCTTCTTGTCGTCGACGCCGACTGTGGCGGGCATGTCCCGGCCGACGTGGTAGATCACGTTCGCGCCGAGCGGTCCATTCGCATATTCGGCACCGATGCTGAAGCGATCGCCCTGGCGGCGGTTCGTCGCCTGATTTTCCTCGCCGAACGCGTAGATCGTGTTGACGGTGAGGCCGCCCATGTTCGGCGAAATGTAGTTCAGCGCGTTGTTCGCGCGTGCCGGGCTCGCCGGCACGATCGTCGCGCCGGCCTTGATGCCGAGCATCGCCTGCGGCCCCCACGGCGTGCCGATCGCGCCGTCGTATTTGAAGACGTAGTAGCCGGGCGCGTACTGACGGCCGAGGCCGGCGAAGCCGAAGCTGCCTTTCAGGCCGACGAATTGCTGGCGGGCGCGCAGTCCGGTGGTGCCGATGCCTTCGTTGGCATCGTTCAGGAGCCCGTACTCGAGCGCGAACACGGCCGCCACGCCGTTGCCCAGTGCTTCGCTGCCGCGAAAACCGATGCGGGAGCCGGTGAGGCCCCCTGAATCGATGCCGGTCTTCCGGTTGTCGCCCATTTTTCCGTAGCCGAAGTAGGCGTCGACGACGCCGTACAGTGTCCCCGTCGACTGAGCCGTGACGGGCGCCGACGCCAAACCCGTCAAAACAGCGCCGACTGCGACGGCGGATTGTTTTTTGTGCATTGATTCCCTTTGGTGTGAGCCTGGATCGAGCGCTTCTAGCAGTGCGCGAACTGCGCTTTGCGCTTCTCGACGAACGCGTTCATGCCTTCCTTCTGGTCGGCGAGCGCGAAAGTGGCGTGCAGCGTGCGGCGCTCGAACAGCAACCCTTCGCTGAGCGGGCTCTCGTAGGCGCGGTTGACCGACTCCTTCATCATCATCAGCACCGGCAGCGAATATTCGGCGAGCTGCGCGGCGGCCGCGAGCGCCTCGTCGAGCACGCTGGCGGCCGGGAAGATGCGCGCGACGAGGCCGGCGCGCTCGGCTTCCTGCGCGTCCATCAGCCGGCCGGTCAGGCACATGTCCATCGCTTTGGTCTTGCCGATCGCGCGCGGCAGGCGCTGCGTGCCGCCGGCGCCGGGGATCGTGCCGATCTTGATCTCCGGCTGGCCGAAGCGCGCGTTGTCGGCGGCGAAGACGATGTCGCACATCATCGCCAGTTCGCACCCGCCGCCGAGCGCGACCCCATTCACCGCGGCGATGACCGGCTTGCGGAACGTGCGCAGCCGCTCCCAGTTGCGGGTGATGAAGTCCGACTTGTAAGCGTCCATGAAGTCCATCGCGCGCATCGCCGCGATGTCGGCGCCCGCGGCGAAAGCTTTTTCGGAGCCGGTCAGCACGACGCACGCAATGGTCCGGTCGGCCTCGAACGCGTCGAGCGCGCGGCCGAGCTCGGTCATCACGTCGTCGTTGAGCGCGTTATGCACTTCGGGCCGGTTGATGCGGATCAGGCCGACCTTGTTTCGGGTTTCGACGAGGATCACGGGATTCATCAGGACTTCTCCATGGCGGCGTTCGCAGCGTCGCCGAAGGTTTTCGCGGTCTCGCGCAGCTTGAACTTCTGCAGCTTGCCGGCCGGCGTGCGCGGCAGATCGGCGACGATCTCGAGCCGCTCCGGGTAGTACTGTTTCGCAACTTGCTGGCGGTCGAGATACGCGGTGAGGTCGGCGAACGTCAGCGTCGAGCCGGGTTTGAGCGACACGAACGCGCAGATGCGCTCGCCCAGGCGCCGGTCCGGGTAGCCGACGACCGCCACCGTCGTGATCGAGGGATGCTGGTACAGCAGGTTCTCGATCTCGACGACCGGAATGTTCTCGCCGCCGCGGATGACGATGTCCTTGCTGCGGCCGTTGATGCGGATGTAGCCTTCGGAATCCTGAAACGCGAGGTCGCCGGTGTCGAACCAGCCTTCGGCGTCGACGCTGTTCAGCTGCGGGCGTTTCAGGTAGCCGGCGAACAGCGACGCGCCGCGGATCAGCAGGCTGCCCGTTTCGCCCTGCGCCAGTTGCGCACCGTTCGCATCGGCGATCTTCACTTCGATGCCGGGCACCGGCCGGCCGTCCGATACGCCGGACTTCTCGAGCGCCCGGGCGGGTTCGGTAATCGTGACCGCGCCGCATTCGGTCATGCCCCACGCCGAGCACACGCGCAGGCCCATCAGTGCCCAGGCGCGCTCGACGACGACCGGCGGAATCGGCGCGCCGGCGCAGTTGAACTTCGTGAATTTCGGCGACACCGGCGCACCGGCTTCGACTGCGGCGCACATGTCGGAGATGAACGCGGCCGACGCCATGCTGAAGGTGACGTCCTCGTCGCGGACGATCTCGAGCGCGCGCGCCGCGTTCCAGGTTTCCTGCAGGATGGTCGTCGAGTTCAGGATCAGCGGCAGCATCGCGAGGTAGCCGTAGCCGGTGAGGTGCGCCATCGGCGACGCGCCGAGAACGACGTCCGAAGCGCCGAGCTCCATCCGCTCGATGTACGCGTGCAGGTTCGAGAACAGCGTGTTCGACGTGTGCATCACGCCTTTGGGCTCGCCCGTCGTGCCCGACGTGTACATCAGCAGTGCGACGTCGTCCGGTCCGAGCCCGGAGCCGGCCAGAGGCGGCAAATCGTCGCGCATCAGCAGGCGCTCGAAGCTGTCGTCGCCCTCGCCATCGAGGATGACGACCTGCTTCAGATGGGGCAGCTTCGGCTGCAGTTCGCGCGCCATCGCGGCGTGGTCGAATTTGCGAAACACCGCCGGCACGATGAAGACTTTCGACTCGGCGAAGTTCAGCATGTAGGTGAGTTCGTGCTGGCGGAAAATCGGCATCACCGGGTTCGCCGCCGCGCCGATGCGCGCGCACGCCAGCGCGAGCGCGACGAATTCCCAGCGATTCGGCAACTGGAAGGTGACGACGTCGCCGCGGCCGACGCCGAGCGCGGCAAGCCCGCGCGCGATGCGGTCGACGCGGCGGTCGAGCTCGCGGTAGCTGAGCCGCACCGGCTCGGGCTGGCCGTCGCGATAGGCGACCACCGCCGGTTTGTCGGGGCAGTTTTCGTGCGCGCGGCGGAAATGCACGTCGATCGTCTCGTCGCGCCACAGGCTGGCGGCCTTCATCGGGCCCATGCGGTCCGCAAGCAGTACCGGTTCGAAGTTCATTGTCATTTTCCTCTGTCGACCGGCCCGCTCACTGGCGGACCAGCTCGCTGCTGGATTCGTTGAACGGCAGTGCGGCATCGGCGGCTGCGCCAGATTTCGCGGCGTCCGTCGCTCCGGTTTCTGATCGTTGTGCGCGCAAGTCTCTCTCCTTGGGTTCGTCTTCCGGCGGTTTGTCCGACGGCGCACCAAAGCTATCGCTTCGATTTTTATAAGTCAATATCTTGTTATATATCGGCGTTGTATCTCGGCGCTGGGTAACTGGAAGTTTGACGTAGAACCGCTAGTTAGAAAGGTGTTTATCGCCAAACGGAGGAGGCGCAGCGGTGTGGAGTTACCGTTCGTAACTTAAAGATAAGACAATCTATTGACACAAAAACCCTCGCTCTCCTAGAATCGATGCGACGTTAGAAAGGAGGAGAGGTCATGGATTTCAGTCTCAGTCAGGAGCAGCAGGCGCTGGTCGATACCGCGAGCCGCTTTGCCCGCGAACGTCTTGCGCCGGGCTACAAAGTGCGCGAGAAAGCCGAGCGCATCGAGCGCGAAGTGATCCGCGAAATGGGCGAACTCGGTTTCCTCGGGCCGGAGTTGTCCGAGGCGCACGGCGGGCTCGGCGTCGATTGCGTCACTAGCGGGCTGCTGCTCGAGCAGATTTCGTACGGCGACTTCAACGTCTCGTACGTGAACCTGCTGACGTCGCTGTGCGGCCAGATCGTCGCCGGCCATGCGCGGCCCGACATCGCGAAAGAGTGGCTCGGCCAGGTGATCGCCGGGCACAAGACGATCGCGATCGCGCTGACCGAACCGAGCGCGGGGTCGGATGCCGCGCGCCTGAAGCTCAAGGCGGTGCGCGACGGCAACGATTTCGTCCTCAACGGCGAGAAGACGTCGATCTCGATGGCGACGCAGTCCGACGTCGCAGTCGTCTTCGCGCGCACCGGCAGCGAAGCCGAGCGCGCCCGCGGCATCAGCGCGTTCCTCGTGCCGATGGACCTGCCGGGCATCACGCGCACCGCGTTCGACGACATCGGCACACGCCCGGTCGGCCGCGGCTCGATCTTCTTCGACGACGTGCGCATATCCGCGGACATGATGCTCGGCGACGAGGGGCAGGGCTTCATCCAGGTGATGCAGGGCTTCGATTACAGCCGCGCGCTGATCGGCCTGCAGTGCATGGGGGTCGTGCGCGCGTCGCTCGACGAGACCTGGCGCTACATCCAGGAGCGCGAGGCGTTCGGCAAGAAGATCGGCGAATTCCAGGGCGTCACGTTCCCGCTCGCCGAAGCCGAGACGATGTACGAAGCCTGCCGTGCGCTATGCCTGCGCACCCTGTGGCTGAAGGATCAGGGGCTGCCGCACACGTCGGAAGCGGCGATGTGCAAGTGGTGGGCGCCGAAGCTCGCGTGCGAAATCATCCATCAGTGCCTGCTCACGCACGGCCACGGCGGCTACGCGAGCGACTACGACTTCGGCCAGCGCTACCGCGACGTCATGGGCCTGCAGATCGGCGACGGCACCGCGAACATCATGAAGATGATCATCGGGCGCGAGAAGCTCGACGCGCACAGGGTCTAGTGCAGTGCACGCAACGAGTCGTGACGGCGTGTAGGGCGGATGAGCCGAAGGCGTTATCCGCCGCGTTTCCGCCACCGGCGATCGTCATTCGGCGGAAGGCGCTTCGCTGTTCCGCCCTACAGCTTCGCCATGTTCCGCTGCAGCAGGCTCACGTAATGGATGAACTGCAGGCGGTCGTCGAACGAGAAGCCTTTCAGCGCTTGGTCGTAGAACGCGTGGATCGGCTCGGCGAGCTTGACCCACAGCTCCTCGCCCTTGGGGCTGAGCCGGACCTTGCGCGAGCGGCGGTCTTCCTCGCTGGTCGCGCGTTCGATCAGGCCGTCGCGTTCGAGGCGGGTCAGCAGGCCGGACAGGTTCTGGCGGCTGACGAGCAGGAAGCGGGAGAGCTCGTTGATGCCCATGCCGTCTTTCGCCTTCGGGCGGGACAGCGCGCCGAGCACCGACCACTGCTGGGTCGTCACGCCGAACTCGTCGAGCGCCTGGGTGCCCTTGGTGTGCAGCGTGTTGGCCGCCTGGAAGAAGCGGAAGAACAGGCGGTTGCTGATCTCGATCGTGGCGAGGTTCTTGGCGGCGGAAACGTCGGTCATCGGATGGGCAGGCAGGGTTCGAACGGCGCCCATTGAAACGCAAACAGCGGCCCGGATGCAAACGGGCCGGAAATTGAACGGTATCCAACAGGAGGAAGCACAGATGAGAGGAATCAAGGACAAAGTCGCGATCGTCACCGGGGGCGCAGGCGGCATCGGCTCGGCGATCTGCCGCCGCTTCGGCGAGGAAGGCGCGAAAGTCGCGGTGTTCGACATCAACCGCGAAGCGGCCGAAGCGGTCGCCGCGGAGATCCGCGCGCAAGGCGGCAACGCCCAGGCGTTCGCGGTCGATCTGACGAACCAGGAGTCGGTGATCAGCGCGGTCGCGGCGGCGGAAGAAGCGCTCGGCCCGACCGACGTGCTCGTCAACAACGCCGGCTGGGACAAGGTCGGCAATTTCCTCAGCACCGAGAAGCCGCTGTGGGACAAGATCGTCGCGATCAACCTGTACGGCGCGCTGTACATGCACCACGCAGTCGTCAAAGGCATGGTCGAACGCGGCGCAGGCCGCGTCGTCAACGTCGCGTCGGACGCCGGCCGGGGCGGTTCGTCGGGCGAAGCGGTGTATTCGTTCTGCAAGGGCGGGCTGATCGCGTTCTCGAAGACGATGGCGCGCGAACTCGCCCGCCAGCAGATCAGCGTCAATGTCGTGTGCCCCGGCCCGACCGACACGCCGCTGCTCGACGACATCTGTGGCGATGGCGAGCGCGGCGAGAAGCTGCGCACCGCCTTCACGCGCGCGGTGCCGTTCGGCCGCCTCGGCCAGCCCGACGACCTGCCCGGCGCGATCGTGTTCCTGTCGAGCGACGACGCGTCGTTCATCACCGGCCAGGTGCTGAGCGTGTCGGGCGGCCTGACGATGGCCGGCTGAGCCCCGCCAAGCGACCCCCAATCAAACCTTCAGAGGAAATCAAAATGGAATACCAGGACATTCTGTACACGAAAGAAGACGGCATCGCGACGATAATGATCAACCGCCCCGCGCAGTACAACGCGTTTCGCGCGCAGACTTGCGAAGAAATCATCTTCGCGCTGAAGGACGCGGACTTCGACAAGAGCATCGGGGTCGTCGTGCTGACCGGCGCCGGCGACAAGGCGTTCTGCACCGGCGGGGACCAGGGCACTCAGGACGGCGGCTACGGCGGCCGCGGCGTCATCGGCCTGCCGGTCGAGGAGATGCAGAGCGCGATTCGCGACATCGCCAAGCCGGTGATCGCGCGCGTCAATGGTTTCGCGATCGGCGGCGGCAACGTGCTCGTGACGGTCTGTGACCTTGCGATCGCTTCGGAAAAGGCGCAGCTCGGTCAGGCGGGGCCGCGCGTCGGTTCGGTCGATCCCGGCTTCGGCACGGCGCTGCTCGCGCGTGTCGTCGGCGAAAAGAAGGCGCGCGAAATCTGGTATCTGTGCCGCCGCTACACGGCGCAGGAAGCGCTCGCGATGGGCCTCGTCAATGCGGTCGTGCCGCACGACCAGCTCGACGCCGAAGTGAAGAAGTGGTGCGACGAGATCGTCGAGAAGAGCCCGACCGCGATCGCGCTGGCGAAAAAATCGTTCAACGTCGATACCGAAATGATCCGCGGCATGGGCGGCCTTGCGATGCACGCGCTGAAGCTGTACTACGAAACGGCCGAATCGGCCGAAGGCGGCAACGCGTTCCGCGAGAAGAGGAAGCCGGAGTTCCGCAAGCACGCCAAATAAGCCCGCTGCGCTCTGGCCGGGGGTTATTAACCCGCTGACGAAATACCGTTCGGGCTGAGCCTGTCGAAGCCCTGCGATTGCCCTTCGACAGGCTCAGGGCGAACGGAGGTATTCGGTTACGGCAGAAAGCGGTCGGAGCGCGCACACCGCATGACCCAGACAAACACAACACAGCACCGGAGAGGGAAAAGGACATGATCCGCGATCAGGAGACTCTGAACATTCTTCTCGACACGATCTCGCGCTTCGTGCGCGAACGCCTCGTGCCGCAGGAAGCACACGTCGCCGAAACCGACCAGATCCCGCAGGAGCTCGTCGACGAGATGAAGGAACTCGGCCTGTTCGGCCTGTCGATTCCCGAGGAATACGGCGGGATGGGGCTGACGATGGAAGAAGAAGTCCTCGCGACCTTCGAGATCGGCAAGACTTCGCCGTGCTTCCGCTCGCTGTTCGCGACCAACAACGGCATTGGCGCCCAGGGCATCGTCATCGACGGCACCGAGGAGCAGAAGCGCCATTACCTGCCGAAGCTCGCGTCCGGCGAGATCATCGGCTCGTTCGCGCTGACCGAACCGGACAGCGGCTCGGACGCCGCCAGCCTGCGCACCAGCGCGCGCCGCGACGGCGACTGCTACGTGCTCAACGGCACGAAGCGCTACATCACGAATGCACCGGAAGCCGGCATCTTCACGGTGATGGCCCGCACGAACCCCGACGCGAAAGGGCCGCACGGCATCTCGGCGTTCGTCGTCGAACAGGGCACGCCGGGCCTGTCGCTCGGCCCGATCGACAAGAAGATGGGCCAGAAGGGCGCGCACATCTGCGACGTGATTTTCGACGACTGCCGCGTGCCGGCCGTGAACCTGATCGGCGGGCGCGAGGAAGTCGGCTTCAAGACTGCGATGAAAGTGCTCGACAAGGGCCGCATCAACATCGCTGCAGTATGCGTCGGCGTCGCCGAACGCATGCTCGACGACGCGCTGCGCTACGCGATGGAGCGCAAGCAGTTCGGCAAGCCGATCGCCGAGTTCCAGCTGATCCAGGCGATGCTCGCCGACAGCAAAGCCGAGATCTATGCCGCGCGCAGCATGGTGATCGACGCCGCGCGGCGCCGTGACGAAGGGCTCGACGTCGGCACCGAAGCCGCGTGTGCGAAGCTCTTCGCGTCGGAGATGTGCGGCCGCGTCGCCGATCGCGCAGTGCAGATCTTCGGCGGCGCCGGGTATCTGGCCGAATACGGCATCGAGCGCTTCTACCGCGACGTGCGCCTGTTCCGCATCTTCGAAGGCACGACGCAGATCCAGCAGCTCGTCATCGCCCGCAACCTGATCCGCGAGCATGCGCGCTGACGACACTCCTACGGACGGCGCGGCTGCCGACCAGGCGTCCGCGGTGTCGCCGGCGCTGTTCGCACCGCACCCGCCGTTCCGGCCTTTCGACGCCGCCCCCGGGGGGCTGCCCGGACTTTTTGCGGCGCCGAGCTTTCGCCCGTTCGCGGGCCGCCCCGCAGGGAACGACGCTTGCTCTGAGCTTTGGCGCTGAGACCGCGCCTGAACCCGGTCTTGCCTCCGGCGAAAGTTTCTCCCTCTCCTCCTTCCTGATTCGCCGGAGTTTTCACCGGCCCGACGCAACCGCGTCGGGCCGGTTTTTTTAGCTGCGCTGTTTTTGCTCGCTCAGCGGCACGATTTCCGGCATCACGATGCGCTTGCGGTCGGCCTCGACCGCGGCGAGCGCATCGGTCTCGACCATCGTCGCGAGGCAGCGGCGGGTGAGGTTCTGGTAGATGCCCGTGCCCTGGACTTTCCACGCCATCTCCTGCTCGGTCAGCGGGCGGACGACTTTCGCCGGCGTGCCGGCAAGGAGCGTGGCCGGCGGCACCTGCATGCCGGCCTTGACGAAGCTGCACGCGGCGATGAACGCGTTCTCGCCGACGACCGCGTTGTCCATGACGACAGCGTTCATGCCGACGAGCGCGTTGCGCCCGATCGTGCAGCAGTGCAGCACGGCGCCGTGGCCGATGTGGCCGTTCTCGTTGACCACCGTGTCGTGGTCCGGAAAGCTGTGGATGACGCAGGTGTCCTGGACGTTGACGCCGGCCATCAGGATCAGCCGGCCGAAGTCGCCGCGCAGGCTCGCGCACGGGCCGACGTAGCAGCCGGGACCGACGATGACGTCGCCGATCAGCACCGCCGAGGGGTGTACGTAGGCGCTCGGGTCGATGACCGGGACGACGCCGTCGATGGCATAGACGCGGGGCGGTTTCATGAGGTCTCCTTGCTGCCCGCGCTCGCGCGGGCGAAATGGGTCGGGGTGATGCGGGGTCGGGGTGATGCGGGGTCGGGGTGACGCAGGCTCGGGGGTGCGGCGGCATGAC
Organism: Azoarcus sp. PA01; assembly: GCA_001274695.2. Taxonomy (NCBI): domain Bacteria; kingdom Pseudomonadati; phylum Pseudomonadota; class Betaproteobacteria; order Rhodocyclales; family Zoogloeaceae; genus Azoarcus; species Azoarcus sp. PA01. The sequence goes on along the minus strand of LARU01000002.1, from coordinate 1,059,796 downwards.
GCCACGCGCCGCGCCGGTTCGCGAAAGCGGTGGCCGCCGGTGGCGCTACATGTTCGGGTAGTTCGGCCCTTCGCCGCCCTGCGGCACGACCCACGTGATGTTCTGCGTCGGGTCCTTGATGTCGCAGGTCTTGCAGTGCAGGCAGTTCTGCGCATTGATCTGCAGCCGCGCGCTGTCGGCAGATGACGCGGCTTCGTCGCGCACGATCTCGTAGACGCCCGCCGGGCAGTAGCGTTGCTCCGGCGCGTCGAACTGCGCGAGGTTCACGTCGATCGGCACCGCGGCGTCGCCGAGCGTCAGGTGGCAGGGCTGGTCTTCTTCGTGGTTCGTGTTCGAGATGAACACCGACGACAGGCGGTCGAACGTCAGCACGCCGTCGGGCTTCGGATAGACGATCGGCACACTGTCGGCCGCGGGCTGCAGCTTGCCGTGGTCGGCGCTGTTCTTCAGCGTCCATGGCGCGCGCCCGCGCAGCACGATCTGGTCGATGCCGAACATCAGCGAGCCGGTCTTCAGGCCCTTGCTCATCCATGGCTTGAAGTTGCGCGCCTTGTGCAGTTCTTCGTACAGCCAGCTGGCGCGGAACGCTTCGGGGTAGGCGGCGAGCTCGTCGTGGTTGCGGCCTGCGGCGAGCGCGGCGAAACAGGCTTCCGCAGCGAGCGAACCGGACTTGATCGCGCAGTGCGAACCCTTGATGCGGCTCGCGTTGAGGAAGCCCGCGTCGTCGCCGATCAGCGCGCCGCCCGGGAACACCAGCTTCGGCATCGACTGCAGGCCGCCTGCCGCGATCGCGCGCGCACCGTACGCGACGCGCCGCGCGCCGGCGAAGAAATCCTTCAGCAGCGGGTGCGTCTTGAGCCGCTGCATCTCGTCGAAAGGCGACAGGTGCGGGTTGCGGTAGCCGAGGCCGACGACGAACCCGACCGACACGAGGTTGTCTTCCATGTGGTACAGGAAGCCGCCGCCGTAGGTGTCCGGGTCGAGCGGCCAGCCGCCGGTGTGGATCACGAGGCCCTCCCGGTGGCGTTCGGGCTTGAGTTCCCACAGCTCCTTGATGCCGATGCCGTAAGTCTGCGGATCGCAGTCGCGGCGCAAGTCGAACTTCGCTTCGAGCTGTTTGCCGAGGTGGCCGCGGCAGCCTTCGGCGAACAGCGTGTATTTCGCCTGCAGTTCCATGCCGGGCTGGAAGTTCGGGCCTTCCGAGCCGTCCTTCAGGCGCCCCATGTCGCCGGTCGCCACACCCGTCACGCGGCCTTCGGCGTCGTACAGGATTTCGGCTCCGGCGAAGCCGGCATAGACGTCGATGCCCAGCGCTTCGGCCTGGGCCGCGAGCCAGCGGCACACGTTGCCGAGGCTGACGACATAATTGCCGTGGTTGTGGAAACAGTCGGGCAGCAGCGCGTTCGGCAGCTGCCGCCCGCCCGTGTCACCGAGCAGCAGGAAGCGGTCTTCGGTGACCGCGGCTTTCAGCGGCGCGCCGAGCGCCTGCCAGTCGGGAAAAAGCTCGGCGAGCGCGCGCGGGTCCATCACCGCGCCGGACAGGATGTGCGCGCCGACTTCCGAGCCTTTCTCGATGACGCACATCGACAGTTCGCTGCCGGCGTCGGCGGCGAGCTGCTTCAGGCGGATCGCTGCGGACAGCCCGGCCGGGCCGCCGCCGACGATCACGACGTCGAATTCCATTGCTTCACGACTCATTTTTCCATCTCCACAGGCTGTATTTCGTCGCGTTCCGCCGCGAGGCGCGGCGCGGAACGACTCGATCCGAAAGTGTTTCAGGCGCGGCCGAGATCGGCTTCGACCTTGTGCACGAGCTCGACGAGACGCGGGCCGACCTCGCCGATGAGCCGCTCGCGCGACAGCAGGAAAGCCGGGCCGCCGCAGTTGAACGCCATCGCGCGCTCGCCGTCGACGCCGGTCATCGGCACGCCGATCGCGTGTACGTCCTTCTGCCAGTCGCCGGCGGACACGACGAAACCGCGCTCGTGGTAGTCGCGCAGTGCCTGCTCGATGCCCGCTTTGATGCGCGGCCAGTTCTCCTCGTCGCGCAGGCGGATGTGATCCATCAGGTAGTCGCGCTCGCCCTGCGGCAGGCCGCACAGCAGCGCGCGCCCGACCGCGGAAGTCGCGAGCGGGATGCGCGAACCGACATCGAGGCGCAACGTGACATTCGCGCTGCTGCGGCAGCTCTCGATATAGACGACGCTCAGGCGGTCGCGCGCGCCGATCGACACCGACACCTGGGCGTACTCGGACAGCTCTTCCATGTACGGCCGCGCGACCTTGCGCACGTCGAGGTTCGACAGCAGCGCGTAGCCGAGCGCGAGCACGCCGGCGGCCAGACGGTAGGTGCCGCGGGTCTCGGAAAAACCGAGATAGCCGAGCTTGGTCAAGGTGTGGGTGAGCCGCGAAATGGTCGGTTTCGGCAGGCCGGTGCGGCGCGCGAGTTCGGCGTTGCTCAGTTCGGTGTCGCCGGGGCGAAAGCAGCGCAGCAGCTCGAGGCCGCGCGCGAGCGCGTTGACGAACTGACGGTCCTTGCTTTCTTCGTCGTCGGCAAATACCTGGATGTCGTCATCCATAAGAAGTCCCGGGGGTTCCGCGTGGCGGTTTCGAGTTTCGTTTTCCGCAGGCATGGTGGCATGGCGAATTCGCACGTGTCAACGCGAATGCGGCACCGTGATTCGCACAGCGAAACTCGCAGTGGCGAAGGCGACGTGGCGCTCCGCGACGCAGTATTTACACCGGACGGCAAAGACCGTATTGTTCATTCAACGTGTAGTGCAAACGTATCGTTCGCAGAGCGAAACAAAAGGGGAAAGCCATGGACGAAGTCCTCATCGAGCGCCCGGCGCCCGGCATCGTGCTGCTGCGCCTGAACCGGCCCGACGCTCGCAATGCCCTGAACCAGGAAGTCCGGCAGCAGCTCGCCACGCATTTCACCGCGTTCGGGCAGGACCCGGACGTGCGCTGCATCGTGTTGACGGGCGGCGACAAGTTCTTCGCCGCCGGCGCCGACATCCGCGCGATGGCCGATGCCGGGGCGATCGACATGATGCTGCGTCACACCCATCGGCTGTGGCAGGCGATCGCGAGCTGCCCGAAGCCGGTGATCGCCGCGGTCAATGGCTACGCGTGGGGCGGCGGCTGCGAGCTCGCGATGCACGCCGACATCATCGTCGCGGGCGAGTCCGCGTCGTTCTGCCAGCCCGAAGTGAAAGTCGGCATCATGCCGGGCGCCGGCGGCACGCAGCGTCTGACGCGCGCGGTCGGCAAGTTCAAGGCGATGAAGATGGTCCTCACCGGCCAGCCGGTCAGCGCGCGCGACGCGCTGGAGATGGGCCTCGCGAGCGAAGTCGTCGCCGACGCCGACGTCCAGGCGCATGCGCTCGAACTCGCTGCGCAGATCGCGGCGCTGCCGCCGCTGGCGATCGCGCAGATCAAGGAAGTGCTGATCGCCGGCCAGGACGCGTCGCTCGAGACGGCGCTGATGCTCGAGCGCAAGGCATTCCAATTGCTGTTCGCGAGCCGGGACCAGAAGGAAGGCATGCAGGCCTTCCTCGAGAAACGGAAAGCCAACTTTGAAGGAAGGTGAATCATGCTCGATGCGACACGCCAGAACCTGACTCTCGGAGTCGTCGGCACCGGCCTGATGGGCCGCGGTATCGCGCAGATTGCAGTGCAGGGCGGCGTGCAGGTGCGGCTTTTCGACAGCCGCCCGCGCGCGGCGGCCGAAGCATGCGACGCGGTCGCGCAGATGCTCGCGAAGCTCGCCGAGAAAGGCAAGCTCAGTGCCGATGACGCGCAGGCCGCGGTCGCGCGGCTGCACATCGCCGACACGCTGCAGGATCTCTCCGACTGCGAGCTCGTGATCGAGGCGATCGTCGAGGATCTCGACGCCAAGCGCCAGCTGTTCCGCGACCTCGAAGCGATCGTTTCCGACGACTGCCTGCTCGCGACGAACACGTCGTCGCTGTCGGTGACGTCGATCGCCGCCGGCTGCCGCGTGCCCGAACGCGTCGCCGGCTTCCATTTTTTCAGCCCGGTGCCGCTGATGAAGATCGTCGAAGTCATCGACGGTGCCTTGACCGCGCCGTGGGCGGGCGAAGCGCTGACGGCGCTCGCGCGGCGCATGGGGCACACGCCGGTGCGCGCGAAGGACACCCCGGGGTTCATTGTCAATCACGCCGGGCGCGGCTATCTGACTGAAGCGCTGCGCGTCCTCGGCGAAGGCATCGCCGAAGTTCCGGCGGTCGATGCGATCCTGCGCGACGCCGCGGGCTTTCGCATGGGGCCGTGCGAGCTCCTCGACCTGACCGGACTCGATGTCTCGCATCCGGTCATGGAGTCGATCTACACGCAGTACTACCAGGAGCCGCGTTACCGTCCGTCGCCGCTGACGCGCACGCGCCTCGCCGCGGGGTTGCTCGGGCGCAAGAGCGGGCGCGGCTTCTATACGTATACGAACGGCCAGGCCGAGCCGGTCGCGACGCCGGAAGTCCCGGCCCTGACGCAGACGCCGATCTGGGTCAGCCCGAGCGACGCGGTCGGGCACGCGCGCGTGCTGACGCTGCTCGCCGGACGGGGCATTCCGATCGACTACGGCGAGCGGCCGGGCGACAGCTCGGTGTGCCTCGTGCTGCCGGTCGGCTTCGACACGACGACGACCGCGCTCGCCGAAGGGCTCGACCCGTCGCGCACGCTCGCGCTCGATCCGCTGTTCCTCGACGGCCACCTGACGCTGATGACGAACCCGTTGACGACGCCCGCGGCGCGTGACGCCGCGTGGGCCGCGCTCGCAGGCGAAGACACCGTCGTTTCGGTGATCCACGACAGCCCGGGCTTCGTCGCGCAGCGCGTCGTCGCGATGATCGTCAATATCGGCTGCGACATCGCGCAGCAGCGCGTCGCCACACCCGACGACATCGACTGCGCAGTCCGGCTCGGCCTCGGCTACCCGAAAGGCCCGCTCGCGATGGGCGATGCGCTCGGCGCCGCGACGGTGCTGACGATCCTCGAGCGGCTCCACGATTTCTACCGCGACCCGCGCTATCGCCCGAGTCCGTGGCTGATCCGGCGCGCGCGCCTTGGCGTGTCGCTGCTGACTCCCGAAAACTGAACCTGCTCTCCCTACAAGGACTATTGATGCTCGACGCTTACATCTACGCCGGTCTGCGCTCCCCGATCGGCCGCCACGCCGGCAAGCTCGCCGCGGTTCGCCCGGATGACCTCGTCGCGACCGTGATCCGCGAAGTGCTCGCCCGCTCGCCGTTCCAGGGCGCCGACGTCGAGGACGTGATCCTCGGCTGCGCGGCCCAGGCCGGCGAGGATTCACGCAACGTCGCGCGCCACGCCGCGCTGCTCGCCGGCCTGCCGGTAACGGTCGCCGGCCAGACGGTCAACCGCCTGTGCGGCAGCGGCCTTGCCGCCGTGCTCGACAGCGCCCGCGCGGTGAGCTGCGGCGAAGGCGAGCTTTACGTCGCCGGTGGCGTCGAAAGCATGAGCCGCGCGCCTTTCGTCGTCGCGAAAGCCGAATCGGCGTACAGCCGCGATTTCAAGGTGTTCGACACGACGATCGGCGCGCGCTTCCCGAATCCGCGCCTCGTCGAAGAGTACGGCAACGACAGCATGCCGGAGACCGGCGACAACGTCGCTGCCGAGTTCGGCATCACGCGGGACGCCGCGGATCGCTTCGCCGCTGCGTCGCAGGCGAAATACGCGGCGGCGAAAGAGGCCGCTTTCTACGCCGGCGAGATCCTGCCGATCTCGGTGCCGACCGGGCGCAAGACGCCGCCGCTGGTCGTCGCCGAGGACGAGCATCCGCGCCCCGAATCGACGTACGAGGCGCTCGCGAAACTGAAGCCGCTGTTCGCCGACGGCGTCGTCACTGCCGGCAACGCTTCGGGCATCAACGACGGCGCGGCCGCGCTGCTCGTCGGCAGCCGCGCGGCCGGCGAACGGGCCGGCGCTGCGCCGATGGCGCGCATCCTCGGTGGCGCGGTCGCCGGTGTCGAGCCTCGCATCATGGGCGTCGGGCCGGCCTACGCGATCCCGAAGGCGCTCGCGCGCGCCGAGTTGACGCTCAAGGACATGGACGTCATCGAGATCAACGAAGCGTTCGCGCCGCAGGTGTTGGGCTGCCTGAAGCTGCTCGACGTCGCGTTCGACGATCCGCGCGTCAATCCGAACGGCGGCGCGATCGCGGTCGGCCATCCGCTCGGCGCGTCCGGCGCGCGCATCGCGCTGTCCGCGGCGCGCGAACTCGAGCGTCGCGGCGGGCGTTACGCGGTCGTCAGCCTGTGCATCGGCGTCGGCCACGGCATCGCGCTGGTCATCGAACGCGTTCCGGCGTGATCGCCGCGGGGTGCCGGGGTCCGGCGCCCCGGCATCCTGCTAAACTCGGGCGAATTCATCCATCGAGGATTTCGCCATGGTCGAGCCGCTCTTGATCGCCCGCGCCGGCAACAAGGACATCAACCTGTTGCCGCGTCTTGCCAACCGGCATGGCCTGGTCGCCGGCGCGACCGGCACCGGCAAGACGGTGACGCTGCAGAAGATGGCGGAATCCTTCGCGAGCATCGGCGTGCCGGTGTTCGTCGCCGACATCAAGGGCGACCTGTCGGGCATCGGCGCGCCCGGCGTCGCGAGCGACAAGCTGCTGCAGCGGCTCGCCGCGATCGGCATCACCGACTACACGCCGCGCGCGAACACCGTCGTGTTCTGGGACGTGTTCGGTGAAAGTGGCCACCCGGTGCGAGCGACGGTCTCCGACATGGGGCCGCTGCTGCTCGCGCGCCTCTTGAACCTCAACGACACGCAGGCCGGCGTGCTGCAGATCGTCTTCCGCCTCGCCGACGACAACGGCCTGCTGCTGCTCGACCTGAAGGACCTGCGCGCGATGGTGCAGCACGTCGGCGAGAACGCGAAGTCGCTGACGACGCAGTACGGCAACGTCTCGGCGGCATCGATCGGCGCGATCCAGCGCGGCCTCCTGGCGCTCGAGGAGCAGGGCGGCGACCGGTTCTTCGGCGAGCCGATGCTCGACCTCGCCGATCTGATGCAAACCGATGCCGAAGGCCGCGGCGTCATCAACGTGTTGGCCGCCGACAAGCTGTACCACTCTCCCGCGCTGTATTCGACGTTCCTGCTGTGGATGCTCGCCGAGCTTTTCGAGCAGCTGCCCGAAGTCGGCGACCTCGACCGGCCGAAGCTGGTGTTTTTCTTCGACGAAGCGCACCTCTTGTTCGACGACGCGCCGAAAGCCCTCGTCGACAAGGTCGAGCAGGTCGTGCGGCTGATCCGCTCGAAAGGCGTCGGCGTATATTTCGTCACCCAGAACCCGCTCGACGTGCCCGAGTCCGTGCTCGGTCAGCTCGGCAACCGGGTCCAGCACGCGTTGCGCGCGTTCACGCCGCGCGACCAGAAAGCGGTCCGGACCGCGGCCGAGACGATGCGCGCGAACCCGGCGTTCGACGCCGCCACGGCCATCACCGAGCTGGGCGTCGGCGAAGCGCTGCTGTCCTTCCTCGACGAAAAAGGCCGTCCCGAAATCGTCGAACGCGTTTCGGTCATCGCGCCCGCGTCGCGGCTCGGTCCGCTGACGGCTGATGAGCGCAGCCAGGCGATTCGCGGCTCGGTGCTGTACGGTCACTACGAGAAGCTGCTCGACCGCGAGTCGGCGTACGAATTGCTGCGGGCCCAGGCGGCGGCGGCGACCGCAGCGGGTGCGGCGGAGGCAGCCCAGGCGTCCGGCTCCGGCGCGGCCGACGGTTCGGGTTCGGGCGGGTTGATGGGCGGCATGGGCGACATCCTGTTCGGTTCGACCGGCCCGCGCGGCGGCAAGCGCGACGGGCTCGTCGATATCGCGGCGAAAACCGTCGCGCGCACGATCGGCAGTTCGGTTGGGCGGCAGATCGTGCGCGGCGTGCTCGGCTCGCTGTTCGGCGGGAGCAGCCGCAAGCGCTGATTTTTCGCGCGCGCCAGTCCCGCAGCAGATGGGTGGCGGATCGCGGCGGGCACTGATGACGGTGGCGCGGGTCCAATCGCCACCAAGTGCCAGCTGGAGGTCCGCGATGACGCCACAATCCGTTGAATCATTGATCGCCGAGATCGAGGCTGAAGACCGGCTGGATCTGGACGGCCTTGCCCTGGACGAGCACGAAGCGCGCAGCCTGATGGCGAACCACTTCTGCGAGCTCGACCGCAAGCTCGCCGAGCACGGGCTGAGCACCGAAGCACGGCTCGAAGTGATGGCGGCGATCGCCGCGCACACGATGGTCGAGAACATGGCGCTGCACTTGGGACGATTGCGCAGCGCGGCCGGGCGCGAGGATTTTCATCGCTGGATGCGCCGCCACGGCATTGGCTGACGTGTGACCGGCGCGCCCGCCGCAGGCTGAATCTTCCCCGCGGCGGCCGCGCTTACCCCGGACCGAGCTTCAACCGCTCGCAGATCGCCGTCGTCAGCCCCGCCTGGTTCATGCTGTAGAAATGCAGGCCGGGCGCGCCGGCGGCGAGCAGGCGCTCGCACAGGTTCGTCACGACGTCGAGGCCGAACCCGCGGATCGACTCGGCATCGTCGCCGTACCCCTCGAACTTGCGCCGCATCCAGCGCGGCAGCTCGGCGCCGCACGCGTCCGAGAAGCGCGCGAGCTTCGAGAAGCTCGCGATCGGCATGATGCCGGGCACGATCGGGATCGCCACGCCCATCGCGCGCACCTGGTCGACGAAATGCAGGTAGGCGTCGAGGTTGTAGAAATACTGCGTGATCGCCGAATCGGCGCCGGCTTCGGCCTTGCGCCTGAACGCCGCGAGGTCGTCGTTCGGGTTCTTCGCCTGCGGATGCCATTCCGGGTACGCGGCGACTTCGATGCGGAAGCGATCGCCGGTTTCCGCGCGGATGAACTCGACGAGCTCGTTGGCGTAGCGGAACTCGCCCGGATCGCCGACCCCCGACGGCAGGTCGCCGCGCAACGCGACGATGCGCCGGATCCCGGCCGACGCGTAGTCGTCGAGGATTTCGCGGATGCCGGCGCGCGTCGAACCGATGCACGACAGGTGCGGAGCGGCTTCAAAGCCGTCCGCGGCGATCTCCCTGACGGTCGAGAACGTGCGCTCGCGCGTCGAGCCGCCCGCGCCGTACGTCACCGAGAAAAACGTCGGCTTCAGCGCCGCGAGCGCAGCGCGCGTCGCCCGCAGTTTTTCTTCCCCTTCGGGCGTCTGCGGCGGGAAGAATTCGATCGAAAGTTCGGGTCTGTGCATGATGCGCCCCGGTCAGTAGCGGTAGTGGGCCGACTTGTACGGCCCTTCGACCGGCACGCCGATATAGGCCGCCTGGTCCGGGCGCAGCGCGGTGAGCTGCGCGTTGAGCTTCTTCAGCTGCAGCCGTGCGACTTTCTCGTCGAGGTGCTTCGGCAGCGTATAGACGCCGACCGGATAGTCCGCAGTGCGCGTGAACAGCTCGATCTGCGCGATCGTCTGGTTCGCGAACGACGACGACATCACGTAGCTCGGGTGGCCGGTCGCGCAGCCCAGATTCACGAGGCGGCCTTTCGCGAGCAGGATGATGCGTTTGCCGGGTTTGCCATCCACAGCGGGGAAGATCACGTGATCGACCTGCGGCTTGATCTCTTCCCACTCGTAGCCTTCGATGCTCGCGACGTCGATCTCGTTGTCGAAGTGGCCGATGTTGCAGACGATCGCCTGGTCCTTCATCTTCGCCATGTGATCGTGCGTGATCACGTGGTAGTTGCCGGTGCAGGTGACGAAGATGTCGGCATGTTCGGCGGCGTAGTCCATCGTCACGACGCGGTAGCCTTCCATCGCCGCCTGCAGCGCGCAGATCGGGTCGATCTCGGTGACCCACACTTGCGCGGACAGCGCGCGCAGCGCCTGCGCCGAGCCTTTGCCGACGTCGCCGTAGCCGCACACGACCGCGACCTTGCCGGCGACCATGACGTCGGTCGCGCGCTTGATGCCGTCGACGAGCGACTCGCGGCAGCCGTACAGGTTGTCGAATTTCGACTTCGTCACCGAATCGTTGACATTGATCGCCGGGAACTTCAGTTCGCCGCGCTCGAACATCTGGTACAGGCGATGCACGCCGGTCGTCGTCTCCTCGGTGACGCCGCGGATCGCGGCAAGCCGCTTCGAGTACCACGTCGGATCGAGCGCGAGCTTGGCGCGGATCGCCGCGAACAGGACGCGCTCCTCCTCCGAGCCGGGGTTCGCGAGCACCGCGATGTCCTTTTCGGCGCGCGCGCCCAGGTGCAGCAGCAGCGTCGCGTCGCCGCCGTCGTCGAGGATCATGTTGCTGAAGACCGGCGCGCCGTTCGCGGCCGGCCATTCGAAGATGCGGTGCGTGTAGTCCCAGTAGTCTGCGAGCGACTCGCCCTTGACCGCGAACACCGGCACGCCGGACGCCGCGATCGCGGCCGCGGCGTGGTCCTGCGTCGAGAAGATGTTGCACGACGCCCAGCGCACGTCGGCGCCGAGCGCGGTCAGCGTCTCGATCAGCACCGCAGTCTGGATCGTCATGTGCAGCGAGCCGGTGATGCGCGCGCCCTTGAGCGGCTGCGCGGCGGCGAACTCCTCGCGGATCGCCATCAAGCCGGGCATCTCGGTCTCGGCGATGCGGATTTCCTTGCGGCCCCAGCCGGCGAGCGCGAGGTCGGCGACGACGTAATCGGTGAAGTTTTCAGCCACAGAGTTCATGTGAATTCCTTGAACGTGTGGCCGGGAAGGGGTGCTGCGGTGGGCTCACCTTCGTCACCCCGTGCCCGGCACGGGTTAAGGTGAGCGCAGTTGCGGAAAATGAGCCGAGCCTGGGACGAAAGTCTCGCAGCGCTCCTCGGCAGACGGAGATTATAACTGTCCGCGACGCCGTGTGGCGCACCGCTCGGATTTGCCGCCGCCGCCGTTCGGCCGGGTCCGGAGCGGCGGGAACCGGAGATGCTGCAGGCATTCATGCAAAGCCGCGCAGATGTAAGAATGTGCGTTCCGTTTGCAAAACCCGGCGATCCAGTCCACAGTGCACCGCAGCGATCTTCAAGTAGCACCGTTGTTGTCAGGTTCAGTATCTGCTTTTCTGCGGTATCTCTCCCTCATCACCCTGCCGTCTTGAGCTTCGCCCTCACCCTAGGGCACGTCCCTTCATTTTTCAGGATATTCAAGACATGGCAACAGGTACCGTGAAGTGGTTCAACGACTCCAAAGGCTTCGGTTTCATCACTCCGGAAAGCGGTGGCGACGATCTTTTCGCGCACTTCTCCGCGATCCAGGGACAGGGTTTCAAGACCCTGGCTGAAGGCCAGCGTGTCAGCTTCGACGTCACCTCCGGCCCGAAAGGCCAGCAGGCGTCGAACATCCGTCCGGCTGACTGAGCGTTCCCGGACGCGGCATGGCAGCAACGCCATGCCTTCGGCCCCAGCCGGGGCCGGGACTGCGGCATTCCTTCAAGAACGCCTCCCCGAGGGAAAAATTACGGCGCATGCCGGACTTTTTCCCTTTCTGCTTTGCTTCTGGAGACATCGTCATCGCCAAGGAAGAACTGATCGAAATGAGCGGGATGGTAGTTGAAGTCCTGCCCGACTCCCGTTTCCGCGTCACCCTGGACAACGGCCACAACCTCGTTGCCTACTCCGCGGGCAAGATGCGCAAGCACCACATCCGCATCCTGTGCGGCGACAAGGTTTCACTCGAACTCTCCCCCTACGATCTGAGCAAGGGGCGCATCACGTTCCGTCATATCGAAGGCCGCGGACCTCTCGGTCCGCAGCAGCGGCGCAGACGCTGATCGCGTCCGGCATTCAGGAACCCTTCGCCTGAATGCGTCGGTGCGACGGACTGCCGTCTTCCTCCGCACCGCGTTTCACCATACAAAGAACATCGTCACCCACGGCGCGACCGCGCCTGCGGCTGCGGCACAAAAAGCGAGCAGCGCAGCGGCTCGGCGCCCCGCGGACGCTGTCGCGCGGCCGATGTGCAGCGCGCCGAGCACGAAGCTCGCGATGGCTGCAGCGGCGAGCAGCAGTGCGCGCACGAGCGGCAGGCCCCCGAGCATGACTCCTTCGGCCGACAGCAGCGTCACGGTCAGCGCCGACAGGCCGAGGAACACGCCGACGCCGCCGAGCGGAATCAGCGCGTACGCAAGCCGACGGTGCGCTGCCGCTTCGCCGAGGAGCCGCGCGGCGCCACGCAGCCACAGCGTGATCCAGCCGCCGATGACGAGCGCCGTCGTGCCGATATAGCCGAGAATCATCAGGCCGTCGAGCCAGGTGAAGACGTCGTTCGCTTCGGGGTAATGCGTCAGCACCCACCACGGAATGTCGCTGTCGAGCAGCGCGAAGGCGTCGCGCTCGACGAGCCATTCGGCGACGGCGAGCTTGGCCTGCACGAACCACGGCGACGCCGACCACTGGAACGCACCGATCGCAGTGCCGATGACGCCGAACACCAGCAGGCGTGCTTCCCAGATGTCGGCTTCATCGCTGCGCAGTTTCGCGACTTCGGCGCCGGGCACGCGGGCGACCAGCTGCACCGCGTCGCGATGACCGCTGCAGCGCCCGCACATATGGCACGCGGCCGCGCTTTCCATGCGGCGGATGTCAACCAGCGGCGCGCAATTGACCGGAGTTACCGGCTTTTCCGGATGCGCTTGCCACGCTTCGCGGTCGGTGCGGAAATGCACCGGCGCGAGGCGCGCGAGCAGGCCGAACACGCCGCCGACCGGGCACAGGTGGCGGCACCACACGCGCTTGCCGCGGCCGTATACGAGGCCGACCGCAGCTGCCGCGACCGTGGAGCCGCCGAGCACGAGCAGCACGGCTTTGGGGTATTCATACACGCTGACGAGCTGCCCATACACCGTCGTCGCGAGGAACGCGACGAACGGCCAGCCGCCCCACTTGATCCAGCGCGGCACGGGCCGGCCGAGGCCGACGCGCGACACCTGCTCGGCGACGAAGCCTTCCGGGCACAGCACGCCGCACCACACGCGCCCCATCAGCATCATCGACACCAGCACGAACGGCCACCAGATGCCCCAGAACACGAACTGCGCGAACAGCGTGAGGTTGTCCCACAGGTGGGCGCCGGACGGGGGCAGCGGCAGGAACGCCGGTGTGACGACGAGGAAAACGTAGGCGACGAGCACTGCCCATTGGGTCCCGACGATCGCGCTGCGGTGACGACGCATCAGGTCGCCGAGGCGCGCGAGCCGCGGCGGGCGTACCGCGGGCAGACCGCAGCTCGTCATCGCCGGGCTCTCCGCGGCGCGCGCCCGAGCCACGCGAACAGCGTCCAGTAGCCGAACCACGCGATCAGCACCGTCAGCGACGGCTGCGCGCGGTAGCCGGCGAACGCCGCGGCGATGCCGCCGGCCGCGCTGCCGTCGGCAAGCAGCGCCGAGCTGTCCCACACCGGCTCGAGCAGCGGCGGCAACCATTCCAGGTTGATCAGCCGCTCGACCCCCGACACGAGCAGCGCAGCCGCGAGCAGGCACAGCACGATCTCGGTCGCGCCGAAAAACACCTTGCTTGGAAGCCAGTGCGAGCCGCGCTGGATCAGCCACGCCGTTGCGAGTGCCAGCACGAAGCCGAGCGCGGCGCCGGCGAGCATGCGATTGAGCGCGTCGCCGGACTGCTCGAGGCCGAGGCCGTACAGGAACAGCACGGTCTCGGCGCCTTCGCGGCCGACTGCGATCGCCGCGAGCAGCGCGACCGATACCCCGCCCGCAGCGTCGGCCGCTTTCGACAGTCCCGCTTCGAGCTCGCGCTTCATGTGCCGTCCGTGCGCACGCATCCACAGCACCATGTGCGTGATCAGGCCGGCGGCGACGATGACGATCGCGGCCTGGAAGGCCTCCAGCGCGTCGCCGGCGAGCTGGCTCTGCAGCCCGAGCATCGCCAGCGCGAGCACGCCGGCGAGCAGCAGCCCGCCGGCCACGCCTGCCCACAGGTGATGCACGCCGATGCGGCCGTCGCCGCGGGCGCGAATCCACGTGTAGAGGATGCTGATCACCAGGATCGCTTCGACGCTCTCGCGCCACACGATGAAGAGTGAATTACCCATGATGTTTCCTGAGCGTCGGTTACTGGGCGACGAACCGGCCTTTTGCCGTGTCGGGGTGGAACTCGCCGAAGAACGGGTAGGTGCCGGGCTTCAGCGGCGGAAAAATCGTGCTGCGCGTCACGCCCGGCCCGACGACCAGCTCCTTGAACGGGCTCGTCGTCTCGAACTCCTCGGGGCCGGCGTTGCGGTTCGTCAGCTGCAGACGAAAGCGGGTGTTGGCCGGCACCGTTATCGTGTCGGGGGTGAAGCGGCCGTTTTCGGCGACGACCTGGAACGTCGGCAGGTCGGCCTGCACGGCGCTCGACGCCGTCAGGGCCACGATGCCCAGTACACGGGCGAGCAGGCGCGGAAAAATCACGATCGGGAATTCCTGTACTGAAAATGACGAAAACCCCGCGCGGCGGGCAGCCGGGCGGGGCAGGAGGGGCGCGCAGGCCTAGAACGCATACATCCCGCGCAGCCCCACGACGGTGATCGCGTCGGCGTCGGGGTCGGCGGCGGCGCGACGCACGTATTGCAGATCCGGGGTCAGCGACAGCTGGTCGTTTAGGTGCCAGCGGTAATACAGCTCGGCAACCTGCTCGGCGCCGCGCGCAGCGAAGCCGAAATCGTCGAGCAGCGGTGCGGCGTCGCGGAATTCGTCGCTCGCGCGCAGCCAGCCCCATGCGAGACCGACGCTGTCGGCGCCGCGTCCCCACGCGTTGCCGGCGATCTCGGTGCCGATCGTCACGGCGCGGTCGAACGCCACCTTGCTGCTGCTCGACTGGCCGTAGCGCGCGAACAGGGTCACGTCCTCATGCACGCGCTGGTCGACGCTCGCGCCCCAGCCGCTGGTGCTGCGGGTCGTCGCATCGAAGCCTTCGTACTGGCCGTTGCGCCACGCATACAGGCGGTAAGTGGCGTCGAAACCGTGGGTCTTGCGCCCGTACTCGAGCTGGCCGATGACGAACGGCTTGTCGAAGCTGCGGCCGAAGCGCGCGCCTTCGCCGGCGCCGAACGCGGCGATCGACGCCTGCCACCAGTCCGGCGCGCCGCTTTCGTTGCGGTACGCGAGGCGCAGGCCGGGAGTGAAACCGTAGCTGTCAGCGCCGATCCCCCCGCCCGAGTCGAGCATCGGGTTATGCACGAAGACGTTGTTGAGGAACTTTTCGGCCTCGTTGTCGGCGATCGCGTTCTGGTCGAAGAACACGAACGGGTCCATTTTGCCGACCGTGAGCTGCAGGCTGTGTCGCGACCTCGCGCTGTCGCCGAGCGGGGTGGTCAGCTGGTACCAGGCCTGCGCGACGATCGCGTAGGTTTCCTCCGAACCGCCGCCGGTCTGGAACGCGAGGCTGTTGAAAGCGGCGGTGAACGCCGGTTTCAACCCGGTGAAGCTGTCGCCCTGGCCCATTCGCAATTGCGTGTAGAACTCGCCCTGGCCGCGCCCGATGTTCCCGGTCGGCAGCGTGATGCCGAGGTCGCCGCGCCATGACAGTTGCGATTCATGCTTGCCGTCTTCGCGCGCATCGCCGTCGATCCGCTGCGCGACCGTGGCGACGCTGCCTTCGACCGCGATGCCATCGAGGGTTTCGGCCAGGCGCGACGGCGCGCCCATCGCATTGGTGCGCTCCTCGATCGCCTTGAGACGGATCGCGAGTTCGGGTTCGCGCTCGCTGATGCGGTCGCTTTCGAGGCTCGTGGCGAGATCCTGGTTCGCCTGCTCCAGCGCGTCGACGCGTTGCGCGAGTGCCGGAGCGGGGGGCGCGGCGGCCGCGAGCCGCGCTTCGAGTTCGCTGTTGCGCTGTTCGAGTTTCTCGATGCGTTCGGCGAGCCGCGCGAGTTCGGCCAGCACCTTGTCCTGGGTCGGCGCGGCAAGGCCTGCGCCGGTTGTCCCGAGCGCCGCGAGTGCGACGGCGGTCCGGGCGAATCGCGGCAGCGACATGTCAGTAGCCGCCTTTCTTGCCGACGCCGGCGTACGTGAACTCGTTTTCGACCTCGAACTCCTTGAACCACGGGCGCACGCCGGTCGCACGGTCGGTGTGGCGGCCGAAGTGGCTGCCGTGGTGGGCGGCACCGGGGGGCAGGATCGTGTATTTGACCTTGTACTTGCCCGGTCCGGCGAGCTTGATGTTGTCGCCGTAATGCGGGCCGTCGCTCGCGACCATCGGCATGAATTCGCCCGACTGCTTCCAGTCGCTGCCGATCTTCGCGATCTCGAACTTGACCGTCAGGTACGGGATCCAGCTGCCTTCCTCGAAGCCGTTCGGGTTGTTCCCGAGCGCGCGGATGTCGGCCTCGATGTGGATGTCGGACTCCGATGCCTTCTTCATCATGCCTTCCGGTTCCATCTCGATCGGCTGCAGATAGACCGCTGCGATCTCCATGCCGTTGCGGTGCTGCGGCGCGCCGATCGGGTATTCCAGGGCGTGGGCGGCGAACGACAGGCTCGCCAGCGCGGCGACGGCGAGGGTGCGAAGCGGGAAGCGATGCATCGGGAATCCTTTGAAAAATTGCAGTGAGCCGGGTATGGCAGGCGTGAGTCGGTACGTGAGAGAATGATAAGAAGAATGAGAAGAATTCGCAATAGTCAATTCGAGATGCGCTATTGCGAAATGAATATCCCGTCCGCGAGGGACGACGGGTGGCAGGACTCAGGACGGCCGGCAGGAACGGCGCCGCGGGGGTCCGGCCGCGGCCGTACCGGTCAGGCTCGGCATGGCCCGTCGCGAGCCATGATTGTCGGCAGGGCAGGCGCGCCGCCGGGTTTGGCGGTGAAGAGGCGGGCGCAGCCGCTCAGTCCCCGGCGTCAGCGCCGGGATACCTGCCGGATGTTTTCGGCGTCGCCGGGAGCTGCCGGGCCCCAATGCTCCCACCCGCCGCCGAGCGCCTTGAAGAGGTCGAGCGCGGCGGCGAGCCGCGCGAAGCGCAGCTGCGCGAGCCGGTCCTGCGCCTGGAACAGCGTGCGCTGCGCGTCGAGCACCGCGAGGAGGTCGTCGGCGCCTTCGCGGTAGCGCAGCTCGGCGAGCCGCAGCGCGCGCGCCGCTTCATCGCGGATCCGCTGCTGCGTGTCTTCCTCGCGGCGGTTGCGGTCGGCGTTGCCGAGGGCGTCTTCGACCTCCTTGAGCGCGGTGAAGATCGCGGCGCGGTAATTCTCGACGAATTCGCGGCGGCGCGAGCGCGCCGCCTCGACGTCGCCGCGCAGGCGCCCGCCGTCGAACAGCGTTTGCGCGAGGCTCGCGCTGAGCGCGACGCTGTTCGACGGATTTGCGAGCGACAGCAGCGCGGTGCTCGCGAGGCCGGCCGAGCCCGAAAGCTGCACTGCCGGCAACAGCGCGGCACGCGCGGCGGCGACGTCGGCGTCCGCCCCGGCGAGCTGCGCTTCGGCGCTGGCGAGGTCCGGGCGGCGCACCAGCAGGTCGGCCGGCAGGCCGGGGGCGACTTCGGGAATCGCGAGTGCGACGAGCGTCTCGCCGTCGACGCCGAAGTCCTGCGGGACGCGGCCGAGCAGCACGGCGAGCGCGGTGAGCGTCTGGCGCGCCTGGTTTTCGAGCGGCAGCAGCGCGGCGCGTTGCGCGAGCACGGTACCGCGCTGGCGGCTGACATCGAGCGCGGACGCAGCGCCGTTGCGATAACGGGCCTCGACGATGTCGAAAACGCGCTCGGCGATCGCGAGGTTGTCGCCGGCGATGTCGAGGCGGGCGCGGGTCGTGAGCAGCTGGAAATACGTATTCGCGACGCCGGCAACGAGCGTCAGCCGCACCGCGTCGAAGTCGTGGCGGGTCGCCGCAAGGCTCGCCTCGGCGCCCGCGACGCCTGCGGCCAGCCGGCCCCACAGGTCGACTTCGTAGCTGACCGCGAGGCTCGCGCCCGACGATTCGCTGTCGATCGCACGTCCTCTCGCAGGCTCGGTGCGCCGCCAGTCGGTGTCGGCGCCGACGGTGGCGAACGGCAGCAGCGACGCGCCGGCAGTGCGCAACCGGATCTCGGCCTGGCGCACGCGTTCGGCCGCGATGCGGAAATCCGGGCTGCCGGCGAGCGCTTCGCCGATCAGGCTTTCGAGCTGGCGCGACGAAAAACTGCGCCACCAGCCGGCTCCGGGTTGCTGCGCGATTGCGGGCACCGGTTCGGACCAGCCTGACGGCATTGTCAGCGCGGGCCGCGTCGCCGGCTCGGTGATCGCACAGCCGGCGACGAGCAGTGCAACGGCAGCAGGGAGCAAAGTGCGCAGCCGGCGCAGGCCGGGTCGGGGTGAGCCGCGGTGCGGCGCGGGAAAGGCGGACGAAGACATCGGGAAAGTCATTCCGAAGCGAGCGCGACGACCGGATCGAGGCGGGCTGCCTTGCGTGCCGGCAGGTAGCCGAAGACGAGGCCGGTCGCGAACGCGCAGCCGAACGCGAGCAGCACCGGCGGAGCCGAGTAGACGATCGGCGTGTCGAAAGCTTCGATGATCGCTGCGGCGCCGAGGCCGACGACGACGCCGATGACGCCGCCGAGCGCCGACACGACGAGCGCCTCGATGAGGAACTGCTGCAGGATGTTCTTCATCCGCGCGCCGGTCGCCATGCGGATGCCGATCTCGCGAGTGCGCTCGGTCACCGACACCAGCATGATGTTCATGACGCCGATGCCGCCGACGAGCAGCGAGATCGCGGCGACGGTGCCGAGCAGCACCGTCAGCGTGTTCTGTGTTTCGGACACGCTCTCGATGACCGACGCCATGTTGCGGATCTGGAAGTCCTCGATGCCGCCGTGGCGCGCCTGCAGCAGCTCGTGCACGGCCGCCTGCGTGTCGTCGATCGCGGCGACGTCCTCGACCGCGACCGTCGCGCTGCGCAGGTGGCGCTGACCGAACAGCCGCAGGCTGCCGGTCGAGTACGGCACGAAGATCACGTCGTCCTGGTCGGTGCCCCACGGCGTCGCGCCTTGCGGACCCATGACGCCGAGCACCTGGAACATGATGCTGTTGATGAGCACGAACTCGCCGACCGGGTCGGCGTCGCCGAACAGCGCCTTCGCGACCGTCTGGCCGAGCACGGCGACCGTCGCGTAGCTGCGTTCGTCGGCGGCGCTGAAGAACGTGCCGCGGGCGATCGGCCACGCGCGCGCGAGCGTGAAGTCGGCGCCGGTCGCGTTCGCCGAAGTGCGGTGGTCGGCGTGGCCGGAGCGGATCGTCACCGTCGAACTTTGTTCGGGCACCGCGGCGAGGACGTTCGGCAAGGCGGCGATCGCGCGCACGTCGTCGAGCACGAGCGTCGCCGTGTCGCGGCCGCGCTGGTTCGGCGCGCCGGGGCGCACCGTCAGCAGGTTCGTCCCCATCGAGCTGATGCGGTCGACGACGTCCTGCTTCGCCCCGTCGCCGATCGCGAGCATCGCGATGACTGCGGCAACGCCGATGACGATGCCGAGCAGCGTCAGCGCGGCCCGAAAAATGTTCGCGCGCAGCGCCCGCAACGCCGTGCGCGCGGCTTCGACGATGTCGGACAGCGGCGAGCTGCGGTCGACGTGCGGCGCGAAGTCAGGCTCGACGCCGGGCCGCGGACGCGGGCCGGGGTCGGCGATGATGTGGCCGTCGCGGATCTCGATGATGCGCTGCGCCTGCTCGGCGACTTCGCGCTCGTGCGTGATCAGGATGATCGTGTGGCCGTCGGCGGACAGCGTGTTGAGCAGCTGCATGACTTCGGCGCCGCTCTTGCTGTCGAGCGCGCCGGTCGGCTCGTCGGCGAGGATCACGCGCCCGCCGTTCATCAGCGCGCGCGCGATCGACACGCGCTGCTGCTGGCCGCCGGAGAGCTGGTTCGGCCGGTGCTCGAGGCGCTCGCCCAGGCCGAGCGACGCGAGCAGTCCGGTGGCGCGCGCGTGGCGTTCGGCCGGTGGCATGCCGGAATAGACTGCCGGCACTTCGACGTTTTCGCGCGCGCTCGCGCCGCCGATCAGGTGGTAGCTCTGGAACACGAAGCCGAACGTCTCGCGCCGCAGCCGCGCAAGGTCGTCGCGGTCGAACGCGGCGACGTCGCGGCCCATGAAGCGGTAGCTGCCGCTCGTCGGGCGGTCGAGGCAGCCGAGGATGTTCATCAGCGTCGACTTTCCCGAGCCCGAGCTGCCGACGATGGCGACGAATTCGCCCGGCAGGATCGTCAGATCGATGCCATGCAGCACCTCGACGGCGAGCTCGCCGTTGCGGAACGTTTTCGTCACGCCGGACAGTTCGATCAGCGGCACGCCCGTGGATGAGCCGACTTTCCGGTCAGCGCGCAGCGCGCCGATGAACGGCTCCGTTTTCATAGCCGCGGCGTGCGACGCGCAGCGGCGGGCGGGTCGGGGCGCAGCGCGGCGCCGGAGACGACGCGGTCGCCTTCGTCGAGGCCCGCCAGCACCTGGGCCTGGACGCGATTGCTGACGCCGACTTCGACGCGCCGCTCCTGCAGCGTGCCCTCGGGCGTCGCGACCCGGACGGTGCGATGACGCGGTCCGGCGGTGCCACTGGTCGGCGGGCGCGGGCGCGCCGGGCGGGCGTCGCCGCCCGCAGCCGTGCGCGTCGCGCGCGGCGTTGCTGCGGAGAAGGCCGACATCGGCACCAGCAGCGCATCGCGCGCGGCGGCGACGACGAAGAACACTTGCGCCGTCATCTGCGCCATCAGCGCCTGCTCGGGATTCGACACGTCGAACAATGCGTTGTAGAGCACGACGTTGTTCTGCACGACCGGCGTCGGCTCGATCTTGCGCAGCGTCCCGTGCCAGCGGCGCCCTTCGCCGCCGAGCGTCGTGAAGTAGGCGTCCATGCCGAGCGTGAGACGGCTCACGTCGGCCTCCGAGACCTGCGTCTGCACCGTCATCGTCGACAGGTCGGCGACGCGCAGGATCACCGGCGCCTGCTGGCTCGCGATCAGCGTCTGGCCCTGGCGCGCGGTGATCGACACGACGGTGCCGGTGATCGGCGCATAAATGCGCGCGTAGTTGAGGTTCGCCTCGTCGGCCCGCAGGTTCGATTCGCTCTGGTCGATCTGCGCCTCGAGCGCTTCGACCTGCGCCTGCGCGCCGAGCTGCGTCGCTTCGGCCGTCTGCAGCGCGTCGGCAGTGGTCGCGTCTTCGGCCATCAGGTTGCGCTGGCGGCGCAACTGCAGGTCGGCGAGTCGCCGCTCGGATTCGCGCTGCATCAGCTGCGCCCGCAGGTTGCGCAGCTGCGCGCGCGTCGCATCGACGCGGCTCTGCAGCACGATCGGGTCGATCTCGGCGAGCAGCTCGCCGGCTTTCACTTCCGAACCGACTTCGACGTGAATTTTCTTCAACTGCCCGGACACCTGCGCACCGACATCGACATAGTCGCGCGGCTGCAGCATGCCGGTCGCGGTGACGACGTCCTCGATGTCGCCGCGCGTCACGGTCGCGAACTGGTAGCCGGACGCTTCGTCGGGTTTCGCGAGATATTTCGACCACGCGAAATAGCCGCCTGCGCCGAGCAGTGCGAGACCGAGCAAGGCGATCGCGGTGCGACGCCAGCGTCGCTTCGGGGAAGGTGCGGAGGGATTCATGTCGGTGACCGGACTGGAGTTGCCTGCGCGCAGTGTGCCGCGTATTCGATAAGGATTGCAGCCCGAAGAATACGGGAAGGCATGTCGCTGCTTTGTATCGTATTGCAGGCAGGGGTTCCCGCGCCCCGCGCGGAGCGGGTGATCACGGCTTGCCGCTCGCCGCGAGACAGGCGCGGCAGGCCGCGCGGACGGCGGCCGGGAGGGACGGGCAGGCGGCGGGACGGGCAGGCGGCGGGACGGGCAGGCGGGAGAGACGGGCAGGCGGGAGCGTGGATGTGGACGCCCCCGCGCGCGGGCCGGTCAGTTCTCCGGAACGGTGACGAAGCCCATTTTCTGAATGCCGGCGAGACGCGCCGCGGACATCACTTCGGCGACTTTCTGGTAGCGCGTGTCGCGGTCCGCGCGCAGGTGCAGCTCCGGCTGCACCGGCTTCGCCGCAGCTTCGGCGAAGCGGGCCTGCAGTTCGGCGTCGCTGATCAGGCGGTCGTTCCAGTACAGCGTGCCGGCCTCGTCGATCGCCAGCGTCACCGTTTCGGGCTTCTCGTTCGCCGCTGCGCTGGCCGCGGTCGGCAGATCGATCTTGACTGCATGGGTCAGCAGCGGGGCGGTGATCATGAACACGATCAGCAGCACCAGCATGACGTCGATCAGCGGCACCATGTTGATCTCGCTCATCGGCGCGCCGCGGCCTTCCTGGCTGAATCCGCCGAAAGCCATCACGCCGCTCCCGGCGTCGGCACGTGCAGCTTGACCGGCGCCGCGCTGCGCGCATTCGCGCCCGCGGCGACGTCGCCGATCGGCGCGCTCGCGAGCCGTGTGCCGGTCGTGAACCACGCGTGCAGGTCGTGCGCGAACGCGTCGAGTTCGGAGAGTTCGAGGCGGTTCGCGCGGGTGAACGCGTTGAACGCGAGCACTGCCGGGATCGCGACGAACAGGCCGAACGCAGTCATGATCAACGCTTCGCCGACCGGGCCGGCGACTTTGTCGAGCGTCGCCATCCCCGACGTGCTGATGCCGATCAGCGCGTGGTAGATGCCCCACACGGTGCCGAACAGGCCGACGAAAGGCGCAGTCGAGCCGATCGACGCGAGCACCGTGAGGCCCGACTCGAGCTGCGCCGTCGACAGCGCTATCGACTTGCGCATCGCACGGGTGACGAACTCGTCGGCGTCGAGCTTGCCGCCGAGCGTGTCGTCGTGCGTGTGCCGGCGCAGATGTTCAGTCGCCGCCGCGCCTTGGCGGGCGAGCGCTTCGAACGGCGAATCGGGTGCCGCGCCGGACAGCCGCGCGAGGCCTTCGTCGAGATGCGGGGCGTTCCAGAACGCTTCGACGGCGTGGTCGAAGCGGCGGGCGCGGAGCTGGCGCACGCTGCGCACCAGGATCAGGTACCAGCTTGCGACCGACATGACGACGAGCGCGAAAGCGACGAGCTTGATGATGAGATCGGATTGGCCCCACAGGTGCGCGAGGCCGAAAGTGTCGCTAGGCATGTTCACATTCCTTCGAGTTTGAAAATGATCGGCACGACGACCCACGCGTCGATATTGCGTCCGTCCTGCTTCGCCGGTACGAAGCGCCAGCCGGACACGGCGTTGCGCGCGGCGGTGTCCAGACGCGCCGAGCCCGAGCTGGCGGAAAGCTCGATCTTGCCCGGCAGGCCTTCGCCTGTCACGAAGACGCGCAACAGGACTTTGCCTTCCTCGCGCATCCGGCGCGACAGCGGCGGGTACGCGGGGACCGGGTTGTTCAGGTAGGCGGCGTCGAAGCGTGCCGCGACGGTTTCGGTCGGCCGGGATTCGGCCGCGCGGGCAGGGGCCGGCGGCGTGGCGGGCGCGGCGACGGGCGGTGCGGGCGTTTCGGCGACGGGTTCGGCGGGCGCAGGCGGCGGCTCTTCGCGGCTGACCGCAGTAGGCGCCTGCGTGACCGGGACCGGCGGCGCGACTTTCGCAGGTGTGGGGCGGACGCGCCGCGGCACGGGTTTCGGGGGTGGCGGCTTGCTGACTTCCGGTTTCGGCGGCGGCGTGGGCGCCGGCGGCACGGGCGCCGGCGGTTCGGGCGTCGGCACCGCGACGGGAGGCTCGATCAGCGCGACGGTGATCGGAGGCTGCGGCGCTTCGGCCGGCGCCGGTTGAAATCGCGCGAACCCGATCGCCGCGGCGGCGTGCGCGAGCGCGACGAGCACGAGCATCAGGCGACGCTCGCGCCGGTTGCGTGCTCCGACGGGCAGGCGCGACTGGCGGGCGACGCTCGGGCGGGACGGTCCCGGACGGGGCGCAGCGGACGCGGCGCGCCGCGGCGTGGCACCCTGGCGGTCGAGAAACGAATCTGAAGAAAGGCTATGCGGAAGGTTCATCGGGTCTGGTTCGCGCCGCCTGCGGAAGTATCGGCTGGCGCCTGCAGGCAGCTCAGAGGTCATCCGAGAAGACGGTCGATTGCCACAGCGGCGACCACGAGGTAGAGCGCGATGCGATGCGCGGCAAAAGCTGCGGGCAGCGGAGTCATGCCGCGGAGCGGAGAAATCGGTCGGTTCATGTTCGCCTGTTCGTATCGGGGTCCGGTGCCTGGCGGGTTCTGCGCGAGAACGGGCGGGAGTGGCTGGGAAGTCGGTGTGAAGGGGCTGTGACGTGAATGGGAAGGGGCAACCGGGTGCAGCAAGGGGCGCGGCAACGCGCGCCCGACCCCGGCGGCGATGCCTAGCTGGAACTTTCCATCTGCGACTGCAGGTAATTCTGCAGGCCGACCTTGCCGATGAGTTCCAGCTGCGTTTCGAGGTAATCGATATGCTCTTCGGTATTTTCGAGGAGCTCCTCGAACAGTTCGCGCGAAACATAGTCCTGACAGGTTTCACAGTACGCGATCATCTCGATGAGGTCGGTCCGCGCCGCCACTTCGAGCTTCAGGTCTCCTTCCAGGCACTCGGGGACGTTTTCGCCGACCAGGAGCTTGTTCAGGTTCTGCAGGTTCGGCAGTCCTTCGAGAAACAGCACGCGGCCGATGAGCTTGTCGGCGTGCTTCATTTCCTCGATCGATTCTTCGTACTCGTGATGGCCGAGCCGTTCGAGCCCCCAGTTCTTGTACATGCGCGCATGCAGAAAATACTGGTTGACGGCAGTCAGCTCGCTGGTTAGCTGCTTGTTGAGGAACTGGATGACTTTGACGTCGCCTTTCATAGGGCCTCCACGGCAAACGAGAACGAGGACGCGACGCCGGCGGGAGCCGGAGCCGCGGTCTGCTCTGCCAGCGCGGAACGCAGACAATCACGGGCGCACGTCGCGCAGCGGCCGCACTCGCTCGCCACGCCGAGTCGCGCGCGCAGCTCGCGCAAGGTCGATGCCCCTTCGCTGACTGCCTGTTCGATGTGGCGATCCGTTACCGCGTTGCAGACGCAGACGTACATAGTCTAGCCTCGTTGTGCCGTTTGTTCGCCCGCTTGGCGCGGGATCACTTTGTCAGGATAAGTTTCCCGGCGCGGGTCGCGCGCAGGACGTAATGCATTCCGTCGTGGTCGATCGTCACGCTCGGGCGCCCGAGCAGCAGCTCGGTGCTCGGGATCGGCTGTGCGTGCTGTTCCGTCGCGCTTGCCTGCGATGCCCCCTCGACCGGAGGGCGGTGCGTGGCTCGCGACGGAAGGGGGAGATCGTTTGGCATGTTTCATATAACGAATAGGAACGATTCGCATTACAACATCGCCTGCCGGATCGGTCAAGCGTATTGCGCTCGCGATTCGAGTCGAGGGCAGAAAAACGTCGCGCTCAGGGAAGCTCGAGCAGCACTTTCATGCGCGAGTCCGCGTCGGCCGCGGGGAGGTAGCCGATGACATTCGGGTTGGCGGTGAGGAGCGCGCCGAGTTCGCGGACGTTTCCGACTTGCTGAGGCGGCAGCGCGCGGCCGGTGAAAACCATGCGCGACCAGTAGGCGCGGATCTGGCTCGGATTCTTGCCGGTGAGTTGCTCGTAGAAGCGGTCGCGCACGCTGCCTGCCGGCAGGTCGGCAAGCGCGACCGGTGTCCCGTCGGGCAGGCTGCGGGTGCGCCCCAGGTACAACTGCTCGGCCTGCTGTCGTGACAATTCGTCGATTGCGCCGCGCGTGCCGGTGACGATGAAGATCTGCGCGACCGCGAGCGGGGCGAACAGCGTCAGCGCCGCCGTGACGAGGATTCCGGAGGGGAGCCGTTTCACGTGTGTCGCCTCAGAAAGTCACATCGAGCGACAGGCTGAACGTGTTCGCGGTGTTTCCCCCGATCGGAGTGGTCTGCACGTTGCCGCGCGGGAAGTAGGACCCCCACGCGTTGCGGTCCAGGCGGGCGTGAGTGAATTCCGCCTTGAGCGCGGCGGCGGGGGATAGGTCCCAGCGTCCTCCAGTGGTAATGCTGCCTTGGGCGTTGTTACGCGACGTCAGATAGGCTTTCCAGTCAGCTTCGAGCGCCGCGAAGGACGAGGGAATCGCCGCACGCGCGATCGGCGCGTCGAGGATCTGGCGGGCGAACGAGACGTAAGGCGTGAAAGCACCGAAGCGCCTGCCGACGCTGACGTACCACGCGCTCGAACTCGTCACGTAGCGGTCGGCGCGTCGGCGTACGTATTCCCCGCTGACCTGCCAGCGACCGTCGTCCCATTGCAGCCCGGCCGAATCGAAGCTCGCCTTGCCGTCGCCGCCCGCGAGCTCCCTCGTCACGCTGCCGAGGCCTGCCGCATTGAGGTCCGCGGCAAGCGCGATATGCTGGGGGTCGCGATAGTCGATCTCGAGCTGCGCGCGAGTGCGGCCGAAGTGCAGGGAAAAGCTGCCCTGCGTCAGCACCAGATTGATGCCCCGGCTCGCCTCGAGGCGAGCTTTGCCCTGCGGAAACGGGATCGTGCTGCGGCCGTAATAAGGGTGGATTTCGGCGTCGAGCTTGCCGATCCGGGCGTGGTAGATGAGATCGATGCCGTCGAGGTCGTTGAACGGGTTGAGCCCGTACACTTCGACAGGCGGGCGCACCCAGGGATTCGCGTAGTTCACGTAGAGCGAATCCGACAGCATGAAGAACGGCGCCCGGAGCCGGCCCACGCGTAGCGACAGGCCGGGCGCGAGCGTCTGGCGGAAGA
Organism: Azoarcus sp. PA01; assembly: GCA_001274695.2. NCBI lineage: Bacteria > Pseudomonadati > Pseudomonadota > Betaproteobacteria > Rhodocyclales > Zoogloeaceae > Azoarcus > Azoarcus sp. PA01. The sequence continues at coordinate 1,033,137 of LARU01000002.1, read as the reverse complement.
ACGCGAGCGTGACTCGCGGGTCGTAGCTGTTCCTCCCGTTCTCCATGACGAGGGCCTGCAGCGTGACGTCGTTGTCGGCCAGAAGCCGCAGACTCGCCTGCAAACCCAGCAGCGAGTCGGGGCTGAAGTCGGGATCGCTGCTGCCGGGGTAGTTGACGCCGTAGCGCATGAACCACATGTCGTCGCGGTCGGTGGTTACGGCGCCGAGCGTTGCGAAACCCGAGAATTCGGGCTTCGCCGCGTCGGCCGCGGCGCTGTCGGTCGTGCGGAAAGCCGCGCACAGCATCAGCAGCATGAGGACGCGTGTGCAATGCAGGGAATGGAAGATCATGTGGAGGGCTCGGTTGCCGTCGACGCGCCGAACAGCAATTGTTCGGTCGCCAAAGGGTCGAGCGGGCGGGAATAGTGGTAGCCCTGCCCGTAGTCGCATCCCATCGCCCGCAGCAGCGCGTCCTGCTGGGGCGTTTCGATGCACTCGGCGACTACGCGGATGCCGAGGTCGTGAGCGAGCTCGATGCTTCGCGCGACGATCTTGCGCAGGCGCTCGTCGTGCTCGAGGCTGCGGACGAACGAACCGTCGAGCTTCATGATGTCACACGGGATGGTGTGCAGATAGCTCAGCGCTGAGTAGCCGGTACCGAAATCGTCGATCAGCACCGACATGCCGATGTCGCGCAGGCGCTGCAGCACCTGGGTCGCCGGGCCGGACGCTTCGGCGAGGACGCTTTCGGTGACTTCGACGCGCACCAGTCCGGGAGGCAAGCCATGGCGGCGCACTTCCGCGATGATCTCGCCGGCCAGATCGGGTCGGGAAAACTGCAGCGCGGAGAGATTGACGCTGACGCGCGGGACCGGTTCGCCGTTGGCCCTGCGCTGCCACTGCAGCAGGTGCTCGCAGGCGCGTCGGAGCACGAGCATGTCGAGTTCGTGGATCAGGCCGAGAGTCTCGGCGAGCGGAATGAACAGGTTCGGTGCCAGCATCCCTTCGGTGGGGTGGGGCCAGCGAACCAGCGCTTCGAAACTGCTGATGCTGCCAGTGGCGAGCGCGACGATCGGCTGGAAATACACCGCCAGCCCGCCGCCGCGCAGCGCCGTGCGCAGTTCGCCTTCGAGCCGCAGGCTTTGCAGCGCGTGGGTGTGCATCGACGCATGGAACATCGCGACGCGCCCCTCGCAGCTCCCTTCGCGCGCCTGCTGCAAGGCGTTGTCGGCGTCGCGCAACAGGGCTTCGCCGTTGTCGTGGTCGGTGCTCAGTGCGATGCCGACGCGGCATTTCGGATACAGCGTGTGCCCGGCGAGGCATGTCGGCTTCGCGAGGTTCTCGCGCAGCGCCTCGACCAGGCGCAGCGACTCGGCCGGATCGTCGATGCCGTTGAGCAGCAGCGCGAACTGGTCGCCGCCGACGCGCGCGGCGATATCGCCCTGGCGCAGCGTCGCCCGGATCGCCTCCGCCACTTTCTTCAGCAACTCGTCCCCTGCAGCGTGGCCGAAGCTGTCATTGACGAGGCGAAAGCGCTCGAGGTCGATCGCGAGCACCGCAAAGCCGAAGCGGTCGGCGCGACGCTGCTGCTGGCCGAGTGCGCTGTGCACGTGCTCGAGGAACAGCGCACGATTCGGCAATCCTGTCAGGCTGTCGTGGAGCGCATCGAACTGGAGCTGCATCTGCGCGAGCTTGTGCAGGTGGATGTCGCTGATCGATCCTGCCATGCGGAACGCGCGGCCATCGGCGCCGCGCAGCGCCACGCCGCGCTTCATGACCCAGCGATAGCTGCCATCGTGCTGGCGCATGCGGTATTCCACCTTGAACTGGGTGCTGTCTCCTTTCAGGTGCTCGACCAGCGTGTTGCGGTACGCCGCGACGTCGAGCGGGTGGATGGCGCCGAGGATGTCGGCCGGCGACTGCTGCGGCGGGTCGGCCGAAAGGCCGGCGATCTCGCAGCAGCGCGGCGAGCAATACACCGAGCCGGCGGCGATGTCCCAGTCCCACAGACCGTCGTGGGCGCCCTGGATCGCGAGTTCGTACCGCTGCTCGCTGGCTTTGAGCCGCGCCGCCGTGTCCTGCAGTTCGCCGATCCGCTCCTGCAGGTTCGCGGCCATGACGTTGAAATGCTGGGAGAGGCGCGCGAGCTCGTCGTGGCCGTCTTCCGGCAGGCGGTGGTCGAGCCGCCCCTCGGCGATCGCCTGGCTGCCTGCCAGCAATCGGCTCAGCTTGCGGGTGAGCAGGAAACCGATGCCCGACAGCAGCGCGAACGTCAGCAGGATTTCGATCAGCGCGATCATCCCGCCCTGCTCGGTGATCGCCTGGCGCGCTGCCGCGAGCACCGACACCGATACGCCGAACTGCAGGAAGCCGATTTCGTTGCGTTCGAGCAGCAGCGGCCGGCGCACGTGGATCAGCTCGTCGGGGCGGTTGCCGTCAGCGACCTCGGAGTTGTCGGGCGGCAGGGCGGCCATCCGGGGCATTCCCGCGCTGACGAGGAAGTGCCCGTCCGCAGTGCCGATGCGCACATACACAAGGCCTTCATCGGCTTCGCCGAGCAACTCGCCGAGCACGTCCTGCAGCACGCCGAACTGGCGCTGGTCGCCGTACGCGGCCGCCATCGCGTGGAGCATCGTCGCGTTCTGGTCGATGAGGGTGTCGAGGCTCGCGGAGGTCGCGTCGTTCATCAGCCGCACGCTGTTGGCGAGCAGCAGCGTCAGCAGCAGGACCTGGACAACGGTGCTCGCCAGCAGCAGGCGGACGCGGATCGAAGTGCTGCGGAAAGGAAACTTCACGAGCTCTCGCTGTCAGCGCCGCGCAAGCCGCTTGACACCCGCTGCCGCGTCGATTTCCCCGCTGGCAGTGAAAGTCTCGACGTTCGTCACGATGCGTTCCGGATCATAGAGATAATTGACCATGATCCCCCACGACTGGTCGAGTCCCTTGTCCGAGGTGTCCGCGAGCCAGTTCAGCCGCTCGATGCGGGCGCCGTTGCCCAAGTGGAAGCGGGCGACCGGATCGATTGCCTTGCTGTCACGCCGCCCACCGAGCAGGTATGCGGCAGCGACCCGCAGCAGCGGGTCGCGCAGCGCGCGCGCCAACGGCCGGTCGGCGACCCATTCATGACGTCCGGCCAGTACCGGCTTGAGCCGCTCCGACTCGGGACCTTCGATGCCGGCCGCGGCGAGGCGCTTCCAGTCGGCTTCGGTGAACGCGGCAGCAACTTCGTTCGGGTGCTTCGACGCCCAGCGCACCAGTCCCGGGATCGGCGAGAGCGTCGCGAAGGTGTCGAGTTTCGGGAAGTCGCGCTTTAGATCGTCGAGGACGCGCTTGAGCAGGAAATTGCCGAACGACACGCCGCGCAGCCCGTCCTGGGTGGCGCTGATCGAATAGAAGATCGCCGTGGTCGCGCGGCCCGTGTCGGCGGCGGGAGCGTTTTCGTCGAGCAGTTTCTGCACGTTGTCGGCGAGCTCCTCCATCAGCGCGACTTCGACGAAAATCAGCGGCTCCTGCGGCATGCGCGGGTGGAAGAACGCGTAGCAGCGACGGTCGGAGCCGAGCCGGTTCTTCAGGTCCCGCCACGACTGGATCTCGTGTACCGCTTCGTACTGGACGATTTTCTCGAGCAGCGCGGCAGGGGAGTTCCACGTGAGGCGCGTGAGCTCGAGAAAGCCGACGTCGAACCACGCCGTCAGGCGCGCTTCGAGTTCGCGGTCGAGCGACTTGAGTTCCTTGTGTTGCTCGAGAAAGCGAAGCAGGTCCGCGCGCAGGTCGACGAGGAACTTCACGCCCTGCGGGATCGCGTTGAACTGGGTCAGGATGCGGATTCGCGACGAGCGCATCGCGGCGCGCAGCTGCGCTTCGGCATCCCATTGCCGCTCCGTCCCGACTGCGGCCTGATACGCTTCGTGGGCTTTGGCGATTTTTTCCGGGTCCGGGCCGAACTCGAGCGCGATCATGCGCAGGAATGCGATCCGCCCCGCATCGTCGAGGCTCAGATAGGTTTCAGCGAGACGGCCTGCGCGCAGCCGCGTCGACACTTCACCGCCCAGTCCTTCGGCGCACTCCTTCAGTTGCCGGCGGATGCGCGCGAGCACTTTTTCCGACGGCTCGCCGCTTTTTCCTCCTGCTCCGGCGACCATCGCGCGTACTTTCGACAGGCCGCGAGAAACAAGTCCGGATGCCACGTCACGCCTCCTAAAGTCGCTCTTCTTGCAATGAGAGGATCATAGTATGTAAATGTGACTAAGTGTGTCAGATATGACGAGGCGCAGCCCTTCGATGCAGGGAGATGACGTTGCTCCCCCTGTTCCGGCCTGGTTGCGGATTTCGCACGCGCGATGCGCGGAGTCTGCCCGGGGTCGCGTGGAATCCCCAATGTCATCAGCGCCGGGGCTGTGGCAGGATCGGGCGAACTGTTTTCCGTGCGACGCCGAATGCTAGCGCTGCGCCGATATCAGCGCCGGCGACAGATCGTTCCCGGAAGGCCGTTGCGCGTCATGCTGCGTGCCGCACTGAAGCGGTTGGCGGGGGCAGCGGACGACATCGCGAGTGGCGAAAGCGGTCAATGCGCCGGACTTGCCCGAGGCGACGCGAGCAACCCGAGGCCGGCGACGATCATCGGCACGCACAGCCACTGGGCCGTGGACAGCCCGAGCGACAGGGTGCCGAATATTCCCGGGTCCGGCGTGCGGAAGAACTCGGCGGCGAAGCGCAGGGTGCCGTACCCGATCAGGAACATCGCGGAGACGGCTTTCAGCGGCCGCGGGCGGGCCGAATAGACCCACAGGATCGCGAACAGCAGCAGGCCTTCGCCGGCCATCTGATAGAGCTGCGACGGATGGCGGGGGAGGGCATCGACCCACGGATACACCATCGCCCAGGGCACGTTGCTCTCGACCGGCCGGCCCCACAGTTCGCCGTTGATGAAATTGCCCAGGCGCCCGGCGGCAAGTCCGGTCGGCACCAGCGGCGCGATGAAATCGGTCACTTGCCAGAACCCCTTGCCGCTGCGGCGTCCATACAGCCACATTGCGACGAGCACGCCGAGAAAGCCGCCGTGGAAACTCATCCCGCCTTTCCAGATCGCGAGGATCTCCGCGGGGTGGCTGAGGTAATACGCGGGCTGGAAAAACAGCACTTCGCCGAGCCGCCCGCCAAGCACGACGCCGAGCATGCCGTACAGCAGCAGGTCGTCGAGCTGCTGCGCGTTCCAGCCCAGCTCGGGGCGGCGCCGCGCGTGCACGCGCCCCAGCGTCATGAACAGCACGAACGCGATCAGGTACATGAGACCGTACCAGCGCACCGACAGCGGGCCGACGGAAAATGCGATGGGGTCGAACTGGGGATGGATCAGCATGGGCGGCGGGCGAAAAGAAGTCAGAGGGACGGGAATCCGCCGCTCATTCGAACTGCGAGCGGAATTTCTCGAACTCGCTGCGTAACAGGTCGAATTCGTCGCGCAGGCGTCGCACCTCCTCCTCGAGTTCCGAGGTCCGCCCGCGCCCCGCACCTCCTGCGGCGTAGCCGCTCGCCGCGGCTTCGCCCATCTGGGCGAACGCCTGCCGGCCGCCCAGCAGATGCGCGTAGCGCGTCTCCTTCGTGCCGGGCGCTTTCGGCAGCGCCGCGACCATCGGCGGGTATTTTTCGCCGAGGTGTTCGAGCACCTTGTCCACAGCGGCGATGTCGTCGAAGCGATGCATGCGTTCGCTGCGCTGACGGATCTCGCCAGCGGTCTGCGCCCCGCGCAGCATCAGCGTCGCAAGCGCAGCCTGTTCGGGCGGCGGCAGCGAATGGCGCAGGCGGACGAGGTGCTCGTACTTGCCGACCCGCGCGCCGGCCTGGTCGCGCTTCGATACGAGCTTGCGCGCGATGAGCCGGTCGAGCGCGTCCTGGACTTCGGGTTCGGTGAGATTCATCACCGGGTCGCGGCCGGTGAGCTGGTTCGAGCCGGTGACGATCGCGTTCACCGAGAGCGGGTAGTTGTCCGGCGTGACGAAGGCTTTTTCCATCAGCACGCCGAGGACACGGATCTCGACGGGGTCGAGGTCGAAGCCTTCACCGTCGTCGGCCGGAGTATGGTCGGTCATTGCATTCCCATGCAGTGCCGCGGGCGGGCCCGCGGCGGGAGGGGAATGATAGCCGACAGGCGTTTCGCTTCGGTTAGGTTTCGCTTCGGTTAGAATTCCAGGTCTGAACCTGAAGGGGCGCAGGCCGACGTGAGCCGAGCGCCCGAATTCCGAGCCGAGGACATCATGCCCCAGTACCGTTCCCGCACTTCCACCGCTGGCCGCAACATGGCGGGCGCCCGCGCGCTGTGGCGCGCCACCGGCATGAAGGACGGCGACTTCGAAAAACCGATCATCGCGATCGCGAACAGCTTCACGCAGTTCGTGCCTGGCCACGTGCACCTGAAAGACCTCGGTCAGCTGGTCGCGCGCGAGATCGAGGCGGCCGGTGGCGTGGCGAAGGAATTCAACACGATCGCGGTCGATGACGGCATCGCGATGGGCCACGCCGGGATGCTCTATTCGCTGCCGTCGCGCGAGCTGATCGCCGACAGCGTCGAATACATGGTGAACGCGCACACCGCCGACGCGCTGGTGTGCATCTCGAACTGCGACAAGATCACGCCCGGCATGCTGATGGCCGCGCTGCGGCTGAACATCCCGGCGATCTTCGTGTCCGGCGGGCCGATGGAAGCGGGCAAGGTCAAGTGGGAAGCGAAGGTGATCTCGCTCGATCTCGTCGACGCGATGGTCAAGGCGGCCGACAGCAGCTGCTCGGACGCCGAAGTCGATGCGATCGAGCGCTCCGCGTGCCCGACCTGCGGCTCGTGTTCCGGCATGTTCACCGCGAACTCGATGAACTGCCTCACCGAAGCGCTGGGCCTGTCGCTGCCGGGCAACGGCACGGTGCTCGCGACGCATGCCGACCGCGAGCAGCTGTTCCTGCGCGCCGGCCGCACGATCGTCGACATGGCGCGGCGCTACTACGAACAGGACGATGCGTCGGTGCTGCCGCGTTCGATCGCGACGTTCCAGGCGTTCGAGAACGCGATCACGCTCGACGTCGCGATGGGCGGCTCGACGAACACCGTGCTCCATCTCCTCGCCGCCGCCCGTGAGGCGGAAGTGAACTTCACGATGGCCGACATCGACCGCATCTCGCGCAAGGTGCCGTGCCTGTGCAAGGTCGCGCCGGCGGTGGCCGACGTGCATATCGAGGACGTGCACCGCGCCGGCGGCATCATGGCGATCCTCGGCGAACTGAACCGCGCCGGCCTGCTGCATGCCGAGCTGCCGACGGTGCACAGCAAGACGATGGCCGAAGCGCTGTCGCGCTGGGACGTCATGCAGGCGCACGACAACGCGGTGTTCGAGTTCTACAAGGCCGCACCCGGCGGCGTGCCGACGCAGGTCGCGTTCTCGCAGAACCGGCGCTGGAACGAACTCGACATGGACCGCTCGCACGGCGTGATTCGCGATCGCGCGAACGCGTTCACGCAGGAAGGCGGCCTCGCGGTGCTGTACGGCAACATCGCCGAGAAAGGCTGCATCGTCAAGACTGCCGGAGTCGATGAATCGATCTGGACTTTCACCGGACGCGCGCGCGTGTTCGAGAGCCAGGAAGCGGCCGTCGAAGGCATTCTCGGCGACCGGATCGTCGCCGGCGACGTCGTCGTGATCCGCTACGAAGGGCCGAAAGGCGGTCCCGGCATGCAGGAGATGCTCTATCCGACGAGCTATCTGAAATCGAAAGGGCTCGGCAAGGAATGCGCGCTGCTGACCGACGGCCGGTTCTCTGGCGGCACGTCGGGCCTGTCGATCGGCCACGTCTCGCCGGAAGCGGCGTGCGGCGGCGCGATCGGCCTGGTCGAGGAGGGCGATTCGATCGAGATCGACATCCCGTACCGGCGCATCGAGCTCGTCGTGCCCGACGAAGTGCTCGCCGCGCGCCGTGCCGCGATGAACGCGAAAGGCGGCAAGGCGTGGAAGCCGCAAGGGCGTCAGCGCGTCGTCTCGGCGGCGCTGCAGGCCTACGCCGCATTGACGACCAGCGCAGACACCGGCGGCGTGCGCGACGTCACGCAAGTCCAGCGCTGACGCGAGGCGGACCGACTGCGGTGAAAGGCGCGGCGCTGCTGCGGCGGGTGAGTTGTTCGGCTGGCTGATGCGGCTCGTCGGCGGCAGGCCGGCGGCGACGCTCGTCGTTGCGCCGCCGCCCGTCACGGTCGCGCCCCCTCGGCCGACGCCCTCGCGGCGCCTGCAGCCGCCGTTCGACCGGCCGCCGCGTCGGATGAGCTGGCGGTAGGCGAAGAGCGGGAGGCCGCAGCCGCACCGTTGCTGTGTCGCAGCGAAATTCTCGATCGCGACCAGTGCCCCCTCGGTTACGCGTTCGAACTGCGCGAGGATCTCGCGGGCAACATCCGCGCTCCCGGACGCCATGCGCGCGACTTCGTCAACGGGCTGCTCGTCGAGCAGCTTGCCCGCTACCGGCACGGCGCAGCCTTGCGCAATCGCGAGCTTTGCATACGCGTCTGGGACGGATTCCTCGCCCAGCCGGTGCTGGAATGCCTCGCGGGGCTGCGTATGGCGCTGCTCGTCCAGCCCGAGAACCCTGCCCGGGCGGCCGGCCGCGAAACGATCGTCCGGGCGCGACGGCTGCAGGGGCTGGGGATGCGCATCGTGCTCGATCACAACGATCCCGGGCCGTGGCTCGACAGCCTGCTGCCGGTTGCCGATGCGGTCGTGTTCCGCATGGGATTTTGCGTGCCCGAGGAGGTCGCGCTGTTCGCCCGCGCAGTCGCGCGGCAGCAGCCCGGCGTGGCAGTCTGGGCATGGGACGTCGGCACGCACGACGACTTCGACTTCGCGCGCAGCGCCGGATGCTCGGCGTTTTCCGGTGGATTCGTCACCCGCCGCGACGACTGGAAAGGCAACAGCCTGTCGCCTCACGCGGCACGCCTCGCGTCGCTGCTCGTGCGCTTGCAACACGGCGTCGAGACCCAGGAAATCGCCCAGATCCTCAAGCACGACCTGGCGCTCGCTTATCGCCTGCTGCGCTATGTCAATGCGGCCGGGTGGGGGCTCAACCACCACATCACCTCGGTCGAGCAGGCGGTGGTGCTGCTCGGTCGCGAGCCGCTGCAGCGCTGGGTCTCGATGATGCTGCTCGGGAGCGCGCGCAGCGTGCCCGGCGCAGGCGCGGTGCTCGAAGTGGCGCTGACGCGAGCCCGCTTCCTCGAGCTGCTCGGGGGGCTTCGCGGCGAGCGGGACCCGGCTGCGCAGCTGTTCGTGCTGGGCCTTTTTTCGCTGCTCGACGTCGCGCTGAAAGTGCCGATCGAGGACGCGATTCGCCCGCTCAAACTCTCGGTCGCGATGCAGGACGCGATCCTCGCGCGGCGCGGGCCGATGGCGCCTTATCTCGAACTGGCGCTGGCGCTCGAAGAGGGCGACGTGCCGCGGATGAAATCCTTCGCGGACGTGTTGGGCGTCGAAACGGACGCACTCGCCCGGCTCCAGTTCGAGGCGCTCGACTGGGTTCAGGCCGCCAGCAGCCCTTCTTGACCGGCTGCCGACCGCCCTCTACCATCCGCCGCATGGACGCAGAACTGAACAAGCTCGAGAACCAGCTCGAACAGCTGATCGGCCTGTACGAATCGGGCAGGGTCGAAATACGCGAACTGCGGACCCGGGTTGCCCGCCTCGAGGCCGATAACCGGGCGCTGGCCGAGAAGGTGCGTTTCGCGACGGGCAAACTCGAATCGCTGCTCGAACAATTGCCGGAATCCTGACATGCCTTCGGACACCCTCGACATCACGCTGCTCGGCAAAGCCTACTCGGTGACGTGTCGCGCCGAAGACAAGGAAGATCTGCTCGCGGCGGTTTCCTACCTGGACGAAAAACTCAACAGCCTGGCGAGCAAGACGCATGCGTCCGGGGAGAAGCTCGCGATGATGACGGCGCTGAACATCGCCCACGAATTCTTGCAGTTTCAGCGCACCGGCGGGTTTGACATGCAGGCCGTGAAGCGTAGAATCAATTTCGTAAACGCACGCCTCGACGGGGTGCTCGCGCAGCGGGAAAAGCTTTTCTGACAAAGGCTTGGCGCGAGTTGGGCAAAGGCGTGAGCTGAAAGATCAATCCCCCGCCTGTTCGTTGAAGTCGTAGATTCCTTGGACCAATGTCGAGAGACTTGGTCGCGGACCATGGATGCCGCAGGTGTGCACGCCCCTCGCCGGGTGAGCCTGATGCGGAAGGGAAGCGACCTCCCTGAACCCCAGGTTCAGGATGCCGGCGGAGACGAAACAGGTGGGGGGCCAAATTGAGAGGCACGGATCACGGTCCGTGCCTCTCTTGTTTTGTGCGGGCGTTTTTCATTTTTCATTATTAAACCGGCCACCCGATACCGTTCGGGCCGAGCCCTTCGGCCTCGCTCAGGACAGGCCTGTCGAAGCCTTGGCAGCGCCCTTCGACAAGTTCAGGGCGAACGGTTGTATTTGGCAATGGTTGTATTTGATTACTGCCTTAATAAGGGCCGGCGGACAGGACTGGAAGCATGGTTTTCGATGTGTGGTGGTTGAGCTACCTGGCGCTCGGTGCGTTCGTCGGTTTCTTTGCCGGCCTGCTCGGCGTCGGCGGCGGCGGAATCATGGTGCCGGTGCTGACGAGCCTCTTCGTCGCACAGGGTTTCGCCGTCGACAGCGTCGTGCACCTCGCCCTCGGTACGTCGATGGCGGCGATCGTCATGACTTCGCTGTCCAGTCTGCGCGCCCATCATCGCCATGGCGCGGTGCGTTGGGATGTCGTGCGCAGCATCACGCCGGGAATCCTGCTCGGCACTTTTGCAGCGACCTTCATCGCGTCGCGGGTCGCGTCCGAGCCGCTGGCGATCTTCTTTGCCGGCTTCATGGCTTACGTCGCGCTGCAGATGCTCGCGAACGTCAAGCCGAAGCCGTCGCGCGAGCTGCCGGGATGGCTCGGCATGAGCGCGGTCGGGGCAGGGATCGGGGGCGTGTCCGCCCTTGTCGCGATCGGTGGCGGGTCGTTGTCCGTGCCGTTCATGACCTGGTGCAACGTCAAAGTCCATAACGCGATCGGCACGTCGGCGGCGATCGGACTGCCGATCGCGCTTGCTGGAACCGTGGGTTACCTCGTCAATGGCTGGGACGGCACGGGAATGCCCGAATACAGTCTGGGTTTCATTTACCTGCCGGCGTTGCTGCTCGTCAGCAGCGTGAGCATGTTCACCGCTCCGGTCGGCGCGAAACTCGCCCACCAGTTGCCGGTCGCAACGTTGAAGAAGGTGTTCGCGGGCGTGCTGATCCTGCTGTGCGCGAAGATGTTGCACGCGATTTTCTTTTGAGTCGGGCCGGCTTGCGGGGCCGCAACGGGGAGGGCGAGACATGAAGCGATTGCGCGCGGTCAGCGGGATGGCTGACGCAGATCCGGAAGCCTTGCGCGAAGCCTGCAGCGCGGCCTATCGCGACATCCGCGCGGACAGCGAAGCGCTGGTCGCACCGTTGTGCATCGAGGATTTCGTCATTCAGGCTGCCGACGAGGCGAGCCCCGCGAAGTGGCATCTGGCTCACGTCAGCTGGTTCTTCGAGACTTTCATCCTGCGCGAATACTCGCCGGGCTACGCCGAGTTCGATCCCGCGTACCGGGTGCTGTTCAATTCCTATTACGAACAGATCGGCGCTTTTCATCCGCGCGCGGCACGCGGATTCCTTTCCCGGCCGACCGTCGAGGAAATCTACCGCTATCGCGCCCACGTCGATCGCCACATGCTCGAACTGCTCGACGACCGGCGCGACCGGCCGTGGCCGGAAATCCTCGAACGCCTCGAAATCGGGCTGAACCACGAACAGCAGCATCAGGAACTGCTGCTGACCGACATCAAGCGCAATTTCAGCGTCAGTCCGCTGCGTCCCGCCTACCGTGCCGATCTGGCGGTACCGCCGGCGCGTTCGCGCAGCGCGCTCGAGTGGACAGGTTTCGGGGGCGGCCTGTGCGAAATCGGTGATGCCGGCGAAGGATTCGCGTACGACAACGAGCGTCCGCGCCATCGCGTGTGGCTCGACCCTTTCCGTCTGGCGTCCCGGCCGGTGACCAACGGCGAGTATCTCGCGTTCATGGAATCCGGCGGCTATGCCAATCCGGCGCTGTGGCTGTCGGACGGCTGGGCGCGGGTCAAACAGTCGGAGTGGAGCAGTCCGCTGTACTGGGAGCGCATCGACGGCGAATGGTGGCAGTTCACGCTCGGCGGAATGCGCCGCGTGCATCCGGACGAACCGGTGTGCCACGTCAGCTACTACGAAGCGGACGCTTTCGCGACGTGGTCGGGGCGGCGCCTGCCGAGCGAGGCCGAATGGGAAGTGGCCGTTGCGGATCGAGCGGTGGGCGGAAACTTCCGCGATGCGGGTTATCTCCATCCCGTCGTCGCCGACGCCGGTGAAGGCTTGCGCCAGTTCTATGGCGACGTGTGGGAACACACCGTCTCGGCGTATCTGCCGTATCCGGGCTTTCATGCCGCAGCGGGCGCGCTGGGCGAGTACAACGGCAAGTTCATGTGCGGCCAGATGGTGCTGCGCGGCGGCTCATGCGCGACCCCTGCCGATCATGTGCGCCCGACCTACCGGAATTTCTTCTATCCGCACGAGCGCTGGCAGTTCCAGGGCTTTCGCCTCGCCGAGGACGGCGACTGAAAATCCGCTGCAGGCCGGATCGGCGCTCAGGGTGTCGGCGCCAATCCTTCCATCAGCGTCTCGAGGTTGTGACGCATCATGTCGAGGTAGGTCGGCGCGGGGCCGTCGGCATTTGACAACGCGTCCGAGTACAGTATCCCGCCGAGCCGCGCGCCGCTCTCGTGGCTGATGCGTTCGGCCAGCCGCGGATCACTGATGCTCTCGACGAACACGGCAGGCGCTTTTTCGCGCCGCAGCTGGCGGATCAGCTGCGCGATGCCGCCCGCCGAAGGTTCGGACTGGGTGCTGACGCCCGCGGCGGCGAGGAAGCGCACGTCGTACGCGTGGCTGAAGTAGCCGAACGCGTCGTGCGAGCTGACGACCTTGCGCCGCTCGACCGGCACTGTCGCCAGCGTGCGGCGGATCGTCGCGTCGAGGACTTCCAGTTCCGCGGCGTACCGGGCGGCGTTGCGCCGGTAGATGGCCGCGCCGCCCGGATCGGCCCGGCTCAGCGCGTCGGCGATGTTGGCGACGTACCGGATCGCGTTCGAGACGTCCTGCCACGCGTGCGGGTCCACGGCGCCTTCGTGGGCATGGCCATGTTCGTCGTCCTCCGCGAGCGGCCGGATCCCGGCGCTCGCGCTCAGCATCGTGCCCTGGTAGCCCGCCGACTGCGCCAGGCGCTCGATCCACTCGTCGAAGCCGAGGCCGTTGGCGACGACGAGCTGCGCGTTGCCGAGGCGCCGGGCGTCGGAGGGGCGGGCTGGTAGTTGTGCGCGTCGGCGCCGGGGCCGACGAGCGTCGTCACGGCGACCCGTTCTCCTCCGACGCGGCTGACGAAGTCGCCGAGGATGCTGAAGCTCGCGACGACTTCGAGCGGTGCGGCGCGCAGCGCCGGGCAGCGAGGGCAAGACCGAGCGCGAGCGCGGCGAGCAGGGCGATTTTCAGCTGATTCATCGATTCCGTGACGGTGACGACAGGGGCTTCAGGATTCGAGATGCGGGCGGCGCTCGAGCCGCGCCCCGAGCATGCCGCCGGGCGCCAGCGCGAGCGACAGCAGATACACCGCGCCGGCGGTCAGGATGATTGCGGGTCCTGCCGGGACATCGGCATGAAACGACGCGAGCATGCCGCCGATGCCGCTTGCCAGCGCGATCAGGATCGCCAGCGCCAGCATCGCGGGCAGGCGCCTGACCCACAGCCGCGCCGCGGCAGCGGGGAGGATCATGATGCCGACCGCCATCAGCGTCCCGAGCGCGTGAAAGCCGCTCACGAGGTTCAGCACGACGAGCACCAGGAAACCATAGTGGGCGATCGGGCTCGTGCCGCTGACGCTGCGCAGGAACGCGGCATCGAAGCATTCGATCACCAGCGGCCGGTAGAGCAGCGCCAGCGCGAACAGCGTCAGCGTCGAGATCGCGCTGATCAGCAGCAGCGAGTTGTCATCGAGGGCGAGCACCGAACCGAACAGCACGTGCAGCAGGTCGAGGTTGCGCCCGCGCAGCGACACGATCATCACGCCGGTCGCGATCGACAGCAGGTAGAACGCGGCGAGGCTGGCGTCCTCCTTGAGGATCGACGAGCGCGCGACGAGCCCCGCGGCGAGCGCGACGACCAGCCCGGCGATGATTCCGCCGACCGTCATCGCGCCGAGCGACAGGCCGAACGCGAGGTAGCCCAGTGCCGCCCCCGGCAGGATCGCATGCGCCATCGCGTCGCCCATCAGGCTCATGCGGCGCAACAGCAGGAACACGCCGACCGGCGTCGCGCCCAGCGCGAGCGCGAGGCAGCCTGCCAGGCCGCGGCGCATGAATTCGAAGTCGGAGAACGGCGCGAACAGCGCGTCCGCGATCATGCGGCCCCCCGCTCGGGTTGCCGCTGACAGACCTGCGCCGCGTCGTCGAAATCGCTCGCGAGGCGGCGCGCGATCGCGAGCCGCTCGCTGGTGAGGACTTCAGCGGTCGGGCCGAAGCCGACCGGCTCGCGCGCAAGCAGCAGGCATTCGGGAAAGTGCCGGCGCACGAGTTCGAGGTCGTGCAGCACCGCGAGAATCGTCCGGCCTTCGGCATGCCAGCCGAGGACGATCGCGACCAGATCCTCGATGGTGCGGGTGTCGATCGCGTTGAACGGCTCGTCGAGCAGCAGCAGCGGCGCGTCCTGGAGCATCATCCGGGCGAAGCGCGCACGCTGCAGCTGTCCACCCGACAGCGCGCCGATCTGCCGCGACTCGAAGCCGGACAGGCCGACTGCGGCGAGCGCCGCGTGCACGCGTTCGGCCTGGTCGCCGCGCAGCGCGCCGAATGCGCCGATGTCGCGCCACAATCCCATCGCGACCATGTCGAAGACGCATACCGGAAAGCTGCGGTCCATCTCATTCTGTTGCGGCAGGTAGGCGATGCCCGCGCGACCGGCCTTCAGCCGGAACGTCCCCTGCAGCGGCGCGAGTTCGCCGGTCAGCGCCTTGAGCAGCGTCGATTTGCCGGCGCCGTTCGGGCCGACGATCGCGACCAGCGCGCCGCTCGCGATGTCGCAGCTCAGATGATGCACGGCCGGGTGCCGGTCGTAGCCGAGCGTGAGGTTTTCCAGGCGCAGCGCCGGGACGTCGGTGGCGCGTTTCATGACAGCGCCCAGCCGATCGTGACCCACAACAGCGCTGCGCCGACCGCGGCGAGGGCGAGCCGGGCGCCCACCCCCTGTACGAGAACTGACGCGCTGAACGTGGGGTGAGGGTAAGCAGGCGCGAGCGGCGCGCGCCGGCCATGTTCGTGCGCGATGGGGTGGTGCGGCGCGGTTGCGGCGGCCGGAGAGTGGGCGGGATTCATCGTCGGAGGAGGGGTGGCCGGTTCGTCGCGGGAAGTGCCGGGTACGTCCGCGCTCATGCGTCGTCGGCCCGTCGCCGGCCGCAGTCCGGGCACGTACCGTGAAAGACGAGTTCGGCCCGCTCGGGGCGATATCCTGCAGGCAGCGCTAGGCTCTCGTCCGCGCGGATCGATTCCAGACACACGATGTGGCCGCAGCGGTCGCAATGGAAGTGCGCATGCGCTCCGCCGTTGTCGCCGCCGCTGTTGAAGCGCCACGCGCGGTCCGGCCCGCTGACGCGATGCGCGAGGCCCTGCTCGACGAGCCAGTCGAGCGTGCGGTAGAGCGTGACGCGGTCGTGATGCACGTCGAGCGCAAGCAGCCGCGCCGCGATGTCGTCATGGCTCAGCGAATGGGCGCTGTCGCGCAGGATGCCGAGCACCGCGAGGCGGGTGCGCGTAATGCGTCCCCCGCAGCCGGCGATCAACGCGGCTGCGCTTTTTTCGGCAGGCAGGGTCGGAGCGGTCATGGCTGGCGCAAGGAGCAGGGCGTCACTAATGCAACATTGTAGCATTTCAACGCCGGCGCTCCGCGATCGGCTGATTTCGCGTGCTCTTCCTCGCGTGCCCGGCATTCTCGCCGCTACGAATTGCAGTGTCCGGAGGTTTGCCGCGGGTGCGGCAGTGAAGGGGTGCGGCCCGCGCTGAAGTGAGAAGCCTGTCACGAGCTCCTGATCGGCGCTATGTAACAATTTGTTCGAGGCAACGAGTGGGGTGAAGCCGCGATGTTGCCGGTCCTGTTTTCAGTATTCCCGGTGGAGAGTGCGTGGCAGAAGCGGACAAACGTTCTGGTGACTGCGCTCACGCCGCGATCGGAGATCGCTGCGAGCCCGACCCGGCTCGCGCCGATCCGTCACCGGGCGATGCACGGGCGTCGGAACCGGCTGACCCGCTTCTCGAGTGCCTGCTGCTGCTCGCGCGTGCGTACGGCGGCAACCTGACGCGCGATGCGGCCGTCGCCGGTTTGCCGCTCGACGGCGCCCGCCTGCCGCCATCGCTGTTTGCACGCGCGGCAAAGCGCGCGGGCCTGAACAGCAGCATCGTCCGACGCCCGCTCGACGGCCTGAACGATGCGTTGTTTCCCGTTGTCCTGCTGCTCCATGGCCGGTCCGCGTGCATGTTGCTCGGCCGCGATGCGCAGCGCAACGTCGCCCGCGTGGTGTTCCCGGAACTGGGCGACTCGGAGGTCGCACTGCCGATGGCAGACCTCGAGGCGCGCTATGCCGGGGATGCGATCTACGTGCGCCCCGCGCATCGCTTCGATGCGCGGGTGCCGCAAGTGCGAGCGGCGCGCCGCCAGCACTGGTTCTGGGGCGTGATCGCGGAGAATCGCGCGCTGTACCGGGACGTGCTGCTGGCAGCGCTGATGATCAACCTGTTCGCCGTCGCGATGCCGCTGTTCGTCATGAATGTCTATGACCGCGTCGTCCCGAACGAGGCCGTCGAAACGCTGTGGGTGCTGGGTGCGGGGATGTTGATCGTGCTCGTCGGCGACGTGGTCCTGCGCACGATGCGCGGCTACTTCGTCGATCTTGCCGGCAGCCGCGCGGACGTCAAGCTCTCGGCCGCGATCATGGAGCGTGTCCTCGGCCTGCGCATGGAGCAGCGTCCGGAATCGGCCGGATCGTTCGCCGCGAACCTGCGCGCGTTCGAGTCGGTGCGCGACTTCATCAGCTCGGCCACGGTCGTCGCGTTCATCGATGTGCCGTTCGCGCTGCTGTTCCTGCTCGTGATCGGCTGGATTGCGTGGCCGCTGGTGCTGCCTTTCCTGTTCGGCGTCGCGTTGCTGCTCGTGTACGCGATGACGGTGCAGGGGCGGATGCATGAACTCGCGGAGACCACTTATCGCGCCGGCGCGCAACGCAACGCGACGCTTGTCGAGGCCCTGGTCGGCATGGAGACGGTCAAGGCGCTCGGCGCGGAAGCGCCGATCCAGCGCAAATGGGAGAAGAGCGTCGCGCTGCTCGCACGCGTCGGCTCGCAGTTGCGGCTGCTGTCGGCGACGGCGACGAACGGGGCGGCGTGGGTGCAGCAGAGCGTCAGCGTGGTGGTCATCATTGTCGGTGTGTACCTGATCGGCGACGGCCGGCTCAGCGTCGGCGGGCTGGTCGCGTGCTTCATGCTTTCGTCGCGCGCGATGGCGCCGATCGGCCAGGTCGCCGGACTGCTGGTTCAGTATCATGCCGCAGCCACGGCGCTCGAATCGCTCGACACGCTGATGAAAAAGGAAATCGAGCGCCCCGAGACGTCGTCGTTCATCAGCCGCCGCTCGTTCCGCGGCGACATCGAGTTGCGCAACGTCAGCTTCCATTATCCGGGCCAGGAGACCGAAGCGCTGCGCAACGTGTCGCTGCAGATCGGCGCCGGCGAGCACGTCGCGATCCTCGGCCGCATCGGCTCGGGCAAGACGACGCTCGAGAAGCTTATTCTCGGGCTGTTCCGCCCGACCGCCGGGGCGGTGCTGATCGACGGCATCGACCAGCGCCAGCTCGATCCGGCCGAACTGCGCCGCCATATCGGCTATGTCGCCCAGGACGTTACGCTGTTCTACGGGTCGCTGCGGCAGAACATCACGATCGCGGCGCCGTTCGCCGACGATGCCGCAGTGGTGCGCGCGGCGACGACCGCGGGCCTCACCGAGTTCGTCAATATTCATCCGCAAGGCTTCGACATGCAGGTCGGCGAGCGCGGCGCGTTGTTGTCCGGCGGCCAGCGGCAGGGGGTCGCGATCGCGCGCGCGGTCATCAATGATCCGCCGATCCTGCTGCTCGACGAGCCGACCGCGTCGATGGACCGCTCAAGCGAGGAGGAGCTCAAGGGCCGGCTGCGGGCGTTCGCGTGCGGCAAGACGATGATCGTCGTCACTCACCGTACTTCGCTGCTGGACCTCGTCACCCGCATCATCGTCGTCGACGGCGGCAGGATCGTTGCCGACGGCCCGAAGGAGCAGGTCGTCGAAGCGCTGCGTCAGGGCCGCATCGGGAGGGCGCCGTGATCGGTGATTATGGCCAGGCGGCGTTCGAGCGCGTCGGCGACGTGTCGGCGCGCATCGCGCAGCCGGCGCGCCCGTTGTTCGGACGGTTTTTCGCCCGCCTGATTCCGCCTCCGGCGGCGGACGACGGCCTCGACTGGGCGTGCGACGCCGACTGGGCGCGCCTGCAGCAGGAACCGCTGCGCGCCCGCATGTTGCTGCGCGTCGCCGCCGGCGTGATCGTGCTGCTGCTGCTGTGGGCGGGTTTCGCGCAGGTCGACGAAGTCACCCGCGGCGACGCGAAAGTGGTGCCGTCGTCGCAGGTGCAGATCATCCAGACCGTGGACGGTGGCGTCGTCGAGCAGATGCCGGTGCGCGAAGGGCAGATCGTCAATGCGGGCGAGTTGCTGCTGCGCATCGATCCGACCCGCTTCGTCTCGTCGCTGGCCGAAAACCGCTCCCAGTTCTTCGCGCTGCAGGCGAAGGCCGCGCGCCTCGAGGCGCTGACGAACGGCACTGCCTTCACGCTGCCCGATGAAGTGCTGCGCGAAGTCCCGGAAATCGCCGCCCACGAAAGCCTGCTGTACGAATCCAGCGTTGCCGGCATGGAGGCCCAGCTGTCGATTGCCCGCCAGCAGCTGAGCCAGCGCCAGCAGGAGCTCAACGAAGTGCGCGCGCGGCACGAACAGGCGAGCCGCGGTTTCCAGCTGGCGATGCAGGAACTCGGCGTCACGCGGCCGCTGGTCAAGTCCGGCGCGGTGTCGGAAGTCGATATCCTGCGTCTCGAACGCGAGGTGTCGCGTCTGCGCGGCGATCGCGACCAGTCCGCCGCGCAGATCTCGCGCATCCAGTCGGCAATTGCCGAGGCGACGCGCAAGATTCAGGAAGTCGAGCTGAGCGTGCGTAACGGGATGCGCAGCGAGCTGTCGGACACGATGGCCACGCTCGGCAGCCTGTCCGAAGGCAGCCGCGCGCTTGCCGACCGCGTCAAGCATGCCGACGTGCGCTCGCCGGTGCGCGGCACCGTCAAGCGCCTGCTCGTCAATACCGTCGGCGGCGTCGTCCAGCCGGGGCGGGAGATCGTCGAGATCGTCCCGCTCGACGACGCGCTGATCCTCGAAGCGCAGGTCAAGCCGAAGGACATCGCTTTCCTGCGGCCCGGACAGACGGCGCTCGTCAAATTCACCGCCTATGATTTCGCCATTTACGGCGGGCTCGAGGCGACGGTGGAGCATATCGGCGCAGATACCGTCATTGATGACAAAGGCAACGCGTTCTATACCCTCAGGGTGCGCACGCAAAATTCGAGTCTGGGCGACAACCTTCCGATCATTCCCGGCATGGTCGCAGAGATCGACATCCTCACCGGCAAGAAAACCATCCTCTCCTACCTGCTGAAGCCCGTGCTGCGGGCCAAGGCCAACGCACTGTCCGAACGATGAACCGCAACCTCTTCGCCTGCTCTGCAGCGGTGGCCCCGTCCGAACGCTGGCTCGAAGCGTTTCCGGGTGGCATGTGCACGGAGGCCGAGGCGGTCCTCGCGACGGGGCTCCCGTCGGACGTCATCTGGGTCGCCACTGCCCATGCCGACTGGCCGACGCTGGTCGCCCGGTTCCATCGCACGCTGCCACAGTCCCCGCTCGTCGTCGTCACGATGGTGCCCGAAGCCGACGAGGCGATCATCGCGCTCGAGCATGGCGCGCGCGGCTATTGCCATGCGCTGGCGGTACCCGGACTGCTGCGCGAGGTCGAACTCGTCGCCCGGCATGGCGGCCTGTGGGTGGGCGCGGAACTGATGGCGCGGGTCGTCGAGGCCGCTGCCCGGGTGCTCGCCGCCCCCGGACGAGGCCCGCTGCCGGCGAGTCTCTCCGCGCGCGAGAGTGAAGTCGCGCGCGAGACGGCCGCGGGGCTGAGTAACAAGGAGATCGCTTTGAAGCTCGGCATCACAGAACGGACGGTGAAGGCGCACCTGGGTGCGATCTTCGACAAGCTCGGGGTGCGCGACCGGCTGCAGCTGGTCCTCCGCCTGTCGGCACACCGCAGCGCGGCGCTCGCGGACTGAACGATGATCTTCATCAAGCGCAACGCCAGCGGCGAAGTGATTGCCGCGAGCCGCGAACCGGTCGGCTGCGACAACTTCGAACCAGGCGGCTGGGACGTCGCCAACGGTGACGAACCTGAAGTCGTCGCCTTCTTCGCTCTGCTCACCGAATCCGCGAATCCGCTGAGCCCTTCCGACCTCGGGCTGGTGCGCGTGCTCGAAGACCTGATCGACCTGCTGATCGACCGCGGCGTGATCCGCTTCACCGACTTGCCGCCCGCTGCGCAGGGCAAGCTGATGGAGCGGCGCGGCACCCGCGACGCGATGCACCGGCTGGCGTCGCTCGACGGGAGCGACGACGTGCTGTAACAGGCTGCTTCGCGGCCGGTTTTCCGGCGATTGACGCCGTCATCGGAACGATGCCGGCGTAATTGCAGCAAGTCGTGAAATTTCTCACGGCACTTGTCCTACGGTGCAATAGGTTCGGCGCGAGGGGCAGCGTACGGTATCCGTCGACAGCAGATGTCGTGCCGCCGGCGAGGTGCCGGCAGCGCCTCACTCGACCCTTCTGGAGCAACAATCATGGCCGGCCCGCTCGCAACCGTCATTACAGTCACCGGTAACGCATATGCACGTGACGCCGAAGGCAAGGTTCGATCCCTAACGCAAGGGGACGTGCTGGCGGAAGGAGAGACCGTCGTCGCCGCCGGGGGCGCCCGCGTCGAAATCACCCTCCCCGATGGCGACCTGTTCACGCTGGCCGAAAATCAGTCCGTCAAGCTCGCCGCCGACCTCACCGAAGCATCCCGGCCGGACGCGCAGGATGCCCGCATCGCCAGCGACACGGTCAACCAGATCATCGATGCGATCAACGAGGGCGCGAACCTCGATGACGTCCTCGAGGCTCCCGCGGCCGGCCTCGCCGGAGGCGGCGCTGGCGAAGGCAACGACTTCGTGCGCCTGCTGCGAATCGTCGAAGAGGTGAATCCCGTCGAATTCGACTTCTTCGCCGAGGACGAGTTGCTGCCGGTGCCGAGCGGCAACGCGTCGTTCGTCGACGAGACGGCGACGGTCACGCCCACGCTGACCGAAACGCTGACCGTTACCAGCACCGTGACGGGAGTCGTCACCGACACCGTGGAAGGGGTGGTGACCGCCACGATGACAGGCGTCATCACCGCGACGGAGCGCGGAATCGTGACGGCCACCGTCGGCGGCAGTCAGACGATCACGGTCACCGGCATCACGGAAACCGTGACGTCCGGCACGCAAACGGTGACGGGGACCGCATTGACCGAAACGGTGACGACGGGCACGGCGACGGTGACCGTGACGGCGACCGAAGCCGTGACCGAGACGGTGACGACGGGCACGCAGACAGTCGAGCTGACGGCGACCGCAGCGGCGACCGAGACCGTGACGACGGGCACTCAGACGATCGAGCTGACGGCGACCGCGGCCGCAACCGAGACGGTGACGACGGGCACGCAGACGGTGGACGTGACGGCGACCGCAGCCGCGACCGAGACGGTGACGACGGGTACACAGACGGTCGAGCTGACGGCGACCGAAGCCGCGACCGAGACGGTGACGACGGGCACGCAGACGATCGAGCTGACAGCGACCGAAGCGGCGACTGAGACGGTGACGACGGGTACGCAGACGGTCGACCTGACGGCAACTGCAGCCGCGACCGAGACCGTGACGACGGGCACACAGACGATCGAGCTGACAGCGACCGAAGCGGTGACCGAAACCGTGACGACGGGCACGCAGACGGTGGACGTGACGGCGACCGAAGCTGCAACCGAGACGGTCACTGTCGGGACCGATACGGTCACGAACACCTACGTCACCGAAACGATCACGACGACCACGTTGCTCGATACGTCCGATCTGGCGATCACTGCGGCTGGTCCGAATGGAGAATATTCGGTCACGGATGCTCCGCTGACAGTCGTATTTTCGACAACGGCTGGACATCTGGTTAACGCGAACAACGGCTATATCGCGATCGATAACCTCAACATCAATCCGGGCGAGACGCTCTTCATTCGTTTCGAAGCGGAAGGCCTGCCCGCGCCCGTCAATGACGTGACGCTCGAAATCTTTGTGCCGGGCGGTTCCGCAAGCTTCGACTGGTCGGCCTCGAACGGCAGCGGCGGCACGGTATCGACCGCAGGCGGGACTGTTCTCATTCCCGGCGATTACACTGCCTTGACCGTTACCGGCATGAGCGGAGCGTTCAGACTCGGTCCCATTGTCGGGGTTGCAACGGACGTGCAGGTGACTGAAACGGTCATCGCAACGGCAACCGAAACGGTCACCCTTACCGCGACCGGAACTGTCAGCGAGACCGTGACGACGGGCACGCAGACAGTCGAAGTGACGGCAACGCAAGGCGCGACCGAGACCGTGACGACAGGCACGCAAACGATCGAGGTGACGGCGACCGAGACGGTGACGACGGGCACGCAGACAGTCGAAGTGACGGCCACGCAAGCCGCGACTGAGACGGTGACGACAGGCACGCAGACGGTCGCGGTGACGGCGACCGAAGCGGCGACCGAGACGGTGACGACCGGCACGCAGACGGTCGAAGTGACGGCCACGCAAGCCGCGATCGAGACGGTGACGACGGGTACGCAGACGGTCGAGCTGACGGCGACCGAAGCGGCGACCGAGACGGCGACGACGGGTACGCAGACAATCGAAGTGACAGCGACGCAAGGCGCGACTGAAACCGTGACGACGGGTACGCAGACGGTGGACGTGACGGCGACCGAAGCCGTGACCGGCACCGTGACCGTCGGCACGCAGACGGTCGAAGAGTTCGGCACTGCGATGACCCCGACCGTGACTTCGGGCACCGAGACGGCAAGCTTCGTCACCGAAACCGTGGTGTCGGCGACGGAAACGATTGCCGGCCCGACCGAGACAGTCACGCTGACCGAATTCACCAGCACCATCACGGTGAGCGAATTCACCGACACCGTGACAGTCGGCGAATTCACCGAGACGGTGACCGTCGGCCACTTCACCGAGACCGTCACCGAGACGGTGACTGCCGAGACCGGTCATTCGCCGGTTCGGCAACTGGCGGCGATCGATGTGATCAGTGACGACGATTCGCTGATCGAAGGCCCCGGACAAACGAGTGGTTCGGGTACCCCCCGCGGCGACGCATTCGAATCCTTCGATCAGGATTCGCTGAGCCGGATGCTGAGGAACGACGTTCCTTCAGGCGAATGACGCGGCAATGACGTGACAGCGATGGCGGGCCGGCGGCTCCGCCATTTCCCGGATGGATCAGCAAAACATCGCAATGCGCATACTTTTCATACACGAAGGACTGGGTCAGTTCCAGACATTGCACGAGTACCTGAATGCCGAAAGCCTCGCGCATTCGTGGTTCCTGTGCTCGACCTCGGTTTATCAGGCGAACAAGGACAGGATCCCGAACCTCGTGCCGTTCCAGGTGCCGGCGGAGAACGCGAATACCTATTTCTATACGAAAAATCTCGAAGCCCGCATCCAGCGCTCGTTCCTGATCAGGAAATCGATCTCCGAACTGCTCGCACGTACCGGCATCGATGTCATCGTTGCGCACGGGTCGGGCGGCTTTCCGCTGCAGCTGTTCGGCGAATTCGACATTCCGATCATCACCTATATCGAGTTCCCGTCGTTCACGCACCACGGCTACGACCCCAAGTATCCGCAGCCCGACTACGCGTCCTATCGCGACAAAGTGTTCGAAATGACCAGCTATCACCAAGTGCTGAAGAGCGAGCTCGTGATCGTGCCGAGCGCCTACGCGAAAGCGATGTTTCCGGCCTGCCTGCACGACAAGGTGATCGCCCAGATGGAGGGCTTCGACATCACCCGCCGGCCGAGCACTTTCGCGAGGAAGGACGGCATTTTCCACATCGGTTTTGCCGCGCGCGACCTGTCATCGGCGAAGGGGTTCGAGCAGTTCATCCTGATTGCGAAGGAAATCCTGAAGAAAAGGCAGAACGTCCGCTTCGTCTTCTGCGGCGCGCCGAAAGTGCTCTACAGTTACGAAGACGCGTTCCTGCAAAGCTGCTTCGAAAAGGAGAACCGGCCCGAGTCGTTCATGAAATACGTGCTGGAACGCGAAGGAATCACGCTCGGCGCGGATTCGGCGTTCCAGCATGTCGATTTCGCGTCGTACGACGAGTTCGCCGGCTATGTCGAAGCGATGGATCTCTTCCTGTATCCGTTGCAGTTCGGCTCCGCGAACTGGGGGCTCTTCGAGCTGTTGTTCCGCGCGAAGGTGGTCATCGGCAGCGATCGCTGTTTCGTCCCCGAAGTCATCAGGCATCGCTACAACGGTCTGCTGTGCAAGTACGAAGACATACAGACGTGGGTGCAGTATGCCATGGAGGTGATCGACGCTCCGGCTGATTTCCGCCATCTCGGCGAAAATGCGCTGCAGGATGCACGCGAACGATTCCACATCCGCAACGTCGCGGCCAGCTATCTGCGCATCTTCGATATGGCGATCGGCCGGCGCGCGCTGATCGGCTGATTACGGTCGTGCGGCACCGGGAGCGGGGCCGGCCTGGAGCGGCTGCGGCGCCGCGATCGCCGGCCCGGTCATGCCGTCGACGCCGCAAGCGGGCAGCGCGCGTCTCTCCGCTTCGGTGCCGACCCCTTCGGCGATCGTCAGCAGTCCGATCGAATGGGCGATCGTGCACAGGCTGCGCAGAATGCCCTGGCTGCTGGCGTCGCCGTCGATGCCGCGAACGAGCGCGGCGTCGATCTTGATGTAGTTCAGGCCGAGCTCGTGCAGGTCGTTCAAGCGGGCAAAGCGCGGACCGGCATGTTCGATGCCGAGTTTGCAGCCGAACGGTCGCAGCGCGAGGCAGAACGCGCGCAATTCCGGCTGGTGGAGCACCGCGCCGTATTCCGGCACCTCGATCCAGAGGCGTTGCGCGGCGGCCGGATGGCGCTGCAGCAGGCTGAACAGTTCACTGCAAAAGCTCGCCTCAGCGAGCGATTCGGCGGAAATGTTGATTCCCAGCGGTGTTGTGCTGCCGGCGATTTCGCGTATCGCGGCATGTGCGACGGCTGCGTCGAAGCGGGGCGCCAGGCCGAGACGCGCAACCCACGGCATGAAATAGCCTGCAGCCTGCCAAGTGCCATCGAGCATCACGCGCATCGGCGCTTCGTCGTGAAGCAGCGTGCCGTCAGCGGCGAGCACCGGGAACCGGCCGAGGCGAATGCCGTTGCGCTCGAGCGACTCGGTGAGCGCGCTGCGCCAGGCCTGAAGATCGGGAAAAGGCACGGCGGTGATGCGCGCTTTGGCGATTTCGATTGCGCGTTCCCCTGCGCGTTCAGCCACGGCCAGTGCGCCGTCGACGCGCGCCAGCAACGACGAGCGCGATTCCCCTGCCGCAAATGCACCGGCCGCCAGCGGCAGGCGGATTCCGCGCCCGGCCGCGCTGACATCGAGCGCCGCATGCAGCGTGTGCGCAAGCTCGCCCGCGAGTGCTGCCGGATCCGCGCCGCCGGGCGCGAGCAGCACGAAATCGCTGCCGCCGATGCGGCCCGTTTCCCAGTCCCCGTGGGCCGCGGCGAACGCCGCATACTGGTCCGCGATATCGCGCAGCAGGCGGTCTGTCGCATCCCGTCCGAGACGCCGGTTCAGCGCCGCAAGGTCGCCGAGGCGCGCGATCAGCAAAGTGCCGGCGGAATGCGCGTCGTCGCGCGCCAGCACCGAGTCGAGGCGGTTCATGAACTGGCCGCGGTTGAGGAGCCCCGTGACGTCGTCATGCTGCGTGTGGCGGCGCAACTCCTCGAGCCGCCGCGATTCATCCGCGAGCATCGTGCGCACCCGCTCGCTCAGCGTGTTCATCGCATGCACCAGGCGGCGAAACTCCATCGTGTTCGGCTCCGGCGTCGTGACGAAGCGCCGCTCGCCGATCGCCTCCGCCTGCTCGACGACCTGCCCCAGAGGTCGCGTGATGTGCTTGATGATCAGCGTGCCGATCAGGCCGCTCAGCACGCCGCCGAGGCCGAACCAAAGCAGCAGCTGCTGCGTGCCGATCCACAGCGCTTCGTACGCATAACGCTTGTGGCTCTCGAGCGTGAGCGTGCCGAACTGGTGCCAGCCGTCCTGCACTTGGGCGATGCCGGGCCGCGCCTCGATCGGAATCAGCCGCATGAACCACTCGGGCGTGGCGTTGCGCGGGCCGGCGTACTCGCGTTCGACCACGACGTCGCCCGACGGGGCAGTGAGACGGATCAGCCGGTAGTGGCCGGCGTCGAACTGGGCAGCGACCTGCAATTCGACGGTGACCGGATCTTTCGGCAGCTGCGACAGCGCCAGCGCCAGCGACGTGGCGTTGTCGAGATTCTTCACCTGCAGCTGCTGCTCGAGGTAATGCCGTGCCGAGAGCGTGCTGACGACCAGGCTGCCGCCGAGCGACAGGGACATCACGATCGCGATCGCGATCCACAGTTGCTTGATCAGGGACATGACTGCAAATCTCCGGTGGGCTGTCATTGCAGGCCCTCCTGCTGCATGCGCACGAGCACGCTGCGCCAGCGCGACAGGCGGGTGGTCGGATCCGCGGACGAGGCGCTCGCGCCGCCGATCCACAGACCCGCGCTGTTGAAGCTGAATATCGGCAACAGGTCGGGCCGCCGCCCGGCCGGCCGCACTTCGCCGATCAGGTTGTCGAGAACGAGCGGCTCGGCCTGCGGCGAGGGGTAGAAGCCGACGACCATGTGGGCCTGCGAAAGAACGCTGTGCGCGCCGCCGATCTGCGCCCGGACATAGATCAGGCGCAGCTTGTCGGCCGGAATGCCGAGCAGTCGCAGGCTCATGTATTTCGCGATCGAGAAGTCTTCGCAGTCACCGGCTCCGCGGCCGAGCGTCTCGAGCGGAGTTGCCCAGTAGTCCGCCTCGTTCCAGATCGCCGCGTCGTCGTCGAAGCGGATGCGCCGGTTGAAAAACGTATTCGTGTGCTGCAGCTTTTCCAGGTCGTCCAGCGGCAGCGCGTCGGCGATCATCTGGCGCCACGCGCGCACCGAAGTCGTCCCTGGCGTGCCGAAACGTTCGCCGGCCAAGCGTTCCATGAGATCCGCATCGCCGCGGGCGCTCACGAGCCCGACGCCGATTACTACGCACAGGCCACCCAGCCGGACAAGCGCCGAGGTGCCCGGTCGGCATCGCCGGGAAAACATTCCGTGCGGAAGGAGGTGTGTCGGCATCGGACGGCACGCGGTTCGGTCGTCGCCATTATCGGGTATCGGCCGAAGGCCGCAGGTGGCGCGTCACGCCCTTATTTGACGGGAAGTGTTGCGTAGTTGGCGGAGCGGCCAAATTCAACCGCATATCATTTATCCAGCCGGATCGAGTGACCTGTGCCCTGCATTCGCGGGATTCGTGCACGGAGCCACGCACCGTTATGGAGATGACATGAAAAACCTGAGAACCGTGATCTGTGTTGCCGTCCTGGCTGCGCTGCCCCGGTTCGCGGCGGCAGAAGTCCCGGAAGCGTTGCGCGACGCGGCCCGCAAGGCGGTCGTCGCCAATCCCGAAGTGCAGGCGGGGTGGCATGCGTTCCGGGCTGCCGCGGAAGAGCAGGGCGCCGCGCGCGGCCGCTACTTCCCGCACGTCGACTTGATCGCCGGTGCGGGGCGCGAAACGCTGAAACGCCCGGGGCAGTCGTCGGACGACTTCAATCATCGCCGCGTGAGCCTCTCGCTGAATCAGATGGTCTATGACGGTTTCCTGACGCGCAGCGAGGTGTCGAGGCTCGGCTACGCGAAGCTCACCCGCTATTACGAGCTGCGCGACGTCTCCGAGACCGCGGCGCTCGAAGCGCTGCGTGCGTACAGCGATGTGCTGCGCTACCGTGATCTGACGCGCCTCGCGCAGGAAAACTACGTCCAGCACAAGCAGATCCACGATCAGATCGCCGAGCGCGCCGGCGCCGGGGTGGGCCGAAGGGTGGATCTCGAGCAGGCGGCCGGGCGCCTTGCGCTGGCCGAGTCGAACCTGCTCACCGAAGTCTCCAATCTCCACGACGTCAGCGCGCGCTACTTGCGCATCGTCGGTGAAGCGCCGCCCGCGCAGGCGCAGCGGTTTGCGCCCGACACGGTGGTCGGTGCGATTCCCCCGACCGTGCGGGAGACGCTGCGCGCCGCTTTCGTGACCAGCCCGTCGCTGAATGCCGCAGTCGAGAACGTTCGCGCCGGACAGGCCCAGATCGAGTCGCGCAAGGCGGCGTTCCATCCGCGAGTCGATGTGCGGGCGCATCGAGGGGTCGATCACAACTTCGAAGGCCTCGATGGACGTTCGCGCGATGGCGCGGTCGAAGCCGTCCTGAGCTACAACCTGTCGCGCGGTGGCGCCGACCAGGCGCGGCTGCGCCAGGCGGCCGAAACGCTCGACCTGGCCAAGGACCTGCGCGAGAAAGCGTGCCGCGACCTGCGCCAGACGCTGTCGATCGCGTACAACGACGTGCGACGGCTGACCGAACAGCTCGTGTATCTCGATCAGCACCAGCTTTCGATCGAGAAGGCGCGCGAAGCCTATCGTCGGCAGTTCGACATCGGGCAGCGCACGCTGCTGGACCTGCTCGACACCGAAAACGAATACTTCGAGGCCCGGCGCGCGTACGTGAACGCCCAATACGACCGGATCATCGCGCAGGCCCGCACGCTCACCGGCATGGGGCAGCTGATGGGCGCTCTCGGTGTCGCGCGCGAGGATTTGCCCGCGCCCGAAGAAATCGGCCAGGACCGCAGCGGCATCGATCCGCAGACGGTCTGCCCGCCGGAAGCGCCCGCAATCGTCGAGGTCGACAAGGAAGCATTGCTGTCCGAGGCGATCAGGGCCGTCGGTGGCACGACGCGCTCCGGCAACTGAGCGATTTCGGCCGCACCGAGACGCGACTGCCGCCGGCGTTCCTGCTGCCGCGGCAGTCAGCGCCTCGCTTGAACGGGGGCCTGTCCGCAGCGGGCTCCTATCGGCACTCGCCATTCAGGTAGCGGTTCCGGAAAGAGGCAATTCCCTTACAATCGCCGGCATGAGTACTTCCGATACGCACGACCACGGCGCCGAGGCGTCGCCGTTGGGCCGGTCCGTCGTCTATCGTGACGCCTACGCCCCGGAGCTCCTGTTTCCGATCGCGCGGCAGATCAAGCGCGACGAACTGGGTATCGCGCCCGACACGCTGCCGTTCACCGGCGAGGACCTGTGGAATGCATACGAACTGTCGTGGCTGAACTCGCGCGGCAAGCCGGTTGCCGCGCTCGGCACGTTTCGCGTTCCGGTCACGTCCCCGCGCCTGATCGAGTCGAAATCGCTCAAGCTCTACCTGAACTCGTTCAACCAGCACCGATTCGTCGATCCCGCGCTCGTGCACGACACGCTGACGCGCGACCTGTCCGCCGCCGCCGGGGCGCCGGTCGCGGTGTCGATCGAGGTCCTGTCGCGCCGGCCGACGCGTGTTTTCGGCTACCCGCACGGTGTGTTGCTCGACGAGATCGACATCGAGATCGACACTTATCAGACCGACGCCGCTTTCCTGCAAGCCGACACCGCCGCCGATGAAGTCAGCGAGACGCTCTATTCGCATCTGCTGAAATCGAACTGTCTCGTCACCGGCCAGCCGGACTGGGGGACGGTCGTCGTGCGCTACATCGGTGCGCCGATCGACCGTGCCGGGCTGCTGCGTTACATCGTCTCGTTCCGCAGCCACAACGAGTTCCACGAGCAATGTGTCGAACGGATCTTCTGTGATGTGCTGCGCCGCTGTGCGCCGCGGCATCTTGCGGTGTGGGCGCGCTACACGCGGCGCGGCGGGCTCGATATCAACCCGTTCCGCTCGACCGGGCACTTCACGCAATTCGACAATGTCGCCGAAGTGCGGCAATAAACCCGCTCCCTTTCGCCGCCGCGCGATGCCGCAGCGCAGCGCTCGCTGCTAATACAGATCGGTGAAGCGCCCGAGCCACAGCCAGTCGACACCGAGCAGCACGACGACGATCAGCGCCCAGCACGCGACGACGAAGCAGCCGGCCGCGAGCACGTCCGCGCCGACGTGACACAACGCACTCCCGGCGCTGTAGCACAGTCCCGTCAGGATCACCCATTTCATGATGAAGCCGGGCAGATACACGCGCATCGCCCGGTTGTGGCGGTAGTTCTGCTGGCGCTCGACGCGGCTGCCACGCGTGACGTCGCGAAAATACTGGAACGGCCACAGGAAACGGTAGACCAGACGCCACAAGGGCTCGCCGGGTCGGGGGAAATCCGATTGCTCGTTGCCAATACTCATCGCTCGCCCCTTCGTCGCTGGCCGCAACAGGCCGTACCGCCGCCTCTCTCGAGATCGCTGCGTTCGCGCGTTTCGGCCGGGCCACTGCTGATATTCTCGCCGGACACGTATCTCCTCCTCGGTCACGAGCCGGCCTTATGCTGGGGAGCGTTTCACGCGTCGAACAGTTCCGGCCAGAGGAGAACATTCGCCGGCGGGCGGGCTGCGACGCAGGCCCTGCATCCCGGAGCAGGAAAGTCGACGTCAACGCAAACCGGTACTGCGGCGTTGATTGCTTGGGCTCGGATAAAGCGCGCGGGCGAGACTTGAACCGAGATCGCGCAACCGTGTTGCATCGTAGTCAAATCCGGGTCGCTGGTTTAATATCCGGCGACCTTTTTACACCACCCCTGATGAGGAAAAGAGCATGAAACTGTTCGTTGCCGCCGCGGTTGCCGCGGGCCTGCTGTCCGCCGCTCCGGCGTTCGCCTCCGCTGAACTTGCCAAGGCCAAGAACTGCCTCGCCTGTCATGCGGTCGACAAGAAGCTGGTCGGCCCTTCGTACCAGGACGTGGCGAAGAAATACGCCGGTCAGGCCGACGCGGTCGCCAAGCTGGCCGAAAAGATCCAGAAAGGCGGTTCGGGCGTGTGGGGCCCGGTGCCGATGCCGGCAAATCCGCAAGTCAGCGCCGACGAGGCCAAGCTGCTCGCCACCTGGGTGATGTCGCAGAAGTAATCGGCGCCCTATCGAAAGAGCCAGCCGCGTGCTGGCTTTTTTTTTGGCCCGTTCGACGCGACCGTGCCCGGCGGCTTCAGTTCAGCAAACGCGCGGGCGGCGTCGTCATCCACGCAATGGTTTCATTCGGCGGCGTGGGACGCGAATAGTAGAAGCCCTGCATCACGTCGCATCCGAGGGCGCGGAGCGTTTCGGCCTGCGCCGGGCGTTCGATGCCTTCGGCGATCAATTGCAGCCCGAAACCGCGCGCAATCCCGGTGATGGCCGAGATGATCGGGTTCGTCACCGGTCCGTCGAGGTCGCGCACGAAGCTGCGGTCGATCTTCAGCGTGCTGACGGGGATTTTCTGCAGATATCCAAGCGCCGAATAACCGGTGCCGAAATCGTCGATCGCGATGCCGAGGCCGGCGTCGCGCAGTTGCCGCACCTTGTGTGCGACGAGCGCCGTATCCTGCATCATCATGCTTTCGGTGATTTCGAGGTCGAGACGGCCGGGCGGGATGTCGTGCCGTTGCAGGCACTCGATGACTGCGGAGACGATGTCCTCACGCTCGAAATCGTGCGTCGACAGATTGAGTGACATCTTCAGGTCGGCAAACCCTGCCTGTCGCCACTGCGCCAGTTGTCCGCAGGCCGCATCCAGCACCCAGCGGCTGATTTCGCCGATCAGGCCGAGTTCCTCGGCGAGCGGGATGAACAGGTCGGGGGCGACGAAACCATGGGCCGGACGGTTCCAGCGCAACAGCGCCTCGGTGCCGACGACCCGTTGTTGCGAAAGGCTGACCTGCGGCTGGAAGTAAAGCTGCAATTGCGCTTGGTCGACTGCCGCGCGCAGATCGTTCTCGAGCGTGATCCGGTCATGGTGGTCGTGGTTGAGTTCCGGGTCGAAAAACCGGAAACCGTTCTTCCCCGAGCGCTTGACCTGATACATCGCGATGTCGGCGTGCTGTGTCAGCGCTTCGGCAGTCCCGCCGTCGCGCGGATAGAGCGCGACGCCGACACTTGCCGTCGCGCGGAACTCGCCGTGCCCGAGCGTGAACGGGGTGTCGAGCGCCGCGAGGATCTTGCGCGCGGCAGTTTCGGCATCGCGGGCGTGGCCGATGTCCGGAAGCAGGACGGTGAACTCGTCGCCGCCGAGGCGCGCCAGCGTGTCGCCGCGCCGTAGCGCCGCCGCCAGGCGCCCTGCGATGCCGCGCAGCAACGCGTCGCCCTCGGCGTGGCCGTAGCTGTCGTTGACGAGCTTGAAGCGGTCGACGTCGATGAACATCACGGCGAGCATGCTGCGCTGGCGCTGCGCCTGGACGATCGCCAGCTCGAGCCGGTCCTTGAACAGCACGCGGTTCGGCAACTGGGTGAGCTGGTCGTGATAGGCCTGAAAAGTGATGATCTCTTCGGCGCGCTTGCGCTCGGAAATGTCGCGTGCGACGCCGTAGAGCCCGCAGGAGCGCCGGTCGGCGGTCGCGGCGAGCATCGGCGTGGCCTGCAGCGCCACGGTGACGCATCCGGCCGTTGCGGGCCTCGGGCGGCGCAGCCGCAGCTCGACGGAAAACGCGGCGCCGGCGCCTTTTTGTTCCGCCTCCAGCAGGCGTTCGATGCGCTCCGCGTCGTCCGGCATCACGAGCGACAGGAACGGAGTGCCGATCAGCTGGTCGCGCTCGAATCCGAGGAGCTCTTCGACGCGCGGGTTGAGGTAACTGAAGCGCCCGGCGGTATCGAGGGTGAAGATCAGGTCCGGCGAACTCTCGACGAGATAGCGGTGCAGTCGCTCCGAGGCGCGCAGGCGCCGGCTCATCGCCTGATTCGCGCGCTCCAGCGCCGTCTTGTGCAGCGCGCCCTGCACGGCGCGCTGCAGCTGCGCGACATGGTAGGGCTTGCGCACGAAGTCGTCCGCCCCGCGTCGCAGCGCGCCGATCGCGGCGTCGATCGCATCCTCGCCGGAAATCATGATCACGGCTTCGCTGCGGCGACGGCTCGCGAGCCAGTCGAGCACGGCAAGACCGGTGCCGTCGGGCAGGCGGTAGTCGAGCAGGATCAGGTCGTACTGCGTGTCGTGCAGCCGGACGATCGTTTCGGCGACGCTCGCGCAATCGTCGAAGCTGCGCCCTTCGCTTGCGAGCAGATGCGGCAGGGTGCGCCGCAGCGGTGCGTCATCATCGACGACGAGGATGCGCGCCGAGGCGCAATCCGTCCGAGCGTCGGATGCACTGTCATAGAAAGGCTCTTCTGCCGGAATAGCCATGGTTCTCCGCTCTGATCAATGCATTCGCTGGACGGACAATAATGCCTCAGTTCAGGCGTTTGTATCCAGAGGTAACAGCAATTGGAAGCTCGTGCCGCTCCCGGCCTGGCTGCGGCAAAGAATCAGGCCGTGCCATTGCTGGAGGATTTCCTGGACGATCGACAGACCGATGCCGTCGTGTCCGCTGCCCTTGCCGCTCGGGCGCGGACTGAAAAGATCCGCGAGCCGTTCCGCGGGCAGGCCGGGGCCGTTGTCGATCAGGCGGATTTCCAGGCATTGCCTGCCGTTCGCAAGCAGCTGGCCGGGGACGGCGACCGAGAAGCGGCCTCCCGGGTGGAGGGCCTCGGCCGCATTGCGGAACAGGTTCAACAGCACCTGGCGCAGTGCCGAACCCGGGATCGCGGCGGCAGGCACAGCGGCTGCGGCGCGCACCTCGAAATGGATGCCGCGCCGCGCGAACAGGGATTCGCCGTACAGGCCGTGGAGTTCCTGCAGCAGCTCGGGGACGCGGCAGCGTGCGGGTTCGGGTTCGGCAACGGGAGTGCGGGCTGCGCGCTCCAGAAGCTCGGTGATGCGGTCAATCTCGCCGTGCAGCGCATCCATTTTTCCGGCGAGCCCCGGCGCATCCGGATGGTGCTGGGCGACGAGGCCAAGATAGCTCTTGATGACGGTCAGCGGACTGCGCGCTTCGTGGACGATGCGCCGGACATGTTCGCGATGATGCGCCTCGATGCGTTCTTCGGTTTCGGCGCGCGCGCTGCGCCGCCGGTCGAGATCGCGCAGCGCCCGCGCCGCAGCGCTCGCGAGGGCGGCCACGACGCGCGCGGCGGCGGGCGGCAGCGGGTTGAGCTCGTCGGCCGCGATGACGGCGACGCCTGTGCCGTCCTTCAATTCCAGCGGCATGCAGCGAATCCCTTCGCGGCCGAGCCAGCGCACGATATGCCAGTCGGGGACGCTTCGCAGAGGGATGCCGGGGCGCAGGAAACATGACGAAGGGTTCGCCGTGCGGGCCGTCAGCGCGATGATGCTGGTTTCGTCCTCGAGGCGCAGCCCCAATTCGCCGTACGGTTGCGCAATATCGTGCCCTGCGCCCAGCGGCAGCGCCTGGAGGATGCCGTGCTCGTCGGCAGCGACCACGAACATTGGATCCGCATCGTTTCCGCACAGCAGGCGAAGCGCCAGGGTAAGGCGCTCCGTGACGCGCGGCGGGTCGAGGTCGATGAAGGCGGTGCGCAGGAGTGCCGACAGCGCCGTGTCGAGCATCGGATCAAGACCCGATCCGCAAGACGCTGCGGGCCAGGCAACACGCGGCGCGGCGCCGCCTGTCTCGTCACGCGATTCCTCGGCGGTCCCGTCGCTCAGCGCGGGCGGGATCGAGGACTGCCGCACGAGGAAACCGACGTCGGTGCGCAGGCTCAGCAGCGCTTCGACGCTCAGCCCGCACTTCTGCGCGAGGCCGGGCAGCTCGTGCTCCCAGCCCTCGCCGGCGAGCCGGCGCGCCGTGTGCAGCAAGGGCACCAGCGGATGGGCGGACCGGGCAGCTTCTTCCAGCGGATGGTCGAATGCCAGCGCGTCGGCAAGCGGGCCGGCGAGCCCGCAGCGCTGGACGACCGTCGAGCCGAACGGGTGCCACAAACCGGCGAGATAGGCTTCGTCCGGATACGCGTAACGGGTTTCCAGCGCGAGATGGAGCGCGCATTCGGCCACGATCAAGGCTTGGCCCGAGCGCAGGCGGACCGCGTGCTCGAGCGGAGCCGCGTTCCACGCGAGCTGCAGCAGCCACGCGCGCAGCACGCTGGCGCCGAGGACCTGCAGCCGCTGCGAGAGTTCGAGGCGCAGCGTCGAGGCGAGGCGCTGCCGCGGCGGCAGCGGGGCAGCGACGAAAATCGAACAGAGCAGGGCCGGGTCACGCAGGATCAGCGACGCGAGCTCGTCCCAGTCGGGCGCATCGGGAGCGAGCAGCCGCAGCGCACGCTCCCGGTGCTCGGCGAGCGGGGCGAAAGAACGAAACGGGAAGAGGCGTTGCTCGGACAGGACCGTCATCGGGTGACCGGGCGCTTTTGTCGGGACGATGGCGCATTCTAGTGTCCTGAGTTAAAAATTTGTTGAACAACTAGCTCATCCGCTGGTCTCTCATGCCGTACGATTGGCGACAGGAGGCAGCGATGGGCAGACCGAAGGTGGAGATCGTGCTGAACGAGAGCGAGCGCGAGCAGCTTGAAGCCTGGACGCGTCGGCGTAAGACCGCGCAGGCGCTCGCATTGCGCTCGCGGATCGTTCTCGAGTGTGCGACGGGTGTCGACAGCAAGGTTGTCGCGCAACGCTTGTCGGTGTCGCAGCAGATGGTATCGAAATGGCGCAACCGCTTTGACGCGAATCGGCTCGATGGCCTGCTCGATGCCCCGCGCTCGGGGGCGCCGCGTACGATCGACGATACCCGTGTCGATGCGGTGATTGCCAAGACGCTCGAAACGGTGCCGAAGAATGCCACCCATTGGAGTACGCGCAGCATGGCGCGCGAGATGGGGATGTCGCAGACGGCGGTCAGCCGCATCTGGCGCGCCTTCGGCCTGCAACCGCACCGGCAGGAAACATTCAAGCTCTCGACCGATCCGCTGTTCGTCGACAAGGTCCGCGACATCGTCGGGTTGTATCTGGATCCCCCGGTCAAGGCGATGGTGTTGTGCGTCGATGAGAAGAGCCAGATCCAGGCGCTCGACCGCACCCAGCCGATCCTGCCGCTGGCGCCGGGACTTCCCGAACGGCGAACGCATGACTATATGCGCCACGGCACAACGACTTTGTTTGCGGCGCTCGATGTCGCCACCGGAGAAGTCATCGGGGAACTGCACCGACGCCACCGCAGCCGCGAGTTTCTGGCCTTTCTGCGCACCATCGAAGCCAACGTCCCAGCCGGTCTGGACATCCATCTGGTGATGGACAACTACGGCACGCACAAGACGCCAAAGGTCAGGAGTTGGTTTGCCCGTCATCCGCGTTTCCACGTCCATTTCACCCCGACCTCGGCCTCCTGGATCAACCAGGTCGAACGCTGGTTTGCCGAGCTCACCGAAAAACAGATTCGTCGCGGCACCCACCGTTCCACCCGCCAACTCGAGCAGGCCATCCGCGACTACCTTGCTCGCTACAACGATGATCCCAAACCCTTCGCATGGACCAAATCAACTGACGACATCCTCGCCAGCCTTGAACGATTTTGTATGCGAATTTCTAACTCAGCACACTAGGGGCGACGCGCTGCGCGCGATGTGACCGAATGCCTGCGGCAACGACACCGCCTGACAAATATTGCATCTCCGGACGCGGCCGATCGGGCCGTCCGCCGGCCCCTATCAGGCCTGCAGGCTGTCTGCGAAGCCCAGTGCGCGGACGAGCGCGCGGTTGATCTGCTCCGGAGCGATCTGCAGTTCCGCCGCTTGCTGCTGCAACGCCGCCGGGTCGAAACTTTCACACTTTTTCGCCAGCTGCAGGAAAGGTGCATAGGGGCCCTGATCCAGAAGCAGCGCGTCGCTGACGGCAGCGGGAAGGCTCATCTCTTCGAGCAGGCCCTGCATCGACGTCCCGAGCATCACGTCGAGCAGCGAAAATGCGCCCGTGATGAACAGGTTGTCACGCTCGGACTTGTCGAAGAACGACATGCCGATCTCCTCCATGAAGCGGCCGCGCGAAATCGATGTCTGCATCATCGCGGGCGCCCCCGGATCGCGGTTCGCGGTGACCAGCAGCAACGACAGCCATTTGTGCAGGTTCGCGTAGCCCAGAATGCTGACCGCATGGCGGAAGGACTGGATCTCGCACATCAGCCCGAATCCGGCGGAGTTGATGTAGCGCAACAGCTTGTAGGAAACCGCGACGTCTTGGCGCAGCACGGCCTCGATCTCGCGGAGCTCGGCGTTGTTGCGCACCAGCCCGATCAGCCGGACGAGCTGCGCGTGCGCTGGCGACAGCTGCTTCGGCGGCTGGTTGCCGTGCAGGAAGAACCAGCCGGAGGCGCCGTCGTAGCCTGCCTGGATAGCCTGCCCGAAGGCCTCCACATTCGGCAGCCCCCACGCGAGGGCAATGCCGGGCGCACCCGACGGCAGCTGATGCTTCCTGCTGTCCATCAGGACGAAGCGCCAGTCGTAGCCGGCCGGCACGGGCGTTCCCGGCGCGAACCAGCTCAGGCATACGCTTACCCCCGCTTCGCGCAGCTGCGGCAGCAGGGCCTGGGTCTGCGGATGGGCGAGGGCCTGCACCGGGATCTCGATCATCGCGTTCGTCGGCGCCTGCCACTTCATCAGCTCCGGCGTCGGCACGAGCTTGCCGAGGCAGAGGAAAACCGGGTGATGAGTCGGCCACATCTCGCCGAGTCCGTTGAGCATTTCCACGACGGCGCCGATGTTCGGGCCATGGGCGATCAGGCGGTTCGCAGTGATCGCCCGGTTGCGGTTGACGACCGGTTCGCGCGTGAGAAAGGCGGTCTCGGCCATCGTTTCAGCGGCCCGCGTCGGAAGCAAAGGTGAAGGCGTCGGAGAAAAAAGCCTCTGCGCGCAGGCGACGCTCGGCGACCAGATCCCGGCGCGCCGCGTCGATCATCGCCGGAGCGCCGCAGGCATAGACTTCATGGGCGGAAAGGTCGGGGAGGTCCCGCATTGCGGCGTGGTGGACGAGGCCCGTCCGCCCGCTCCACGCATCGCCCGCGCCCGGCTCCGAGAGGACCGGTACATAGCGGAAACCGGGCAGCAGCGATTCCCAGGAGCGCGCGAGCTCGTCGAGGTAAAGGCCGGCGCGGTCGCGCGCCCCCCAGTACAACGTCATCGGCCGCCCTTGTCCGGTGCGGATCGCGTGCTCGACGATGCTCTTGATCGGCGCGAACCCGGTGCCGCCCGCGATCAGCAGCGCCGGCCCGGTGGAGTCCTCGCGCAGACCGAAGCTGCCGAGCGGGCCTTCGAAGCGCAGGATGTCGCGCTCTTTCATCGCGTTGAACACGTGGTCGGTGAACTGTCCGCCGGGCACGTGGCGAACGTGCAGTTCGAGGTGATCGGCGTCGTCCGGCGCATTGGCGATCGAGAAGCTGCGGCGGCCGCCGCCGGCGAGGATGAAGTCGATGTACTGGCCGGCATGGAAGCGGAACGTCTCGCTGGCCGGCAGCTTCACCTCGACGATCATCACGTCGTGAGCGACGCGGCGCAGGCGCTGCACGCGACAGAGCAGCTTCCTGACCGGGATGTCGCCGGCGCGCCGCACGTTGCGCGCTTCGAGGACGAGGTCGCTGCGGGCGCGGGCGCGGCAGAACAGCGCGAGGCCGGCAGCGCGCTCCGCGTCGGACAGCGCGCTCGCCGAAACTTCGCCGATGTCGACTTCGCCGCTGAGCACGCGGCCCTTGCAGGCGCCGCACGCGCCGTCCCGGCAGCCGTGCGGAAGCAGCAGGCCGGCCGCGAACGCGGCGTCGAGAATCGTCTGGTCGTCTTCGGCAGTGAAGCGCTGTCCGTCAGGCTCGAGTGAAATCTGGAACGGCATCGGGCGTGAGATAATCAAAACATGAAGAGAATATTGATCGTCGGCAGCGGTGACGTTGCCATGCGGGCGATTCCGTGGCTGGCGAAACGCTTCCGCGTGTATGCCGTGACGCGCAGCGCTGCCTCATGCGCGGCGCTGCGCTCACGTGGCGCGATCCCATTGCCCGCGGACCTCGACGACCGGCGCAGCCTCGCACGCCTGGCCGGGATCGCCGACGTGGTCCTGCATTTCGCCCCGCCTCCGGCTCGCGGCGTCCGGGATCCGCGTACCGCCGCACTGCTGGCAGCGCTGGCGCAGCGGCCGAGTCTACCACAGCGGGT
This sequence comes from Azoarcus sp. PA01, assembly GCA_001274695.2. Lineage (NCBI taxonomy): Bacteria > Pseudomonadati > Pseudomonadota > Betaproteobacteria > Rhodocyclales > Zoogloeaceae > Azoarcus > Azoarcus sp. PA01. The sequence continues at coordinate 993,488 of LARU01000002.1, read as the reverse complement.
CATATACATTAGTACGACGGGCGTCTATGGCGACTGCGGCGGCGCGTGGGTCAGCGAGGCGAGTCCTTGCGTGCCGCGCACCGATCGCGCCCGACGCCGCGTCGACGCCGAGCGCCGCGTGAGGGATTTCGGCCGCCGCTGCGCAGTCGCGGTCAGCATCCTGCGCGCGCCGGGCATTTACGCTGCCGACCGCCTGCCGCTCGCGCGTCTGCAGCGCGGCGAGCCGGTGCTGCTCACCGCCCAGGACGTCCATACCAACCACATTCATGCCGACGACCTCGCGCAGCTCGCCTGTCTCGCGATCTTTCGCGCGCGACCGGGCCGGGTGTATAACGCCGTCGATGATACGAGCATGAAAATGGGAGATTATTTCGACTTCGCGGCGGATTTTTTTGGCGTTCCGCGGCCGCCGCGCATGAGCCGGGCCGACATCGCCGCGACGCTCTCGCCGATGGCGCTGTCGTTCCTGTCGGAGTCGCGCCGTTTGTCGAACGAGCGCATCCGGCGTGAATTGCGCGCCCGCCTGAAATACCCGACCGTGCGCGAAGGGTTCGCCGCGGCACTCAAGACTCGCGGAGGAAACATTTGATGCTGGTGGTCAAGGCGCTGCACATCACGTTCGTCGTCAGCTGGTTCGCAGGGCTGTTCTATCTGCCGCGCCTGTTCGTGAACCATGCGATGGTCGAGGATGGAGCGACGCGCGAGCGCCTCGCGCTGATGGAATACAAGCTTTATCGCTTCATGACGCCGCTCGGCATCCTCGCGGTCGTGCTCGGCTTCTGGCTGTGGTTCGGCTTCGGCGACCGTTTCGGCAACGCCGGCTGGCTGCACGCGAAGACGCTGCTGGTGGTTTTCCTGATCGGCTACCACCTTTACTGTGGCCGGCTGATGCGCGATTTCGCTGCCGGGCGCAACACCCGCAGCCATGTCTGGTTCAGGGTGTTCAACGAAGTGCCGGTGCTGGTGCTGTTCGCGGTGGTCTTTCTCGCAGTGTTGAAGCCGTTCTGACGTACCCTGCCGACGGCGACGCGGTCGCACGATCGCTTTGCCGCCGCGCCTCTCCGAGGCACCGCCTCCTTTCCGATGCTGTTTTTTTCCGATCGTGGTCCCCGCTATGTCCGAATCCTTTTTTTCCCCCTGTCCGCGCGGCCTCGAGCCGACGCTCGCCGAGGAACTCGCGACGCTCGGCGCCGCGTCGATTGCACCGACGCACGGCGGAGTCGGTTTTTCCGGCGACTGGCGCGTGTGCTACCGCGCCAATCTCGAGAGCCGGCTCGCGACCCGCGTCATGTGGCGCCTCGCCGAAGGCCGCTACCAGAGCGAGGACGACATCTATCGCCTCGCCTACGGCGTGACCTGGGCGAAGTGGTTCACCGTCGATGACACGATCCGCATCCATGTCACGGCCAAGCAGTCGCCGCTGAAAAGCCTCGAATTCATCACGCTGCGCATCAAGGACGCGGTGTGCGATCACTTCCGCACCGTGACCGGCAAGCGCCCGAGCGTCGATACCGCGAACCCCGCGATCCGCATCCATGCGTTCCTGACGCGCGACCGCGTCACGCTGTATCTCGATACTTCCGGCGAGCCACTGTACAAGCGCGGCTTCAAGCCGGCTGCCGTCGAAGCGCCGCTGAAGGAAAACCTCGCCGCCGGCATCCTGCGGCTGTCCGGGTGGCAGCCCGGCGAAGCGCTGCTCGATCCGATGTGCGGCAGCGGCACTTTCCTCATCGAGGCGGCGCAGATCGCGCTCGATATCGCGCCTGGCCTCGGGCGCGATTTTGCGTTCGAGCGCTTCCGCCATCTCGATCGCGCGGCCTGGGCGAGCATCCGCCAGGCGGCCGAAGCGCGTCGCCAGCCGCCGCGGCGGCTGAAGATCTACGGTTCCGACATCGTCGGCGAGCAGGTGCGGCGCGCGCGCGTCAATCTGCAGTCGGCGGGGCTCGCTGACTGCGTCGTCCTCGACCGCGCCGATTTCCTCAAGCTCGACCCGCCGGCGGAGTCGGGCGTGCTGGTGACCAATCCGCCTTACGGCGTGCGCATCGGCGAGGCCGAAGAGCTGGCGGCGCTGTATCCGCAGTTCGGCGACGCGTTGAAGCAGCGCTGGAGCGGCTGGCGCTGCTATTTCCTCACCGCCGACCCGGCGCTGCCCAAGCTGATCGGGCTCAAGGCGAGCAAGCGCACGCCGCTCTTCAACGGTGCGCTCGAGTGCCGGCTGTTCGAATACCGAATGGTCGCCGGCAGCATGCGGCGCAAGCCGGCGGCCGGCGAGTAGGCGCGTCGGACCGCCGGGGCGGCGGCGCGAGGATGCTTCACACGATGTCGAGGTGCTGGATGCCGGACACCAGGTCCTTGTCGCCGTGCCTGCTGTTGAGCTTGATCTGCAGGCGCAGGTCGTTGACCGAGTCGGCATTGCGCAGCGCGTCCTCGTAGCTGATGCGCTCTTCCTCGTAGAGGTCGAACAGGCTCTGGTCGAACGTCTGCATGCCGAGTTCGCGCGAGCGCTTCATGACTTCCTTGATGCCCGGGACTTCGCCCTTGAAAATCAGGTCGGCGATCAGCGGTGAATTCAGCAGCACTTCGACCGCCGGCACGCGGCCCTTGCGCTCCTTGAGCGGCAGCAGGCGCTGCGAGATCAGCGCGCGCAGGTTCAGCGACAGGTCCATCAAGAGCTGCGGACGACGGTCTTCGGGGAAGAAGTTGATGATGCGGTCGATCGCTTGGTTCGCGCTGTTCGCGTGCAGCGTCGCGAGGCACAGGTGCCCGGTTTCGGCGAACGCGATCGCGTAGTCCATCGTCTCGCGGTCGCGGATTTCGCCCATCAGGATCACGTCGGGTGCCTGGCGCAGCGTGTTCTTCAGCGCCGCTTCCCAGTTGTCGGTGTCGATGCCGATCTCGCGCTGCGTGACGATGCAGTTCTTGTGCTGATGCACGTATTCGATCGGGTCCTCGACGGTGATGATGTGCCCGTACGAGTGCTCGTTGCGGAAGTCGACCATCGCTGCGAGCGACGTCGTCTTGCCGGTGCCGGTGCCGCCGACGAAAATCACCAGCCCGCGCTTGGCCATTGCGATGTCGCGCAGCACGCGCGGCATGCCCAGCTCGTCGAAGTTCGGGATCGTCTGCGCGATCGTGCGCAGCACCAGCCCGACTTTGCCCTGCTGGATGAACGCGTTCGCGCGAAAGCGCCCGACGCCCGGCGGCGAGATCGCGAAGTTGCACTCCTTCGTCGACTCGAACTCGGCCGCCTGGCGGTCGTTCATGATCGCGCGCGCGAGTTCGGTCGTGTGCTGCGCCGTCAGCGTCTGGTTGGACTGCGGCGTGACGCGCCCGTCCACCTTGATGGCCGGCGGAAAACCCGCGGTGATGAAGAGGTCCGAGCCGTTTTTCTGCACCATCAGCCGCAGCAGGTCGTGCATGAACTTCAGGGCCTGATCGCGTTCCATTGCTGCGCTCCCGCGGAAAAAGTGTCGGCTGTGAGGCCGCGTCGCCCGACTGCCGCCGCCCCTCGGGGTGAAACAGGGGAACTGCGGCGCGCGGCGAATCCGGCCGCAATTATCCGACGAAATTCACCGGGCGAAAGAAAATTACCCGGCGAAATTGTCCTTGTTCTGCGCGCGCACCCTGGCTTCGCCGACCGACACGACGTTGCGCCGCACGAGGTCCATGAGGTTCTGGTCGAGCGTCTGCATGCCGACCGCCTGGCCGGTCTGGATCGCCGAGTACATCTGCGCGATCTTGTTCTCGCGGATCAGGTTGCGGATCGCCGGCGTGCCGATCATGATCTCGTGCGCCGCGACGCGGCCCTGGCCGTCCTTGGTTTTCAGCAGCGTCTGCGAGATCACCGCGCGCAGCGACTCCGACAGCATCGCGCGCACCATGTCCTTCTCGGCGGCCGGAAAAACGTCGACGATCCGGTCGACGGTCTTCGCCGCCGACGAGGTGTGCAGCGTGCCGAACACGAGGTGGCCGGTTTCGGCGCCGGTCAGGGCGAGACGGATCGTCTCGAGGTCGCGCAGCTCGCCGACGAGAATCACGTCCGGGTCCTCGCGCAGCGCCGAGCGCAGCGCGTTGTTGAACGACAGCGTGTCGCGGGCGACTTCGCGCTGGTTGATCAGGCAGCGCTTCGATTCGTGCACGAATTCGATCGGGTCCTCGATCGTCAGGATGTGGCCGTAGTCGTTCTCGTTGACGTAATCGACCATCGCGGCAAGCGTCGTCGATTTGCCCGAGCCGGTCGGGCCGGTCACCAATACGATGCCGCGCGGCTGCTTGGCGATCTCCTTGAAGATCTTCGGCGCGTCGAGCTCCTCGAGGCTCAGCACTTTCGTCGGAATCGTCCGGAACACCGCCGAGGCGCCGCGGTTCTGGTTGAACGCATTGACGCGGAAGCGCGCGAGGTTCGGCACCGCGAACGAGAAGTCGCATTCGAGCACTTCCTCGAACTGCTTGCGCTGGCCGTCGTTCATGATGTCGTACACCATCGAGTGCACGTCCTTGTGCTCCATCGGCGGCAGGTTGATGCGCCGCACGTCGCCATGCACCCGGATCATCGGCGGCAGCCCGGACGACAGATGCAGGTCGGATGCCTTGTTCTTGACCGCGAAGGCAAGCAGTTCGGTGATGTCCATGGGATTGTCGCTTGAGGTTGACCGGGCGGATTGCGGGGCGCGGGGGCGTCCCGGTCGCGATGCTATACTCGCTCGCCTGATCCACGGCCGAAATCCGCCGCTATATGACATCAATCTCCGCGAACTTGCAAGCCGTGCGCCAGCGCGTCGCGGCGGCTGCCCGGGCGTCGGGACGCACGCCGGAGGACGTCGCGCTGCTCGCCGTCAGCAAGACGCAGTCGGCGCAATGCGTCGTCGAAGCGGCGCACGCCGGGCAGCGGCTGTTCGGCGAAAATTACGTCCGGGAAGGTGCCACGAAAGCGGCCGAGCTGCACGCGCTGCAACTCGAATGGCATTTCATCGGGCCGCTGCAGAGTAACAAGACGCGCCCGGTCGCGGCGCATTTCCACTGGGTCCACTCGGTCGACCGGCTCAAGCTCGCCGAACGGCTGTCGGAGCAGCGCGGCAGTGATCTGCCGCCGCTGAACGTATGCATCCAGGTCAATCTCGGCGGCGAGGCAAGCAAGAGCGGCGTCGCGCCCGGCGAAGTGCCGGCGCTCGCTGCGGCGGTCGCGAAGCTGCCGCGTCTCGCGCTGCGCGGCCTGATGTGCATTCCCGAAGCCGGAGGCGACGAAGCCCTGTTGCGCGCGCGCTTCGCGACGTTGCGACAGCTTCGCGATCGCCTCAACGACGCGGGGTTCGCGCTCGACACGCTGTCGATGGGGATGTCGGACGACCTGGAACTGGCGATCGCCGAAGGCGCGACGATGGTGCGCGTGGGCACCGCAATTTTCGGCGCACGGCACGTGCGCGAGGAGCGAGCATGACGGAACGCATCAAGATCAGTTTCCTCGGCGGTGGCAACATGGCGACCGCCCTGATCGGCGGCCTCGCCGAGCGCGGTTTTGCGAGCCCGGACATTCAGGCAGTCGACCTGCAGGCCGACAGCCGCGCGCGACTCGCGGAGCGCTTCGGCATCCGCACCGCCCAAGCCGTCGATGACGACGTGCTCGGGTGCGATGTCGTCGTGCTCGCAGTCAAGCCGCAACAGATGAAAGCCGCCGTCGCGCCGCTCGCCGGGCGACTGACGCGCCAGGTGGTCGTCAGCATCGCCGCCGGCCTGCGGCTCGCCGACGTCGGTCGCTGGCTCGGCGGCTACCATCGCCTGGTGCGCGCGATGCCGAACACGCCGGCGCTGATTGGCGCAGGCGTCACCGGCCTGTACGCCGATCCTTCGGTCGATGCCGCGGGGCGCGAAGCCGCCGAGCGCATTCTCGGCGCGGTCGGCAGCACGGTGTGGATCGCCGACGAAGCGCAGATGGACGCGGTGACGGCGGTCTCCGGCAGCGGGCCCGCCTACGTGTTCCATTTCATCGAAGCGCTCGAAGCGGCCGGCGTCTCGCTCGGCTTCGACGCGGCAACCGCGCGGCGGCTGGCGCTCGACACCGTGCTCGGCGCGGCGAAACTCGCGGCCGGCGCCGACGAGGCGCCCGCGGTGTTGCGCGAGCGCGTGACGTCGAAAGGCGGGACGACCGAAGCCGCGCTCGCGAGCATGGCTTCGTCGGGCGTCTTCGACGCGATCGTGCGCGCGGTACATGCCGCGGACGTGCGCGGCCGCGAACTCGGCGAACAGCTCGGAAAGGATTGATCGCCCATGCTCGGCAACGTGCTGCTCCTGATCCTGAACACCGCCGCGGGCTTTCTGACGCTGATGCTGCTCGCCCGCTTCTTCATGCAGTGGCAGCGGGTGTCGTTCCGCAACCAGATCGGCCAGTTCGTCGTCGCGACGACCGACTGGGTCGTCCGTCCGCTGCGCCGCGTGATTCCCGGCCTGATGGGGATCGACCTCGCGAGCCTCGTGCCGGCGTGGGTGCTGCAGACGCTGATGGTGTTCATCGAGCTGTGGGTCAGGGGCGTGCCGCTCGACGGCAGCGTCGCCGGCCTGCTGCTCGGCGTCTGGGGGCTCGGGCTGCTCGAGCTGTTGCGCATGGCGATCTACCTGGTCATCGCCGTGGTGCTGATGTCGGCGGTGCTGTCGTGGGTCAGCCCGCATGCCCCGGCCGCATCGGTGTTCCACAATCTGTCGGCGCCGTTCCTGCGGCCGTTCCGCCGCGTGATTCCGCCGATCGCGAACGTCGACCTGTCGCCGCTCGTACTGCTGCTGGTGCTGCAGATCGTGCTGATGGTCGTCAGCAGCCTGCGCGGCAACTTTGCGGCGCTGCTCGTCGGCTGACAGCGTGGACTGGCTGCGTGAAGCTGCGGACGGCAGCCTCGTCCTGTCGCTGCATGTGCAGCCGGCAGCGAAAAAGACGGAATTCGTCGGTCCGCACGGCGACGCGATGAAGCTGCGTCTCGCCGCGCCGCCCGTCGATGGCAATGCGAACGCCGCGCTGACGGTTTTTCTCGCCGCTTTCTGCGGCGTCGGCCGTTCAGCGGTGAGCCTCGTCAGCGGCGAAACTTCGCGCGCGAAACGCGTGCGGATCGAAGGGGCGGGCAGCGAAGCGCTCGCCCGTCTGCGCGCGCTCGGGTAGCTCGTTCGCTGCGGAGGCGGGGGTGACCGATCGGCGTCCCGCCTGCATCACCCCAGCTCCCGTCGAGCCGGTCCAACGAGGTGTTCAGCTCAAGCTCAGCTCAGCTCGTGCATCACCTGACCTTCGACCAGCGTGTAATGCACGCGTCCCGGCAGTTCCAGCCCGAGGAAAGGCGTGTTCTTGCCCTGGCTGCGCAGCGTGTCACGGCGCACCGTCGTGTGGGCGGCCGGATCGAACAGGCACAGGTCGGCCCGCGCCCCCGCGCTGAGATGCCCGGCTTTCGTGATGCCGATGATGCGTGCCGCGTCGGACGTGACGCGAGCGAGCGCCTGACCCAGCGGCAGCCCCGTTTCCTGCGCCCACTTCAGCGTCAGCGGCAGCAGCAGTTCGAGGCCGGTCGCGCCGGGCTCGGATTCGCTGAACGGCGTGAGCTTGCCGTTGTCATCGACCGGCGTGTGGTCGGAGCACAGCGCGTCGATGCTGCCGTCGGCGAGCCCCTGCCGCAACGCGTCGCGGTCGCGCTGGCTGCGCAGCGGCGGCACGAGGTGGCAGTTGCTGTTGAAGTAGCCGATGTCCATCTCGGACAGGTGCAGGTGGTTGACCGACACGTCGCAGGTGACGTCGAGCCCGTCGGCGCGCGCCTGCCGGATCAGCGCGAGCCCTTCGGCGCTCGACAAGCGCGTCACGTGCAGGCGTGCGCCGGTCGCGCGGGCGAGCTGGAGGTGGGCATACAGCGCGATCGTTTCCGCAGCGGTCGGGATGCCCGGCAGGCCGAGGCGGGTCGCGACTTCGCCGTCGTGCGCGAAACCGCGCGACAGGAAAGGCGCGAGCGGCTGCAGCCACACGCGGAAGCCGAAAGTCGCGGCGTACTGCATCGCCCGCAGCAGCACTGCGCTATCGACGACCGGCACGTTCGCCTGGCCGAACGCGACGCAGCCGGCTTCGACGAGCTCGGCCATCTCCGACAGGCGCTCGCCGTTGAGCCCGACCGTCAGTGCGCCGACCGGATAGACGTGCGCACGGTTGAGCTTCTTCGCCCGGTAGCACAGCATTTCGACGAGGCCGGGTTCGTCGAGCACGGGATCGGTGTCGGGCGGGATCGCGAGGCTCGTGACGCCGCCCGCCATCGCCGCGTCCATTTCGGATTCGAGCGTCGCGCGGTATTCGAAGCCCGGCTCGCGCAGGCGCGCCGCGAGATCGATCAGGCCGGGTGCGACGACGAGGCCGGTCGCGTCGATCGTGCGTTCCGCGGCGAACCCGTCGGGGGCGCGGCCGTGGGCGACGATCTTGCCGTCCGCGAGATACATGTCGCGCGTGTCGTCGACTCCATTGGCCGGGTCGATGACGCGGCCATTGGCGATGCGAATCTTCATTTACTTGCTCCCCTGCTGGCCGGCCAGCATGCTCATGACTGCCATGCGCACCGCGATGCCGAACGTGACCTGCGGCAGGATCACCGCCTGCGCGCCGTCGGCGACCGACGAATCGATCTCGACGCCGCGGTTCATCGGCCCCGGGTGCATCACGATCGCGTCGGGCTTCGCCAGTGCGAGCTTCTCGGCAGTCAGGCCCCACACCTTGTAGAACTCCTGCGGCGTCGGCAGCAGCGCGCCGTTCATGCGCTCGTTCTGCAGCCGCAGCATCATCACGACGTCTACGCCGCGCAGGCCTTCGCGGATGTCGTGGAAGACGCGCACGCCGAGCCGCTCGACGTCGGTCGGCAGCAGCGTCTTCGGGCCGATGACGCGCACTTCGGGCACGCCGAGCGTCGTCAGCGCGCCGATCTGCGAGCGCGCGACGCGCGAATGCAGCACGTCGCCGACGATCGCGACGGTGAGGTTCGTGAAGTCGCGCTTGAAGTGCCGGATCGTGTACATGTCGAGCAGCCCCTGCGTCGGGTGCGCGTGGCGTCCGTCTCCGGCATTGACGACGTGGATGTGGTCACGCCCGGTCGTGAAGAGGTGCTGCGCGATCAGGAACGGCGCGCCGCTCGCGGCGTGGCGCACGACGAACATGTCGGCCTGCATCGCGGACAGGTTGTCGACGGTGTCGAGCAGGCTCTCGCCTTTGGCGGCCGACGAGGTCGACACGTTGAGATTGACGACGTCCGCCGACAGGCGCTTCGCGGCGATCTCGAACGTCGTGCGCGTGCGCGTGGAGTTCTCGAAGAACAGGTTGAAGATGCTCTTGCCGCGCAACAGCGGCAGCTTCTTCACTTCGCGTTCGGCGACTTCGGTGAACGGCGCGGCGGTGTCGAGGATCGCGGTCAGGATGCTGCGCGGCAGGCCGTCGATCGTCAGCAGGTGCTGCAGTTCGCCGTGTTTGTTGAGCTGCGGATTACGCATCGATCAGCCTCAGCGTCAGTTCGCCCGTCGCGCCGGTCTCGAGCTGCAGGCTCCGGTTCGCGGGCAGGGGTTCGGGCAGGGTCAGCGCGCAGTAGCGCGGCGCGATCGGCAGTTCGCGGCCGCCGCGGTCGATGAGCACCGCGAGGTCGACGCGCGCCGGGCGGCCGAAGTCGAACAGCTCGTTGATCGCCGCGCGCGTCGTGCGTCCGGTGTAGAGCACGTCGTCGACGATGATCACGTCGGCGCCTTCGACCGTGAACGGGATTTCGGTGCGCTTGAGCTGCGGGTGCAGCCCTTTCGAGCCGAAGTCGTCGCGGTAGAACGACACGTCGATCGAACCCGGCGGCTGGCTCAGGCCGAGCGCGCGGTGCAGGCGCTCGGCGAGCCACACGCCGCCGGTATGGATGCCCACCAGCGCGGTCGCCGGTGAGACGTGCGGGCGCATCTGCTCGACCAGCGTCTTGCAGAGCGCCTCGGCATCAAGGCTTTGCATGTCCATGAGTGTCCAGAAAGTGTTGCAGGATGAGCTGGGCCGCGACCGCGTCGAGGACTTGCTTGCGGGCGCGCCAGTCGTGCGTCCCCGCTTCGGCCAGCGCGGCGTCCGCCGCGGCCGACGACAGCCGCTCGTCGCATTCGAGCACCGGCAGGCCGAACCGGCCATGCAGCTGGTTCGCGAAACGCCGGCAGCGGGCGGTCATTTCGTGTGGCGTGCCGTCGAGATGGCGCGGCATGCCGACCACCAGTCCGACCGGCCGCCATTCGTCGAGGAGCTTGGCGATCGCCGCGAAGCGCGGCGCGCTGGCTTCGCCGTGGAGGGTCAGCAGCGCATTCGCACGGCCGGTTTCGAGTTCGCCGACGGCAACGCCGACCCGCGCGAGACCGAAGTCGAAGCCGAGCAGGGTGCCACGGGCGGGCAGGGCGGCGGGCGCCCGACCCGGCACGTCAGGCATGCCCCGCGGACTCGCTCAGGTTCGCGAAATCGATGCCGAGCATTTGCATCGCCGCGGCGAGGCGCTCCTCGGGCGGGAGTCCGAAAACGATCGCGAGGTCGGCCGGCACGGTCAGCCAGCTGTTGTCCGCGATCTCCTGCTCGAGCTGACCGGCGGTCCACCCCGCGTAGCCGAGCGTCACCAGCACTTCGGGCGGCTCGCCGCTGGCGCCGACCGCCTGCAGGATGTCGCGCGAACTCGTCAGGCCGACTTCGTCGTTGACGACGAGCGTCGAATGCCATTCGCCGGCCGGACGGTGCAGCACGAAGCCGCGATCGGTCTGCACCGGGCCGCCGAAATAAACCGGCTGGCCGGCGAGCCCGTCGGCTTCGAGCGGCACGTCGATGCGTTCGAACAGCGCCGCGAGCGTCATGTCGATCGGTCGATTGACGATGATCCCGAGCGCGCCCTGCTCGTTATGCTCAGCGATGTAGGTGAGGCTGCGCACGAAATTCGGATCGGCCATGTTCGGCATGGCGATCAGGAAATGGTGCGTGAGATTCGAAGTGATTGCGCTCATGGGTGCATTTTAGCTCGTCGTGGCGAGGATGCGCAGGAATGCGGCGGAAGGGAGATCTTTCGCCGCAGCGCCCTCGGGGCAGCTCCTGCGTAGCAACTGACGCTCCCAGGCCGCCGTTTTCTCCGCACCCGTCGTCAGGCCGCCACGGCGGCTTGCCCGGTGTGCGTGCGCAACAGCCCGAGCAGCTCGTTCTCGTCGTACGGCTTGCCCAGATAATGGTTCGCGCCGAGGCGTCCGGCGTACTCGCGGTGTTTGTCGGCGAGTCGCGACGTGATCATGATCACCGGCACGTCGCGCGTGCGCTCGTGGGCGCGGATGTTGCGCAGCAGGTCGAAGCCGTCCATGCGCGGCATCTCGATGTCCGACAGGATCACGTCCGGCACCGCTTCGAGCAGCCGCTCCAGCGCATCGACGCCGTCCTTCGCGACGACGACCCGGTAGCCTTCGCGTTCCAGCAGGCGTCCGGTGATCTTGCGCACCGTCAGCGAATCGTCGACGACCATCACGGTGGGGACACGGAGCGGCGCCGCTTCGAACGGCTCCAGCGGTTCCGGCGCTTCGCCGCCGGCGTTTGCCGCGCTCGCGGCGGCTTCGGCGACGCGGCGGCTTGCCAGCGCGACCGGGTTCAGGATCAGCACGATCTCGCCGTCGCCGAGCACGGTTGCGCCGGAAATGCCGACCAGGCGCGCGAGCTGCGGACCGGCGCTCTTGACGACGATTTCCTGGTTGCCGCGCAGCGCATCGACGTGCAGCGCCAGCGTCTGCGCGCCGACGCGCAGCAGCAGCACCCAGTTGAAGCGCTGCTCGGGAGGCTGGGCGAAGCGCTCGCCGAGCAGCTGCGGAAGATAGCGGTACGCGAAGTGCCGGCTCTGCCACTCGGTGCTGCCTTCGCGCCGCAGCGCGTCGAGCGGCTCGGCCTTGAGTTCGAGCACTTGCGCGATCATGCTCGACGGGATCGCGTAAGTCCGGCCGCCGGCGCGAACGAGCAAGGCCTGCGTGACGGCGAGCGTGAGCGGCAGATGGATGCGGAACTCGGTGCCGCGGCCGACTTCGGCATGGACGTCGATGCGCCCGCCCGCCGCCGCCGTCTCGGACTTCACGACATCCATGCCGACGCCGCGGCCGGCGAGCGGCGACACGCTGGCCGCGGTCGAAAAACCCGGGATGAAGATCAGGTTCGTCAGACGCCACTCGTCGGCCGCCTCGTCGGCGCCGAGCAGGCCGCTCGCGCGTGCCTGTTCGGCGATGCGCCGGTAGTCGAGGCCGCCACCGTCGTCGGCGAGCGTGATCGCGATTTCGTTGCCTTCCTGGCTCACGCTCAGCGTGATCCGGCCGATTTCGCCTTTGCCGGCGGCGCGCCGCGCGTCGGGCAGTTCGATGCCGTGCGCGACGGCGTTGCGCAGCAGGTGTTCGAGCGGCGCGACCAGATGTTCGAGCACGCTGCGGTCGATCTCGAGGCGTCCGCCGCGCAAGTCGAGGTCGGCACGCTTGCCCAGTTCCTTCGCGCTCTGGCGCACGACGCGGTAGAGCCGGTCGGCGAGGCTGTCGAACGGCACCATGCGCACCTGCATCAGCGCCTGCTGCAGATCGCGCGACAGGCGCGCCTGGCTGTTGAGCGCGAGCTCGGCGCCGTCGAGGTTGCGCAACAGGCTCTGCTGGACGGTCGTCACGTCGCCGACGCTTTCGGCCATCATTCGCGTGAGTTCCTGCAGCCGCGTGTAGCGGTCCATCTCGAGCGGGTCGAACTCGCCGTCGTGCGCGTCGCTGCGCGCGAGGCGGGACTGCATCTGCACGTCAGCCTGGAGCTCGACTTCGCGCAGCTGGTTGCGCAGGCGGATGACGTTTTCGGTCAGGTCGAGCAGCGAGCGGCGCAGCGTGCGCAGTTCGCCGGCGACGCGCGTGCGGGTGATGCCGATTTCGCCCGCCTGGTTGACGAAGCGATCGACCGCGTCTGCGCGCACGCGCAAGGTCGCGGCGCCGCTCGCCCCTTCCTGCTCGGCTGGCGTTGCCGGCGCTGCATGCCCCGATGCAGGTGCCTGGGGTGCGGGTTCGCCGCCGGCGATCGCGTCGATCAGCTGTTCGGCCCGATCGAGCCCGGCGGTCAGTTCGTCGATGAGCCCGCCGCTCGGCTCCTGTCCGGCTTCGAGTGCCGCGACGAGCTGCGCTTCGAGTTCGTGCACGTGCTGCCCGAGCGTCATTGCCCCGGCCATGCGTGCGCTGCCCTTGAGCGTGTGCAGCAGGCGCGCCGTGGCTTGCGCAGCATCGGCCGCGCCGCCCGCGCGCCAGTGGCGCAGCGCCGCGTGCAGCTCGCCGAGCAGCTCGGCGCTTTCGTCGAGAAAAACCAGCAGCAGCTGCGCGTCGAGCTCGTCCCGGAGTGCGAAGCCGGGCCCGGACGGCACGATTGGGGTCTCGACGGGCCGCGCGGCGACGAGGTTTTCGAAGCTGATGCCGTCGGCGCCTGGCGGCAGCGCTTCGATGCCGGTTTCCAGCGGTGTCTCGCGGCCAAGGTCGTCGAGCTGCTCGACGAGCTCCGGCACTGCGAGCGGCATGCGGCGCGCGCCGACTTCGGCCAGCATCGCGTCGAGCGTGTCGTTCACCGACTTCAGCAGCGCAGTCTGTTCGGCCGTCGGCACCTGTGCAGTGTCGCGCAGGCGTTCGAGCGCGTGTTCGAGTCCGCGTGCGAGCTCGTGCAGCGGCATCAGTCGCGTCGTGCCCGAGATGCCCCCCAGCGTATGGGCGGCGCGAAGCGCTTCCTCCGCCGGTATCAGCGTCGGATTGGCATCCAGTCGCGCGAGCTCGGCGTGCAGGACGGCGAGGTGCTGACGTCCTTCGCCAATGTAAAGGTCGTAGAGCGGCCGGCTGATCTCCACCGCGCCGATGCGCACGCTTTCGCGCTCGGCGGCCGGGCACAGTGCGGCGGGCTCGTCGGTCTCGGATGTGGGCGCCGCGGCGTCGAACGACGCGTCCGACGGGACGCTGAAGGTCTCCGGGCCGAACGGCAACAAGGTCGCTTCGGGATCGCTTTCGGGAAGATCGCCGAAATCGAAGATCGAGCTCTCGATTTCGAGGCCGACAAGAAGCTCGTCGTCGCAGGGCACGATCGGAGCGAAGGGGTCGGCTGTCGCGTCGTCAAGCGCCGTGCAGGCAGGAAGCGTGTCGGGTTCGGCGGGATGGCCGGAAAACTCCGGCGGCGCGTCGTCTTCGGGCAGCGCGATTTCAGCCAGCGGCTCGGTGGCTGCCTTCGCCTCGGTTATCACTTCCGGTCCGGCAGGTGGCGCGGCTTCGACTGCGCGCTCGTCGCTGCGCAGACGCTGCGCTTCGAGGACCAGTGCGGCGACGTCCCGCAGCTGACTTCGACCGGCTTCCAGATCGCGCACCCATTCCAGTAACAGCGCGCGGGCCGCGTCGATCAGCTGATGAAGGGCGCCTGACGGCGTCCATTCGAGCTGCAGCCAGCGGTTCAGGGTCTGTTCGATCTCCCAGGCGGTCTCGCCGAGGTCGTGCAGACCAACCATGCGGCCGCTGCCTTTGAGCGTGTGAAAACCGCGGCGGATCGCGACGAGATGCTCGGGCGCATCGGCATCGCGGCCCGACAGCTCGAGGCGTTCGCCGATCACCGCCAGGACTTCATGGGCTTCCTCGATGAAAATCGCGAGCAGTTCGGCATCGAGTTCGGCGGCTTCGGCTGCCGGTGGCGCAGCAGCTTCTGCGGCCTGCGCAGCGGCCGGCGCCGGCGTCTCTTCGACGTCTCGTGCGTCGAGGAAGCGTTCCAGCCGCGCCGGGCCGTGCTGCAGCGCTTCGACGTAAAAACCCAGCGCCGACAGTCGCCGCGCGAGCCGTTCGTGTTCGCCCTGATCGAGGTCCTGCCCGGCGTCCGCGAGGCGGGCGATGGTGTCGGCAGCGTCATCGACGAGGGCGACGGCGGGCGCGTCGCCGATCAGCGCGAGCGCGCCGGCGATCTGCCTGAGCGGCTTTGCGAGGTTCGCGAGCGGCGCGCGTTTTTGCTCGTTGCGGAAAAAATCGTCGAGCACC
The DNA here is from genome assembly GCA_001274695.2 of Azoarcus sp. PA01. Taxonomy (NCBI): domain Bacteria; kingdom Pseudomonadati; phylum Pseudomonadota; class Betaproteobacteria; order Rhodocyclales; family Zoogloeaceae; genus Azoarcus; species Azoarcus sp. PA01. Next base: position 978,461 of record LARU01000002.1, on the reverse strand, counting down.
TGCTCGACTTGCGCAAGGCTCGACAGGATTTCACGCGAAAGCTGCCCGAGCGCGTCGCGCTCTTGCGCGCGGCGTGCCGTCTGTGCTGCCGGCGAACGCTCGACCGCCGCGACCGGTTCGCCTCGCGCGAGCGCTTCGAGCCGCGCCACCGTAGCATCGACGTGCGCGGAAAATTCGGCACCGGGGGCGCCGCGTTCGAGCCCCGCTTCGCACAGCAGCAGCGCGGTCGCCACTTCCAGCGCAATCGGGTCGTTGCAGTGCAGCGGGTCTTTGCGTAGCCATGCGAGGAACTCGGCGACGCCGCGAAGCAGCCGGTCGAGCGCCGGCCGGCCGAGTCGGGAAGCTTGCCCGGCGAGTTCGGCGAGGTGCGCGTCAAAGCGTGGCAGCTCCACCGCGTGGCCTTCCGCGAAGCCGTCCCAGGCCTGTTTCGCCGCGCTCATCAGTCCTTGCAGCGTCTTCAGCAGCGCCGCGAGCGGAGCCGCGCTGACGGTCGCGCCGGGTTCCGGAAGCAGCGCGTCGAGTTGCCAGGTCGCGCGGACGGCCTTCTGGTGCTCAGTGCGCGCCGGCGCCTGGGCGGTCCAGTACAGCAGCTCGCGCACGAGGCGGTCGGGGACGACGGCAGGGATGTCGGACAGGCGCTTGAGCTGGGCGTCGAGCTGCGAGCACAGGCGCTTGATGTCGGGCCGTGCCGGCAGGTCCTGATGGATCAGCGTCTCGAGGAAAGCCTGTGCGGCATACCACAGCATCCCGACCGGCGTGCCGGTATGCAGGGCTTCGATGTCGCGCACTGCTGCAAGCATCGTCTGCGGACCGGCGACGTCCGCGGGGGTGCGCAGCCATTGCAGCAGGCCGCGCTGGAACAGCGCGCGGTGGGCGCGCAGCTGTTGCTGGCGGACGTCTTCGTTCAATCCGTCCGCCGTGCCGCGGCGCGCCGGACGCAGCGAGAGGTCGGGGAAAAACAGTTCCGCCGGCGACACCGGCGCGACGCCCCGGACGGCGCCGATTTCCTCGTAGAGCGACAGGAGGCGCAGCGGCTGGTCCGGCGTGCCGTGCACCAGCTCTTCGAGATAGTTGCCGATCGTCGCCAGCGCACGGCGTGCGAGCTCCACCGTCGCCGCGTCGGTCGGGCGTTCGCCGTGCGCGAGCAGGCCCAGCAGCTGGTCGAGCGAGGACGCGAACTGGCTCAGCCCGTCGAGGCCGACGATCGACAGCGCGCCGCATGCCTGGTGCAGATGCGTCTGCGCAAACTGGACGCAGGCGGCGGGCGCGGCGGCGCCGAGCGCTTGCTCGAGGGCTTCGTCGGCACGCGCGAGCGCGAGGTCGATTTCGGTCTTGACCCAGCTCAGCGGGCCGAGATCCAGGGCGTCAGGGTGGCTCATGGGCGTCCTCGAGGGCGGCTCAGACCTTGAAGCCCGACACCGAGCCTTTGAGCTCGACGGCGAGGTCGGCAAGCTGGCCGACCGACACGGCAGTCTGCTGCGTGCCGCGTGCCGTCTGCTCGGTGACTGCGAGGATCTCCTTCATCGCGTCGGCGACGCGCGTCGCGGCCGCGGCCTGCTGCTGCGTGTCGCCGGAAATCTGTTCGATGAGGCGCGCCGTTTCCGTCGACACGTCGCCGATCTCAGCCAGCGCCTGGCCTGCGGCGTCGGACAGCTGCGCCCCTTCGACGACGTCGCGCGTCGCCGTTTCCATCGAGCCGACCGCGTCCTTGGTGTCGGTCTGGATCGTCTTCACGATCGCCGCGATCTGCTTCGTCGCTTCGCCCGAGCGTTCGGCCAGGCGCTGCACTTCTTCGGCGACGACGGTGAAGCCGCGTCCCGCTTCGCCGGCCGACGCAGCCTGGATCGCCGCGTTCAGCGCGAGCACGTTGGTCTGTTCGGTGATGTCCGAGATCAGTTCGACGATTTCGCCGATTTCCTGCGACGACTCGCCGAGCCGCTTGATGCGCTTGGAGGTGTCCTGGATCTGGCCGCGGATGTCGTTCATGCCGCGAATCGTGTTCTCGACCGCGCCGGCGCCTTTGCGCGCCGAGTCGAGCGAGCGCCGCGCGACCTGCGCCGAGCGCAACGCGAGTTCGGACGATTCGCTCATCGAGCGCGCCATCTGCTGCACGGCCGCGCCGGCTTCCTGGATCTCCCGCGACTGGCGTCCGGTTGCGTCGAGCAGCTCGGTCGAGGTGCGCTGCGCCGATTCGGTCGCGGCGGTCACGCGGCCGGCAGCGTCGTTGATTCGCCGCACCAGCACCGAGAGTTCCTCGATCGTGTAATTGACCGAGTCCGCGATCGCGCCGGTGATGTCTTCCGAGACGGTCGTGCGCACCGTCAGGTCACCGTCGGCGAGCTCGCCCATTTCGTTCATCAGCCGCAGGATCGCCTGCTGGGCAAGGTTGTGTTCGTCCTCGGCGTTCTTGCGCAACGCTTCGGCTTCGGCGCCGCGCGCAGCGATCTCGGCATTGTTGATCTTCGCCATCAGGCCGAGGATCGCCAGGCCGAGCAGGGCGACGAGGGCGATCCCGAGCGTCGCCGGAGTCAGGCCGCGGACGCTTTCGTCGAAGGTGGCCGACAGCGCGCGCACATGGGTCGTCAGGGCTTCGGAATCCCGATAGAAGATGTAGCGACCGGCCTGTTTCGCCCGCACGAGGACGTCGATGTTGTCGACGATGCGGTTGACCGCAGCGAGAGTGCCCTGCGCGTGCGCCTCGAAACCCTGCAGGCGCGCACGCGCCGCGGGATCCGTCGTCGCCTGCGCGAGCGTCGCGACGAGCTCGACGAGGGCGCGCGCGTCCTGAGCAAGCGCAGCCGCGGTCTGCGGTTCGACCGCGTTCGGGGCGAGCAGCGCGTTCGCATTTTTCGTGATGCGTTGCGTCAACATCACGACGGTGCTGGCCGCGGCGATGTCGGCACCTGAAGTGTTGGTCTGCAGCTTGACTTGCGCCAGCTGCCGAGCCTGCTGGAACAGCTGTTCGTCCTCCTCGTTGAGCGTCGTGATGGCGTCGGTCAGCGTGAGAAGGGTCTTCTCCTGGCCGAGCAGCCGGGCGGCATTGCGCTCGGTCTCGCTCCACGCCGCGTGCAGCGCGGCGATTCCGGCTTGTGCGACGGCAGGTGCCGGCGGGATTTCCCTGCCGGCGATCGAGCCTCCCTGATCGAGCGTGTCGAGGAGTTCGGCGAAGCGGCTCGTCCCGCTGCGCAGGTCGACGAACGCCTGCGGGTTGCCCTGCAGCGACAGCTGTGCCGCCTTCGCGATCCGTTGCGACAGCGTCTCCATTTCACCGGCGACGGAAATGTAGGACGTCGCGTTCGCCGATTCGCGGAACTGATGGAAGATCAGCCCGAGACCCGCGATCGTCGTCAGCGCGAAGGCCATGCCCAGCAGCGCGATTTTTTCGGACGCGGTGCGGGGGCGCTTTTGCGGCCGCGCCTTCCGTTCCTTCGGTGCAGCGCGGTGCAGCGGCGCTTCCATGATCGTGGTCGCGGCCGGCGCGTCCTCGACGTAGGCCGTCCTGGCGATGGTGAAGTCCAGCTTTGGAAGCTTGAGGGCCATGTTCTTGCTCCGCGAGTTCGGATCGGCGTTCAGGGGAAAAACGGATGTGCGTCAGTCGATCGCGGCGTTCAGGAAGCTGCGATGCGCAAGGAGTTGCGGGACGTCGAGCTTCAGCCACAGGCGCTCTCGCGCGTCGCGCACGCGGGCCTGGACCCAGGGTCGCGCGTCGTCGCCGCCGTTGCGGTCCGGGTGGAAGTCGTCGGGGCTGCGCAGGCCGATCGCGCGCGACACGAGCAGCGCGCAATTGACACCGTGACGCATGCCCACGAGCAGCAGCCGCGCCGCTCCGCCCGGATCGATCGGTGCGCCATCGTGGAAGGCCGAAAAGTCCACGACGCTGAACAGCGTGCCGCGCACGTTCACGAGGCCGCGGAACCATTCGCACGCGAGCGGCACCGGGACGAGCGGCGGCGGCGGCGCGATCTCGCCGGTGTCGGTCAGGTTGATCAGCCAGTTTTCCGCACCGGCCTGCACGCCCAGCAGCGCGTGGCGGTCGCCGCTGCGGGCTTCGGCGAAACGGCGCACGAGGTCTTCCTGGAACTCGCGCAGGCTCAGTCGCTTCGCCATCCGCGTCAGCCCAGCGCCTGGATGCGGACGAGCAGTTCAGCGCCGTCGACCGGTTTCACGAGATAGTCGTGGGCGCCCTGGCGCATGCCCCAGATGCGGTCGGTCTCGAGGCCTTTGGAAGTGCAGATGATGATCGGGATCGAGCGGGTGGATTCGCTGCGCGCAATCATGCGCGTGGCCTGGTAGCCGTTGATGCCGGGCATGACGACATCCATGAGGATGAGGTCGGGCATTTCGCTCTTGCTCTTCGCGATCGCGTCCTCGCCGTTTTCGGCCGTGACCACCTGGTAGCCGCGAGCGGACAGCAGCTCGGTCAGCGCGAAGCGTTCGGTCGGCGAGTCGTCGACCACGAGGATTTTCTTGATCGTCATTTGTCGCGGTGCTCCCGTGGCGGTCAGTCTGCGGTGCGGCTGGCGTGGGCAGCTGCCGCCCTGAGCAGGCTGTCTTTCGTGAACGGCTTGGTGAGATATTCGTCGGAGCCGACCATGCGGCCGCGGGCGCGGTCGAACAGCCCGTCCTTCGATGACAGCATGATTACCGGCGTCGCCGAAAGTCGCGGGTTCTTCTTGATCAGCGCGCAGGTTTGATAGCCGTCGAGGCGCGGCATCATGATGTCGACGAAAATGACATGGGGGCGATGGTCGGCGATCTTCGCGAGCGCGTCGAAGCCGTCCTCGGCGAGGAGCACCTCGCAGCCCGAATGGGTCAGAAAGATCTCGGCGCTGCGCCGGATGGTGTTGCTGTCGTCGATCACCATCACCTTGAGTCCGGTCAGATCCATGACGTCAATCCTCGCTGGTTCGTTCTTGCGGCCCTTCCACCGGCACCCCGACCAGGGGCGGGGCCGGGCGCACCGTCCGCGGCCTGCGCGGACCTCCGCACGCTTCAGCGCTCGACCCGCTCGAAGTCTTCCTTGCGGGCTCCGCATTCGGGGCAGGTCCAGTTCGGTGGAAGGTCTTCCCAGCGGGTGCCCGGCGGAACCCCTTCAGCGGGCAGTCCGACGGCTTCGTCATAGATGAAGCCGCAGACCAGGCACATCCAGGTGCTGTGTTGCGTGTTGGCCATCTGGCAGCGTGCTCGGCGCGAATTGGCTGTAAAATCCGCCGCATCTTACCGCATTTTCCCTGCCGCGCCAGACCAGCTGCATTACCCCATCGCAGGTAGCTTGAATAAATGTCTTACGGTACCCCGGATGTTCCGCCTTCCGTGCTCTGTTTTGCCACCAGCGACGCGACGGGTGGCGGCGGTCTGCAGTCCGATGTCCTGACGCTGGCGAGCATGGGATGCCACCCGCTGACAGTCGTCGCGGCGGTCGCCGTGCGCGACACGCGCGGCATCGAAGAGCTCTTCGCGCTCGATGCCGACGCGGTCGCCGCGCAGGCGCGCGCGGTGCTCGAAGACATCCCGGTGCACGCGCTCAAGCTCGGGCTGGTCGGGAACGTCGAGAACGTTGCCGCGATCGCCGAAATCCTGTCCGACTACCCCGATCTGCCGCTCGTGCTGGAGCCTGCGCTGTCGTACGTCGACGGTGACGATGGCGCCGCGGACGAGATGCTCGCCGCGCTGGCCGAACTGGTGCTGCCGCAGGTGACGGTGCTCGTCGCGAGCCGCCACGAAGTGCTGCGGCTTGCGAACGCCAGCCTCGAGGACGCCGACGCCGACGAGCAGCTCCTGCTCGAAGACGCGGTCGCGCACCTGCTCGCGCTCGGCACGGAATACGTGTTGCTGACCGGAGCCGGCGAGCCGGGGCCGCAGGTCGTCAATATCCTGATGGGGGACGAAGGGGTCGTGCGCACCGATGCGTGGGAGCGGCTGCCGGGGCGTTTTCTCGGCGCCGGGGCGACGCTCGCCGGTGCGGTCGCGGCGGCGCTCGCGCACGGCATGGAAGTTCCCGAAGCGGTGCGCGAAGCGCAGGAATTCACATTCCAGGCGCTCTCCGGCGCATACCGGCCGGGGATGGGGCTGGCGCTGCCCGACCGCTTCTTCTGGGCACGGCCCGAGGAGCGCGACGATGCGTGACGCACGTCTGCGCGGGCTGTACCTGATCACCCCAGACTCTCCCGATACGGCAACGCTCGTCGCGCAGGTTGAGCGCGCGCTCGGCGGGCGGCCCGCGCTGCTGCAGTACCGCAGCAAGCAGCCGGACGCCGCGCTGCAGCTCGGGCAGGCGCGGCAGATCGCGGCGCTGTGCCGCGAAGCCGGCGTGCCGTTCATCGTCAACGACAGCCTCGAGCTCGCGCTCGCAAGCGGCGCGGACGGCGTGCATCTCGGCCGCGAGGACGGCGATCTCGCCGCGGCGCGGCGCGCGCTCGGGCCGGACAGGATTCTCGGCGTGACCTGCTACGACGAGTGGCCGCGCGCGGTGGCGGGAGGCGCGGCGGGTGCCGATTACGTCGCGTTCGGCGCGGTGTTCCCGTCGGCGACGAAACCGGCCGCCGTCCGCGCTCCGCTCGAGCTGTTCGTTCGTGGCAGGCGCGAACTCGATGTGCCGCTCGCCGCGATCGGCGGCCTCACGCTCGACAACGCGGCGCAAGTGATCGCGGCCGGCGCGAGTCTTGTCGCGGTCGTCGCGGACGTCTTCGACGCGCCCGATCCCGGTGCGCGCGCCGCCGCCTACCGCACGCTGTTCGACACCTGACGCGTCCGCTTTTTCCCTTCAAATGCCATCACGGGTTGCCATCGACATGACCGACAGAAACGAAGCCCTTTTCCAGCGTGCCCAGAAGTCCATTCCCGGCGGCGTCAACTCGCCGGTCCGCGCGTTCCGCTCGGTCGGCGGCACGCCGCGCTTCATCGCGCGAGCCGAAGGGGCGCGCGTGTGGGATGCCGACGGCAAGGCCTATGTCGATTACGTCGGCTCGTGGGGGCCGGCGATCGCCGGCCACGCGCACCCGGCGATCGTCGCGGCGGTGCGCGAAGCAGCGCTCGCCGGGCTGTCGTTTGGCGCGCCGTCCGAAGCCGAAGTCGAAATCGCCGAGCTGATCTGCGAGCTGATGCCGTCGATCGAGATGGTCCGGCTGGTGAGCTCGGGCACCGAGGCGACGATGAGCGCGATCCGGCTCGCGCGCGGCTTCACCGGCCGCGACGCGATCGTCAAGTTCGAAGGCTGTTACCACGGCCATGCCGACAGCCTGCTCGTCAAAGCGGGCTCCGGGCTGCTGACGTTCGGCAATCCGTCGTCGGGCGGCGTGCCGGCGGATTTCGCGAAGCACACGATTGTGCTCGACTACAACGACCTGCAGCAGGTCGAGGACGTGTTCCGCGCGCGCGGCGGCGAGATCGCCGCAGTCATCGTCGAGGCGATCGCCGGCAACATGAACCTCGTCAAGCCGCTGCCGGGCTTCCTCGAAGGGCTGCGCCGGCTATGCAGCGAATACGGCGTGGTGCTGATCTTCGACGAAGTCATGACGGGTTTTCGCGTCGGCCCGCAAGGGGTGCAGGGGCTCTACGGCATCACGCCGGACCTGACGACGCTCGGCAAGGTCATCGGCGGCGGCATGCCGGTCGGCGCGTTCGGCGGCCGGCGCGACATCATGCAGCACGTCGCGCCGCTCGGCCCGGTGTACCAGGCCGGCACGCTGTCGGGCAGCCCGGTCGCGGTCGCCGCCGGCCTCGCATCGCTGAAATTGCTGCGCGAGCCGGGTTTCCACGAAAACCTCGCCGCGCGCACGTCGCAGCTCGTCGCGGGGCTCGCCGCCGCGGCGCGCAACGCCGGCGTCACGTTCAGCGCCGACTCGGTCGGCGGCATGTTCGGCGTGTATTTCAGCGCCGCCGTGCCGACGTCCTTCGCCGACGTCATGGCGTCGGACCGCGACGCGTTCAACCGCTTCTTCCACGCGATGCTCGACGCCGGTCATTACTTCGCGCCGTCGGCGTTCGAAGCGGGTTTCGTGTCGGCGGCGCATGGCGCGGCCGACATCGACGAGACGATCGCGGCCGCGCGCACGGTGTTCGCGCGTCTCGGCTGAACCGGCGGGCTGCGCCTGTCCCGCCGCCTGGCGGCAGCGCGGGATCACAGCAGGAACAGCGTCGCGAGCCCGAGGAAGATGAAGAAGCCGCCCGAGTCGGTCAGCGCGGTGATCATCACCGAGCCGCCGATCGCCGGGTCGGCGCCGAGGCGCATGCGCAACATCGGGATCACGACGCCGGCAGCGGCGGCGAGCAGCAGGTTCAGCGTCATCGCCGCCGTCATCACGACGCCGAGCGACGCGCTGTCGTACAGCCACCACGCGAGCACGCCGAGCAGCCCGCCCCATACGACGCCGTTGAACAGCGCGACGCCGATCTCCTTTTTCATCAGGCGCTGCATCGCCGACGGTTCGACCTGGCCCATCGCGATCGCGCGCACGATCATCGTGATCGTCTGGTTGCCCGAGTTGCCGCCGATGCCGGCGACGATCGGCATCAGCGCGGCGAGCGCGACGAGCTTCTCGATCGAGTTTTCGAACGCGCCGATCACGCGCGACGCGATGAACGCCGTGACGAGATTCACCGCGAGCCACGCCCAGCGGTTCTTCACCGAATCCCACACCGACGCGAAAATGTCCTCTTCCTCGCGCAGACCGGCGTGGCTGAGGATCTCGGCTTCGGACTCTTCGCGGATGAAATCGACGACGTCGGCGACGGTCAGGCGGCCGATGACGCGCCGCTCGCGGTCGACTACCGGCGCCGAAACGAGGTCGTAGCGCTCGAACGCCTGGGCCGCATCGTCGGCTTCGTCGTCGGGCTCGAAACTGATGATGTTCTCGCGATGCATCGCATCCGCAACGGTCATCTCCGGATCGTTGATCAGCAGCGACTCGAGCGTCAGGATGCCTTTCAGGTGATCGTTGCGGTCGATGACGAACAGCTTGTCGGTGTGGTCGGGCAGCTCGTCGAAGCGGCGCAGGTAGCGCAGCACGACTTCGAGCGTGACGTCCTCGCGCACCGTCACCATGTCGAAATCCATCAGCGCGCCGACCGATTCCTCCGAAAACGACATCGCCGCGCGCAGCTGCTCGCGGCCTTCGCTGTCGAGCGCCTGGAAGACGTCCTGCATGACTTCCGGTGGCAGGTCGGGTGCGAGGTCGGCGAGCTCGTCGGCGTCGAGCGTCTCGGCCGCGGCGATCAGCTCGTCGGGGCGCATCGTCTCGATCAGTGTCTCGCGCACCGCGTCCGACACTTCCAGCAGGATTTCGCCGTCGCGGTCGGCCTTGACGAGGTCCCAGACGAACAGGCGGTCCTCGGGCGGCAGCGCTTCGAGGATGTACGCGATGTCGGCCGGGTGGAGCTTGTCGAGGCGACTCTGCAGCTCGGCCAGATGCTGCTTGTGGACGAGGTTTTCGACGAGCTCGTGGCGCGGCATGTCCTGCCGATGGACGAGTTCTTCCACCACTTTGTGGCGCGACAGCAGCGCCTGCACTTCGCGCAGGTGTTGCTGGATATCGTCCGGGTGGAGCTCGTCTTGCGCGCTCATCGGCGCCTCCGGGGCGGGAGTGAAATCGGGTGGGGTCAGGGCGTAAGGCGCGAATTCTACGGGCTTCGACCCGCCCTTGCGACCCCGGATCCCGCAAAATGCTGCGCCGCCGCGAAAGTCTGCCGGCGGACTTCGGCGACGCGTGCCTCTGCTGCGCCGTCTGCGTTCGGCGGGCGCCGGTTTCAGGGCACCGTCGCGTAGCCCATGCGCGACCGGATGCGTTGCGCATGGGCGGCGAGGCGCGCTCCGAACTGCTTCTCGTAGCGCCGCGGATTCGGCAGCATCACCGCCAGGCGCGCGGCTTCGGCCGCGCCGAGGCGGTTCGCCGGAACGCGGAAATAGCGTCGCGCAGCCGCTTCGCAGCCGAAAATGCCGTTGCCCCATTCCACGACGTTCAGATAGACCTCGAGGATGCGGCGCTTGCTCCACACGGCTTCGATCATCACCGTGATGAGTGCTTCCTGGGCCTTGCGGAAGTAGCTTTTCGACGGCGATAGGAACAGGTTCTTCGCGAGCTGCTGGCTGATCGTCGAGCCGCCGGCGACCGCGCGGCCCTTGCGCTGGTTCTTCTCGAGCGCGCGCTGCATGCCTTCCCAATCGAAACCGTCGTGGTCGATGAACGTGTCGTCCTCGGCGGTGATCACGGCGCGCTTGAGGTGGATCGAGATGCGTTCGTACGGCACCCACTCGTGCCGCAGCTCGACATCCGGTCGCTTTGCCTGCAACTCGTCGAGGCGCAGCCGCATGAAGCTCGTGCTCGACGGATTGAAGTGGCTCCACCACAGCACGAGCGTGAAAATCCACAGCTGGTACAGCACGAACAGCGTGACCAGCGCGAGCAGCGCCCAGCCTGCGCCGCGCAGCACGGTTTTCATCCGCCGAGAAGCTGGCGGCGCAGCGCGGCGAGCACCGCCGCGGTATCCGGTCTTACGCCGCGCCACAGCAGGAAGCTCTCCGCTGCCTGCTCGACGAGCATGCCCAGGCCGTCGGCCCGCTGGGTCGCGCCGTCGTTGCGGGCGGCGGCGAGGAAAGGCGTGTCGCCGCGCCCGTACATCATGTCGTACGCGAGCGCGCCCGGCGCGTACAGCCCGGGTGGCAGCGGCGGCGCTGTGTTGGCGAGGCTCGCGGCGGTCGCGTTGATAACGACATCGAACGTCCGCCCGGCGAGCTCGCCGAAGCCGCACGCGTCGAGCGCGACGTCCGGCGCGTCGTTGCGAAACGCCGCAGCCAGCGCGTGCGCCTTGTCGACGCTGCGGTTCGCGAGCGTCAGCGATGCCGGGCGCGCCGCGAGCAGCGGCAGCAGCGCGCCGCGCGCCGCGCCGCCGGCACCGAGCAGCAGGACGCGCTGTCCTTCGAGCGGGCGACCGAGGTTGTGGACGATGTCGCGGAGGAGTCCCGCGCCGTCGGTGTTGTCGCCGAAAATGCCGTCGGGGCCGAACGCGAGCGTATTGACGGCGCCGGCGGCGCGCGCGCGCGGCGAGCACCGGTCGGCCAGCGCGAACGCTTCGAGCTTGAACGGCACGGTGACGTTCATGCCGCGGCCGCCGGCACGGCGAAAGCGCTCGACCGCGTCGCGAAAGCCGTCGAGCGGCGCGAGCAGCGCTTCGTACGACAGCTGCTGCCCGGTCTGCCGCGCGAACTCGGCGTGGATCGCCGGCGAGCGGCTGTGGGAAATCGGGTTGCCGATGACGGCGTAGCGGTCGATGGTCACTGGGCGATTACCTTGTCGGCGTTGGTGAAAGTCCAGGTGCGGGCGATCTCGAGGATGTCGGTGTCGCTGCGGATGTCGCCGGGGAAAGGCGCGAACGGCGCCGCGAGCCGGACAATGCGCTTCGCCGCTTCGTCGAGGACCGGCTCGCCCGACGAGCGCTGGATCTCGACGCGCTCGATCGAGCCGTCGGCACGGATCGCGACGACCAGCAGCAGGCTCCCGTACAACCGCCCGCGCGCCGCTTCCGGATAGTTCAGCGTGCCGACGCGCTCGATCTTGTGGCGCCAGTCCTCGACGTACTGCGCGAAGCGGTATTCCTTCGTGCGCGCGCCGATGAACTTCTTGCGCGGGCGTTTGGCGTAATCGTCGAGCTGGCGGCCGATCTCGACTTCGAGACGGGCGACGGTGGCAGCGCTGTTGAGCAGGTCGAGCCCGGACGGCGTCACGGCGGGTGCCGGCGGCGCGTCGCTCCTCGCGCGCGGCGGGGGCGGGCGACGGCGGTCGCGGCTTTCGGCTGCGTCAGCACGCGGCGCTCGACCGGCGCGGGCGGCGCGACGCGCTTTCTCGCCTCCACGGGGGCGTCGCCGTCGCGGCGGACTTGCTGTGCCGGCAGCGGCGTCTTCGGCCTGACTTGCCGGTCGCTGTTGCCGCCGCCGTCGACGTTCGCCTGCGCAAGCGCTTCGGCCTTGTCGGGCGCGCGCGCGTGGCGGGCATTGACGAGGACGACTTCGAGCCCCGGGTCGCGATTGGGCGGGCGCGCCGGGAGTGTGAAACTGATGCTCAGGATCAGCGCATGCAGCACTACCGACACGGCGAGCGCCAGCTGCAGCCGGCGCGCGTCTCGTCCCGCGCCGCCAGTCAGCTTCGCCCGCAGCGGGCGCAGGGCGCTCGCGGCGGGCTTCGATCGGCGCAGGGTCGGGCGGCTCGACATTGCGCACCCGGCTCAGCTTTCCAGCGCGGCGTCTGCGGCCTCTTCCGGAGTCGGCTCGGCGAGCGTCTCGACGTAGCGCGCGCGGACATCGACGTCGAGCACGTCGCTGTCCTCGATCGTCAGGCGCACGCGGCTGCCGGGCAGCTGCACCGGCAGCGACGGCACTTTCAGCAGCAGCGGAATCGTTTCGAGGCGCACGAGGTTGTCGCGCAGCACCTTGCCGTCGACCGCGATGCCGGGCTGCTGGCGCAGCCAGCGCAGGCACCAGTAGCGCTCCATCTGGCGCTGGAAATCGGCATATGCGGCGTAAGTCAGTTCGAAGTCGCGCAGCGCCGCCATCAGGTCCGCGGACTTCGGCGCGAAAGCGGGCGGTTCGTCGCGCAGCACCGAGATGATCTGCCACTGGTTGATCATGTCGACGTAGCGGCGCAGTGGCGAACTCGACCACGCGTAGCAGTCGACGCCGAGGCCGTCGTGCGGCGCGGCGACGGTCGTCATGCGCACCTTGCCACCGCTCTGCGCGCGATAGAGGCCCGGCACGCCGGCTTCGTCGAGGAGCTTGCCCCACGTCGCGTTCGCCAGGATCATCATCTCGGCGACCAGCTTGTCGAGCGGCGAACCGCGCCGGCGCTGCGTGATCGTCACGTAGCCGGCGCCGTCGGCGGTCTCGGTCTGCCAGTCGACGTAGAAGTTGAAATCGATCTGGTTCTGGTTCGATTCGGCTTTGCCGCGGCCGGCTTCGAGCACCGTCGCGAGGTCCCACAGCAAAGTGAGTTCGCGCTTCCACTCGAAGTCGGGGCCGTCCTGCTCGTGCAATACCTGCTCGTTGAACAGCGGCTCGATGTCGTGGTGGCGCAGGTTCGCGACGATCGGCACGCGCTCGACGCGGCTCTCGTGGCCGACGATCGCCAGCGCCGCAGTGACGTCGAGGTACAGCGACACTGCCGGACAGTCGCGCCCGGCAGCGAGCGTGAACGCTTCGACGACCGCGTCCGGCAGCATCGTGATCTTGTTGCCCGGCATATACACCGTCGACAGCCGGCGCCGCGCGATCGCGTCGAGCGACGAGCCGCGCGCGAAGCCGAGCGCCGGCGCGGCGATGTGGATGCCGATGCGCCAGCCGCCGCCTTCGCGGGCGGTGACCGAGAACGCGTCGTCGATCTCGGTCGTCGTCGCGTCGTCGATCGAGAACGCGGCGACGTCGGCACGCGGCAGTTCGGCCGGATCGTGCGGCGGCTCGAAAGGCGGGAACGCGACGCCGTCCTCGAAATATTCGAACAGGAAGCGGTTGTAATGAAAATCGTAGCTCGACGCGAGCGCGCCGCACTTGAGCAGCAGCCGCGGCGCCGACAGGCCGGCGTCGACGCAGGCCGCCTCGAACGCCTTGGTCTCGATGCGGTTGCGGTCCGGGCGGTACAGCAGCTGCGGCAGCATGCCGGCGAGTTCCGCCGGCAGGCGTCCGGCGACGAGTTCGCTGCGCATGCGCTCGATCGCTTCGGCCTGCTGGCGCTTTTTTTCGAGTCCGGCGAGCGCCGCCTGCAGGATCTCGGCAGGGGCCTTGCGGAAACGCCCGCGCCCCTTGCGGTGGAAATAGATCGGCGCCGAGTGCAGGCGCAGCAGCACCGCGGCAGCTTCGACGGCGTTCGGCGCGTGGCCGTGGTACTCGGCGGCGAAGTCCTGGAAGCCGAACTCGTCGGCGCCGCACACTTCCCACAGGAAACCGGTGTCCAGTTCCTCGGCGCCGGCCGCGGCGCGTTCGAGCAGTTCGCCCGGCGCGGGCTCGCGGAACTGCAGCAGCACGTGGCTGCTTTTCAGCTTCACGCGTTTGCCGTGAGAAGTCTCCACCTGCAGCGAGGAGTCGTTATCAGCGAGAACCGTCCCGGCCTTGAAGGCCCCGTCCTCTTCGAACAGCACAAACATCGGCTACCGCCATCAATGAGCAAGCCCGACAGTTTAAAGGATTCGCTCGCAGCGGGCTCGAAGTCCCGGCCAGGATGCGCGCGAGCGTCGTCACCGGTTGGTCGCCCCTTGCCGGCCGAGGGTTCCTTCCGCCGGGCGCTGCGCGGTCGCGACGAGCGCGAGCGCGCCGAGCGAATATCCGCTGCCGCCGGTGCTGCGATGCGCGTCGAGCTCGGCAGCGACCGCGTCGCGCAACGCGTGCTGCACGGTCTGCGGCAGGCGCGCGAGCGCCTCGGCAGCGCCGCCGGCGAGGTCGAGGAAAGCCTGCCAGTACGCCGCGGCGTCGGCGAAATGGCACGTGAAGCGGCAAGGCTCGATATGCACGTCGACGAACCCGGCCGCTTCGAGCGCCGCTTCGAGCACCGCTGCGTCGCCGAAGCGGAACACCGACGGGCGTGCGACTTTCGGCGCCGGCAGCAGGCGGGCAATGCAGTCCTGGGCACAGCCGATCAGCGGGACGTCGTCGCGCGCGCCCCACGTCGACAGCGCGATGCGGCCTCCCGCGCGCAGCACGCGATGCATCTCGGCGAGCGCCCGCTCCGGGTGCGGGAACATGAACAGCGCGAGGCCGGCGAGCACGCAGTCGAAGCTCGCGTCCGGCAGGCACAGGTGTTCGGCGTCGGCGGCAGCGAACGAAAGCGCCGGCATGCTGGCGGGCAGCGCAGCGGCGGCAGTTTCGCCGCGCGTGCGCCGCGCGCCTTCGGCGAGCATCTCCTCGGCGATGTCGCTCGCGAGCACCCAGCCGCCCGGCTGCACCTGGCGGGCGGCGGCGCGGGCGAGCAGGCCGGGGCCGCTCGCGAGGTCGAGCACGAGCCGGCCCGGCGCGAGCCGTGCTGCGCCGAGCAGCGCGTCGGCGAGGTCCGCGCGCAGGTGGGCGCCGTCGGCGTAGCGGGCGGCGATGCGGTTGAAGCCGGCCCGCTCGATCGACTTGAAGCGGCGCGCGTCGAAATCGGGCCCGGTCATGATGGCAGTCCCGCAAACTCGAGCAGCGCGTCGAGATAATCGTTCCAGCGCGAGAAGCCGTGGTCGCCGCCGGCGAGCACGGTCTGCCGCGCGCCGGCGTATTTCGTCACCGCGTCACGGTAGTCGAGCACTTCGTCGCCGGTCTCGGCGAGCAGCCAGTAGCGTTCGGGCTGCGTGATCGCGGCGATGTCGAGCGCGCGCAGCTCGTCGATGTGCTGCGCCGTGAAGTCGAAGCGCTCGCCGGTGTAAAGATTCGTCTGCGGGCCGATCCACACTTCGAGCGACAGCGGCGCGACGACGGCCGGGTTCACGAGCGCCGCCGCGAGCCCGTGCCTTTCGGCGAGCCAGGTCGCGTAGAAGCCGCCGAGCGAGCTGCCGACCAGCGTCGGGCGAAGCTCCGGCCGTTCACGGCGGCAGTTAGCGATCTGCGCCTCGACCAGCGCGATCGCCGCGTGCGGCGACACCGGCAGCTGTTCGCACCAGAACGCGTGCGCCAATCCTTTCGCCGCCATGTGGCGCTGCAGCGCTTGCGCCTTGATCGACGCCGGAGCGGAGCGGAAACCGTGCAGGTAGATGATCATCGGAGCCTCTCGGGACGGCCGGAAAGCGACAGTCTAGCCGCGCGCGGCGGGCTGCAGCCCGCTAGAACTCACTCCACTCGACGAGCCCCAGCTGCCACGTCGCGAGCACCACGAGCCCGAACGCGATGCGATACCACGCGAAAGCGACGAACGTGTGGTTCGAGATGAAGTGGATGAAAGCTTTGACGGCGAACATCGCTGCGAAGAAGGACGCGACGAAGCCGACCGCGAACACCGGCAGGTCGGCCATGTCGAGCAGCTCGCGGTTCTTGTACAGGTCGTAGACGGTCGCCGCGAACATGGTCGGAATCGAGAGGAAGAACGAGAATTCCGCCGCGGCCTTGCGCGACAGCCCGAACACCAGCCCGCCGAGGATCGTTGCCCCGGACCGCGACGTGCCCGGAATCATCGCCGCGGCCTGCGCGAATCCCACTTTCAGCGCATCGGGCCAGCGCATCTCGTCGATCGTGTTGATGCGCGGATGGTACGCACGGCGCTCGATCCAGAGGATCAGCAGGCCGCCGACGACGAGCGCCGTCGCGACGGTCAGCGGGTTGAACAGCAGGCCCTTGATCGTCGAATGGAACATCAGGCCGAGCACCGCCGCCGGCAGGAAGCCGATGAACAGCAAACCGATGAAGCGCTGCGCGGCGGGCTCGGTGCCGACCCCGGCCGCGACGCGCACCAGCCGTTCGCGATAATCCCAGCATACGGCGAGGATCGCGGCGAACTGGATGACGATCTTGAACACCTTGCTCGTCGCGTCGTTGTAGCCGAGCAGGTCGCCGATGATGATCAGGTGGCCGGTGGAGGAGATCGGCAGGAATTCGGTCAGTCCCTCGACGATGCCGAGAATGAGCGCGATAACGAGGAGGGGAAGATCCATGCCGGAGTCCTTGGGCGTGCGAAGGCGGGATTATACGGAGCGGATTGTGGCGGGGCAGCGAAATGATCTATAAACGGGCGCTGTCGCTCCGGCACGGCGGGGAACGGGCGTTGCGTTGTCATGCAGCTCCAGCAATTGCCGGATACCGTGCGGGAGCGGCTCCCGCACCCGAAACGCTGCAGAGGATTCCACGATGACCGACTCCCGCCTGTCCCCGTCCCGCGACGACGCATCGACGAACACCTCCGGGAACACCCGCTTCGAAGCCGTGCTGCACGCGCGGTTGTCGCGTCGCCAGCTGCTCGGCGGGACGCTCGGCGCTGCGGCGCTGACGCTGACCGGAGCCGGCGTGCCGAGCGCTTTCGCGGCGCCCGCCGTCCCCGAGGCGGCCGCTGCCGGTCGCCGCGCGCCGCGGCTCGGTTTCACGCCGGTCGCAAAAAGCCTCGACGATGCCGTCGTGCTGCCCGACGGCTACCGCTGCAGCGTGCTGTTTCGCGTCGGCGACCCGATCGCGGCGAGCGTCGGCGAGTACCTGAACAACGGCGAGGACGACCCCGCGAGTTTCGCGCTGCGCGCCGGCGATCACCACGACGGCATGCATTACTTCGGGCTCGGCGAAAACGGCCGGCACCTCCGGAGCGCGTCGCGGCGCGGGCTGCTGTGCATGAACCACGAAGCGATCACGCCGGAATATCTGCACCCGCGCGGCCGGACCGTTGCCGACGGCGTGCGCACCGACGCCGGCGAAGTGCTGCGCGAGTTCTACGCGCACGGCGTCACGATCGTCGAGACGGTCGAGACCGTCGAAGGGGGCGGGAAATGGCGCTACGAGCGCAGCTCGCGCTTCAACCGCCGCATCCACACCTTGACGGATATGGCGCTTGCCGGGCCGGCGGCGAAGACGCGCTACCTGGTCACGAAATACGCGCCGGACGGCAGCCGCACGCGCGGCACGGTCAACAACTGCGCGAGCGGGCACACGCCGTGGGGCACGTACCTGACGTGCGAGGAGCACTGGGCGGGCTACTTCCGCCGCATCGCGGCGGTCGACGACCCTCGTCGCAGCGCGAAGGAGCTCGCCGCGTTTGCGCGCTACCGCGTGCGCGGCAACGGACGCGAGCTGTGGGCGACGGTGACGCCGGACACGCCCGACGAGCTCTACGGCCGCTGGAACGCGATGAAGCTCGGCGCATCCGCCTACGGCAGCGACGACTATCGCAACGCCGCGAACACGTATGGCTGGGTCGTCGAGATCGACCCGTTCGCGCCGGCCTCGACGCCGAAGAAGCGCACCGCGCTGGGGCGTTTCGCGCACGAAGGCGCGTGGCTCGGACCGGTGCGCGCGGGCGCGCCGCTCGTGTGGTACATGGGCTGCGATTCGCGCGACGAGTACATCTACAAGTACGTGTCGAACCAGCCGTGGAACCCCGCGGATGCGGACGGCGGGCTCGTCGCGGGGGACAAGTACCTCGACGACGGCCGGCTCTATGTCGCGCGCTTCGATGCCGACGGCAGTGGCAAATGGATCGAGCTGCGCTTTGGCGTCGGCAACGTCACGGCGGCGAATGCTGCGTATCCGTTCGCCGACCAGGCCGACGTCGTCGTCCACGCGCAGCTCGCGGCGGATGCCGCCGGCGCGACGAAAATGGACCGGCCCGAGTGGGCGGCGGTGAATCCGGCGAATGGCGAAGTCTATGTTTCACTGACGAACGCGAACGCATCGAGCCGCCCGCTCGCCGAGCTCGATGCCGCGAATCCGCGCTTCTACAACGACCGGAAGACGACCGGCCAGGACCAGCGCGGCAATCCCAACGGTCATGTCATCCGCTTCGCCGAAGCGGGTGGCGACGCGGGGGCGACGCGCTTCACGTGGGACGTGTTCCTGTTCGGCGCGCGGGCGAGCGCGGACGCGAAGGCGGTGAACATCTCCGGACTGACCGACGCGAACGACTTCTCGAGCCCCGACGGCCTGTGGTTCAGCCCGGCGACCGGCGTGCTGTGGATCGAGACCGACGACCGTGCTTACACGGACGTCACGAACTGCATGCTGCTCGCCGCAGTGCCGGGAAAGGTCGGCGACGGCGGGCCGCGCACGATCGTCAGCAGCGACGGCGTTTCGAGCATGGCCGTCAACACGCACGTCGGCGCGCAGCTCGGCGAGGAGAACCTGCGCCGCTTCCTCGTCGGGCCGAAGGAGTGCGAGATCACCGGGCTCGCCGAGACGCCGGACGGACGGGCGCTGTTCATCAACATCCAGCACCCGGGCGAGGCCACGCGGCCGGACTATGCGACAGCTCGCTTCGGCAGCCACTGGCCGGACGGCGGCCGTGCGCGGCCGCGCTCGGCGACGATCGTGATCACGCGCGAGGACGGTGGCCAGATCGGCATCTGACGCGGCGACCGGCTCTTCTGCGACGAGCGGGAAGGAGCACGGCGCAGGCCGCGTTTTTCCGGAGAAGCGCGCCGCGGACGGCGAGACGCTACGGGCTCGTCGCCGCCTCCAGTTTCGCGAGCCAGCGCAGCGCCTCCGCGCCGGAGTGTCCGCACATCTCGGCGGCGGGCATGAGCCCGGCGCAGCAGGCCGGGCGTTCCGGTCGGCCGAATATCGCGCAACGGTTCGTCGCAGTGAGCTGAACACACCGCACCCCCGCCGCCTTGCCGTTCGGCATTCCGGGAATCGGCGACGAGATCGACGGCGCGATGCAGCACGCGCCGCAGCCTGGCCGGCATTGCATCGCGCGCGAGCCGCCAGCGCGGGTCGTCACCGGCGTCGCAGCCGAAGCGGGCGCTGCAATCGTGGTCCCCGACTCCGACCGCGCAGGGTCACGCCGGCTGCGCCGCGTCGCGCACGGTGTCCCACCATTCGAGGATCGCCCCGACGTCGGGCGCGAGCAGCGTCGAACCGCCGCCGGTGAAGCGTTGCCATTCGTCGAGGAAGCGCTCGCCGACGGCAGTGACGACGGGAACGCCGGACGCGACCGCCATCGCCATCTCGGCGCGCAGGCCCGAGCCGCAGGCCTCCTGCGCGCCGAACTTGTTGATGAACACCAGCGTCGCACCCTGTTCGAGCGCATTGCGCACCGCCATCGCGGCATGCGCGAGCGCATCCGGATCGAGCCGGCACGCCTCCGAACCGCTGCCCAGATCCTGCGACAGTGCAAACCGTTCGCCGCCCGACAGGTCTTCGAGCTCCATGCCGCACGGATCCTCGGTCGTCGTCGGGATGTCGTGCTGCAGCACGCCGCCGAGCCGCACGCCCTGTTGTGCCAGCCGCCGTGCGGCTTCGATCAGCACCGGCTCGATGTGATCGGCAGGGGTGTAGAGGATCGCGGCGATCGGCAGGGCATCGGAGGACATGGCGGACTCGGATTGGCGGGATGAGGGTGCGATTGTCTCATCCGGCGCCGCAGCGATGAAGCGCGGAGCGGATTTTTTGCCCACAAGCAGTCGCGTTAACGGGGTGCCGACGCTCCCCGATGCGGGGGCGCGCGCCGAAGGCATCGCGGGAGTGCGGTTTGCAGGGAATCGCCGACGGTCCCGCCGGCGTTGATAGCAAGCGGGGCGCCGCTTCCCCCACTCGCGCCTGAAGGCGCATTCATGCGGAGTTCAAAAAATGGCCATTCCGACTACGACCCGCTTCAGCCTCATCGCCACCGGCATTTCGACAGCGGGTTTCCGGCGCCGAAGGTTGTGTTCCGTCGGACTCCCGGCGGACCTGAGGGCTCCGGTCCTCATGGCCCTGCGGTCGTCGATCGGCGACCCCGTCCCGGGGAAGACGCCGGACCCCACTCCGTCTCCTCATCCCGGCCCTTACCCGACCCCCAACCCGGAGCCGTATCCGAACCCGAACCCGACTCCGAACCCGAACCCGAACCCGAACCCGAACCCGAACCCGAACCCGAACCCGAACCCCGATCCGCAGCCTGGCCCGGGACCGACGCCGGAACCGGATCCGAGCCCGCCAACCCCGGTTCCGCAGCCCGGGCCGGACCCCTACCCACCGCCTCAGCCCGGTCCCGGTCCCCAGCCGCGTCCCGGTCCGGTCGTCGCTTCGCTCATCGAGACCGCGTAGGCGGACGAGCCGAAGGCGTAATTTCCGGGCCGCGGTTGCCGGTACGAAGCGAAAGCTTGGAAGCCTTACACCTGCCGATACACTTCGGCACCGCTCTTGACGAACTCGACCGCCTTCACTTCCATCCCTTTCGCGAGCGCCTCGTCTTCCTTGATGCCTTCCTGCGCGGCGAAGTCGCGCACGTCTTGCGTGATCTTCATCGAGCAGAAGTGCGGCCCGCACATCGAGCAGAAGTGCGCGACTTTCGCCGAGTCCTTCGGCAGCGTCTCGTCGTGGAATTCCTTCGCCTTGTCCGGGTCGAGGCCGAGGTTGAACTGGTCTTCCCAGCGGAACTCGAAGCGCGCCTTGGAGAGCGCGTTGTCGCGGATCTGCGCGCCGGGGTGGCCTTTCGCGAGGTCGGCGGCGTGCGCGGCGAGCTTGTACGTGATGATCCCTTCCTTGACGTCCTGCTTGTTCGGCAGGCCGAGGTGCTCTTTCGGCGTCACGTAGCACAGCATCGCGGTGCCGTACCAGCCGATCTGCGCCGCGCCGATGCCGCTCGTGATGTGGTCGTAGCCGGGCGCGATGTCGGTCGTCAGCGGCCCGAGCGTGTAGAACGGCGCTTCCTTGCAATGCTCGAGCTGGAGATCCATGTTCTCCTTGATCAGGTGCATCGGCACGTGGCCCGGACCTTCGATGATCGTCTGCACGTCGTGGCGCCACGCGATGTCGGTGAGTTCGCCGAGCGTCTTCAGCTCGCCGAGCTGCGCGTCGTCGTTTGCATCAAAAATCGAGCCGGGACGCAGGCCGTCGCCGAGGCTGAATGCGACGTCATAGGCCTTCATGATGTCGCAGATGTCCTCGAAATGCGTGTAGAGGAAGCTCTCCTTGTGGTGCGCGAGACACCACTTTGCCATGATCGAGCCGCCGCGCGACACGATGCCGGTCATGCGGTTCGCGGTCATCGGCACGTAGCGCAGCAGCACGCCTGCATGGATCGTGAAGTAGTCGACGCCCTGCTCGGCCTGCTCGATCAGCGTGTCGCGGAAGATTTCCCAGGTCAGCTCTTCAGCCTTGCCGTCGACTTTTTCGAGCGCCTGGTAGATCGGCACCGTGCCGATCGGCACCGGCGAGTTGCGGATGATCCACTCGCGCGTCTCGTGGATGTTCTTGCCGGTCGACAGATCCATGACCGTGTCGCCGCCCCAGCGGATCGCCCACGTCATCTTGTCGACTTCCTCGCTGATCGACGAGCCGAGCGCCGAATTGCCGATGTTCGCGTTGATCTTCACGAGGAAGTTGCGGCCGATGATCATCGGTTCGCTTTCCGGGTGGTTGATGTTGTTCGGGATGATCGCGCGCCCGCGCGCGACCTCACTACGCACGAACTCGGGAGTGATTTCCTCGGGAATCGACGCGCCGAACGACTGGCCGGGATGCTGGCGGGTCAGGAGCTTCGCCATCTTCTCGCCGGTCGGCCCGGCAGCGCGCAGCGATTCGACGTAGGCGCGGCGGTTCATGTTCTCGCGGATCGCGACGTATTCCATCTCGGGCGTGATCACGCCGCGCCGCGCGTAGTGCATCTGGCTGACGTTGGCGCCCGCCTTCGCGCGGCGCGGATGGCGGTGCAGGCCGGGGAAGCGCAGCTCGTCGAGCGCCTTGTCCGCAGCGCGGGCGCGGCCGAACTCGGACGACAGGTCGGCGAGCACTTCAGTGTCGCCGCGCTCGTCGATCCATCGGCTACGCAACGCCGGCAGGCCGGAGCGGATGTCGATTTTCGCCGTGGGGTCGGTGTACGGGCCGGAACAGTCGTAGACGAAGATCGGCGGATTCGGCTCGGCGCCCATCGACGCGGGCGTGTCGGCTTGCGAGATTTCGCGCATCGGCACGCGGAGGTCGGGGCGCGAGCCTGCGACGTGGATTTTGCGCGAGTTCGGGAGCGGCGCGACCGCGGCCTCGTCGACATGCGCTTTCGCGGCGATGAAAGTGTCGTGGGCGTTCATGGTGTTCTCCGTTTTGGGGGGCAGGGGCCGCGCAGGCGGCGTCTCGTTATGTGAAGTGAAGGCTAGGCGGACGGGCGTGCCCGGAGGGCGTGGAAATGGTGCACGGGGCCGTGGCCGCGGCCGACCGCGAGCGCGTCGGCCGACGCGATCGCGCGCAGCAGATAATGGCGCGCGTCGCGCACCGCAGCTTCGACCGGACGCAGGCTGCCGGCGTGCTGTGGCAGCAGCGCGGCAATCGCCGACGACAGCGCACAGCCGGTGCCGTGCGTGTTCTTCGTGTCGAGGCGCGGCGAGGGCAGCTCGATCATCCGGTCGCCGTCGAACAGCAGGTCGACGACTTCGGCGCCGGGCAGGTGGCCGCCTTTGAGCAGCACCCAGCGCTCGCTTGAGAGCGGGAGCATGTCGCGCAACCGCTCCGCCGCGCGGTACATCTCCTTGACCGATTCCGGCGCGCGCTGTTCGAGCAGCACGCCCGCTTCCGGGAGGTTCGGCGTGATCATGAAGCTTTGCGGCAGCAGCGCTTCGATCAGCATCGCGACGGCGTTCTTCGCGAGCAGGTGATCGCCGCTCTTCGCGACCATCACCGGGTCGCAGATGACGAACGGTGCACCGAAATGAGCGAGCCGCTCGGCGACGGTGGCGACGACTTCGGCGGTCCCGAGCATGCCGAGCTTGACTGCGGCGAGCCTGACGTCGGCGAACAGCGTGTCGATCTGCAGGCGCAGGAACGCGACCGGCGGCGTATGCACGCCGGTGACGGCCTGCGTGTTCTGCGCGGTCAGCGCGGCGACGATGCCGCAGCCGTACGCGCCGAGCGCGGAGAAAGTCTTGATGTCGGCGAGCACGCCGGCGCCGCCGCTCGGGTCGACGCCGGCGATCGAGACGACGTTAGGAGGCGGGCGCGTCATGCGCGCAGTCCCGTGCGGGAGAATCGCTGGAGCGGTGGTGAACAGGTCTGCATGAAAGCGTTTCCCTACGCCGGTGCGATCCGGATCAGGTTCAAAGGGTTTTTCTCAGCGCGTGCGAAAGCCGCACGGGCACCCCCAACGAGCTGCGAACGTTACCGGACGCCACGGGCTTCGGCAAGGATTTTTAGCGTCGCGATCGAAACCGTTCATTTCCTCATGCACGCCTGATGGAATCACCCGCCGCCGAAGCCCGCGAGCGCGGCGACGCCGAGCACTGCGAACAATGCCGCCGCGATGCCGTGGATCAGGCGGATCGGCAACCGGTTCGCGAAGCGGTCGCCGGCGACGACCGCCGGCACGTTCGCGACCATCATGCCGAAGGTCGTGCCGGCGACGACTGCAGCGAAGGCGCCGTACTGCGCAGCGAGCGCGACCGTCGCGATCTGCGTCTTGTCGCCCATCTCGGCGAGGAAGAACGCGACGATCGTCGTCGCGAGCACGCCGAGCTTCGGCGTGGCGAGATCGTCGTCGTCGAGCTTGTCCGGGACCAGGATCCACACCGCCATCGCGAGGAAAGACGCGCCGAGCACCCAGCGCAGCAGCTCCGGCCCGAGCAGCGTCGTGATCCACGTGCCGACGGCGCCGGCGAACATATGGTTCGCGACAGTCGCGATCAGGATGCCGGCGACGATCGGCCACGGGCGACGGAAGCGCGCCGCGAGCATGAAGGCGAGCAGCTGGGTCTTGTCGCCGATCTCGGCGAGCGCGACGATGCCCGAGGACATCAGGAAAGCTTCGGAAGGAAAAATCATCAGGTTCTCCGGGCCGGCTGATGACCGATGACTGCACGCCTCCCGGGCCCGAAAAATCGGAAGGCATGCAGCCAAAAGTCTCGCCAGGCCCGAAGGCTGGCCACGCCATGCCCGACGGGCAAGTCTGTTGACGTGGTCCCCGCGAAGGCGCGGGCGGCTACTCCCTGATGACGGCGCGAATTCTACCGACGTGGTGCGTCGATGGGAAGACAGGCATTCGAAGCGCAAGCCGAAACGGATCGCCGCCGGCTCCGCGGACTCTTCACCCGTTCACGAATCGCAGCCGGTTGTCGCTAAAGATATCCCGAACCCGGCCGAAGACCGTAACACCTCCCGGCCTTCCTGATGACGATGAAATTCCCGCTGCCCCACCTGCACCGCTGCCTGCTCGTCGCGCCGGCATTCGTCAGCTTTGCCGCGCTCGCCGGCCAGTGGGAGGTCGTCGTCAGGGACCGCGAGCGCCAGGTCGAGGTCGACCGTTCCAGCGTCATGGCGTCCGATGCCGGCAGCAAGGTCGCGTGGGGACGGATCGTGCTGTCACCGGAACGCTCGGCTGCGGAAGGCTATGCCGTGGTGAAAGCGCTGAACCGCTTCGATTGCCACAACCGCAGCTTCCAGACCGTCAAGCGCGTGTACCTCGATGCGCGCCAGTTCGTGCTGCGCGAAGAAGCGGTGCTCGACCAGCGGCCGATATCGGCAGCGCGCAACAGCGTCGATGAGCGGTTGTGGTTTAGGTTTGTTTGACGTCTGCCCTCCACGTGACGAGGCTGGATGACGCGAGAGCGCCTGCGGGCAGACGTTGAATAAACCTCCAGGGACGAAACCGCGGAATGCTGCCGCGCGGTTTGGGCAGGGCGCGACCTATGGGGATTTGAAGTCAGTCGCTGTTCCCGGGATGACCGATGATTGGCGCATCGAACCGTCGGCGACGCGCAGCTCGGCACCGAGGGCGGTCATTGGCGCCACGATCGCGCGTGCCGGAAGCGGCGAATGCTGGCGATACGGCATCGAGCAACAGCCGGCCGCTGTCGGCGCCGGGAATTCGGGTGCCGATGCTGTCGTGTGACGAGAGAACTGCAGGCGGTGGATCATGGTGGAGCGCGAATCGGCTGTCGACGCATAAGGATCTCGACGACCAGCATGGCGGCGCCGCAGCAGCGACAGACGAAGGTCGGCGGTGGCGTGACGGCGCTTTCGTTGTCGACCGGTTCGGGTCGAGGCACATCGAGCAAGGTACGCGCCCTCGCCAGATTCTGCAGTCGCCCGGCATTGGCCAGCAGTCCGTAGTGACGGATGCGGTGGAAACCCGTTGGCAACACATGCAGCAGGAAGCGCCGCATGAACTCATCGGCGGCGAGCGTCATCGTCTTGTGGCGGGTACGCCCCTTGGCGCGGTAGTCCTTCCAGCGGAAGGACACGCCGTGCTCATCCATCGCCACCAATCGGCGGTTCGAGATGGCCACCCGGTGGGTGTAGCGGGAGAGATAGGCCAATACGGCCTCGGGACCGGCGAACGGACGCTTGGCATACACCACCCACTCGCACCTGCGCAGCGGCACCAACCACTGGCCGAACGCGCCGGCATCGGCCAGGGGCTCGTGCTCGCCGAAGAATTGCAGCTGGCCGGCGCGATAGAGCTTCTCGAGTTCCTCGATGAAGCGCCGACGGAACAGACGCGACAGCACGCGCACCGGCAGGAAGAACCCGCGCCGGCAAGCGACCCAGCGTTTGCCGTCTGGAGAAATTCCACCGCCGGGGACGATGCCATGCACGTGGGGATGATGCGTCAATGCCGAACCCCAGGTGTGCAGGACCAGGGTGGCGCCGATCTGGGCGCCGAGGTGTTTCGGATCGGCGGCGATGGTCGTCAGCGTTTCCGCTGCGACGTCGAACAACAGCCGGTAGATCACCGCCTTGTTGGTGTAGGCGATGGTGCTGATCGGTTCGGGCAGCGTGAAGACGACGTGGTAGTACTCGACGGGCAGCAGATCGGCCTGTCGGGCCTCGAGCCAGCGCTGCGCGGCACGCGCCTGGCACTTGGGGCAATGTCGATTGCGGCAGGAGTTGTAGCTGATCTCCTCATGCCCGCAGGCATTGCAACGCAATGCGTGTCCGCCCAGCGCCGCGGTACGGCACTGTTCGATGGCCGACATGACCTTGAGCTGACCGAGGCTCAGGTGGCCTGACTGCTTTGTTCGCCACGCGGGGCCATGGGTGCGGAAGATGTCGGCGACCTCCAGGGCAGGCCGCCCCATGGCGGCGCTACGGCGAGTTCAGCTTCTCCAACGGGCTGACGATCTCGCGCAGGATGTCGGTGGCGACCTGGGCATACAGGGCGGTGGTTTCCAGCTTCTTGTGCCCGAGCAGGACCTGGATCAGGCGGATGTCGACCTTCTGCTCCAGCAGGTGGGTGGCAAAGGCATGGCGCAGCGAGTGCATCGATACCCGCTTGTCGATGCCGGCTTCGTCGGCGGCTGCGTGGATGGCGCGGTCGAGTTGCCGGGCGCTGAGGTGTCGGACCGGATCCTGACCAGGGAACAGCCAGCCGCCATCGAGCATCTTGCCCTGCGCATGGGCCACTCGCCACCACACGCGCAGCCGTTGCAGCAGCAACGGCGAAAGCATCGCATAGCGATCCTTCTGGCCCTTGCCTTGTTCAACCCGCAGCGTCATGCGCTGGCTGTCGATGTCGGCGACCTTCAGGGACACGACTTCGCTGATGCGCAGGCCCGTCGCATAGGCCAGTGCCAGGGCGGTTTGGTGTTTCAGGTTGCCGGCCGCAGCGATCAGGCGCTTCACCTCGTCCGGACTCAGGATCACCGGCAGCTTGCGCGGCAGATGCACCGGCTGCATCTTGGCCATCAGCTCGGGACGGTCGAGCGTGACGGTGAAGAAGAACTTCAAGCCGCAGATTGCCGCGTTGAGCGACGTGGGCGACGTCCCGTGATCCACCAGGTACAGCTGGTAGTTCCGCAGATCCTCGACGGTCGCGGTATCGGGGGAGCGCCCAAGATACTTCGCGAAGTAGCGTACGGCGCGCACGTACCCTTCCTGGGTTCGATCGCCCAGTTTGCGCATCCGCATGTCCTCGATCATGCGTTGGCGCAACGGACTGATGCTCGGCTTCTGGGTTTCCATGGCTTGCTCCTGTCGAAAACGAGGCGGATCGCCTCATTTCCAACATGGCAGAGCACTGCCGATGCACACCCGCGACGTCCTGACCATCCGAAGCGGTTCAGCACGCCCTACCGCGCGAGCGGTTTAGTCCCTGGCAGGAAATCTGTCGGCCCGCGTCGGTGCGCGACCTGCAAAAAGTTGCGCACGATGTCGTCGCCGCGACGGCGGCCGTGATCGACGATTCGACGATCGGCTCCCCGGTCAGGCTCGCAGCGGTCGCCCTGCAGGCGCCTGCGGAACCGCCACCGAAAGCGCCGTCCTCAACGGTACGTGCCCCCGTCGCTTCGACTGCACCCCTGCCCGAAGCGAAACCGAAAGTGAAGCCAGAGCCCGAACCAGAGCCGGAACCCGTGCCGGAACCCGTGCCGGTAACGGTGGCGGAGTTGCGTGCGGCGCAGGCTTCGCGGCCAGCGCTCCCGAAGACTCTGCCAGCCGCCGGGGTTCCCGTCGCGAGCGATGCGGCCTGGAGCTACGAAGGCGCGACGGGCCCGGAGCACTGGGGCAGGCTGCGGGCGGACTGGTCGCTGTGTGCCGACGGTCGGCGCCAGTCGCCGATCGAGCTGGGCGGCGGCGTCGCCGTCGATCTCGAGGCGCTGCGTTTCGATTACCGGGAGACGCAGTTTCACATCACCGACACGGGGCGCACGCTCGAAGTGCGGGTCGGCGAAGGCATGGGCGTCGAGATCCGTGGCCGGCGATATGAACTCGAGCATCTCGAGTTCCACCGTCCATCACTCGCACGCGTGGGCGGGCAGGCGTCCGACATGGCAGTGCATTTCCATCATCGCGACGCGGCCGGACGCACCGCCGTTGTCGCGGTGCTGCTCGAAGGCGCCGCTGGCGAACATCCGCTGATTCAGGCACTGTGGAACAGCCTGCCCCTGGAGCGCGGCAGCAGCTACGCACCGGCGTCGCCGATCGAGCTCGCCAGCCTCCTGCCGGCCAGTCCCGCCCACTACCTGTACGCCGGATCGCTGGTCACGCCGCCTTGCACCGAAGGCGTCGTGTGGGCAGTCATGAAGGAGCCGGTGAAGATATCGGCGGAGCAGGTGCGCGTCTTCGCGCGTCTTTATCCACGCAACGGACGGCCGATCCAGCCGCTCAACGGCCGCCTGGTGCTC
This sequence comes from Azoarcus sp. PA01, assembly GCA_001274695.2. NCBI lineage: Bacteria > Pseudomonadati > Pseudomonadota > Betaproteobacteria > Rhodocyclales > Zoogloeaceae > Azoarcus > Azoarcus sp. PA01. Next base: position 949,796 of record LARU01000002.1, on the reverse strand, counting down.
GAGTCGCGCTGAAGCGGCGCTTTGCAGCGCCCCCTTCGCTCCGGATGCCGCACTTCGATTGCGGCTCCGGACTTTCCCCGCGCCACCTGGGCGCCTATCATGACTTCCCGCCGCAGCCGCCGCCTCTAGTGAGCGAATCTCGTGAGCGAATCACAATGACGACGGAACGCGGATCGCGGACACCGGGGCAAGGAGGGGTCATGTTCGAAGGGGTGGTAGCGGGAGCTCGCAGTGTCGGAATTGCCGCGGCGGCGGCCGGACAACGAGTTCGGGAGCGGCGCGCGCCGCGCGAGCCGCTGCACATCGAGGCGCGCTGGGATGGCGAGCGCGTCACCGCGCCGGCCCTCCTCGATTCCTGCCTGCCGGATACGCAGCCGCTCGTCGGCTGCACGGTCGCGGAAGCGCTCGGGCGGCTCCCCGGGCTGTGCGCAACGGCTCCTCGGGCGCAGACGATTGCGGCGGTCGCGGCCTTTGCCGGCGCCGGTGCCGAAGGGGCGGGGCGCAGCGAAGCGCGCGCCGAGGAGCGCACGATCGCCGCGGAAACCGCGCAGGAGCATCTGTCGCGGCTGATGCTCGACTGGCCGGTGCTGTTCGGCCACGCGCCGCGACGCGAGCGCTTCGCCGTGTTGCACCACGGACTCGCGCAGATCGGCGACGCGCGGGCAGCTTACGAACTCGGCGGCGATCTGCTCGATCTGGTCGCGGTCGAACTGCTCGGGGGCTTCTTCCGCGCGACGCGCGAGCCGACGGCGTTGCGCGAGTTGGTCGAGCGTGCCCGACAAGGCGGCACGATCGGCGAGGCGCTCGCCGACCTGATCGAAATCGGCCCATCGACCGCAGAGCACGAAGCCGTGCCGCTTCTGCCGTTGCTGTCGGCGCAGGCGTGGGGCGAGACGCTCGGCGGGCTCCCTTCGCCGCAGTTCTGTCGCACGCCGTCGCTGCACGGGCAGGCGCATGAAACCGGCGTGCTCGCGCGCCATGCCGGCTCGATGCTCGTGCGCATCCTGCTGAAGAAAGGCCACCGCATCGCCGCACGCCTGTTTGCGCGCGTCATCGACCTGGCGGATTGTGCGAGCCGTCTGCGTCACCCGCTCGCGGACGACATGCCGATGCTGCTCGACGCGGCACCGCTCGGCGAGCGGGCAGGACTCGCGTGGGTCGAGACTGCGCGGGGCCTGGTGCTGCACGCCGTGCGGCTTGACGACGGGTGTGTCGCCGAGTACTCGATCGTCGGGCCGACGCAGTGGAATTTCCACCCGGAAGGGCCTTTCATGACCGAAGGTTCGGGCTGGAGCGCAGCGTCGCGCGAGGCAGCGCGGCTGCGCTTCGCCGCGCTCGTGCTGTCGCTCGATCCGGGCCGGGATTTCGAAATCGCGCTGAAGCCTGCCGAACAGTGAATCCCCGTCCGTGCGGAGCGCGGGGATCGCAGCGCTCGCGCCGGTTCTTCCGCGCCAGCGCTGGGTGCTGTTCGCTTCTCATTTTGCATCGCCGGCACCTTTTGCCGACGGTTCCGTCCTCACGCCGACGACGGCGGTTGCGGCGGCGGTCGGCCTTCGAGGTCGGAAACTTTTTCCTCGACCACTTCGGTATGCACCAGCACCGCCGAATGGCGCGGCCGGACCGGCAGTCCGCGGCATTCGCGGTGCGCGCGCGTGAACGCCGCGCCGAACAGCAGGATCAGCGACGAATAGTTCACCCATAACAGCAGCAGCACCAGCGAGCCCGCGGCGCCGTACGTCGAAGCCGGTGCCGTCTTCGCCAGATACAGCGCAATCAGCGACCGGCCGAACGTGAACAGCGCCGCCGTGACGAAGGCGCCGAGCGCGACGTCCTTCCAGCGCAGGATCACGTCCGGCAACACGCGGAAGATCGTCCCGAACAGCAGCGTGACGACTGCGAGCGACACCAACATCTCGACGCCGGCGAGCAATGGCGCCGGCACCGGGAGCCAGTCGCTCGCGAAGGCGATGATCGAGTTCAGGATCACGCTCAGCAGCAGCGATACCAGCAGCACGAAGCCGATCGCCAGCACCACCATCAGCGACAGCAGGCGCGCCTTGACGAGCAGGAAGACGCTGCTGCGCGACGGTTTCGCCATCACTCCCCAGATCGCGTTCAGCGAGCGCTGCATCTGCGCGAACACGGTCGTCGCACCAAACAGCATCGCGCCGATGCCGACGAGCGTCGGCAACAGGCCGCTGGCTTCGAGCCGGCTGCTTGCGACGGCGGTCTGCACCGCTTCGGCGGCTTCCGGGCCGATCGCCTGTTCGAGCTGCGTGGCGATCTGGCCGCGCGCGGCGTCCTCGCCGAGCACCGCGCCGACGATGCTGACGACGATGATGACGACCGGGGCAACCGAGAACACGGTGAAGAACGCGAGCGCTGCGGCGTGGATGAACGCGTCGCTGTCGAGCCAGTAATTCACCGCGCGGCGCAGCACGCCGAACCAGTAGCCGAGTACTTTCTTCATGGACAGCTCCTCGCGCCGGGACTCATGCACTGAAGCATTTTGCGCTCCGCACCCGCTTTTCACTGTCCTCGACCCGCTTTTTCCGCGTGCCGGACCGCTGCACTCAAGGCCAAGACAGGAATGAGGCTTGCTGCGCTCGCGCGAGACGCCGGTCGTCGCCGAGGCGACGTTGCCCCGAAGAAAAACATACCGGGAATCGAAGGAGCCACCGATGAAAGCACTTTGCTGGCATGGCAAGAAGGACGTTCGCTGCGACACCGTTCCCGACCCCCGCATCGAGGATCCGCGCGATGCGATCGTCAAGGTGACGAGCTGCGCGATCTGCGGTTCGGATCTTCATCTTTACGACGGCTTCATGATGGGCATGGAGTCCGGGGACATCCTCGGCCACGAGTTCATGGGCGAAGTCGTCGAGGTCGGCGCGGCGGACCACCGCCTCAAGGTCGGCGATCGCGTTGTCGTGCCCTTCACGATCTGCTGCGGCGAATGCGAGCAGTGCCGCCGCGGCAACTTTTCCGTCTGCGAACGCAGCAACCGCAACAAGGCGCTCGCCGACAAGACGTTCGGACATTCGACCGCGGGGCTTTTCGGCTACACCCACCTGACCGGCGGTTATGCGGGCGGGCAGGCCGAATACGTGCGCGTGCCGTACGCCGACGTCGCGCCGGTGAAGATCACGAGCGGACTTTCCGACGACCAGGTGCTGTTCCTCGGCGACATCCTGCCGACCGGCTGGCAGGCGGCGGTGCAATGCGACATCCAGCCGACCGACACGGTCGCGATCTGGGGCGCGGGGCCGGTCGGGCAGTTCGCGATCCGCAGCGCGGTGCTGCTCGGCGCGACGCAGGTCATCGCGATCGACCGCGTCCCCGAACGCCTCGGCATGGCGCAGGCCGGGGGGGCGACGACGATCAACTGCGACGACGAGAGCGTCGTCGAGCGGCTCAGCGAGCTGACCGGCGGCAAGGGGCCGGAGAAGTGCATCGACGCGGTCGGCATGGAAGCCCACGCGACGCAGTCGCTCGACTCGCTGTACGACCGCGCGAAGCAGGCGATCATGCTCGAAACCGACCGGCCGCATGTGCTGCGCGAGATGATCTACGTGTGCCGCCCGGCCGGCACGCTGTCGGTGCCGGGCGTGTATGGCGGGCTGATCGACAAGCTGCCGTTCGGCGCGCTGATGAACAAGGGGCTGACGCTGCGCACCGGCCAGACCCACGTCAATCGCTGGACGGCCGATCTGCTGCGCCGCATCGAGGAAGGGCAGATCGACCCGACTTTCGTCGTCACGCACGTTGCCGCGCTCGAGGACGGGCCGGAACTGTACAAGACGTTTCGCGACAAGAAGGACGGCTGCATCAAGGTCGTCCTGAAGCCCTGAAGCCCTGAGGAGATCAGCGATGAGTGCGACTGCCTTCACGAGAACTTCGGCCCGTCACCGCCGCATTCGCGCCGCCGCCCGCGGCCTCGGCTGGTTCAGCATCGGGCTCGGCGTCGTCGAGGTGCTGATGCCGCGGCTCGTTGCGGGCGTAGCCGGGATGCGCGGCAGCGAGCGCTTCGTCCGCGCGTGCGGCGTGCGCGAGATCGTCACCGGCATCGGCATCCTTGCCGCGCGCCGGCCCGGACCGTGGATGTGGGTGCGCGTCGCCGGCGACGCATTCGATTTCGCGGCGCTCGGCAACGTGCGCAATGTCCGGCGTCCCGCGTCGCGCGTGCTGCTTGGTACGGTCGCCACGGTCGCCGCGCTCGACGCAGGGTGCGCGAACGCACTCGACCGCATCGAGCGGCGAGGGCGGCCGCCGGTCCGCGACTACCACGACCGGCGCGGTCTGCCGCTGCCGCCGGTCGCGATGCGCGGCGCGGCGCGCAAGGACTTCGAGATGCCGCCCGACATGGCGACGCCGGCGCTGCTCGCGCCGTGGCCGCCGGTGGCGCTGCGCCCGTAACAGCAGGATGTGAACGACGAAGGCCGCGGCGCTGTCACAGTCCGCGGCCTTCGGGGTTTGCGGCAGCGACGGCGGGCAGTGACGCGCCGCCGTGGCCCGTCACGCGTGATGGTGACCGCGCTCGAACACTTTCTTGAGGAGGTACGCGCCGGCGACCGCCGCACCGGTCGTCATTACCAGCGTGCCGGTGTGCATCGTGCGCACGCCGTTCATCGCGATCTCGCCCGCGTGCGGCGCGGACAGTTCGAGCCGGCGCTTCATCATTTCCGCGCCGAGTTCGCTGAGCCGGTTGCCGAGCAGGCGTTCGGCTTTCGGCAGCATGATCGTCTCTTCCTCGGCGGCGTGGTGCAGCACATCACGCATCAGGCTCATGAAAGTCTCGTCGTATTGCGGGTCGGTCGGCTCCATGCCGCGCAGCTGCGTGATCAGGCGCCGCATTTCCTCGTGCTCGCCGACGGACTTGTCCACCGTCGCGCTTTCGGCCATCGCCTGCCGCATTGCCGGGTAAAGGATTTCTTCCTCGAGCTGGGCGTGGATCTCGAGCGACAGGCACGCGCTGTTCACGAGCGCTTTCTTCGTCTGCGGCGAAGTGTCGGTTTCGTACTGATGGAAGACCGACAGCACGTGCGAGTGGTCGGTACGGATCATGTGCGTCGCACTCGGCGAGAGTTTGCGCATCAGCGGGTTCATGGATTGGCCTCCGTCAAGAGTTAGGGCTGCAGTGGAGGACAGCAAGCGCCGTTCCCGCGCCGGGATCCGCGCGCCGCAGCGATCAACGGCGACAGCGCGGGGCGCGAGCGGCGGCGCAATGCGGGCGTGATCGTGCCAGCGCACGGCGGCGGAGTGTCGCGGGGTAAGTCTTACAGGGGCGTGTAGATATGTGTGTAGATCTCGGCACGAACGCTATCGTGACGGGCGCGTCATGGCTCGGGCTGCACATTCTCTTCCGCCGCAACGCCCTCACCGCACGGTGATCGTGATCTTCCTCGAATATACCGGCGGGTTGTGTGGAACGTGTTTGTCGTCGCCCATCAGCAACTGCAGCGTGTGCCGGCCCGGCGGCAGTTCCAGCGTCGTTTCCGTTTCCCCGGCACCGAAATGCAGGTGGTTGCGGTCGGAAGGAATTTCCTGGTCCGGCGATGGCAGATCGGCGTCGATCAGCAGGTGATGGTGGCCGGTGTTCGGGAAGCTGACGTCCTTCGGCGCGACGCCCATGTTGCGCAGCCCGAACCACACTTTGAACGGCCGTCCGGCAGGCAGGACCTGGCCATCGTTGGGCCAGCCGATGTAAAGATAGGCATTGGTCGGCGCAGCGGTGCTGCCGGCGACGGCGCCCTCGGTGAGCAGCAGGAACGCGGCGGCGATGAACAGCTTGTGTATGGGCTTGTGCATGGATCGGCTCCCGGTCTTGACGGAAGATCAAATTGGAACCCGGGCGTCACCCGGTCAGCGCACCGTGATCGATATCTTCTTCGAATGCACAGGGGGATCGTGCGGCTCGTGGTTGTGATCGCCCATCAGCAGCTGCAGCGTGTGCTTGCCGGGCGGAAGCTCGATGCGCGCCTCGGTTTCGCCGGCGCCGAAATGCACGTGATTCCGGTCCAGCGGAATCTGCCCGTCGGTGGAGAGTTCGGTATCGATGAGCAGATGATGATGACCCACGTTGGGCAGTTCGACGCCTTTCGGGCACACGCCCATGTTGCGCAGCCCCATGCGCACCCACAGCTTGCCGCCACTGATGACGGCGCCATCCGGCGGCCAGATGATGTAGGCCTCGGCATCTTTCGGCGAGGGTGTCCCGGCTGCGGAGGCGGGCGCGGGCCCGATTGCCATGACGATTGCTGCTATCGAGCCAAGAATGATTTCCCTGGACATGTCGGGCATCCTCCCCAGGAAACATGCGGGGTAAACGTCGGGTAAACGCTGGAGCGAACGCTTGCCGAATCCGCTGCGGCCGGCCGGATCGCCACCTAAGATTAGGACGGAAGTTGGCTGAAAGATACATATAATGAATCGGGACGTAGCCGTTTCCCGGCCTCGCTCGGGAACGGAAATCCGGTGGGTCGTGACCGGAAATATGTCCTGCTCCGCGCGGTGCAGTCCCGTGCGAAGCGTACTGAATCCAGCTCCGGAGCTGCGCTGGGGGCTGCATCTCCACTACGGGACAAGCGGGGTCTGCACGTGTGGCGAGAACTTCTCATCGTCGGGGTGTTCGGGGCGTTCGCGGCCGGATTTGTCCAAGCCACGACGAGCGCCGGTAGCGGCGTCGGGACGGCGCAGCGGAGCACACCTGCGGCGCCCGTCCTGGTTGCCGGAATCCTCCCCAAGGACAGCGCGGAGCAGTACGAGCTGACGTTCTGGGACTCGATCAAGGACAGCGAACATGCGAGCGACTACGAGGCGTACCTGAAAGCGTACCCGAACGGACGTTTTGCACCGCTCGCCCGCGCGCGCATCGAGCGGTTGCGCGCGGCCGCGCCAAAAGTCGAGCCACCGCCGGCCCCGCGCCCGACCCCGCCCGCAGCGGAGCGTCCGCGGCCCGCGCCCGCTGCCCCGCCGCGCCGGAACGCCCGCGCGCAGCCCCAGCTCCTGCCCCTGCAGCGCCGGCCCCGGAAAGACCTCCGGCTGCAGCGGCGCGTCTTGCCGAGATCAAGGATTGCCCTGCCTGCCCGGTGATGGTCGGGCTCCCCGGGGGCGAGTTCGTCATGGGAAGCAATACCGACGATCCGTCGGAAAGGCCGGCGCATCGGGTCTCGATCGCACGGCCGTTCGCGATCGGCATGTATGAAGTCACGAACGAGCAATGGGATGCCTGCGTCGCAGCCGGTGCGTGTGCGCAGCTGGCAAAAGAAGAGGGCGCGGCAAAGAACGCGCCGGTGCGCGACCTGCACTGGGACGATGCCCGAGCTTATGCGAAGTGGCTGAGCGGGGTCACCGGCAAGACCTACCGGCTGCCGACCGAAGCGGAGTGGGAATACGCGATCCGAGGCGGGACGACGACGCGATACTGGTGGGGCAACCAGTTCGTCGGCGGCAACGCGAACTGCAAGGGTTGCGGCGACCCGTGGCGTGAAGCCGGGCCGGCGAATGTCGGCTCGTTCCGCGCCAATCCCTACGGCCTGCACGACATGAACGGAAGCGTCTGGGAATGGGTCAGCGACTGCTGGCACAACTCCTACAAGGGGGCTCCGGCCGACGGGCGTTCCTGGGACGAACCCGATTGCCGCGTGCGCGTGATACGCGGCGGCTCCTGGCGCGAAGGGGCCGACTACATGCTGTCGTCGACCCGCTTCAAGTACGGCGCCAGCGTGCGGCACTCGCAGAACGGGTTCCGCGTCGCGCGTGACGTCGAGTAGCGATCCTGCGGAGCTCGGCGCGCGCCGGCGGGTCGCCGCTTTCAGGGCTCAGGGTTAGGAGTCAGGGTTCGCGGGCGCGAGTCGTGATCTGGACGAAGTCCGCAGTGATCTTGTCCTGCCCGTGCTTCGCGGCGATGTCGCGCAAGCGCTTGTCGACGGCGCGCAGATAATCCGCTCGCGATTCCGATTCCGCGCGCAGCGCGTCGAAAAGCGGCGCCGGCGTGACCAGCAGCACGATCAGCTCGGTGCCGAAAGGCTGCGAAATCGTCCATCCGGCCACCGTGCCGATCGTCGCGCGGTAACGCGGCGGCGCCCGGTTCGCGCTCGCCCGCCGGCTCGGCACGAGATGGACGACAGTGCCGTCGAGGACATAGTAATCGACGTGCACGTACGACTCGTAGGCGGGAGTCGTCACGTCGATGATCAGTGAATCGCCCTCGGTCAGCGCGGTGCCACCGGCCTGCATGCGGATCGAAGTCTCGCCGCCGGCCTGCCGGTTCCCCGTCCAGTAAGGCCCCAGCGTCTCGATCACGCTGCATTTGTCGGCGCTAACCTGGTGCACGTCCGTGTTCAGCGTCGTCACGCCGGGGATCGCGGTCAGCGCGTCGCGCAAGCGTGCGAGCCCGAACGTGCCGGGCAGGTAGCCGTGCACTTGCAGCGTGTTGCCGCTGGCCGATGCCGCAAGGGCCGAGCAGGGCACTTTCGCCAGCACCGGCGCGACTGACGCGACGGACAGCGGCGGGACCACCACCGGAGCGGCGGGCGCTGCGGGCTCGGGTGCCGAAGCTTCGTCAGGCGCGGCTGCGACCGGGGACGGCGCCTCCGGGGGGGCAACGACAGCGGCAGAGGGCGCTTCGGCCGGCGCCACTTCCGCCGGTTTCCGATCGTAGAGGAGCGCGAACGCGACGAGCGCTGCGGCCACTGCCGCTGCAATCCCCGCCGCGACCGGCAGCCGGATGCGTCGCGCGGGTTTCATCCCGGCGAGGAATTGCGCGACGCTCGGCGTGCGGGTTTCGCGGTCGAACGACAGCGCGGTGCGCAACGTGCGCCACGCTCGCGGGGGCAGATGTTTCGGCCGCGGCGGCCGCAGCCCGGCATTGCGCGCCTGGGTCGCCGGCAGCTGCCCGAACGGATGCGCGCCGGTCAGCAGCTCGTAAGTGATGCACGCGAGCGCATAGATGTCGTCGCGTGGGTCCGGTTCGCGATGTTCGAGGATCTCCGGGCTCGCATATGCCGGCGTCAGGCCGCCGAGGCTGCCGGCGTCGAAGACCGTCGCTTCGGCTTCCTCCTCCGAGCGGCGGAAGACGCGTGCGATGCCGAAGTCGATGACCTTGACCGGACCTTTGTCGGTGAGGAAAACGTTCGCCGGCTTGAAGTCGCAGTGAACGAAGCCATGCTCGTGCGCGTAGGCCAGCGCGTTGGCCATGCCGGTGATGATCGGCAGCGCTTGCGCGTATGGCATGCCGCGGAAACCCTGCGCGCGCAGCACGCGGCTCAGCGGCTTGCCGGACAGGTACTCCATCGTCAGGTACACCATCGACCCATCCCGGTCGAAGTCGTACACCGCGACGATGTTCGGGTGGGCGAGCGCTTGGGCTTTGCGCGCCTCGCGTTGCAGCGCGATCAGCGATTTCGGATGGCCGCGGAACTGGACGTTCAGGACCTTGATCGCGATATACGGGTTTCGGTCGGATGCTTCGAGCTTGCGCAGGTCGAGCGCCTTGTACACCGTGCCCATGCCGCCGAAGCCCAGGCATTCCTCGAGCAGGAAGCGGCCGTTGACCGTGTCGCCGACGCCCTTGATGCGGTCCGGCTCGGACGGCGCCGTTCCCGCCGCGGGGAAATGAATGCCGGGAGCACCGGGGCCGGGAGCGGCCTGCATGCGCGTCTGGTCGTCGTTCGCATCCCGGTGCCCGGTGCCGGTGAGGTGCTCGATGCGCCGATGCACTTCGGCGTACACGTCGGGCGGCAGCGGCAGCTTCGTGTGCTCTTCGCTCAGGACTTCGAGAAGCTTCGCCTGGTCGGGCTCGTTTGTCGCGAGGACCCGATCCACCTGCGCGAAAAATTCGTTCGACGACAGACCGCCGCTGCGGAAAGCGTGAATCGCGTGCGAAAGACTAGCCATCTGCTTCCCCTCGGTCGGCCAGGAGTCTTCCGGGCTCACGTTCGCGCCCGGTCGGGATTGCGAGGATGAGCCGGGCGATGCCACGAGTTGATGGATGGGCGCGCATCGGAGCGTAGTGTCGAACACGAGGAACGATTGTGGCGACACGCTGCGCGGATTCGTCCATCGAAGCCTCCATAAAAAATATAGCCCATCCGCGCGCGCTTGGCGGGCGGCCCCGGTGCGAGCGGCAAGCGCTCTGCTCGCAGAACGCGGACTTGTGCGGCAGGTGTTGGAACACGGCGAACAGGGTCGCTGAAAGGTGTTCGATGAAATCCGCTATAGCTCGGCGCGGGAGGCACTGGAAGTCCGCTGCAAAATTCTCTTTTCGGTGAAATAAAAGGATTTTTCATCGGCTTGGAGCGTTTTATGGCGCGCGGCCGATGAGATGGCACGCTCCCTGCAACAGCTCTGCCGAACCTGCGAAAAGTGTTCGATCGCACTCCGCACCGGAACTTCGGGAGACCCTGATGAAAACCTTGACGCTCAGCAACCGGTCCGTGACCGAAGACGCGCGTTTTTTTGAAAACGCGGGCGAGCGGCGTGCGGGGCTTTCGCGGCCCGGTCTAGGCGGAACCGGCATTTTCGTCCCGAGTCAAAGTTGAGCGATCGTCCGGCGCACGCGGGAGGGTGGGAATGCGAAACACAGTGGCCGTTCCCGAGTCACCGGGTCCCGTGACCGCGTACCTTGAAGTCTCCGCAACGGGCGAGGTGTTCCCCCTTCATGACGAAGTGGTGATCGGCCGCGACCCGCAGGATTCGCTCGCGGAAGGGCATTTCTTCTGCATCCCCGAGCACACCATCAGCCGCCGGCACGCGCGCGTGTGCCTGAGCGGCGGCGAATATTTCGTCGAGGACCTGCACTCGTTCAACGGCACGTTCGTGCTCGGCAAGCGCTTGCGCCCGGGCGTCTGGCACCCGCTGCACGACGGCGACGAGCTGTCGATCGCGTCGACCCAGCTTGCGTTCCATTCGCTGCTCGTGCCGCCTCGCGACAGCGCGCCGGCGGTGATCCGGAAAACCGTTGACGCGACCCAGTACGCGCGGCCGCTCGAAGGGCCACCGCCGACCGAAGACGGCGACGCCGAGGTGGTGATTCGCAAACTCCACGCGATGGCGCAGGTCGGCATCGCGCTCGGCGCCGTCACGAATGCCGCGACGCTGACCGAGAAGATCATGAACCTGATCTTCGAGCTGTTCCCGCGCGCCGAGCGCGCGTTCATCCTGCTGAGGAAGAGCGAAAGCGAGGCGCCGGTGCCGGTCGCGGCGCGCTGGCGCGACGGCACCGTCGAGGACCCGGAGCGGGCGAGGATTTCTCGCACTATCGTGGACGAGGTGCTAAACAGGAAACTGTCGATTCTCTCCGTCGACACGCTCGCGGATCGCCATTTCGGCTGTCAGGAATCGATCGTTGCACAGGACATCCGGAGCGTCATGTGCGTCCCGCTGCTGCTCGAGGGCGAGGTGCTGGGTCTGATCCAGCTCGACACGTCTTCGGATCCGTACGCGTTCAAAGGCCAGGATCTCGAAATGCTCACCGGCGTGTGCGCGGAGATGGCGGTCGCGCTGAAGAACTTCCAGCTGTACTCGGATATCGAGCGCCTGCTCGAAGGTTTCGTCCGCGCTTCGGTCCAGGCGATCGAGGAACGCGATCCGGTGACTGCCGGGCACTCGTTCCGCGTCGCGCACTACGCCGAGAACCTCGCGCGGGCGGTCGATCGTGCCGACGCACCGGAACTGCGCGGCATCGCGTTCTCCGAAGACCAGCTGCGCGAAATCCGTTACGCCGCGCTGCTGCACGACTTCGGCAAAGTGGGCGTGCGCGAGCATGTGCTGCGCAAGGAGAAGAAGCTCCACCACGCCGAAATGCGCCTGCTCGAACAGCGCTTCAAGTACGCGTGCGCGTGCCTCGAGCGGCAGGCCTACCGGAAACTGGCCGAGCTGCACTGCGAGCGCGAACTCGGCATCACCGCGTTCCGCGAAGAAAAGCGCCGCCTCGAACAGGGACTGCGCGACGAGGTCGCGCGCCTCGACGAGTTTCTCGCCGCGATCCGCCGCGCCAACGAGCCGGCGATTTCGTACACCGAGCGCTCGCACGAGCTCGACCGCATTCTCGGCTGCACCTATGACGAAGCGGACGGGGTTGCGGTGCCGTTGCTGAGCGACAGCGAGTTCGCGGCGCTCAGCGTGCCCAAAGGCTGCCTGACGGCCGAAGAGCGCAAGCAGATCGAGTCGCACGTCGCCGATTCGTATTCGTTCCTGATCCTGATCCCGTGGACGCGCGACCTCGGCGGCGTGCCGGCGATCGCCCACGCCCATCACGAAAAGCTCGACGGCTCCGGCTACCCGATGGGGCTGCGCGGCGCGCAGATCAGCATCCAGACCCGCATCCTGACGATCTCGGACATCTACGACGCGCTGACCGCCGGGGACCGTCCGTACAAGAAAGCGATGTCCCTCGAGCATGCGCTCGACCTGCTGGATGCCGAATGTCGCGCCGGACGGCTCGATGCGCGGTTGTTCAAAGTGTTCGTCGAATCGAAAGCGTGGGCCGCGGCTTAAGCAGCGGCGCGCGAAATTTTTCCCGAAACTGGAGACGCAATGGCTTCCGCAATGTCGATGTCAAGGCCGTCCGGGCGCGCGCTGCCGCTGCTGCGCGCGTTGCTCGCCGGCTCGCTGGCGCTGCTGCTCGCGAGCTGCGCGGGCGTGAAAGTGCCCGAATACCAGCGCCCCGACACACCCGGCAAAGCGTCGTGGTCGCGGCCGGCGGTGTCGGCGGCCGACACGATCGCGCCCGACTGGTGGCGGGAGTTCCGCGATCCGACCCTCGACGAGCTCGTCCGCCGTGCGATCGCCGGCAACTTCGACGTCAAGATCCTCGCCGCACGCATCCAGGTCGCCCAGGCGCAGATCGGCGAAGCGCGCGCCGGCGCGCTGCCGACGCTCGACGTCGGCGCCGGCGCGAGTTTCGAGAAAAGCACCGGACAGAACTTCCGCAAGCAGTTCAACCTCGGCACCCAGGTGAACTGGGACATCGACATCTGGGGCAAGGTCGAAAAAGGCGTGCAGGCACAGACGGCCGAATTCCACGCGACCGAAGCGGACTGGCGCGCGGGATATCTGACGCTGGTCTCGGACGTCGCGACGACGTATTTCCAGATTCTCCAGCTCGACGAGCAGATCGACCGCCAGCAGCGCGCGCTCGACCGGAACCGCGAGATCCTCGCGACGTTCGAAGCGATGCTCGGCCAAGGCCTCGTGCCGCGCACGCAGGTGCTGCGCCAGCGCGCGGAGAACAACGCGCTGACCCGCGACCTGCTCGAACTGCAGCGCGCCCGCGGCCTCGCCGGCAACGCGCTGGCGACGCTGCTCGGCGTGCCGGCGGGCGAATATACCGTTCCGCCGGGAAAGCTGCAGGAGCGCATCGCGCTGCCGAGCGTGCCGGGCGGGCTGCCTTCCGAGCTGTTGAACCGCCGCCCCGACATCGTCGCTGCCGAGTTCCGGCTGCTCGAAGCTTACGACCTCGTCGGGCAGGCGCGGCTCGCGCAGCTGCCGTCGATCAGCCTGACCGGCCGCGCCGGCACGTCGAGCTTCGCGCTCGGCGACCTGCTGAAGTCCTTCACGTTCGGCTTTCTGCCGAGCATCAACATCCCCGCGTTCGACCCGAGCATCAAGGCGCGCCTCAAGACGAGCGAGGCGCAGACCAAAGTCTTCGAGCACGAGTACCAGCGCACCGTGATCGCCGCGTTCGAGGAAGTCGAGAACGCGCTGACGAACCTCGACGCTCATCGCCAGCAGCGCACCGAGCTGCAGCAGCAGATCGAGCAGCTGCAGATCGTCGCGGCGCAGATCCAGGCGCAGTTGCGGGAAGGGCTCGTGTCGCAGCTCGAAGTGTTCGAGACCGAGCGCTCGCTGCTCGCGGCGCAGCTCGCGTTGCTCGCAAACCACCAGCAGATTCTCGCCGACACGGTGACGCTCTACAAAGCGCTCGGCGGCGGTTGGCCGACGGTCGAAGTCGCGAATGTCCGGCGCTGAAGAGACAGACGAGGAAGTGCCTATGGGAAAACCGGAAAGTTCGGACCCGCCACGCGGAAGAGGCCTGTTCATGATGTTGGTGTTGCCGCATGAGTGACGCGGGGGCGTTCATCGCCGTCCCTCCGAGTGCTGCCGGACAGGAGCGCAACGCGCTCCTGCAGGCGGTGTCGCGCCCCGAACTCGGCGATATCCTCATCGAGGAGTCGCTGTTCGCGATCGGGCGCAACGAGCTGCCGTTCGCGACGTACGACAAGGAGATCGTCGCCGAGCTGTCGCGCCGCCATGCGCGGGTGTTCCGCGAAGCGGGCGAGCTGTACGTCGCCGACCTCGGCAGCAAGAACGGCACGACCGTCAATGGCGTCGCGGTCGGGGAGACGCCCGCCGCGCTGCGCGACGGCGACGCAGTCTGCTTCGGCGGCGTGCTGTCGTATCGCGTCCGGCTCGTCGCGCGGGCGAAGAAAGCGCAGCGGGCCGGGACGCTCCTGAGCCTGACGCTGACGCCCGAGCGCGACGACCTGCTGCTCGAACCGGTCGTCATTGCCTGCTTCCCGTTCCTGATCAGCAAGATCGACGACGTGATCGCGCGTTACAAGAGCGCGTATCCGCATCAGGTCAATTACATTTCGCGTCGCCATGCGCACATCTTCCTCAAGGGCGGCGCGCCGTTCATCGAGGATCTGGGCAGCACGAACGGCACTTTCGTCGGCGGCACGCGTCTCGACGAACACGCCGTGGAGCTGCACGACGGCGACGTCGTCGCCTTCGGCGGCAGTCACTTCGTGTACCGCGTGAGCCTGCAGCACGAAGCCGAGACCGACCCGACGGTGACCGGATTCACCCCTGCCGCTGCGGGGGTCGAAGATGAGCCGGGCAGCCCGGACCGGACGATGTTCATCGCGGCGCCCGACTCGTTCCTCGACATCTTCTGCATTTCCCCGCCGCCGCAGCCCGACGAAGTCAATGACGAGGCGGCGCAAGCCGGCAGCCCGTTGCCGCGGGTGCGGCGCGAGCGCAGCCGGAGCGTGCTTTTCGTGCGCGAACTCGGCAAGGCTTTCGCCGGCGGCGACCGCGGGGGGGTTAGACGGATTCTGCGCTGGGGCTTTCCCGTCGTCGCACTGCTCGCTGCGGTCGCGTTCGGCGTCTACCGCGCCGGCAGTGCGGAACGCGAACTCGGGCGCCTTGTCGCCGCACGCGATTTCGCGCATGCCGCGGCGGTCGCCGACGCGTATCTCGCGAGGGATCCGGACGATACGGCGCTGCAGGCGCTCGGCACCGAGGCGCTGCTGAAAGCGAAGGTTCCCGAATGGGTGGCGAGCCTGCAGGCGCGCGCGTTCGATCGGGCTGCGGCGCTCGTCGCCGACATGAAAGCGCAGGCCGCGCACAACGCCGACGCGCAGCCATTGCTCGCCGAGCTCGAGTGGGTCGGCGAGCTCGAGCGCTTCGTCGTCGAGCGCGGCGGCGTGGACGCGCCGATCCGCATCTACGCCGATGAGGAGCGGATCGGGACGCTGCTGCAGCGCTGGCACGCCGATCCCCGCGCCCGCCAGCGCGCGCTCGCCCGCGTCGCGGCGCACGTGCCCGAGTTCAGGGACGTTCATGCCGAAGTGCTGACCCATCTGCGCCGGCTCGAAAGCGACGAGTCGGTGTATCTCGCCGCGATCGAGCGGCTCGATGCCGGCATCGCGGCCGAACTCGAGGCCGGCCGCGCCGAGACGCTCGACGCGCTGCTCGACGACTACGCCGGGAAGTACCCGCGGCTCGCCGGGCTCGACGCGGTGCGCGAAGATCTGCGCCGCTTCGTCGAGCTCGACCGGGCGCTGCAGGCGCGCCGCCTCGAGCCGCTGATCGCGCTGCTCGAGAAAGTGCAGTTCTCGACGCCGCCTTTCCGCGAGCATTTCGCCCGGCTCGGCGAGACGCGACTGCCTTCCGCGGAGGTCGTGCGCCAGCACCAGGCGGCCGCGCGCGCGTGGCGCGAAGGCCGGGGGGACGAGGCGCTCGCCGGCCTGCAGCGGATTTCCGCGGGGCCGTGGGCGCAAGTCGCCGCCGCCGAGCTCGCACGCAAGAGGACCGTGCTGCAGCAGTTCAGTGCGCTGCAGCAGGCGCGCGGCGGCAAAGGCTATGACGAGCAGCTGCTGGCGTTTCACGCGGCGCTCGACGAGCGCGAGGACGCCTATTTCATCCGCGCGACCGAGACCGACGTCGCCGCGTACCGGGACGAGGCGCTCGCGCGCGCCAACGGCCTGCTGGCCCGCGCCGCGGCGCAGTGGCGCCAGTACCGGAGCGCCGGCGGGATCGGCGGCGCGCAGCGGCTCGAATCGGGCATTTCCGGCACGTTCCGCACGCAAGCGCGGCTGCTCGCCGACGCGCAGTCCGCGGCGCGACAGGGCGCGCGGATCCACGAGATGCTGAAAACCGACATCGGCGAGCAAGCGGCCGCGGTCCAGGCGGAAATCGACGCGGAAGCCGAGCTGCAGCGGCAGTCGCTGCAGGAACTTCACAGGGTGCTGGAGCCGGGGCTGCTCAAAGCCAAGCTGGCGCTGATCGGAGGGCAGAGCGATGAAGAGCGAAAATCACCTTAAGCCGCTGACCGAAGCGCTCGAGGATCACAGCGCCGAAGGGATCGCGATCCTGATCGCCGAACCGTCGCGCTTCGGCCTCGCCCTCGTCGCCGCCGTCCTCGGGCTCGTGCTGTCCGCGCTGGTGTGGTCGTTCGTCGGGCGTGCTGACGTGATCGTCACCGCGCACGGCGTGCTCGCGCCCGAATCGGACGTGCGGCGCGTCTATGCGCCGATCGACGGCGAACTCGCCGACATCTACATCGAAGCCGGGCAGCCCGTGTCGCAGGGCGACGTCCTCGCGCGGCTCAACGCACGCGGCGCGGTCGAGGCGGCGACGCACGCGCTCGAGGCGCAGCTGAAGCTCGAGGACGCCGAGCGGGAGTGGAAGCGGTTTCCCGAGCGCAAAGCGCTGCTTGAACGCAAGGTCGCGGCGTTGAAGCAGCAGATTGAAGCGGCGCTGCAACTGCACGAGCGGCGCACCGCGGAAGGCACGACGAAGCTCGCCGAAGCCCAGCGCGCGCAGCTGCAGCAGGCGCGCAGCGAGCTCGACAACGCGCGCCGCACGCGCGACAGCGCCCGCCTCGAGCTCGACCGCTTCCAGCGCCTGTTCGCGCTGCCCGGCGGCGGCGGGGTGTCGGAGCTGCAGGTCGAAGCGAAGAAGAGCGCGTATCTGGCCGCGGAAAATGCGCTGCGCGTCGCGCAGTCGCGGCTTGGCGAGCTCGACTTCCGGCTGAGCCAGGAAACCGCGCGGGCGACAGTCGAGCTCGAAAGCGGCGACCAGGAGCTGACGCGGCTGCGGATCGAGTACGACGCGGCGGCGCGCGAAATCGCGAACGAAGAGGACAAGCTGCGGCTGCAGCTGCAGACCGCGCGGCTCGCGGCGAACGCGGCCGAACGGATCCGCTTCGAGAACATCGACAAGGACAACTTCCTGCTGATCCTCGCGCCGGTGTCCGGCGTCATCACCGACGTCGCCTCGACGCAGCCCGGCGACAAGATCCAGGCGAACACGCCGCTCGGCGGCATTGCGCCGCAGGACGCGCGCGCGGTGCTGAAGATGGACATCGCCGAGCGCGACCGCGCGTTCCTGCGCGAAGGCCAGCCGGTGAAGCTCAAGTTCAACGCGTTCCCGTACCAGCGCTACGGCCTCATCGACGGCCGGCTCGAGTTCATCTCGCCGGCGACTTCGCCCGCCGCGCAGAGCAAGGAGCCGGTCTACGAAGGCCACGTGACGCTCTCGCGCGATCACTACGAAGTCGCCGACACGCGCTATCCGGTGCGTTACGGGATGACGGCGACCGCGGAGATCGTCGTCCGCGAGCGCCGCCTCATCGACCTCGCGCTCGATCCGTTCCGCCAGATCAGCGGCTGACCGGATCCAGCGCTTACCAGAAGGAGCACACGAGATGACCGCGATAGTGCGAATCGACGACGAATCCATCGGCACCGAGGAATTCGTCCGGATCCTGAAGCTCACCGGGCGCTTCGACAGCCTCATCGACGAGATCGTCCGCGACCGGCTCACCGTCCATGCGGCGAAGAAGCACGGCGTCGCGGTGTCGGGCGACGAGATCCAGGAGCGCGCCGATCAGTTCCGCCGCGTGCTGGGGCTGCACCGCGCGGCCGACATGAATCATTACCTCGACGCGCGCGGCGTGAGTCTCGACGAGTTCGAAGCGTTCATCACCGACAGCCTGTACCAGGAAAAGATGATGCAGCGCGTCTGCAGCGACGACGCGGTCGAAGAATACTTCCAGCTCAACTCGCCGAAGTTCGACAGCATCGAGGTCAGCCACATCGTGCTCGAAACCGAAGGCCAGGCGAAGGAGATGATGTCGCTGCTGGAAGAAGATCCCGAGAGCTTCGCCGAACTCGCGCGCGAGCACTCGACCGCGGACACGCGCGACGACGGCGGCTTCATCGGCAAGGTGATGCGCGGTTCGCTGAAGACCGAAATCGAGGCCAAGGTCTTCAATGCCGCGCCCGGCGACCTGCTCGGACCGTTCGCCGCGCCCGACGGCGCGTTCCACGAAATCTTCCTCGTGAATGCGAAAAACCCGGCGCGGCTCGACGAAGAGACTGCGGCCGAAGTGCGGCGGCTGCTGCGCGAAGGCTGGCTCGCGGCCCGGGCGCAGGAACACGTCATCGAAATGCGTTAGCCCCTCGAGGTGATCATGTCCACGGACGCCCCACCGAAACTCGATTCCCTCGCCGATTTCCTGTCATCGGTGGAGCTGCTGTCGCCGTTCACGCGCGACGAACTCGATCACCTTGCCAGCCACGCCCAGCCGCGTTTCTTCGCGTTTGGCGAAACCGTCTGCAACGCCGGCGAGCCGGCCGACGGCGTGTTCGTGATCCGCGCAGGCTCGGTGCGGGTGTTCGCCGACGAGCACGGCAAGGAAATCAGCCTCGGCGTGCGCAAGGCGCGCGAGACCGTCGCCGAGATGGCGATGCTGCGCGAATACCGGCACGAATTCTCGGCGCGCGCGTCGGCGAAGACCGAGTTGCTGCTGATCCCGCGCCACGCGTTCGAGCCGGTCCTCGCGAAGAACCCGGCGGCGCAGGCGTTCGTCACGAGCTATGTCGCGATCGGCTCGGCTGGCGGCGTCGTCGCGCGTCTGTTCGATCTGCGCGGCAAGGTCGACCGCGCCGAGCTCGAGGAGCTGGTGCGCAGCGTCGGCGTCAAGCGCGTCGCCGCCGGCCGCGAGATCCTCAAGCAGGACGCGCGCGACGACCGCCGCCTGTACGTCGTGCGCCAGGGCGAAGTGCGCCTCGTGCGTACCGAGCAGGGCACCGATTACCCGCTTGCGACGCTCGGCCACGGCGAGATCTTCGGCGAGAAAGCGTGCCTGATGCGCCAGGAGCAGGTCGCGTCGGTGGTCGCGGTCGTCGATACGACGCTGCTGGTGGTCCCGGAAAAATCCGTCCACCAGATCCTGGAGCGCAATCCGAAGCTGCGCGAAGTGCTCGAGGAGCGCATCCGCTTCGTCGAGCGCGAGCTGCAGCGCCAGAAAAAGCTCGCCGAACGGCGCAACCTGCGCGTCATGCTCGACCTGAAGTCGAAGCCGGCGCTCGGCGAGCGGCTGATCCGGCGCTTCCCGCTCGTCGAGCAGGCCGAGGAAATGGACTGCGGCGCGGCGTGCCTGGCGATGATCTGCCGCCACTACGACATCCCGATGACGCTCGGCAAGCTGCGCGAACTCGCGAACGTCACGACGCAGGGTGCGACGCTCGACAGCCTCGCGCGCGCCGGCGAATCGCTCGGCTTCACGACGCGCGGCGTGCAATGCACGTTCGACGCGCTGCTCGGCTTCGAGCTGCCGTTCATCGTGCATTGGGAGGGCTACCACTACATCGTCGTGTATGGCGTGTCGAAGCGGCAGGTATGGGTCGCCGACCCGGCAGTCGGCTTCCGAAAGATCGCGATCGAAGAGTTCGAGCGCGGCTGGAGCGGCACCTGCCTGCTGTTCACGCCGGGGCAGAATCTCGCGCAGCTGACGGTGTCGCGCTCGCCGTGGCTGCGCTTCGTGTCGTACCTGCGGCCGTACAAGAAGATCCTCGCGCACCTCGTCATGGCGACTTTCGTGATCCAGGTGCTGGGCATCGTGCCGCCGCTGATCATCCAGAACATCCTCGACGGCGTGATCGTGCACGAGAACGTCAGCCTGTTGCACCTGCTGATCGCCGGGCTCGTCATCACCAACCTCTTCACGCTGCTGATGTCGGGCATCCGCGCGTTCCTCGCGAACTTCATGGTGCGCAACATGGACTTCGCGATGATGTCGCAGTTCTTCAAGCACACGCTGTCGCTGCCGTTCTCGTTCTTCGCCAAGCGCAAGACCGGCGACATCTTCGCGCGCTTCCAGGAAAACCAGACGATCCGCGCGTTCCTGACCGAATCGACGGTCACGACGGTGCTCAACCTGCTGATGGTGTTCATCTACTTCACGATCCTGTTCCTCTACAACGTGAAGATGACGCTGCTGCTGCTCGCGTTCGTCATCCCGATCATGGCGCTGACGGTGGTCGTGACGCCGAAGATCAAGAACTACGCGCGCGAAGTGTTCACCACCTCGACCGATGCGAAAGCTTTCCTGATGGAAGCGCTCGGCGGCGTCGAGACGGTCAAGGGCATGGGCATCGAGCGCCCGGTGCGGCTGAAATGGGAGAAGAAATACGCGAAGGCGCTCGAAGTGCAGTACCGCGCGCAGCGTTTCAACGTGCTCGTCGGCATCGCCAGCCAGGTGCTCAACGCCGCGACGACGATCGCAATCCTGTGGGTCGGCGCGTCGCAGGTGCTCGCGCATCAGCTCACGATCGGGCAGCTCATCGCGTTCAACGCGCTGATGGGCAGCGTGCTCGCGCCGCTGATGGGGCTGGTCGCGCTGTGGAGCCAGGTCAATGACGCCGGGGTCGCGATGGAGCGGCTCGGCGACGTGCTCGACATGGAGCCGGAGCAGCGCCCGGAAGAGGCCGCTTCGCGCGTCGTGCTGCCGGACCTGCAAGGTCACATCGCGCTCGAAAGCGTGTATTTCCGCTACGGCGGCGACGAGACGGCGTACGTGCTCGAGAACATCAGCTTCGAGATCAAGCCCGGCGAGCTCGTCGCGATCGTCGGCCGCAGCGGGTCGGGCAAGACGACGCTGGCGAAGCTGCTCGTCGGCTTCTACCCCCCGACCGACGGCCGCATCGTCGTCGACGGCTACGACATGGCGACGATCGACAAGGACTATTACCGCGCGCAGGTCGGCTACGTGATGCAGAGCAACCTGCTGTTCTCCGGCACGATCGCCGAGAACATCGCCAGCGGCGACGAGGCGCCGGACCGGCGGCGCATCGAGGAGGTCGCGCGCATGGCCGACGCCCACGCGTTCATCCGCAAGATGCCGCTGGGCTATGAACAGATCGTCGGCGAGCGCGGCGTGGGCCTCTCGGGCGGCCAGATCCAGCGCCTGTGCATCGCCCGCGCGCTGTACCACGACCCGCGCCTGCTGGTGTTCGACGAGGCGACTTCCGCGCTCGACACGCAGTCGGAGAGCAACATCATCAGCAACATGCAGGACATCCTCGCCGGGCGCACCGCGGTTGTCATCGCGCACCGGCTGTCGACGATCATGCGCGCCGACAAGATCCTCGTGCTGTACGAAGGTTCGATCGTCGAGCAGGGGCGCCACGACGAGCTGGTCGATCGGCGCGGCATGTATTACCAACTGGTGCAGAAGCAGCTGGCGGCGGTATGAAGATCCTGACTCCGGGACTGCGCGGCGCGCCGGCGATTTCTTACGCCGGGCTGCTCGAGAAGATCGAGATCCTGCGCTCGACGCTGCGCTGGGCGCCGACGCTCGCGCGGCCCGAGATCGAGAAGCTGTTGCGCCAGGCCAACGCGGTGCGCGACGAAGTCATGCAGCTGTCGCACAAGGAGCGCTTCGTCGAGGCGGCCGCAGCCGAAAGCGTGCGCGTCGAGCGCACGCCGGGCGCGCGGCGGCGCGCATTGCTCGAGCGCAGCTTCGTCTTCGAAGGCGCGTTCGGCGACAACCCGCAATTGCTTGAGGCGCTCGAGATCGCCGAGAAGGCGGCGCCGACCGACCTGCCGGTGCTCATCGACGGCGAAAGCGGCACCGGCAAGGAGCTGATGGCGAAAGTGATCCACGCCAACGGCGCGCGCTCCGACAAGCCGTACATCTCGGTCAACTGCGGCGCGATCCCCGACAACCTGCTCGAGTCCGAGCTTTTCGGCCACCGCAAAGGGGCGTTCACCGGCGCGGTCAGCGACCGCAAAGGCAAGTTCGAAAGCGCGCACACCGGCACGATCTTCCTCGACGAGATCGGCGAACTGCCGCTGTCCGGGCAGGTGAAGCTCTTGCGGGTGCTCGAATCGCATGAGATCCAGCGCGTCGGCTCCGACGAGCCGATCGCCGTCGACACGCGCATCGTCGCGGCGACGAACCGCAACTTGCGCCGCCTGAGCGAAGAAGGCCGGTTCCGCGAAGACCTGTTCTACCGCCTCGGCGTCATCCACGTGACGCTGCCGCCGCTGCGCGAGCGCAGCGACGAGATCCCGTTGCTGTTCGCGTTCTTCGGCGACGAGGCCGCGGCGGCCCTGAAGCGCCGCCCGGTGCGCATGACGCCGCGGCTGCGCGACTTCCTGTTGCGCTATCCCTATCCCGGCAACATACGGGAGCTGCGCAACATCATCTACCGCATCTCGTGCCTGGCCGGGGAGACCGCCGACCTGCAGCATCTGCCCGCGGACATCCGCCCCGATGCGGCGCAGCTGGCGCCGGCGAACGCCGCGACCGCGCTGCCCACCGCGAGCGGCGCGTCGGCCGTGATGGCCGCCTCGACATCGCTCAGCGACGCGAAACGCGCCGCCAGCGACGAAGCCGAGAAGCTGTTCCTCGAGCGCGGCCTGCAGCAGGTCGGCGGCACCGTCGCCGAGCTTGCGCGGCGCTGCGACATGAACCGCTCGCATTTGCAGACGCTGCTGAAAAAACACGGCATCCGCTCGAAGGACTTCCGCAATCGGCCACCGTCGCAGGGCGACGGGGAGCGCTGACCCGCAGGCGTAGCCGCCCGGAACCGCGTCACACCGCCGGATTGAGCACCGTCCTGTCGGAGTCGCAGCAGTCTTCGGCGCGTACGACGACTGCGGTGATGTTGTCGCGTCCGCCGCCCTTCAGCGCGAGCTCGACGAGCGCATCCGCCGCCTGCGCGCAGTCGCCCGCGGCGAGCGCGCTGGCGATGTCGCGCTCGCTCGCGTAATTCGTCAGGCCGTCGCTGCACAGCAGGAAAATGTCGCCGTCGACGACCGGCAGCGTGCCTTCGTCGAGCTCGAGCGTGTCGAGCGCGCCGACCGCGCGCGTGATCAGGTTCTGCGCGGACGCGAGGGCTTCATTGTCGACGAGGCCTTGCGCACGCAGCTCCTCGGCGTGGCTGTGGTCGCGGCTCAGCGGCATCAGCCGGCCGGCGCGATAGAGGTAGATGCGGCTGTCGCCCGCCCACAGGTACGCACAGAACGCGCCGCAGCCGAGCATGACGACGACGGTGCTGCCGATGATCGGCACGTCACGCATCGCCGCTTCGGCGCGAAGCTGGCGATTGACGGCCTGCAGGCGCTGCCGCGCCGCGGCGACGAGCGTCGTCAGGTCCGCGCTCGGCGCGAGGCCGTCGATCGCCGAGACGATCATGCGACTCGCCAGGTCGCCCGCTTCGTGCCCGCCCATGCCGTCGGCGACGAGCCACAGGGCGCGCTCCGGCCGGTCGAGGAAAGCATCCTCGTTGACGTCGCGGACCAGGCCCACGTGGCAGCGGGCCGCTGAAGTCCAGCGGATCCGGTCGGCAGGAGTCACGAGGGGTTTGCCGTAGCGGCGGGTCGCCGGCTATTGGTGTCGCTCCGGTAGCGACTCGTCGGCCGGGCGGTTGTGGCCGCTACTCGAACAGCAGCGTCGGCGCGGCGCGGCGCGGCGCCTGTTCGGCTGCAGCGGGACGAAAAACCGTGCGCGGTGCCAAGCGCGGGCCCGCCGCACGTCCGCCGACGCGGGCGCCGCCGCTGATCGCCCGCATCGCCTCGCGGTCGAGCGCGGTGTTTTCCGGCAAGTCCCTGATAACTATCGTGGCCATGGTGTGTTCCTCGAAGTTCGTGGCTGGAATGACGACCGCCCGATGTCCCAGTATAGGTCACCGAAGCGAGCTGTCCGCAGCGGTAGCTCGCGCTGGCGCGGGAATGGCAAAGCCTGCGCCGTCACGGGCCGAACTGCGCGGGCCGTCACCGTCCCGCCTACCGCTTGAAGTTGACGGCGGTCTGCGTCGCGGCGACGTTGATGACCGCATTGGCAGCGGAATTGTCGATGTCGATCACCTGGATCTGATGGTTGATCTGATCCGCGACGAAGATGTTGTTGGTCTGGTAGAAGTTCGTCACGGCGCCGACGCGCGTCGACGCATGCCCGATATAAGGGCTTATCCATCCATACACCCACGGCGCACCTCCCCGGCCCTTGACGGAGGACATCGTCTTGCGGTCGAGGGTACGGTCCGTCCGCAGGTCCTTGACGGTGATGGCAGCCATTTGTACCTCCGGTGCAGCTTTTCTCGAATCCGGTGGAAGCCGTGTCGCGCCTCCACCGGGGTCGCGGTGTCAGGCGAAGCCGCGGAAGAGGTCATTGAAGAGGTTGCGGTTCTTGCTGTCGCTGTCGTTCAAGGCCACTTGGGTCGGCATCGAGTCGACCTGGATGATCACCGGGCCGCTGCCGGCAAAGTTCGCGCCGTTGGCGACCGCGACCGGCGCGAACATCGACTGGAAATTCTGCTGCTGAGTCGCATTCGCCTGATCGAAGAAGCCGCCGCGCATGGCGGACATCGACTTGCGATCGAGCGCTTTGTCGAGGGAAAGGTCCTTGATGGTGAGAGTCGAAGTCATGGTAGTTCTCCTGAAACGTCGGTTGGGCAAGCGGGTATTGATCCGGCGGAAGCTGGCGGAGGCGGTCGCCGCTTCCGCCAGGACCGTCGTGATTACCAGTAGTAGTACGGTTGGCCGATCTTGTTTTTGCCGTAGCTGTCGTTCGACGCGTGCTGCGTCGGCTCCGACGTGACCTGCATATTCACCGGGCCGCTGCCGCCGAAGTGGGCGAAGTTCGCGACTTCGACCGGCGCCGTCATCGTCTGGCCGTTCGCCTGCTGCGTTGCGTTGGCCTGATCGAAAAAGCCGCCGCGTACCGCGGACATCGCCTTGCGATCGAGCGCCTTGTCGAGGGACAGGTCCTTGATGGTCAGAGTCGAGTTCATGATGATTCTCCTGAATGTCTGCTGAGATATTGATGCGGCGAAAACCGGTGGCGGTAGCGAGGTCTTCGCCGGGCCGCCGGTATTACGCGGCGTAGGCGTAGTAGTGCGGATAACGGACCTTGTTCGTGTTGTCGGCGTCGTTCCACGCGTCTTGCGTCGGCGTGGACGTGACCTGGAAATTCACTGGGCCACTGCCCCGAAATTGGCGCCGTTGCCGACCGCAACCGGTGCGAACATTTCCTGGAAGTTCCCCTGCTGGGTCGCGTTCGCCTGGTTGCCGACACCGCCGCGAACCGACGACATGGCTTTGCGGTCGAGGGCTTTGTCGAGGGACAGGTCCTTGATGATCAGGTTGGATTTCATCGTCGTTCTCCTGAGAGCTCTGTTAAGGGTTGGATTTGCATCGAGCACTTTCGCGCGCTCAGCAGACCTATCGCAGAGATCGTGCCAGTTGTCTGGAGACAGCAGATGCTTTACGCAAGGCATTGAAAAAGAAAAGATATATCGTGAATCATCGAGATCCATGCGCTGCGGCGTCGCGCGTGGAAACGAGCGATGGTGGTTCCAGCCGAACAGGTCGACGCAATCCTGTTTGCTCGTTCGCAACAGCAGGCTTTCGCTGGCGCGGATGCGCGCGGGGCGCCGGGATCGAGCGCCGGTTTTCCGCAGCGCGGCGTCGCTTCGCGCCCGTTTTCGTCGGTGACTGAAGCGCAGCGCCGCGTCGTTTCGCCCGGTCGAAGTCGATCCAACGGCGACGCGGAGCGTTGCGCCGCTACGGCATTGCCCGCGATCGCGCTATTCTTTCGGCCGGTACTGCTGCGCAGCGGATACCGACCGATACGCCGAATTCCATTTCGACTCGATCCTGGACGCTCTCGCGGTTGTTTCCGCACGGGCGGAGGTTTCCGATGAAGGTTCCGATTTTTCTCGCTGCCCCGTTGGTTCTGCTGGCGCTGCTGACAGGCTGTTCCGATCCGCCGGTCGCCGACAAGCCGCCACGCGCGGTGCTCGTGCGCAGCGTCGCCGAGACGTCCGTGCCGACGATGAATGTGTATACGGGCGAAGTCCGCTCGCGCTTCGAAACGGATCTCGCATTCCGCATCGGCGGCAAGATCACCGAGCGGCGCGTCGATGTCGGCGCGCGGATCCGGCGGGGCGACGTGCTCGCACGGCTCGACCCGCAGGATGCCCGGCTCGCCGCGAACGCGGCCCGTGCACAGGTTGTCGCGGCCGAAGCGGACGTCGCGCTCGCGCGCAGCGAGTTCGAGCGCAGCAAGAGCCTGCGCGAGAGCAATTTCATCAGCGAGTCCGCGCTCGACAGCCGCCGCAGCGCCCTGCAGGCGGCGCAGGCGCGGTTGCGCCAGGCGCGCGCCGAAGCGGCGAGCGCCGGCAACCAGACGGAATACGCGACGCTTGTCGCGGACCACGACGGAGTCGTCATTGCGGCGCCTGCCGAGCCCGGCGAAGTCGTTTCCAGCGGTCAACCGGTGGTGCGCGTGGCGCGGCTCGACGAACGCGAAGTGCTGATCCACGTGCCCGAGAGCCGCGTCGGCGCGCTCGCGGTCGGCGCGAAAGCGATCGTGCGCCCGTGGTCCGATGCGGACCGCGAATTCGCGGGTGTCGTGCGCGAGATTGCCCCGTCGGCTGACGCCGCGACGCGCTCGTTCGCGGTGCGGGTCAGCGTCCCGCGCGCCGGCGAGGCGCTCGCGCTCGGAGCGACCGCGAGCGTCGCGTTCGCCTCCGCGGCAACGGCGCAGACGGTGCTGCCGTTGCCGGCGCTGACCCACGTCGACGGGCGCGATGTCGTCTGGATCGTCGACGACGCTTCGACGGTGCACCCGCTCGCAGTCGAGGCCGGAGAGTTCCGCGAGAACGGCGTCGTGATCCGTTCAGGCCTGCCGCCGGGCGCGCGCGTCGTCGTCGCCGGGGTGCATCGCCTGATCGAAGGCGAAACGGTGCGGCCGGTCGACGAAGCCGCTCCGGTCGCGGTGGATGTGAAGCGATGAGCGGCGGCGCCGGAGAGAGCGGCAGTCACGGCCGCTTCAACATCTCGGCATGGGGTTTGCGCCACCCGTCGCTGGTGCTGTACTTCATCGTCGTGCTGACGCTGATCGGGCTTTATTCCTACACCCGGCTCGGCCAGTCCGAAGACCCGCCGTTCACGTTCAAGGTGATGGTCGTGCGCACCGAGTGGCCCGGCGCGAGCGCGCGCGAGGTCGCCGAGCAGGTCACCGACGAGATCGAGAAGAAGCTGCAGGAGGTCGTGCAGGGGGATTACCTGCGCAGCTACTCGAAACCGGGCGAATCCCTAGTGTTCTTCGTCGCGAAGGACTCGACGCCCGCGGACGAGATTCCGGACGTGTGGTACCAGGTCCGCAAGAAGATCGGTGATATCCGCCCCTTGCTGCCACAGGGCGTGATCGGCCCGTTCTTCAACGACGAGTTCGGCGACACCTACGGCAATGTCTTCGCGCTCGTCGGCGACGGCCTCGACTACGCGGACCTCAAACGCTACGCCGAGGCGATCCGCAGCGAATTGCTGCGCGTGCCCGACGTCGCCAAAGTGAGCCTGTTCGGCGAGCAGCCCGAGCGCATTTTCATCGAGCTGTCGAACCCCAAGCTCGCGACGTTCGGCCTGTCGCTGCGCGACTTCGTCGACGCGCTCGCCGAGCAGAACGCGCTGACCGGCGCGGGCTTCTTCGAGACCGCCGATGAGCGCGTGTGGCTGCGGCCGTCGGGCGCGTTCGACGACGTCGAGGCGATCGCCGACACGGTCATCCGTGCCCAGGGCCGCGCGTTCCGGCTCGGCGACGTCGCCGACGTCAAGCGCGGCTTTGCCGACCCGCCGGCCGAGCGCATGCGCTTCATGGGCGAGGACGCGCTCGGGCTCGGCGTGTCGATGCGCGCGGGGGGCGACATCATCGCGCTCGGCCGCGGGCTCGACGCCGCGGTCGAGCGCATCGTCGCGCAGCTGCCGGTCGGCGTGCGCCTCGAACGCGTCGCCGACCAGCCGCGCACCGTCCAGCGCTCGGTCGGCGAGTTCGTCACCGTGCTCGCCGAGGCGGTCGTCATCGTCATGATCGTCAGCCTGCTGTCGCTCGGTTTTCGCACCGGCATCGTCGTGCTGATCATCATTCCGGTCGTGCTCGCGATCACGTTCCTGTTCATGAACCTCTTCGGCGTCGGCCTGCACAAGATCTCGCTCGGCGCGCTGATCCTCGCGCTCGGCCTCCTGGTCGATGACGCAATCATCGCCGTCGAGATGATGGCGACGAAAATGGAGGAAGGCTGGGAGCGCGCGAAGGCGGCGAGCTTCGCGTATTTTTCGACCGCGATGCCGATGCTGTCGGGCACGCTCGTGACGGCCGCCGGCTTCCTGCCGATCGCGACCGCGGCGTCGTCGACCGGCGAATACACGCGCTCGATCTTCCAGGTCACCGTCATCGCGTTGCTCGTGTCGTGGGTCGCGGCGGTGCTGTTCGTGCCCTACCTCGGCTTCCACCTGCTGCCGGACTTTCGCGCGCGGCGCACGCGGCCGTCGCGGCTCGCAGGCGTCGCCGGTCGGCTGTCGCCGCGGCTCGGGCGGTTTTTCGCGGCGCGCGCCGCGTACGGGCACGAGCTGCACGACGAGTACGCGATCTACCACACGCGCTTCTACACGCGCTTGCGCGCGCTCGTGAGCTGGTGCGTCCGGCATCGCTGGGTCGTCATCGCGCTGACCGTGCTGATTTTCGCCGGGTCGATCGTCGTTTTCGGGCGCTTCGTGCCGCAGCAGTTCTTCCCCGATTCGACGCGGCCCGAGCTGCTCGTCGACCTGCGGCTCGCCGAAGGCGTGTCGCACCACGCGACCGACGCGGCGGTGCGGCGCCTCGAAGCTTTCCTCGACGAGCAGGAAGGCATCGAGAACTACGTCGCGTGGGTCGGCGGCGGCAGCCCGCGCTTCTACCTGCCGCTCGACCAGTCGCTCGCGCAGACGAACTTCGCGCAGTTCGTCGTCCTCACCGAAAGCCCGGCCGCGCGCGAAGCGGTGCGCACGAAGCTGATCCGCCTTTTCGACGAAGGGCCGGCCGACGTGCTCGGCGTCGTCAACCGCCTCGAGAACGGCCCGCCCGTCGGCTTTCCGCTGCAATACCGCGTCAGCGGCCAGGACTTCGACCAGATGCGCCGCATCGCGCACGAAGTCGCGGCGGCGCTGCGCGCGCACCCGGCGCTGTCGAACGTGCACCTCGACTGGGAGGAGCCGTCGAAGCAGGTGCGGCTGAAGATCGACCAGGACAAGGCGCGCCTGCTCGGGTTGAGCACGCGCGACATCGCGAACCTGCTCAACACGTCGCTGCAGGGTCTCGCGGTGACGCAGTTCCGCGACGGCACCGAGACGATCGAAGTCGTGCTGCGCGGGGCCGAGTCCGAGCGCGTGCATCTGGGGCTCCTGCCGGACCTCGCGATCCCGACCGCGAGCGGGACCAGCGTGTCGCTCGCGCAGGTCGCGACCGCCGAATACGGCTTCGAGCAGGGCGTGATCTGGCGGCGCGACCGGCTGCCGACCGTTACCGTGCGCGCGAACCTGTACGGCACGGCGCAGCCGGCGAGCGTCGTCGCCGACCTCGCGCCGCGCATCGGCGCGTTGCGCGACACACTGCCGCTCGGCTACCGCATCGCAGTCGGCGGCTCGGCCGAGGAGAGCGCGAAAGGCGGCAGTTCGGTCGCCGCCGGCATGCCGCTGTTCCTCGTCGTCGTGCTGACCGTGCTGATGCTGCAGCTGCGCAGCTTCTCGCTGGTGTTCATGGTGCTGCTGACCGCGCCGCTCGGCCTGATCGGCGTCACCGCGTTCCTGCTGCTGTTCGGCCAGCCGTTCGGCTTCGTCGCGATGCTCGGCACGATCGCGCTGGCGGGGATGATCATGAGGAACTCGGTGATCCTCATCGACCAGATCCGCCAGGACCGCGAAGCCGGGCGCAGCGCGTGGGACGCGATCGTCGAATCGGCGGTGCGCCGCTTCCGGCCGATCATGCTGACTGCCGCCACGGCGATCCTCGCGATGATCCCGCTGTCGGACAGCGCGTTCTTCGGCCCGATGGCGGTCGCGATCATGGGAGGACTCACGGTCGCGACGGTGTTGACGATGCTGTTCCTGCCGGCGCTGTACGCGGCCTGGTACCGCGTGAAACCGCCCGAGGACGAGCGCGCCGCACGCCCCGCGGCGAACGCCGCGGTGTCGCAAGTGCGTTAGAATGCGAAGGTTTTTCTCATCCGGTCGCGCACTCTATTAGCGTGTGCTAATATTTGCACAGGAAGCCCAAAATGAATTTCGAACAAGCCCGCTTCAACATGGTCGAGCAGCAGATCCGCCCCTGGGATGTGCTGGATCAGGACGTGCTCGATCTGCTGATGGCGGTCAGGCGCGAGGAGTTCGCTCCCGCCGCCTACAAGACGCTCGCTTTTGCCGACATCGAAATCCCGATCGGCTGCGGCCAGGCGATGCTGAAACCCGTCATCGAAGGCAAGATCCTGCAGGCGCTGCAGGTCAAGCGCTCCGACACAGTGCTCGAAGTCGGCGCCGGTTCCGGCTACTTTGCCGCGCTGCTCGCCGCGTGCTCGGACTGGGTGCGCACGATCGACATCGAGCCCGAACTCGTCAAGCTCGCCGCGGAAAACCTTGCCCGCTACGGCGTCGAGAACGTCATCGTCGAAGACGGCGACGCGGCCGCGGGGTGGAGCTGCCGCGCCCCGTACGACGTCATCGTCATGTCCGGCGGCCTGCCGATGCTGCCGCCCGCGCTGCTCGCCCAGCTCAAGGTCGGCGGGCGCCTGTTCGCGTTCGTCGGCGAAGCGCCGGTGATGAAAGCGCGGCTCGTGACCTGTGTCGGCGAAGGGGCGTACGAAAGCGAGGACATTTTCGAGACCGTCGTGCCGATGCTGAAGAACGCGCAGCGCCCCGACGAATTCAGGTTCTGAGCAGCGGCGGCTTCCGCCTGCCGGATCGCGGGCGCATGCCACCGCTGCGAGAGTAAGCGAAACTCCACTTTGGAGGATGTGACGATGCGCCAGATGACCGCTCCCGAACTCGCCGACCGGCTCAATGATGCGTCGCGCGAAAAGCCCGTGCTGCTCGACGTGCGCGAACCGTGGGAATTCGAAACCTGCCACATCGAAGGTTCGCAGCCGATGCCGATGGCGACGGTGCCGGCCCACCTCGGCGAGCTCGACGGCGGCGCCGAGACGGTCGTCATCTGCCACCACGGTGCGCGCAGCGCCCAGGTCGGGATGTTCCTCGAGCGCCAGGGCTTTCGCAACGTCATCAATCTGGCGGGCGGCGTCGCAGCCTGGGCGGCGCAGGTCGACCCGGCCATGGCCCGGTACTGAAGCGGAGGGGGAAGCCGATGAAGCGCGCGCTGGCAATCTGGGTGGCGAGCCTGATCCCGGCAGCGGCGTGGTCCGCCGATCTGCTCGAAGTGTATCGCGACGCGCTGGCGAACGACGCACGCTATGCGGCCGCTCGCGCGCAGTTCGATGCCGGCCAGGAACGGGTCGTACAGGGCCGCGCCGGGTTGCTGCCGGTGGTCGGCGCGTCGGCCGACACGACGTGGAACGACGTCGATAGCAGCCAGTTCGGCGAGCGGCGCTACAACAGCAACGCGTACGGCGTGCAGCTGACGCAGCCGCTGTTTCGCTGGCAGAACTGGGTGCAGTACAAGCAGGGCGAACTGCAGACCGCGCTCGCCGGCGTGCAGTTCGGCGAAGCGCGCCAGGACCTGATCCTGCGCGTGTCGCAGGCCTATTTCGATGTCCTCACTGCCCAGGAAGTGCTGGTCGCGCAGACGCAGCTGCGCACCGCCGCCGCCGAACAGCTCGAGCTCGCGAAAGCGAGCTTCGAAGTCGGCACGGTGACGATCACCGACGTGCACGAGGCGCAGTCGCGCTTCGATCTCGCCGTCGCGCAGGAAATCGCCGCGCGCAACGATCTGGACGTGCGCCGCCACGCGCTCGCGCAGATCATCGGCAAGGACCCGGAGCCGCTGGCGGGGTTGCGCGGCGGCGTGACGCTGGCGCGGCCGCAGCCGGACAGCATCGTCGCCTGGGCGAGCGCTGCGGAGCAGGGGGCTTATGGCGTGCAGGCCCAGCAGGTGTCGCGCGAGATCGCGGCGCGCGAGGTCGAGCTCGCGCGCGCCGGCCATTACCCGACTGTCGATGTCGTCGCGACTTACGGCCACCAGAGCGGCGTCAGCACCAGCAGCAGTTTCGCCGGTTTGGGTGGGCGGACGGAAAGCGATGCGCAGACGGTCGGCCTGCAGTTCAATTTGCCGCTGTTCGCGGGCGGCGCGGTTTCGTCGCGTACGCGTGAAGCGGCGGCATTGCGGGTCCGCGCCGACGCCGATCTCGAAGAGGCCCGCCGCAACGCCGCGCTCGCCGCGCGCCAGGCTTATCTCGGCGTGACCAGCGGCATGGCGCAGGTGCGCGCGCTCGAAGCCGCGCAGGTGTCGTCGACGTCGGCGCTCGAGGCGAACCGCCTCGGCTATGAAGTCGGCGTACGCATCAACATCGACGTGCTGAACGCGCAAAGCCAGCTCGCCGACACCTTGCGCCAGCTCGCCCGCGCCCGCTACGACACGCTGCTCGCGCAGCTGCGGCTGAAGGCGGCGGCGGGGACGCTCGGCGAAGAGGACGTCCAGGTGATCAACGCGCTGCTCGCCGAGAGCGCGATGAACCTTCCGCCCGCGCAGCTCGGGCCGGCCTCGCGTTATTAACCCGGCAATCAAATACCGTTCGGGCTGAGCCCTTCGACAAGCCTGTCTGAGCTTGCCGAAGGGCTCAGGGCGAACGGTTCTATTTGATTGCCGCCGTAATAGTCCTGGCCGTCATTGCCGCCGCGGCGTGTCCGAAGCCTTGCCGGCGTCAACGAACTCCTCGATGATCGCCATCGTTCGTTCGGTCGCGCCGCGGTGCGCCGCAGCGAAACTTCGTCCCGCGGCGCCGAGCGTGTGGCGCCGGGACGGATCGCGAAGCAGCGCGACTGCTGCCGCCATTCCCGCGCGGGGATCGTCCGCGCGCAGCGCGGCGCCTGCTTCGACCGCCTGCTCCGCGACCAGCGCGAAGTTGAACGTATGCGGGCCGAGGATCACAGGGGTGCCGACGGCGCACGCCTCGATCAGGTTCTGCCCGCCGAATGCCAGCCAGCTGCCGCCGAGCAGCGCGACATCGGCTGCCGCGTAATACGCGAACATCTCCCCCATCGAATCGCCGAGCCAGACGCGCGTGTCCCGCGCGACCGGCGCGTCGTCGGAGCGCCGCTGCAGGCCGAGGCCGCGCGCCCGTACAAGCGCTGCGACTTCGTCGAAACGCTGCGGATGGCGCGGCACGAGCGCGAGCAGCGCGTCGCCCGGGGCGCACGCCGCGAACGCGTCGAGCATCAGGGCTTCTTCGCCTTCGCGCGTGCTCGCGGCGAGGATCACCGGGCGATCGCCGAAACGTGCACGGAAAGCGTCGCCGAGCTGCAGCTGGGATTCGGGCGGCGCGATGTCGAACTTGATGTTGCCGGTCACATCGACCCGCCCGCCGCCGAGCGCCGCAAGCCGCCGCGCATCCGCGTCGGTCTGCGCCGCGATCGCGTTCAGGGCGCCGAGCGTGAGCCCGGTCAGCGCCGGCCAGCGCGCGTAGCGCGATGCGGAGCGCTGCGACAGGCGCGCGTTCGCGAGCAGCACCGGCACCTGCCGCTTCCGGCACGCCGCGAGCAGGTTCGGCCACAACTCCGTTTCCATGATCAGCCCGACCTGCGGCCGGAAGCGGTGCAGGAAGCGCGCCGACAGAAAGCCGAGGTCGTACGGCAGATAAACGCGCAGCACGCGCGGATCGTCCCCGAACAGCGCCTGGGAAGTCGCCCGGCCGGTCGGCGTCATGTGCGTCAGCACGACGCTGCGATCCGGCCAGCGCGCGAGCAGCGCGCGCACCAGCGGCTCGGCGGCGCGCGTCTCGCCGACCGACACCGCGTGCACCCAGAACACCGGCGCGGGCGCCGCAACGCGATACCGCCCGAAACGTTCGCCGACGTGCCGAAGATATTCCGGCTGCCGCCGCGCGCGCCACAGCAGACGCAGCAGCACGACCGGCAGCGCGAGAATCCAGAGCAGCGTGTAGGGCAGGCGGGCGATCATCAAAAAGTTGGAGAGGGTCCGAACCGGTGCGGCAAGTATAGCGGCGTGCGGCGCGAGCCCGCTTTCGTAACCGGAGGTTGCGCAGGCAGCATTACAACCGGGTATGAGATAATCCGCCGCTCGACGTGAACAGGACGGGCCTGACCATGAAAGTTCTCATCACCGGCGCCGCCGGCTTCATCGGTATGCATGTCTGCCAAGTGCTGCTCGCGCGCGGGGACGAGGTCGTCGGCCTGGATAATCTCAATGATTATTACGACCCGCGCCTGAAGGAAGACCGTCTCGCGCGCCTCACGCCGCACCCGCGTTTCCGTTTCGTCAGGCTCGATGTCGCCGACCGCGACGGCATCGAGCGCCTGTTCGCCGCGGAACGGTTCGAGCGCGTCGTCCACCTCGCCGCGCAGGCGGGCGTGCGCTATTCGCTACAGAACCCGCACGCGTACGTCGACAGCAACGTCGTCGGCTTCATGAACGTCCTCGAAGGCTGCCGCCACGGCGGCGTGCGGCACCTCGTGTATGCGAGCAGCTCGAGCGTCTACGGCGGCAACACGAAAATGCCGTTCTCCGAGCACGACAGCGTAGACCACCCGGTCAGCATCTACGCCGCGACCAAGAAAGCCAACGAGCTGATGGCGCACACCTACAGCCACCTCTATGGCCTGCCGACCACCGGGCTGCGCTTTTTCACCGTCTACGGGCCGTGGGGCCGCCCCGACATGGCGCTGTTCCTGTTCACACGGGCGATCCTCGAAGGCCGCCCGATCGACGTCTTCAACCACGGCCGGATGATGCGCGACTTCACCTACATCGACGACATCGTCGAAGGCGTCGTGCGCACGCTCGACCGCGTCGCTGAGCCCGATGCCGGTTTCGACGCGCTGCAGCCGGACCCGGCGCGCAGCGACGCACCGTACCGCGTGTTCAACATCGGCAACCACGATCCGGTCGAGCTGATGGCGTTCATCGAAGCGATCGAGGACGCGATCGGTCGCAAGGCGGAGAAGAACTTCCTGCCGTTGCAGGACGGCGACGTGCCGGCGACGTATGCCGATACCGCGGAGCTGAATGCGTGGACGGGGTTCAAGCCGGGGACGAGCGTGCGGGACGGAGTGGGGCGGTTTGTCGAGTGGTACCGCGGCTACTACGCGGCCTGAGCCGGTCGCTTAAATGCTCCGATCGCGGATGCTGCTGTCTGCGACAGGCGAGCTAGAAGCTCCGGTAGCAGGGATACATGCCTGGATGTATTCACAGATGCCTGACCGGAAGAGCAAGAGGTTCATATCATTCCAATCAATGTGTTTGCCGTTGTCGTTACCTATCATCCGGACCGAGAAAAACTCCTGCGCCTGCTCGACAGCCTGACGCCGCAAGTCGCCCGCGTCGTCGTCATCGACAACGGCTCGTCGCCCGAGACGCTCAACTGGATTGCTGGCTATCGATCGACGACTCCGCTCGAACTGATTGCCCTGCGCGAGAACCGCGGGATCGCAGCAGCACAAAATGCAGGTATCGCCCATCTCAGAAGCTTGCATGCCGAGTACGTCATCTTGTTCGATCACGACAGCGTCCCCGCACCGGACATGGTGCGGAGGCTGTGGGAGGCGGCAGAAGCCAAGTGCGCTGAAGGCGTCGCCGTGGCAGCAATGGGGCCCCGCTATCTCGACGAGCGGCAGGACAATCCGCCGCCGTTCATACGCGTCGAGGGGATTCGGGTAGAGCGGCAGTCTTGTGCCGCTCCCGACTCCGTCGTCGAAGTCAGTTACCTGATCGCATCCGGCTGTCTGATCCCGATGCGCGTACTCGACGTCGTCGGCGACATGAAAGAGGACCTTTTCATCGATTACGTGGATATCGAATGGGGGCTTCGGGCGCGGCAGAAGGGTTTTCGGTCCTTCGGTGTGTGCGGGGCCACGATGGGCCACGACCTCGGGGACCAGCCGATCCGGTTTCTGAACCGGAAAATTCCGCTCCATAGTCCACTGCGGCACTATTATCATTTTCGCAATGCCATATGGCTATACGGGCAGAGTGAACTGCCGCTGCACTGGAAGATCGCGGACGGCTGGCGCCTGCTGCTCAAATACGGTTTCTACACTTTGTTCGCACGGCCGCGGCAAAGGCATTGGTGGATGATGACGAAAGGCGTTTGTCACGGGCTTGCCGGCCGAATGGGCAAGTACAGTTGATGCGGCTTGGGCAACGACGCCGCAACATTATGTCCGTCAGTTCCAGGTAGACGTCCAACGCGAACGGGATGACGGCTTCGCGTCGGGCAGTGGCGTCAAACGGCATCAGCGGTTGCGGTGGCAGCTGCGGCAGGTGGTTTTCGCACTTCAACATCAAAACAAAGTTGTGTCTTTTTGTTTTTGCGACGGCGACCACGCTCTGATCCTGGCTGCAGTCGCGAGCTTCCGCCCGGGCTACGACCATCGGAGCGAAGACAATGGCAATTGCAAGACCACGCCCCCTGTCCTACCATGACGTTGTCGAACTACCCTCAAAGGAGCGAAGACAATGGCAATTTCGAAGAGCGCTTTCCTCAGCAATCACGATGCGCTGCGTTACCTGGCGAGCTACGACGATCTCATCCTCGCGTTCGGCGCGAATGTCGACGCCGCGCGGGACCATTACTTCAACCACGGCATAGCCGAGGGTAGAACGATCACCTTCGACGGGCTGAAGTACATCGCCAGCTACGGTGACCTGAGCGCGGCGTTCGGCACGAATGCCGAGGCGGGCGTCGCGCACTACGTGAATTACGGCTATGCGGAAGGACGCACGGCGACTTTCGACGACCTGGCAGGCCTGGCATACATCGCCAGCTACCCCGATCTGATCGCTGCCTTCGGCGCCGATGCGGGTGCGGGTATACGCCATTACTTCGACTACGGCCGTGCCGAAGGGCGGAGCATCACCTTCGACCCCGAGTTCTACCTCGCCAAGT
Organism: Azoarcus sp. PA01; assembly: GCA_001274695.2. NCBI lineage: Bacteria > Pseudomonadati > Pseudomonadota > Betaproteobacteria > Rhodocyclales > Zoogloeaceae > Azoarcus > Azoarcus sp. PA01. The sequence goes on along the minus strand of LARU01000002.1, from coordinate 912,390 downwards.
ACGACGACCTTCGCGGCGCCTTCGGCGACAACCTCGAGGCGGCCACGCTCCACTACATCCAAATGGGTTTTGCCGAACAGCGCGTGACGAGCAAAGCCGGCAACGACGTGCTCGTCGGCTCGGCGCTGGCCAATCACCTGAACGGCGGCCCCGGCGACGATGTCCTGCGCGGCGACTGGGGGAACGATCTGCTGACCGGCGGGCCCGGCGCCGACCGCTTCGAATTCACGACCCCCCCGCAGGCCGCACTCAACCTCGACTACATCACCGATTTCAACGTCGCTGACGACACGCTGGTGCTCGACAACGCCGTGTTCGTCGCCCTCGGGGGCACCGGCCCAGTCTCGTCCGGCATGCTGCATGTTGGGCCAGGCGCGACGACGGCCTTGGACGCGAACGATCACCTCATTTACGACTCCGCGAGCGGCGCGCTGTATTACGACGTCGACGGTTCGGGAGACAGTAGCGCGGTCCAGTTCGCAGCGCTCGCCCCCGGGCTTGCGCTGACAGCCGGTGACTTCTGGGTGAGCTGAACCGGACCGGAAGCCGACCGAAGCCCTCTAGTACAAAGGCCACCGAATGTGTCTCATCAGGTGGCCTTTGTGCCTTCAGGGTGACCTGGGATGCGGTGCTCATTGTGGCGCATCAAGCCGGTTTCGTGCTCCTGAGCTTCCCCCCAATCTCATCGGTCCACGCCGGTGGGGTTGGGCGCTTTGTCGTTGGTGCCGATCGGCAAATTTGCAGATCGGGGCGAGCGAAAAATCGCCCCTTGGCGGATTTAAGCCCCAGCGGTTCAGAGTCCGGGCCAGCGCAGTGTCCGGGTAATTCGCAAATTTGCGGATTCGCAACCTCATGCCACCGCTACCGCCGCCTGCTACCGCTGCCTTGAATTAGTGCTGCACTAAAACTAGAATATCGTGCGGAACCACCAAGGAGCCTCCTCATGGCCATCACTGCACCCTCCCCCACGGTCAAGATCGTCGGCACTAACGGCCAGATTTCGCTGGGCAAGCAATACGCTGGCCGTCAGGTGCTGGTGGAAGAACGCGAGCCCGGCGTCTGGATCGTGCGCACTGCAACCGTCATCCCGGACAACGAGCGCTGGCTCCACGAACCCAAGGCGGCAGCCGATCTGCAAGCGGCCATGGCCTGGTCCGTCGCCCATGCCGCATCGGATACCGATACCGAAGACACGTTGAAGCGCCTTGAACATGGCGAGCAGTGAGACCAAGGTCAGGCTCGACTTGAACAACCCGGTGTTTCAGGACAACCTGCTCACGCTGCAGAAACCCGAGCGCCACCCGGCCTTGGATACCCTCAACAAAATCCGCCAGCTGACCTGGAACCAGCTGTACCGCGACCAGGGCCTCAAGTGGGAGAAGATCACCAGCGTCAGGCCCCCAGCTGGAATCGACGCCATCTATTCCTTGCGGATCACACAGGCTCGACGGGCGACTGCTTACCGGGATGGGGATTTCATCCGTCTGCTGACCATCGCGCCTGATCACGATGCCACCTACGGCAAGAAGTGAGCGTACCGCTCATCCGTTACCACCCCACCCACAGTACATTCATCCCCGCCGTCGCGGCGTAAGACTAGAGGAGACGCATGCCAACGTCCAAAGTGGGTGTCCTTGTCGGCGACACCAGTTTCAACTCAAGGCTGCGAGGGCTGCCTCGGGAGCTCTGTCCAGCACTTTGAGCAGGGACTTGGCGGCGCCGGTGGGGCTGCGCTTGCCTTGCTCCCAATTGCGGATAGTCTCCAGGGGGACGTTGATCCGTTCGGAGAAGTCCGCTTGGCTCAGCCCCAGGCGCTTACGAACACGGCGAACGAACCTGGCAACATCCTGCATGGCCTCGGCTTCATCCGCGGCGGCTTGCCTGGCGAGCTCGTCCTCGGTGACGGCATCCACGCGAGCGGGGTCGATGCGACCGGTGAGCCACGAGGCGGGGACGGCAGGATCAATTGTCACGCGTACTGTTTTCATAGTGCCTGACCTCTCGTCGGTTCGCTTTGCGTGCCGAGATGATGCGAATGGCGTCGTGCCTGGGCGTGTACACCACCACGAGCAGCCGCTGTTCGATCTTGCCCATCAACTGATAGCGATCTTCACCATAGGTGGACCGGGTACCGGCCTGGATCGTGCGATCCGGGTCGAAGAAGGCTCTGGCTGCGTAGGCGAAATCGAACCCGCGTTCCTGAAAAACACGCTTCACTCTTAGCTTCATCCCATTCGAAATTCATGGGGAAATGTAGTTCAATGGCCGACGCTTCGCAAGCAGGAGAGTGTCAAGGAAACAAAGCAAGGAAACAAAGTGGGTGTCCCTTTGTTTTTCGGACGTCGTGGCATGGGGACTCCAGCAGTAGGGGAAGCTGACGAAGTCTAGTAGGAAACCGTGGTCTGTCCCCTATCTATTCGCATCCTCTCTTCGCCTGCCCCGGGTCAAGCCGCCCTCAACTCCTGCTCCGCCTTCTCGATCAGTTCCGAGGAGACGCCGAGCCGCTTAAGCGTTTCAATCAGGCGTGCCTCGTGCGTGGCCGCGAACTGCGCCTCGTCACGCCGCAGCCCTTCGCTGATGTAGGACTTCAGTAGGGTCTGATAGCCGGCAAAGCCGCGCTGGGGAGCAATGGCCTTCATCGACTCCACTACGTCCGCGGGGATGCGTAGCGTGATCGAGGTCATCGGCCGGTCTTTGGTGAGGCGATTCTTGAGGCGCTCACTCAGCATAGCGGTTCTCCTCGTCAAGTGTCGCGCGGCGCGCGGAAATGATGCGGATACAGGTGTCCTCGATTTCGATGTGCACCACGAACAGCAGGCGTCCGGATGCATCCAGGCCGATGGCGGCTTCGCGCGACTCGTCGTTCCGCCCTGCATCGACCAGGACGAAGAGCGGATCGGCAAAGACGGAGACCGCCTCTTCGAACCGAACCCCATGCTTTTGCAGATTCCTCCTGGCTTTGTCCTCGTCCCATACGAAGAGCTCGCCGTTCAGCTCGAACTGGACATCCATGCGCAAAGTCTAGCCAACGTATTGTCGTTGTCAATACAACTGACCGATTAAGGCGATTGATGTCGCCGGTCAGCCCCTTGGCGCGCTCTACGACCCAGCGCCGCCGGCGCTCGAACGAGCACCCGCTGTATTGGTCCTGTCGCACAGGAAGCGGAGGATGGCCCGGGCGTTTCGTTCCGGTCAGCGCCGAGCGAGCGCCACGGGCCGGACAGAATCGGTAAACAAAGTGGGTGTCCCTTTGTTTCTCCTTTTTACATAGGCTCAGGTGTCTTGCGCGGTCTTCCGGATTTTCCAGGTGTCACGCGCCGTCCCAAAGCGGTAGCCATCTCGTCGGCAAAACGCTTGCTCCCCAGCGCATAGTTACCATTGACCGCCACCCGAATCTGATCGACCAAGCCCGGCTCGAGCTCAAAGCGGAACAACTCCCGATAGGCGGCCTGACGGCATGCCGCATCCTGGCCCAAGCCGAGGTACACCTCGTGCGGCGCAACCAGGGGATTCTCTTCGCCTTGTGCATTGGCGCGATAACTCGACCAGCGATATTCGGCCGGATGCGCCACCATCCCGGCACGCACCGGATTGAGCTCGATATAGCGCTGACACGCCAGCAGGTAATCCTCAGCCTGCGTCAGACAAGAGCGATACCGCCCCTCCCAGAGGGTGCCGCTGCGCCGGTACGCTCGATTGAAATACTGCACATAGCGTTGCCCCAGCGCCTTCATCAACTCACCCGGCGCCGCGGCGCGGCTGGAACTCACCAGCAAATGCACATGGTTGGTCATCAACACATAGGCATGGACGCGACAGCCCGTCTTGTCTGCATATTGCTCCAGCCAATCGAGATAAAAAAGGTAGTCCTCGTCAGCGACAAAGCAAAGCTGGCGATTGTTGCCGCGCTGGATCAGGTGCAGCGGCACATCAGGCAAAGACAGCCGCGGACGTCGTGGCATGGGGACTCCAGCAGTAGGGGAAACTGACGAAGTCCAGCAGGAAACCGTGGTCTGTCCCCTGTTGTTGTTCTGCTCGAAGAAAACAGGGGTTTTTCGAGGTGCCCTGTTTTTTATCATGAAAAAACCCTGCCCCTCGTGAGAAGGACAGGGTTTCAATCACCTCAAGCACCTACCCGAGGGCAGGTGCTTGTCTCCGGGGAGATTAGGCAGTGAACACGCTCCAGTCATCAGCAAAGTCAACCAGACCGACAACTTTGACAGCCAGATCGCCTGCTTCCAGAGCGGCGGTGCCTTGGTTCGAGAACAGGTAGGTGTTGCCTTCGAACTGGAAGAACACAGCGTCACCACCTCCAAGGGTGGCATCAGCAGCAGCAGCTTCAACAAATGCCAGATCCAAGGTCGTCGCATTAGCACTCAGAGTGACCTTGGTCGCTTCACCCGTGACCAGCCCATCCAGGGCAACGCCAGCAAAATTCAGCACGTCAGTGGTCGACTTGAAGTCGTTGGTTTCCTTCACAGCATCAAAGCCAGTGATGGTGTCCATCTTGTCGTAGGTCGAAGCGATAATGAGGGCATCAGTACCGGCACCAACCTTGATGGATTCAGTAACAGTCGCATCGCTGATGAAGGTCAAACCGCCCGTCACGTTGCCAGCAGTGGCGCCATAGGCCAGAGTGCCACCAAGGCCCGAAGCATCGATAGTAGCCAGCTTGGCGCCGCCAATAACTGTTGCACTACCGTTGCCGGACAGAGTCAGGCTGGTCAGTGCCGCGTTTTCGCCGCCGATAACGTCCACGAGTGCGCTGCTTAGGGTGTCTGCAGTCGGATTGGTATCAGAGTTGGCACCGTTGGTCAGCGTGATACCGAGGGACTGAACGTCGCCAGTTACGATCGAAAAAACGTTACCCGCAGTACCCGCCTTGACTGCCAAGGCAGCCGAAGCCGCGAAGGCGTCGATGATGCCAGTGCCAGTTTGGGTGATGCTCAAGTTGCCGCCATAAGCGTCGGTCAGCGTATCAGCGTCAGCAGCACTGTCAGCCTTATAACCGGTCGAGAAGGCCTGCAGGTTAAAGGCCGTTTCCAGAGCAGCAGCAGAGGCTTCCGTCACGGAGTCAGTCGCATTGCCGGCAAAAGCAAAGGTACCGAACTCAGCCAGTTTGGATGCATCAACCACAGCTGCGGTTGCGCCAGTGAATTCGATCTTTTCGACGTTGCTGACGGCATTGCCGTACAGCACGTAGTCTTCGGCAACCAAGGTCTTACCGGCCAGTTCAATTGCGTCAGAGCCTGCGCCGCCGTCGATACGGGTGGCAGTGTTCAGACCATTGGTCAGGGTGACGACATCGTCGCCATCGCCGGCATTCACGGTGGTGGTACCAGTGCCAGTGGTTTGAACATCGATTGCATCGTTGCCTGCACCGGTTTCAACCAGAGCATTGACAACAGCGCCAACGACGTTGCTGGTTACGGTTCGGATCACTACGTCATCATTGCCGGCACCGGTCTTGATGGTGGCAACTTCGGTATCCGCACTGGTGTAGGTGATGTCTCCGGTGCTGGCCGAGGCGTCAATGCTGGTCAGATTCTTGGTGGAAGCGAGAGCGTTTTCGATGGTCAGCGCAGTCTTGACAGCGGTATTGACAGTCGCAGATTCGACGTCTTCAGCCAAGGTGACGTTCAAGGCGAGCGATGCAGCCGGAGCGCCTGCGACGGTGGTGGTCTGAGCAATCGTGCCAGTAACGGCCACACTGTTCAGGGCGGCACCATCGACAGCCAAGGTTGCCACGTTAGTAACTGCAACACCTTTGGCAGCGTTCAGGGCGACGGCTGCGGAGGTGGCGGCATCGGCTGCGGTCACGCTCAGTGCGGTCGCGGTCAAATCCGTGAAGCTAGCAGTGGTGCCTGTAGCCAGCTCAGTTACAGCAGCGGCAAAGCCAATCTGGTTGATGGTAGTAGCATCAACGAAATTGGACGCGTCAATAGCCACACCGGCGTTGGCATTGTTGTAGTTGATGGTTTCAACATTCTTGACGGTAACGTTAGCGGGGAAAGCGCCATCGTTAAAACCCGTTTTGGTGAAGATGTTCAGCGTATCGTTACCAGCACCGCCATCGATGGAATCGAAAGCAGTCAGAGTGGTCGCATCCGTGCCGTCCGCCTTGACGGTCAGGGCATTGATGGTGTCGTTACCTGCGGTACCAACGATGTTATCCGCACCCGTAGTCAGCGTAAAAGTCTCACCCGTCACAATCCCCGGCGACACACGTCCTTCCGCTTCACCGAACTTGACAAAGTGGGCGATCGCGCCGTTCGTCAGACTGCCGCCGAACTGGTCGAGGTTGTCTTCGACATAGGTCTTGACGTCGGGGTTGGCGGCGAGGTAGGCCTCGCCGTCGAAATTCAGATAGGTGGTGCTCTGCGCACGGCCTTCATCGAGACCGTAGCGCACGAAGTGGTAGATCAGATCGGCGGCATCGAATCCCTGGCCCTTCAGGTCGGCGTACTGGTTGGCGTAGAACGTCGGATCGAAATCAGCGTTGGGCTTGTCGCCGCGGGCCGCGCCGATTTGCACGAAGTGCTCGATCGGGGTCAGCGTGCCCGAGTAGGCGCCCATGTAAGTGGCACCATAGTAGAAAGCGTCGAAGGCGACGTAGGTGCCGACCTTGCTCGCGGGCAGGGCGGACAGAGCGGCTTGCAGTTGAGCACCGGTAGAGAAGTACATCTGAGACCTCACGGTTGAAAAAAGCGGTTCACGACGGGACGGTGACGAACGTCGGCAGAGCTGCTTTGGAACGCACCTGGAATACGTAACGGATTGTATGTCGAGACCCGCGCTCCGGCCAGTACGCAGAAGGCGTAAGCCCGTGACATTGCCGCGGCAGCGTGGCGCGACACGGCACGGCTGGAAACAGTCTTAAAAATCAGAGGTGTGGAAACTTTTCCTGGATTTCAGATGAACTTCTAATCCTTTCGGATTAATCCCTTCCGTCCACCCGCGAACCGAGGTAGCGCCCGCGCAGCGCGAGGAAGGGTTTTTCGATCAGCAGATAGGTCACCGCCGACAGCGCCAGCACCAACGGCAGGACGAGCAGCAGGCCGGTGAAAAAGGCATTGGCGCCGACGCCGAGGCCGGAATCGAGCAGGGGCAGGCGGGCGTTGTAGGCGGCGATGACGAGGTTGTGCAGCACGTAGGTGGAAAAACTCACCGCGCCGAGCGCCGCGAGGGAAGCATCGATGCGCCGGCGCAACGCCGCCGGGCCAGGCCAGCGCGCCCGCAGGTAAGCCCACACGACGGCGGCCCACAGCGCCGCCTCGACTGCCGGCCACAGGATCCAGAACGGGCTGTTCAGCTCGGAGAAGCCCACTTTGCGGCTGAAAGCGTGCAGGCCCGCGACCAGCGCGGCGGCGGCCAGCGCCAGCCACGCGGGGTTCAGGCCGGACGCCGGCGGCGCACGGCGCTGCCAAGCAAGGCCGACGAGCATGCCGACGAGAAACTGGTCGAGCCGGCCGAAGATGGTTTCATAGGCGAGGAAGCGCACGCTGCCGCTGGCGGCGAACACCAGCGCGCGCACCAGCACCAGCAGCAGCAGCAGGCCGAACAGGTAGCGCACGCCGATACGGCGCGAGAAGGCGAGCAGGAAAGGGAAGATCAGGTAGAACTGGAATTCCACCCAGATCGTCCACAGCTGCGCGAAATACGGCGACAGCGGCACCGTCTCGGAGCGGAAAGGGATCAGCCAGCCGATGAGCTGGTGGAAGCCGTAGTTGTAGTGGTTGTTGTAAGTGCTGATCAGCAGCTGGAGGAAGACCGCGAACGTGAACAGCGGGTAGATGCGCAGGATGCGGTTGCGCAGAAAGCCGCCGTAGCGGATGTCGCGGTCGCCGGCGATGACGGTGAAGATGAAGCCGCTGATGACCATGAACAGGGCGATGCCGGTGTGCCCTTCGTCGATCAGCGACACCAGCGGATTGCGCGCCCGCAGGTCGCCCACGTGGCTGTGGAAGAAGTGGAACAGCACCACCAGCGCAGCGGCGAAGAAGCGCAGGTGGTCGAGACGGCTCAGGTAGCCGTGTTGCGAGGATTGCACGGGCGGGCACGCCTAGTGGTGGATACGGTGCAGGTCGGTCGCGCCGCTCGCGGCAATGAAGCGGCGCCACGCCTGGGGATCGGCATCGCCCGGAGGGCACGCCGCGGGCAGGCTGCCATGCCAGGCGTCGAGCGCGAAACGGTGGTGAAACGGATAAGGCAGCGCCAGCGCATGGCGCGCGAGGCGTTCGACCACGCTGCCGGGCTGGTCGCGCAATTCGGGGAACACCTGGAGCAGTCCGGACTCGGGCAGTTGCAGGTAGTGGCGCAGGATGACGGCTCGCTCCCAGGCGTCGCGCACCACGACTTCGGGGCGGGCCGCGCTGGCGTTCTGCTGGGAGTCGCGAATGCGGAACGCGGTCAGCGCCTCGGGCATGACGTGGATGTCGAAGTGCATGCACACGCGGATCCACAGGTCGAGGTCGGGCACCTGGGCGAGGCGCGCGTCGTACAGGCCGACGCGGCGATACACCGCGCGGCGGATCAGCGCGGTGGGGTGGCACAGGGCGTTGCCGTGGTCGAAGAAATGGCGCAACCAGGCATGGCGCGAGCGGTTGCCGGCGTTGAACACGGCGTGGTCCTTGTGCGCGGGATCTTCGAACGGCCGCCCCTGTTCGTCGATGAAGCAGGGCTGGCCGAACACCGCGCCGACACCGGGATGGGCGGCGAGAAAATCGAGCTGGCGGCGCAGCTTGCCGGGCAGGAAGCGGTCGTCCGAGTTCAGCACCGCGATATAGCGCCCGCGCGCGCGCGCGATGGCGTCATTCATCGCGATGCAGGCGCCGCGATTCTGCGCAAAAGCGTTGAGTTCGATGCGGCGCGTCGGGTGCGCTGCGGCGAACGCGGCCACCGCAGCGGCGGTGCCGTCGGACGAGCCGTCGTCGGTGACGAGGATCTCGAGCGCGTCGATGCCCTGGTCGAGCGCGCTTTGCAGTGCTTCGGCGACGAAAGGCGCGTGGTTGTAGCTCGCGACGACGACGCTCACGAGCGGCGCGCCGGCGAGGCGGGCGCGCAGGGTCTGGAAAAATTTCATGACAACGGAAGAGATTTGCCGAGCGAGGCGGACGGGCGGTGCAGCGTCATCCTTGAAACCGCAGTTGTCGTATCGAAAGCCCTTCGACAAGCCTGTCCTGAGCGAAGTCGAAGAGCTCAGGGCGAACGGTGGTGCCACCCCATGGGTGAGGAGGTAAAAATCCGTTCGTCCTGAGCCTGTCGAAGGATGAGCGGATTTTTACCGGCGCAACTGCTGTTTCTAGGGTCATTGGCGCAAGGCGTAGAGGATCGCGTCGCAGATGCGATGCACGTCGTCCGCGGCCAGCGTGCCGTGGAAAGGCAGCGCCAGCACTTCGGTGGCGATCCGGTAGGCCACCGGCAGGTGCCGCGGGCTGGCGGTGGGCAGCTGACGGTAGCAGCTGTAGTCGCTGCACAGCGGGTGGAAGTACTTGCGCGTGACGATGTTGTAGCGCTTCAGGCGGGCATGCAGGGTGTCGCGGTCGCAGCTTGCGGCGACGGCGTCGATGCGCAGCACGAGGTATTGGAGGCTGTCGACGACGCCGGCGGGCATCGCGTGCAGGCGCAGGCCGGGTACGCCCTGCAGGCGTTGTTCGTAGATGCGGCGCACCTCCGCGCGGCGGGCGCGCTCGGCGTCGACGTGGCGCAGCACGACCCGCCCGAGCGCGGCCTGCAGTTCGCTGAGCTTGCCGTTGATGCCGGGCATGACGACCTCGTCTTCGTTCTTGATGCCGAAGTTCTTCAACAGGTCGATGCGTTGCTTGAGGTCGGGGTCGGACACCGCCAAGGCTCCGCCCTCTGCGCTGTGGAAGAGCTTGGTCGCGTGCAGGCTGAACATCGTGGCGTCGCCGAAGGCGGCGATCGGCTTGTCGCCGACGGTGGTGCCGAACGCGTGGGCGGCGTCGTACACCACGCGCAGCCCCTGGCGCCGGGCGATGTCGTCGAGCGCGTGCACGTCGCACGGCACGCCATAGACATGGACGCCGAGGATCGCGCTGGTGCGGTTGCTGACCAGCGCCTCGACGCGCGCCGGATCGATACAAAGCGTATCGGGATCGATGTCGGCGAAGACCGGCGTGATGTTGTTCCAGCTGAGCACGTGCGGCGTCGCCGGGAAGGTGAAGGGCGTGGTGATGACTTCGCCGCTCAGGCGCAGGGCCTGGCAGGCGACGATGAGCGCGATGGTGCCGTTGTTGAACAGGCTCAGCTGCTCCGCGCCGAGGTGGCGGGCGAGCTCGCGCTCGAGCTCGGCATGCTGCCGGCCGCCATTGGTGAGCCAGCCGCTGTCCCATACTTGCTGCAACAGCGCGGTGTACTCCTCGAGCGGAGGCAGCAGCGGCCGGGTCACATAGACCGGCTCGTCGAAAGCTTTGGGCGGGCGCATGGCGGACACTCGAAACGTGGGTTCGGTCAGCGGGCCGGTACGCCGACGACGGTACGCCCGGCGGGCACGGGATGGACGACGACGGCGCCCGCACCGACGACTGCGCCCGCGCCGACCTGCGCCCGCGGCCGGCTTGCCGCGCCGGCGCCGATGTCGGCACCGCTGCCGACGTGGGTGGCGCCGGCGAGATGCACTCCCGGCCCGAGGCTGACGAAGTCGCCGAGCACGACGTCGTGGCTGAGCGTGCACCCCAGGTTGAGACTGGCATGGGCGCCGATCCGCACGTCTGTGTTGAGCAGGCAGCCGGCGAACACCACGCTGCCTTCGCCCGGAACGACATCGTCCGCGAGCCAGGCCCGGGGATGGACGAGGGTGGCGAAGCGCCGGCCGGGCGTTTGCTGGCGCAGGCGGTCGACGAGCGCGCGCCGCGCTTCGGGGACGCCTACCGCGACGACGACGTGCGCATCCGGGTGGCGCGCCAGCCATGTCGCGTCGCCCAGGAAGGGGGCGGGCAGCAGCGGCGCGGGCGGCGGTGCGTGATCGGCGACGAAGCCCAGCAGCTGCCAGGTCTCGCCCTGCGCGCGGTTGATGTCGGCAACGAGCTGCGCGAGTTCGCGCCCCTGGCCGCCGGCCCCGAAGATGACAAGCGGGCGGCCGCGGCCCGCCGTCACTGCGTCGCCTCCTGCGCCGCGAGGCGTTCGGCTGCGCTTTCGAGGATGCGCTGGCGTTGCTCGATCTGCTCGCGCGGGTGGTACAGGCGCCGGGTCAGCGCGGCGCCCGCCTGCGCGACACGCGCCAGGCGCTGCGGGTCGGCAGCGAGTTCACGGACGATGCGCGCGATCTGCGCGGCCAGCGGCTCGGCGGCCTCGCGGTGGTCGAGCAGAAAAAGTTCCTGTCCATCGGCGTAGCCCGGATTCTGCTGCAACGCATCGGTGACCAGCATCGCGACACCGCACAGCGCGGCTTCGACGCAGCAGCCCGTGGGGAAGCCATCGAAATTTCCGGCGTGGAGCAGGCCGGGGCGATTGGGCGACACGATCAGGTCCATGCCGGCATAGAAGCGCTGCAACTCGGCGGTATCGAGACGGCCGTGGTAACGGATGCAGTCGGCGAGGTGCCCGAAGTCGAGCTCATCGGCAGTATAGCCGCCGCCGACGATGTGAAAACGCAGGTCCGGCCGATCCGCCAGCAGGCCGACCGCTTCGATGAACTCCGGGTAACCCTTGTTCGCCGCGAGCGGCATGTAGCGCTCGGCGACGAAGCAGATATCCACGCCCTGTCCGGAGCGGGTCGGGTGCTGGGTGCGCGCGGCGGGCGGCGCGAGGAAGTAGCGCGGGCTGATGACCACGCCGGGAATGAAGTGCAGCGGCGGCAGGTGCAGCCCGTGACGGGCGGCGAAATCCTGCAGGTAATCGGCGGTGACCGGCTGGGTGACGATGACGGCCTGGAGCAACGGGGAGGCGAGCACCCGCTGCAGTTTGCGGTCACTGTCCGGTTCGTGCAGGCCGAAGCCCCCGCCCGGGTACAGGGTCAGGACGAAGGGAAGGCCGCGAGCCTCGAGATCCGGCAGGAAATGAACGGCGTTGTTGAGGAAGTTGAGGTAGGCCAGCTGGCAGCCGGTCAGCCACGACGCGGCGTAAGGGCGGACGCGCGCCGCGTGCTCGGGATACTGCCGGGCATAGCCGGCATGTTCGGCAGCAAAGTCGGCCGCACAGGAGCGCACTTCCAGCCCGGGGAAGGCGGCGAGGTGGGCGTTGTATTCGGCGACGCGAAAGCCGGTTAGCAGGTTGGGGAAGAAGTCGTCGAGGATCACCCAGCGCGGCACGCCGCTTTCCACCGTGGCGGCGATCGGCGGCTCGACGAGGTCGCTGAGGGGGAAGCGCGCGCGCGGCACGACCTCGATCATGGCGATGTCGTCGGCCCAGAGATGGAAAGTGGCGTCGGTGTAGCGTTCGACATCGCCGATGTCGGACACCACGACGGTGAGGGCGTAGGCGCCGTGATGGAGGTGGACCGGGATGGCGAACTCGACTTCGAAGACGTCGCCGGCCTGCCATGGTCGGGCATGGACCTCGGGACGGTCCGCAGTGTGCGCGCCGAGCACGTGCTGATTCTGGCGGTTCTTGAGGTGGAAGGAGACCACCAGCCGGTCGCAGTCGCGCACCACGCCCAGGCGCAGGCGCAGCGCGAGGAGCTGGCCATGGATAGCGCGGACCCGGGTGCCGGTTGCCCCGTCGGCCATCCATTCGTGCGCGAGCAGGCGCACCGCGCCCGAACCGATGTGCCCTTCGGCGACCACGTTCTCCGAGTCCGGTATCACGCCCTGTGAGGCATTGGCCTCGCGGATCCAGTCCTGGTCGTAGGCGCGGGTGATTTCGGCGGTCGGCCCGAGAGCGCGCACTTTGCCGTGCTCGAGCCACAGGCAGCGCTGGCACAGTGCCTTCACCGCGGCGATGTCGTGACTGATGAACAGCAGCGTGAGCCCGTCGTCGAGCATGCGCCGCATCCGGGTCATGCACTTGGCCTGGAACAGGGCATCGCCGACCGCGAGCGCCTCGTCGACGATCAGGATGTCCGGGCTGACATGGATGACCACCGCGAAGGCCAGGCGCACGTACATGCCGCTCGAATAGGTCTTGACCGGCTGGTCGATGAAGTCGCCGATGTCGGCGAAGGCGAGGATGTCGTCCAGCCGGGCGGCGGCCTCTTCGGCAGAAAGTCCGAGGATGGCGGCGTTGATGAGCGCATTCTCGCGGCCGGTGAAATCGGGGTTGAAGCCGGTGCCGAGTTCGAGCAGTGCGGCGATGCGGCCACGTACCTCGACTTCGCCCGCGCTCGGCTGCAAAGTGCCGCACACGAGCTGCAGCAGCGTCGATTTGCCGGCGCCGTTGCGGCCGATGATGCCGAGCGTCTCGCCCGCCGCCAGTTCGAAGCCGACGTCGTGCAAGGCCTGGAACTCGCGGTAGTAGCGTCGGCGGCCGCGCCACAGCGATTGCAGCAGGCGGTGGTGCGGCTTGTCGTAGAGCAGGTAGTGTTTGCTCAGCGCGCGGGCCCGGATGGCGATACCGACCGCTTCAGATGACATCGGCAAACCCGCGGCGGGTACGCTGGAACACCCACCAGCCCGCCCACAGCGCCAGCAAACAGCCTGCCGCATGGATCGCCCAGGGCAGCAGCGATGGCACGCGACCATGAATGAGCAGGTCGCGTGCGCCTTCGAGCGGGACGGTGAGCGGGCTCAGCATCAGCCAGCCCTGGATGGCGGCGGGAGCGCTGGCGAGCGGATAGAACACCGGCGACATGAACAGTAGGACGGTAGCGACAAAGCCGGTGAGCTGGGCGAGGTCGCGCAGGTAGACGGTGAGTGCGGACAAGGCCAGCGCGACGCCGCCAGCAAGAGCGAGCAGCGGCAGCCAGGCCAGCGGCCAGAGTAGCGCGGTGGCGGGGATTCCCTGCCAGACGGCAAGCCCGGCGATGAGCACGAGCGAGCCGATGAGGAACTGCACGAGCGCGCTGCCAACGGTGGTAAACGGCAGCAGTTCGAGCGGGAAGACGACTTTCTTGACATAGCTCGGCTGGGTCAGCACCGCCATGGGCGCGCGGGTGATGGATTCGGCCAGCAGGCCATGGAGCAGCAGACCCGAGAACAGCGACAGCGCAAACGCGGCATTCACCCCTTCCTGCCCAACCGCGCGTACCGGCGTGAACACGTGACCGAAGACGAACAGGTATATGCCGAGCATGGCGCAGGGCAGGACCAGCGACCACATCAGGCCGATGAAGGAGCCCCGGTAACGGCTTGCCAGGTCGCGCAGGACGAGCCGGGCGAGCAGATGCCGGTGGCTCCACAGCGAGGCGAGCAGTTCAGTCGGCGCCGCGGACGGGGCGCCGGCGGCGCGAATCGATGTGGCGCGCATCACAGCAACGAAGGGCGGCCGAGAGCCGGCTGGGCAGCGTCCGCAGGGCCACCGCCCCATTTCTCCCACCCCGCCTGCGCCGCCTTGGCAATGGCTTCGGAGCGGGAAGAAACGTTCAGCGTGCGCAGGATGCCGCGCACGTGCACCTTGACCGTGGCCTCGGCCAGGTCGAGCTGGCGGGAGATTTCCTTGTTGGACATGCCTTTGAACAGCAGCAGGAAGACATCCATCTGGCGGTTGGTAAACGGGGGGGAAGCAGCCGGAGCGCCGACGGGCGCGGCGGGGGCAGGCTCGGCACGCAGCATCTCGGGGGGAATGTAGACGCCGCCGACGATGACGAACTGGATGGCGGGCACCAGCACCTGATTGAGCGTGCTCTTGGGGAGGAAACCCGATGCGCCCCGGTCGATGGCCTGGCGCACGGTGTGACCGTCGTATTCGGCCGACAGCATGATGATCGGCAGGGACGGGCGCTGGGCGAGGATGTTTTCGAGCAGATCGAGGCCGTTGCAGTCGGGCAGCTGGATGTCGAGCAGGATCAGATCGAGATCGGAGTGCTGGTCGAGACACTGCCGGACCGAAGGGACGTCCCAGGCTTCGAGGTAGCTCGCAGCAAGCCCGGAGCGCGCGAGGATCGCCATCAGCCCTTCCCGCACCAGTCCGTGATCGTCGACGATGAGTATTTTCAAGTTATGCCAGGCTGCACGAAAAGTAAGCCGCCGGAGTTTATCATTTCCGGGTCGCGGTGGTCGCATTGAGGGCGTTGAGCGCCTTCAGCGTCTGCGCCAGCAATACCGGACGAACGGGCTTGAACAGGACGCGCGTCCAGGTTTCACGCAGACCCTGCAGGCGCACGTCCTCGGTGTCGCCGGTGACGATCGCGGCGGGAATCGGCGCATCGTGCAGTTTGCGCAAGGCATCGACGAGGCTTACGCCGTCCATCGCGCTGCCGAGGCGGAAATCGGTGACGATGAGGTGCGGGCGCCAGGCGTGGTCGCGGCAGTAGGCCAGGGCGCCGATGCCATCAATATGAGCGCTGACGCTGCAGCCCCACAGCTCGAGCAAGCGCCGGTAGCTTTCACGCACGAGGACGTCGTCCTCGACCAGCAGCACCTCGCAGCCGTTCAGGGAATTGGCTGCCAGACCCTCGCCTTCGACGGCCGGCAAGGCGTTCGGAGCCGGCACGGCGCTGCGCGGCACGGACACCATGAAGGTGGAGCCGCGCCCCGGACTCGACCGCACGCTGATGGGATGGAACAGCAGGCGTGCCAGGCGCTGGACGATGGCCAGGCCCAGTCCGAGCCCTTCGCTGCGGTTGCGCTGCGGATTATGCAGCTGGACGAACTCCTCGAAAATCAGGCGCTGCGAGTCGAGGTCGATGCCCGGGCCGTTGTCGCGCACCTGGATCAGCAGGCTGCCGGCACGGCGGCGCGCGGCGACGAGAACTTGCCCGCCTTCCGCAGTGTAGCGGATGGCATTGGAAACGAAATTGCCGACGATGCGCTCGAGCATCGACGGGTCACTCGTCGTCCACAGGTCGGCACAGGGACGCACCGTCAGCGTGACCTGCCTGCGCTCGGCCAGGCTTTCATAGGTGGTGCGAAGGCGGTCGAACATCTTCTGCACCGAGAAGGTCTCGGGGTGCGGGCTGATGTTGCCGGAGTCGAGCCTGGAAATGTCGAGCAGGGCGTCGAGCAGGTCGCTCATCGCCTGGGCCGCCGCTTCGGCGCGGTCATGCAGTGCCATGCGTGCGGCAGGCTCCTGCTGCTGCCGGAGCACCGCAAGGATCATGCTGATCGCATGCATTGGCTGCCGCAGGTCATGGCTCGCGGCGGCGAGAAAGCGGGTCTTGGCCTGGTTCGCGCGCTCGGCGGCGTCGCGCTGGTCACGCACCGCCTGAGTCGCCTGGCGGACCCGGTACTCGAGTTGGCGGCGGGACTGTTCGAGCTGCTGCGCCATCGCATTGATGTGGCTGCTAAGCCGGTCGAAGGCGGGAACGCCGCGCAGCGGCAGCCGGACACCCGTACTGCCGTCACCGATCTTGAGCGCGGCCTCTTCCAGTTCGGACAGGCGGTTGTCGATGCGCCCGCTGAAACGGCTGACGAGCTTGCCGGTGGCAAGTAGTACCGTGGCAAGCAAGGCGACGACAATGAGGCCGAAGCGCGTTCGCTCGGCGCGAATCGCATCGACGCTCATCACGACGACGCCGTACCCCTGGGTGCGGGACGGCTCGGCGGCGGCAGGCATGTCCTCGATGGCGAGGACGGGGGTGCGCACCGGATGTACATAAGCGAACACGCCGTCGTCATCGAGCATGAACACCTCTTGGCCGTGCCCGAGCGCGTCCCTGACGCGCCCTTCCAGACGCTGCCACCGCTGCGCGGCGGCGCCCGCCGCGCCATCGCGCCTGACCAGCACCTGGCCTTTTCCGTCGAGCAGGACGGCCGCCACCACGGACGCTTCGCTGGCGACGCCCGCGGCAATGCTCTCGAGCGCAATCCGGTTCTGGGCGAACACGGCGTAATCGGCAGCGATCGACATCTGCCGTCCGAGCAGCTGCGCCCGCTCGCGCAGCTGCCCGTCGAGGTCGCTGCCACGCTGATGAATGGCGTAACCGCCCCACGCGACGGCGAAGAAGACGACCGGCGACATCGCAAGCAGCATCAGCCGCGCGTGCAGGTCGCACGTGGACAGTCTGCGGCGCACCCACCGGTACAGCGCCACAAGTCGCCCCGGTTTCATTGCCGCGGCTCCAGTTTCTGCATCGACTCCAGGACTTTCGCATCGTCCGGGATCTGCAGACCCAGGCTGGCGGCGAGGGCGCGATTGACTGCCACCGAGAAGTGGCGCGGATAGATCGGATCCGTCCCGCCATTGGCCGCGAGCAGTTCGCGAATGCGTTGCGCGGCGGTTTTGCCGATCTGGGCAGGGGTGCTGTACACGCTGGCCAGTGCGCCGGCGCGGACATAGGCGGCGGAATAGCCGAAGACCGGCTTGCGATACCTGAAGGAGGTCAGCAGGAGATTCTGCGCCGTCGCGGCATTGACGATGAGCGGATCCGGCAGCGCCAGCAGGGCATCGGCGCTCTGGAGCACGCGCTGCAACGCCGGATAGAGTTCGGTGTCGCGCGTCGCTGCGTGACGGACGAGCGTCAGCCCCTTGTCGCGCGCGAGCCGTTCGAGATCTGCCACCGCATCGGCGGTCGCCGGCCCCTGCACGACACCGATGCGACGCGCGTCGGGCAGCACGGTCCGGATCAGTTCGAGCTGGCGTCCCAGCGGCTGATCGACGAACACCGCCGTCAGCTTCAGGTTGCGCGGCCGGACCTCCTGCAGGCCCAGATAGGCCAGTCGCGGCACCATGACCGCCAGCAGCGGTATTTCATGCCCGGCGGCAAGGTAGGCGCGGGCGGCATCGACCCCGAGGGTGACGACGAGATCGACGCCGCCTGGCAAGGCCGGGGCAGCGAGGTCCTCGTCGGCGGGCAAGGCGTGCTGGGTGAGGTGGACGCCGGTGCCCAGCTCACGCTCCAGCTGCTCGAGCAATTGTGCCTGGGCCGCTTCGCCCGCCTTGCGAATGACGAAAACCTCGTTCGCCAGTGCCGGCAGCGCGGCGCCGAGCACGAGCGCCCCGAGCAATCCCTGCAGCAAGCGAAAGAAGCGCCCCATGTCGCACGGCATCCGGTCAATATTCGATTTCGACACTCAGCCAGGCCCGCTCCGGGTGGTGCTGGAGTTCGCGAAACTCGTAGAACACGCCTATAGGCCGGTTCAGCGCTGCGGTGATGACGGCCTTGCTCCCGCCCAGCACGAAGGCGCGGGCGAGGGACAGGGTCAGCAGGCGTTGCTTTCCGGCCGGAGTCGCCTCACCGAGCCAGCGCATCGGCGCGAGCTCCGAGTAGCTTCCACTCGTGCGCCAGTCGTTGGCGAATTCATGGGACAGCAGCAAGCTGCGGCTTTTCTCCGGGATCGCCTCGACCAATGTGACGTTGCGGCTTACTTCAGGATCGGCAATGTACTGGGACCACACGACCAGGGTCCGGGGCTGCGGGCGCCACTTGAGTTCATATTCGAAGCCGATATTTCGCGCACTGGCGTTGTTGCGCAGGTCATAGGCCACCGTGCCGCGCGGCAGGCCGGCGAGCATTGGCACCCGGTAAAGCTCGCCGGTGATCAGCCGTTCCATCTCTTCATGGAACAGGCGGGCATCGAGCGTCAGCCCCTCGCGCTCCCAGGTTCCGGTGTAGACCAGATCGACACTGCGAATATGCTCCGCCTTCAGCCTCCCCGAAGAGAGGTAGCGCACGTCGATGACACGCCCCCCGTCGCCGATGCGCCAGTCCGCCTTTTGCTCGAGCAGGCTCGGCATGCGGAACGCGGATGAATAGCCGAGCTTGAAGGTGTTGTGTTGATCCGGTTTCCAGTTGAGCGCCACGCGCCCCGCGAACTGCATCGGCACCAGGCGATCGCGCTCGAGCAATCCGCCGACATTGAGCGTCCATTCCGCGCTCGGCCGCCATTCGCTCCCCGCATGCACGCGCCAGGCATCGTTGAGCTGCGCCTTGCGCGTGTTGAAGTGCTGTTGCGATTCGAGCCGGTCGCGGCGGTACTCCGCTCCCCAGGAACCCCGTAGGCGCGGACCGAAATCCTTGAAGTGCTGGTATTCGAGAGAAAGCCGGCCAGAGCGGCGCTGGCCGTCGATTACCAGGGCGCGGCCATCGAGCAGCGGCACGTCGAACCGGTCCTCGCCCCGATCGCTGGTGATGCTGAGGCCCGCCTGCCATTCGTTGCCGACATCGACCGTCTGACGATGGCGAAGCTGGAGGAAGGCCGACGACACCTCCTCGGTTCGCGCCGGATCGGCAACCACGCCTTCGTAACCGATGCCGAGCCGGTTCCGGGTCACGCCGCCCAATAGCGACACCTGCTGTGAAGGCGAGAGCTGGTACTCGCTGCGGAAATCGACATATTCGCTACGATAGGCATCGGCGCGCCCGAGCAGGCCGTCATCGGCGTGCCGCCCGGCGGCAATTCGCCATTGCAGGCCATTGCGGCCCTGCCCCCAGCGGACGTGCCGGTCCGCAATGCCGCCTTCGCCCTGCACCACCTGCGCACGGAAGCCGACGCTCTGGGCCGCGGCACGCGTATGGATATGGATCACGCCGAGAAAGGCGTTGGCACCATAGGAGACCGAGTTGGCTCCCCGATGTATCTCGATGCGTTCGATTTCATCGAGCGGAACATTCAGCGTGCTCCAGTCGACGCCGCCGAAAAGATAGGGAGCATAGACGGAGCGGCCATCCACATACACTTGCATGCGCTGCGAGGCCTGCCCCGAGAGACCATGATAGGCGACGACCGGACGCCCGCCGGACGACAGCCCGACCTGGAAGCCCGGCACCAGTCGAAAGAGTTCGGCCAGGGTTCTGGCGCCGCTGGCGCGAATGAACTGGCGGTCCAAAATCGACACCGCCCCTGCAGCATCGCGCGGATGCTGCGGCAGGCGGGACGACGCATAGACGAGCGGGATCTCGCCGAGGAACTCATCCTCGGAAAACCCCAGAAGGAGCGTTCTGGCCTGCGCTGCGGTCCCTGCGAAAAAAACCAATGCAGCAAGAACGTGAAGGCAGCGGGCCGTGTTCATGCGCGGCGTTCGTTACCGGAAGCAGCGTTTGCGAGAGGATCCGAAAGTGGCAGTACCGGCTCGATGCGTGCCAGGACTTCGACCGGCCACGACGACGCCCACTGGTCAGCCTCCAGGAAGCCGTCGTGCCAACGGATATCGTCCTTGCGCACGCCCCTGGAGTGCGCCGGCAGGCTGTCGAAGTCGCGTGTCTTCCGTTCGATGGCCTGGGCAAGAGTGCGCGGCGACAGCGATTCGAGCGCGGTGATCGAGTCGCAAGTGGCTTCGAGATTCTTGTTCGCGAACCGGTTGGTGATGACCTGCGCGCCGAAGGCGGCCAGTTCCAGCGGCGGATAGCTGGGGTGGGGCGAGACCATCAACGACACCCCGACCGCCGTACGAACCAGCAGGTCGGCATACTGCGAGATGTCGAGCTTGCCGACGCAACTGAGGCTGCAGCCATGCCCGAGGTCGATGTCGGCGAAGGATTCGCCGGCCGACAGGATCGTCCATTCGCGCGCGTGCGGATAGGCCTCGACCCACGCCCGCAAGCCCGCCACCAGCAGTCCGAAAGCATTGCGTTCGACACCAGGGCGGCCGTACACGAGCAGCACGGGCTCCTTGCCGAAGGTATCGAGCCCGGCCCGCACCCGGGCGAGTTCGGGGTTCAGGCGCGGTTCGAGCACGCTGACGGCCGGAAACGCATAGCCTTGCATCGCCATGTAGTCGGCAAGGTAGCGGGAATTGATGATGGCGACGGTCGATTCGGGGCGTCGGTAGGTGGCATCGGCCAGCGCATAGCGGGTCGACCAGGGATAAAAGCCGGGCTCGAAATCCTGGATCAGATAGAGCAGCCGCTGCGGTGGGTGGCCGGGAAAAGTTTGCCGCTGCCAGTCGAGCAAGTCGAAACCGTTGTGGGCGGTCCACCATGCCGTGGCGAGGAAGACATCGTTCGCCCCTACCGCCAGCGTGAGGCCGTAGCGGGCGCCGGCGGTGACGATGTGGTCGAGCGCGGGCGGTGCATCCTGCAGCCCCACCACCGGCCAGTCGCTGTAGTACGCGCCCGCGACACGATCCGCACCGCTGTCGTCGGTGGTGATGATGCGGGCGCAGTCGAAGGCGTCGCGCAACACGCCGAACACCAGCAGCGCGGTCTGGATGCCGCCGAACACATGGCGCGCGGATACGGAGGGCACCAGCAGGTTGAGCCGGCGGACGGCACTGTCGTCGGTACGCGGAATGAGAGGACCGATCTCGGGGATGTCGATGACTGGCGAGCCGGCCGCCATCACGCGCGTCTCGCGGTGGGCGCGGGCAAGGAATTCGGCGGCTCGTCGCACCGGTGGCCAGCGCAGCGCGCGGACAGCCAGTGCAGCCGCAAGATGCGGCAGAGGCTTGGGGTTCATGTCAGGGCGATTTCCACTTGGAGGTTTGCGGCGCCTGCGCCATGCCGGGGAGGCCTCGTTCGGGCTCCGGCATCAGGCACCGCCCAAGGACGGGAAAAGCGGCTTGGGCTGCGCGTCCATGGGGTCGAGATTGGGGTTGTAGCAGGGGTCGCCGTGCTCGCGATAGGGAGCGTATTTTGCCGCCGACTCGTGGAAGTCCCCTTCCGGGACATGGGCGCTGCGCGTTTTGCTCTCGAGGTGATAGAGCCGTACGGTCGGCAGATAGATGTTCTGCAGTCCCTGCTTGTGCGCCCGGATGCAAATGTCGACGTCGCTGCCGCAGATCTCGAAAGCCTCGTCGAAGCCGCCAAGCAGGTCGAAGTGCTGCGCGGATATCGCCTGGCAGGCTCCGGTGAGGGCAAGCACGTTGCGCGGCACTGCGGCCGAGATGAAAGGACTCGGGTAATGCACGAAAGGCGCGCCCTTGAACACATGGTCTGCCCACCCCCCCATGCCGACGACCACGCCGGCGTGCTGGATCGTGCCGTCGGGGTACTGCAGTAGCGGGCCGACCAGGCCGACATCCGGCAGCATCGCGTACTCCGCCAGTCGCTGCAGCCAGTCGGGCGAGATGACCAGGGTGTCGTTGTTGAGGAACACCAGCAGGTCCCCGCGCGCCTGCCGGCGACCCAGATTGTTCAGCCGCGACCAGTTGAACGGCATCTCCGCCGGGACTACGCGGATGCGGGCATCGCCCTGCGCGGCATCGAAATAGGCATGTGTCACCGGCTCGGACGAACCGTTATCCAGCACGATGATTTCGTAGTCGAGGCCACACGACAGGTCGCGGATGCTGTCGATGCAGGGCTGCAACAGTTCCACCTTGTCACGGGTCGGAATGATGATGCTTGCCTTGCACGACGGCGGCAGCCGAAAGCGCGGGGTATAGACAAAAGTATGCTCCGCATCGTCGACACGATCGAACTGCTGCGGATAGCGCGCCGCCAGGTGCCGTGCGACCGCCTCCCGGCCGGCATCGTGCGCATAGGGCTTCGAGTCGGCAGAGGAGGCCGTTGAACCGGCATGCATGCGCCAGTGATACAGCACCTCGGAAATATGCCCGATCCTGGCGCCGCTTCTTGCGACGCGCAGGACCAGATCGTGGTCCTGGCTGCCTTCGCTGCCTTTGACAAAACCGCCCAGCCCGACGATCAGGCTGCGGCGGGCGCACATGATGTGGCCGACATAGTTCTGCGACCACTCGAGACTCTCGGACCAGTCGGGCTTGAACAGCGGCAGACAGCGCCGCCCGCCGGCGTCGAGCTTGTCTTCGTCGGAATAGATGAAATCGAGCTCCGGGTTGGCCGCGAAATGCTCGACTGCCCGGAGTAGTGCCTGCGGAGCGAGCAGGTCGTCATGATCGAGGAAGAGGACGAATTCGCCCGTCGCGAGGGACAGGGCGTCGTTGCTGGCACAGGCGATGTGACCGCTGCGCTCGCGGCGGACCATCCTGATCCGCGGCTCGCCGTGCCCCAGTTGTGCAAGGGCGGTCCGGGTGTCGACACTCGTGGACGCGTCGTCGCAAATGCACAGTTCCCAATGCGGGTACCACTGGGTAAGGACCGACTCGACCGCCGCGCGCAGGAACTCGGGCGGCGTGTCATGCACCGGCATGAGCACCGACACCACCGGGCGGGCGGGTAGGGTCTGCAGGCGTCGATCCAGATCCGCCCGGATGCCCGCCAGGTGACCGGCTTCGCGGTCGAGCCAGAGATCATAGGCACTGCGGGCGTCCGCAGCACGGGCGGAGAGGCGGTGCCTGACCATCGAGCGCAGCCCGCGGGATCGTCCTCGTGCCCGCCGCAACCAATGCGTGAGCGTTCTCAACGGCGCGGTAAGCCGCCAGGAGTGGCTCGCATGGACTGCACCGAGCCCGGCCCGAACCGCTTCAAGCTCGCCCCGAACCACCGCGAGTTCCCCCCGCGCCACCCCAAGCTCGCCCCGAACCACCGCGAGTTCCCCCGTGGCCTCCCCAAGTTTCCCCCGCGCCACCGCGAGTTCCTCCCGGGCCACCCCAAGTTCTCCCCGCACGGCATCCACCTGCTCGCGCCACCCCACCTGCTGGCGTTCGAGTTGCTGGCGCGTATGCTCATGGCGAATGAAACGCCCCAGGTAATGGAGGCGGTCTATCGCATCCGGCGGCAAGGCGAGGCCGAGCCTGCCAACCCGCCGCTGATAACCCCGTAATACGTGGTAGGCCTCGGCGTGATTTCGCAGCGCCCCGCCCAGAATCGTGTTGGCGCCGTGCAGGCGGTAATCGAGCAGCAATTCGTCGGCCAGGAAGCGAAACGCCTCCGGGCACATCGTCGCCACACGCAGCGCATATTCCCAGTCGAGAACATAACGCAGGTGGCGAAGTGGCCCAAGGCGCTCCCAGAGCGTGCGGGAGATGAAGAAATTCGACGTGGAAACCGTAAAGTTTCCCCACATGAGCGTGGAAAGCGCCGCCTTACCCTCTCCGCCTTCAGTGGCGCGCCAGCGCTCGACGATGTCCGCATACATGCGGTTCCACCAGTGCGTCCCGGGAATGCGCGCCCCATGTTCATCGATAAGCTGCAGACCCGTGACCACGAAACACTCGCCGCCGATCGAGCGCGCGTGCCGCACCAGCGTCTCGAGACGGGCGGGCGCGAAGCGGTCGTCGGAGTTCAGCACGGCGAGATAGCGCCCGCTGGCGATGTTCAAACCGGCATTGAGGGCCGCATGGGAGCCGCCATTTTCCTGCGAATGGACACGGATGCGCGCATCGGAAGAAATCCTCGCGTGATTTCTCAGGCGTGCGAGGGTGTCGTCGGTCGAGCCGTCATCGATGATGATGAGTTCCCAGTCTTCCAGGGTCTGGTCGAGAACGCTTTCGACCGCTTCGACGATGTATCGGGCATGGTTGTAGGAGGGAATCACCACCGATACCAGCGGGGCGACTCCCTGCGATTGCTCAAACATTTCGTTCATTGGCTGATTCCGTCTGCTTCACATCGAAACGCCCAAGGCGGTTGGCGAAGCCGTGCGCAACGCCGAGCATCATCATCCGCAGGTGCTGATGTCGGGGGGTGGCAAAAAGCGAGTGGAACACGAATCTCATCAAGGCCTGATAAGCGAACACCGCTCTCCACCGGAGGGGCAGGGAGCGGTCACAACACGGCCGGATCGCATTGCGCACCTGATGGTAGTGCCTGAGTGGCAAATGCATTGGCACTTTGCGCTCCATGAATGCGCGTGCCGCCTCACCCAGGGCATGTTCCCTGTTCGGCTTGCATGCAGGCTCCATTCGGTATCGACGTAACCGATGAACAGATCTTCCCGCATCCCCCCACCCGCTGCAGCGCGGCCAGCGGGATCAGCGCGCCCGAGGCGATCAGGCAGTCGGCCTCCACGATCGCCTCGCGGTCGGCGCAGCCACAACGTTCCGCCCTCAGGCCAGCGCTTTCACTCAGCGGCAAGCCGGCACACCCGATCGATACCGATTCCAGTCACTTTGCACGGCTCACCCCACCCCTGCGCACACAGCCCCAAAGCGCGCCCGAAAGCTGGGCCCCTGCTGGAGAAAGTAAAAGCCCGGCATTGTAGCGGCATGTCGTGAAGGACTGAAGCAAGCCTTTCCTGCCGGTACAAATATTTCAAAAATTTCATATAGGACTTGTTATACAATCGCGCCCCACATGCCTACCCAGCTCCGCCTCCGGCTCGACACGTCGCCCGAACAGAAAGCGCGCCTGCTCGCCCTGCAGGCCGCGTTTGCGCGGCTGTGCAACGCGCTCGCCCCGGTGGTGCGCGACACCCGTTGCTGGAATCGGGTGGCGCTGCACCACATGACCTACAAGGGGCTGCGCGAGCAGTTCCCGGAGATCGGCTCGCAGATGGTGTGCAACGCCATCTACTCGGTGTGCCGTGCCAGCCGGCTCGTGTATCAGCACCCGAAGAGCCCGTTCAACGTCGCCCGGATGGGCGAGCGCCCCGTGCCGCTGTTGCGCTTTGCCGACAATTGCCCGGTGTACTTCGATCGCCACACCCTGAGCCTCAAGGCGGGGCAGCTGTCGATGTACACGCTGGACGGGCGCATGCGCTTTCAGTTGGCCCTGCGTCCGGCGGACGAAGCGGCTTTTCATGAGCACAAGCTGCGCGAGATCGTGCTGTCGCAGCACGGGGACGGCGGTTTCGAGCTGGCGTTCTGGTTTGCCGAGACCGAAGCGGACCCGCGCGCCGGCGCTGCGCCGCCCCCTGCCGGCGACGAAATTCCCGAATATCTGATAGTCGACGAGACTGCATGAACCCCACTAAAAAACCGTCCGAGCTGCACGAGGCCGTGCTCGCGCTCAAGCCGCACTACTGGCGCGCCTTCCGTTTCGCCCTCGTCGGTGCGCTGCTGATCCTGGCGCCGACCGCTTACATGTTCGAAGTGTACGACCGGGTGGTGAACAGCCGCAGCCACATCACCCTGGCGATGCTCACCCTGGTGGTCGTGATGGCTTACATCGTCATGGAAGTGCTCGACTGGGCGCGCTCCGAGACCATGCGCGAAGCCGGGCAGCTGCTCGACCGGCGCCTGGCGCCGCGCGTGTTCCAGGCACTGTACGAATCCAACCTGCGCCGCCTGGGGGCGCCCAGCGTGCAGCCGATGAACGATTTCCGCACGGTGCGCGACTTCCTCACCCACCCGGTGCTGGGGGCGCTGATGGAGTCGCCGGTGTCGCTGGTGTTCATGGTGATCCTGTTCCTGACCAATCCGTTCCTGGGCTGGGCCGCACTGGCCGGGGCGGTGATCCAGGTGGGTCTGGCGTGGCTCAATGAGCGCAGCACCAATCCGCCGCTGACCGCGGCGAACCGCTCGGCCATCGCCGCGCAGCAATACGCCGACGGCTCACTGCGCAACGCCGAAGTGATCGAAGCCATGGGAATGCTGCACCACATCCACCGGCGCTGGATGGACAAGCAGCACGAGTTCCTCGGCCTGCAGGCCGAGGCGTCGGACAAGGCGGGGGCGTTCCAGGCCGGCAGCAAGTTCGTGCAGATCACGATGGGTTCGTTGCTGCTCGGCCTGGGGGGCTGGCTGATCCTGGAAGATGCGTTGCCGGGCGGGCCGGGGATGATGATCGTCGCCTCGGTGCTGGGTGGGCGCATGCTCGCGCCGCTGGTGCAGATGGTCGGGCAGTGGCGCGCCGTCGTGAACGTGCGCGATGCCTGGCGCCGGCTCGACCAGCTGCTGACCCAGGTGCCGGAACGGCCGCCGGCGATGGCGCTGCCGGCGCCGCGCGGGGCGCTCGGCGTCGAGAACCTGATCGCCGGAGCCCCGGGCAGCACTGCGCCCATCCTGCGCGGCGTCGCCTTCGGGCTGCAGCCGGGCGAGGTGCTTGCGGTGGTCGGCCCATCGGCCTCCGGCAAGACCACGCTCGCGCGCCTGCTGGTCGGGCTGTGGCCGGCCATCAGCGGCAAGGTGCGGCTCGACGGCGCCGACGTCTTCAGCTGGGACAAGCTCGAGCTGGGCCCTCACCTGGGCTACCTGCCGCAAGGCGTGGAGTTGCTCGAAGGCACGCTGGCCGAGAACATCGCCCGCTTCGGCGAAGTCGAGATCGACAAGGTGCATGCGGCGGCACGCGCTGTCGGCCTGGACGAATTCATCCGCTCGCTGCCGCAGGGCTACGACAGTCCGGTGGGGCGCGACGGCGCCATCCTGTCCGGCGGCCAGCGCCAGCGGGTGGCGCTGGCCCGCGCCCTGTACGGCGAGCCGGTGTTCGTCGTCCTCGACGAACCCAACTCCAGCCTCGACGAAGCCGGCGATGCCGCACTCGCGCGGGCCATCGCCCAGCTCAAGGCATGCGGCACCACTTTCGTCGTGATGACGCACCGCACCAGCGTGCTTGCGGTGGCCGACAAGATGCTGGTGCTGCGCGATGGCGTCCAGCAGGCTTTCGGTCCGCGCGACCAGGTGCTGGCCGCGCTCAACCAGGCTGCGGCGCAGGCCGGCCAGCAGGCGCAAGCCCTGCGCGCCGCACCGGCGGCAGCCGGGCCCGCAGTCGCCGCAGTCCCCTGAGCGCATCCCCGAATGAATCGATCGGAATGAATATGGCAGCCACCGGTTTCTTTGCGCGCAGCGAACTCGCCGCCACCCTGTACGCGTTCAGGCGCGAATTCCTGATCGTGGGCCTGTTCAGCATGGTCGCCAACGTGCTGATGCTGGCGCCCACGCTCTACATGCTCCAGGTCTATGATCGGGTGCTGGTCAGCCGCAGCGAGCTGACCCTGCTGGTGGTCTCGCTGATCACCCTGTTCTTCTTCGCCGTCATGGCCTTCGCCGAGTGGTCGCGCTCGCGCCTGCTGGTGCGTGCCGGCGTGCGCCTGGACGCGCTGCTCAGCACCCGGGTGTTCAACGCCAGCTTCGAGGCCAACCTCAGCCAGTCAGGGGCGCCGGCGCAGCGCGCCTTCAACGATCTCACCGAAGTGCGCCAGTTCCTCACCGGCAACGGCATCTTCGCGTTCTTCGACGCCCCGTGGACGCCGATCTACATCGGCGTGCTGTTCTTCCTCCACCCCTTCCTGGGCTGGGTGTCGATCGGCTTCGCGCTGGTCCAGGCGGCGCTGGCCTGGCTCGGGCACCGGCGCACGATCGCCCCGGCAGAAGACGTTTCCAAGGCGGCGCTCGACGTCAACCTGTATCTGCAAAGCAAGCTGCGCAATGCTGAAGTGGTCGAATCGATGGGCATGCTGGGTGGCCTGCGTCAGCGCTGGGCGCAGCGCCACGCCGAGTACATGGCGCGGCACGGGGCGGCGCAGGGCCTGACCCACCGCATCACCGCTTTCAGCAAGTGGGTGCGCTACTGCCAGCAGTCACTGGCACTGGCCGCGGGAGCGTTGCTGGTGATCGACGGCCAGCTGACTCCCGGCGGCATGATCGCCGCCAACGTGCTGATGACCCGCGCCCTGGCGCCGATCGACCAGATGGTGAGCGTGTGGCGCAGCCTCATCGGCGCACGTGGCGCCTTTCTGCGCCTCGAGACGCTACTGCGGGCCCACCCCGAGCGCGACCCGGCGCTGAGCCGCGTGCCGCCCACCGGCGCAGTGGTGCTGCGTGACGTGGTCGCACGTGCGCCCGGGCGGGCCGACCCCATCCTCAAGGGCATCAGCCTGGCGGCCGGGCCCGGCACGGTCACCGTGGTGCTCGGCCCCTCCGGGTCGGGCAAGTCGACGCTGGCGCGGGTGCTGATGGGCATCTGGCCCGAGGCGGCGGGCGAAGTGCTGCTCGACGGCCAGCCGCTCGATGGCTGGAGCCGCGCCGAGTTGGGCCCTCATCTCGGCTACCTGCCGCAGGACATCGAACTGTTCGAAGGCACGATCGCCGAGAACATCGCCCGCTTCGCCGAGATCGACTCGAACAAGGTCATCGGCGCCGCGTGCAGCGCCGGGCTGCACGACATGATCCTGCGCTTCCCCAAGGGCTACGACACACCGATGGGGGAGGCCGGCGGCCTGCTGTCGGGCGGCCAGCGCCAGCGCGTCGGCCTGGCGCGCGCGATCTACGGCGACCCTGCGCTGGTCGTGCTCGACGAGCCGAACGCCAACCTTGACGACGTCGGCGAGGCCGCGCTGATGAGGGCCGTGCGCGAACTCAAGAACAAGGGGCGCACGGTGTTCCTGATCACCCATCGCCCGGGTGCGATCGCGGTCGCCGATCAGCTGCTGATCCTGCGCGACGGCCGTATCGAGCACCAAGGACCGCGCGACGCCGTGCTCGCCCAGTTGCGGGCGCATGCGGGCCAGGCCGCCGCGCAGCCCGTCGCCGCTCCGGCCCCGGTCGCCGTGTAAGCCCTGCACCGGACCCTTCGCTCCCCGCCCGCAGACACCGGCCGCGGCGCCCGCATCGGCCTGTGGGCGCTCGGCCTGGGTTTCGGCGGCTTCGTCCTGTGGGCCGCGCTCGCACCGCTCGATGAAGGCGTGCCCAGCCAAGGCACGGTCACCATCGACACCAAGCGCAAGGCTGTGCAGCACCTCTCCGGGGGCATCATCACGCGCGTGCTGGTGCGCGAGGGCGAAATCGTGCACGAAGGCCAGGCGCTGATCGAACTCGATGCCGCGACCGCCCGCGCCAACTTCGAATCCGTGCGCCAGCGCTACCTCGGCCTGCGCGCGATGCAGGGCCGCCTGGTGGCCGAGCAGACCGGCAGCGAGCGCATCGCCTTTCACCCGGATCTGGTCGAAGCGGCGAGCGATCCGCTGATCAAGGCGCAGATGGACACCCAGCAGCAGCTGTTCCAGTCGCGCCGCGCCGCCTTGCATGCCGTCCTGCAGGGTATCGAGGAGAGCGTCCGCGGCCAGGAAGCCCTGCTCCAGACTTACCAAGGCATGCTCGGCCCGCGCCGCAGCCAGCTCGCGCTGCTGCAGGAGGAACTCCGCCACACCCGCGGCCTGGTCGCCGATGGCTATGCGCCGCGCAACCGCCAGCTCGAACTCGAACGTCAGGTGGCCGAAGCCGATGCCGCCATCGCCGAACTCACCGGCAACACGCTGCGCGCCCACCGTGCCGTCGCCGAACTGCGCCAGCAGGCCGTCGTCCGGCGCCAGGAATATCGCAAGGAGGTCGAAACCGAGCTCGGCAACGTGCTGCGCGAAGTCCAGTCCGACGCCGAAAAGCTCATCGCCGTGCGCGCCGACCTCGAACGCACCGAAATCCGCTCGCCGGCCTCGGGTCAGGCCATCGGCCTCGCCGTGCAGACCGTCGGCGGCGTGATTCAGGCCGGGCAGAAGCTGATGGACATCGTGCCCGAGGACGAACCGCTGCTGCTCGAGGCGAAGATCGAACCCCACCTCATCGACAAGGTGCGCACCGGGCTGAAGACCGATGTCCGCTTCAACGCCTTCTCGCACTCGCCGCAGCTGGTCGTCGAAGGCGAAGTCGTGTCGCTGTCGAGCGACCTGCTGACCGAGCAGGTCGGCAACGGCCAGATCGCCTACTACCTCGCCCGCGTCAAGGTCACGCCCGAAGGTATGCGGGTGCTCGGTACGCGCCGGATGCAGCCCGGCATGCCGGCCGAGGTCATCATCAAGACCGGCGAGCGTTCGATGCTGACCTACCTGCTCAATCCGCTGACCAAGCGCCTGGCGGCGTCGATGAAGGAGGAGTGAGCATGCACGACGACGCCTCCCGCCGCCGGCAGCCTCGCCAGTGGATGCGCCGCCTCGCGACGGTTGGCCTGCTCGGCGTGCTCAGCGCACCGGCCTGGGGCCTGGACCTGATGCAGGCCTACCAGGCCGCCCTGGCTCAGGACGCCCGCATCCGCGCCGCGCGCGCCGCGCGGGATGCGGCCGTCGAGCGCCTGCCGCAGGCGCAGGCCCAGCTGATGCCGAACATCGCGATCAACCTCGGCCGCAGCAAGAACGACATCGACCGCACCCAGGAAAACACGCTCGGGCGCGACGTCGAGTTCAACGAGGAGTATTTCAGCTACAACCAGACTCTCCAGCTGCGCCAGCCGCTGTTCCGCATGCCTTTGTTCGCCGGCCTGCGCCAGGCCGGCTTCGTCGTCGATGACGCCGAAGCGACACTGGAACGCGAGCTGCAGGACCTGGGCTCGCGGGTTACCGGCGCCTACATGGAAGCCTTGCTGGCGCAGGACGCCCTCGCGCTGGTGCTCAAGCAGAAAGCCGTCACCACGACCCAGCTCGACGCCGCGCGCAAGTCGCTGGAGGCCGGCTACGGCACCCGCACCGACATCGACGAAGCCCAGGCGCGGCTCGATATGAACACCGCCGACGAGCTGAGCGCGCGCCAGCACGTAGACTTCACCCGCCGCCAGCTCGAGATCCTGATCAATCAGCCGGTCGACGCGCTGGCCGCGATCGACGCCGAGCGCCTGCCGCTGCTGCCACCCGAGCCCGCCGCGGTGAACGAATGGGTCCGCCTCGCCGAAGAAAGCAGCCCCGAAGTGCGCGCCCTCCAGGCGCGTGTCGAAGCCGCCCGAGCCGAGATCGCGAAGGCTCGCGGCGGCCACTACCCGACCGTCGACGCGGTGGCGCAGATCTCGCGCAGCGGCAGCGAAAACGTCACTTCGCCGAGCTCCAGCTACACTAATCGCCTGATCGGCCTGCAGGTGAACCTTCCGCTGTTCGCCGGCGGCTACGTCAGCTCCACCACCCGCCAGGCCATCGCCGAGCAGGTGCGTGCCGAAGAAAACCTCGAAGTCGCCCGCCGCGAGCTGGCGGTGCGCGTACATCGCGAACATCGTGGCGTCACCGAAGGCGTGCTCAGGGTCAGGGCGCTGGAGCAGGCAGTGCGCTCGGCCCGACAGCTGGTCGCCTCCAGCAAACGCTCGTTCGAAGCCGGCAGCCGCACCACCGTCGACGTCCTCAACGCCGAGCAGCAGCTGCAGACCACGCTGCGCGACCTTGCCGAAGCGCGTTATCTGTACCTGGTGTCGCGCGTGCGCCTGCGCGCGCTCGTCGGAATGGACCGGGAGCGGAGCATCGCGGAGGTGAATGGGTGGCTTCTCGCGTCATGAAACCGGCCAGACAAGGCCGCTTCGCAGCGCGTGCAGCGCCGCCTGGCGATCGGTTGCCGGGGGCATGGCCGGCACAGAGGGCATGACTCCCAGCCCGCCCCGAATCGCCGTGCTGCTCGCAGCCTGCAACGGCATGGCATGGCTGCCGGCACAGCTCGACTCGATCCTCGGGCAGGAGGATGTGGCGGTGACGGTTTTCGTCAGCGTCGACCGCTCCACCGACGGGACGGAAGATTGGTTCGGCGAGCGGGCGGCAAGCGACGCCAGGGTGGTGCTCCTTCCCGGGGGGCGCTTCGGAAGCGCCGCGCTGAATTTCTATCGGCTGCTGCGCGACGTGGACTTTGCCGCGTTCGATTTTGTCAGCCTCGCCGACCAGGATGACATCTGGCTTCCCGGAAAGCTGCATCGCGCGGTGGCGTGGCTGGACCGGCACGGCGCCGCGGCTTACTCGGGCAATGTCATCGCATTTTGGCCCGATGGCCGGGAAATGCTCGTGGATAAGGCACAAGCACAGGTCGCTGCCGATTTCGTCTTCGAGGCCGCCGGGCCGGGGTGCACGTATGTACTCCGCAACAGGCTGGCGGTCGCGCTGCAGGCTTTTCTCCACGCCCAGCGTGAGGGCAGTTGCCGCGTGTTCGCACACGACTGGCTGATCTATGCTTTCGCGCGCGCGCACGGTTTCCGTTGGGTGATCGACCCGCAGCCTCAGATGCGGTACCGCCAGCACCAATCCAACCAGACCGGCGTCAATGCCGGCCTGCGCGCCTTCATCAAGCGCGCGGCGATGGTCCGCAGCGGTTGGGCATTCGAGCAGGCGGCAGTCGTTGCGCGGCTGGTCGGTGCCGACGCCTTGCCGCTGACTTCGGCTTGGCTGGCTGGTGGCCGGAGGGGGCTGATCAGCCTGTCCTTGCATGCACGGCAGTGCAGACGCCGGCGCACGGACCAGCTGCTGTTTGTCGTATCGTGCTGGCTGCTGGCCCTCTCGCCCCGGCCCGGGCGGGCAGCCCGGAGCGGAAGCGCAGCTGATTAGCGACAGGCCTTCGGGCCTGTCGCACTGAATGAATCTGGAAGGGGTGCGCATCCTCTCCCGAATTGCTACGGCGGACACCCGGCCTTCAGGCCCGGGTATTCAACCTCCGCACCGCCCTCAAGGGAGGGGTTTCAAACCGGAGTCAGTTTTACGATGAAAACGTATTCACGACTGAGGCGGGAAGCGACGCTGCTGCGTTGGGTTGCGGGCGGAGACGCGGTGAGGACCGCTCCGCATCGCGATCGACACCGCTTTGTCGGCAGCTTCCTGGCGTCCGACGTCGCGCCGCGTCGTGTCGGTTGGGAATCCGGAGCCCTGCAGGACAAGGGCGTCGGCAGACTCCGGCGGAGTGCCTCGTGCTGAACGCTCCTCGCAGCCGAGTGCTGGTCACCGGCGCCGGCGGTTTCGTCGGGTCCGCGCTGCTTGCGCGGCTGTGTCAGGACGGGCTTCCCGCAACCGGCGTGATGCGCGCGGGTCGCCTTGCTGACCAATGCGTGCGCGGGCCTGCGCTCGAGGCCGACGCGACGTGGGCGCCGCTGCTTGCCGGACACGAGGTGGTTGTTCACGCTGCCGCGCGGGTGCATGTCATGGACGACTCGGCGACGGATCCGTTGGCGGCCTTTCGGGCAGTCAACGTTGAGGGCACCTTGAGCCTCGCTCGTCAGGCCGCGGCGGGCGGAGTGCGCCGCTTCATATTCATCAGCTCGGTCAAAGTGCACGGTGAGGCAACGGCTGCCGGGCACGCTTTCGCCGCGGACGATCCCCTTGCGCCGGAGGATGCTTATGCGATTTCGAAGGCCGAAGCCGAGGCGGGGCTGATGAAGCTGGCGGCGCAAACCGGTATGGCGGTCGTGATCATTCGCCCGCCCCTGGTGTATGGCCCCGGCGTGAAGGCGAACTTCCGGAGCATGATGCGCTGGCTCGAGCATGGGGTGCCGCTTCCGTTTGGAGCGATCGAGCATAATCGCCGCTCGTTCGTCGCGCTGGATAATCTGGTCGACCTGGTCGCCCTTTGCATCGGGCATCCCGGGGCCGCAAACCACGCTTTCCTGGTGAGTGACGGGGAGGACCTTTCGACCGCTGAGCTGCTGCGCCGCCTCGCCGCGGCAATGGGAGTGTCGGCCCGGTTGCCGCGGGTGCCGACAGGACTGATCGAGGCCGGGGCCGGTCTGCTTGGCAGGCGGGCGATGATCCGGCGGTTGTGCGGAAATCTGCAGGTGGATATTGCGAAAACACGGCGTCTGCTCGGCTGGAATCCGCCAATCAGGGTCGATGAAGGTCTGCGACGGGCCGCGACAGGGTTGCCGCGATGAACGCGCTGGCCGGTTTCGCGGGGCTGCTCGCCGTGATCGCGGCGACGTCCGGCATATTGACGGGTGCGTTACGGCGGTATGCGCTGGCCCGCAGCTTGCTGGATCTTCCAAACAGGCGCAGTTCCCACTTGGTGCCGACACCGCGTGGCGGCGGCGTCGCGATCGTGCTGAGTTTCCTGCTCGCGTTGCCGGTGATCGCCGAGCCCGCAGGCGTGTGGGCTCTTCTGGGCGCCGGAGCGGCGGTTGCGGTCGTGGGTTTTCTCGATGATCACCGCCACATCGCGGCGCGCTGGCGCCTGCTCGTCCATTTCGCCGCCGCGGCCTGGGCCCTTGCGTGGCTGGGCGGTCTTGCCCCTTTGCGGCTGTTCGGAACGTCAGTGAGTCTCGGCTGGGCCGGCGATCTGCTTGCGGTGGTGTATCTCGTCTGGCTGCTGAATCTGTACAACTTCATGGACGGCATCGACGGCATCGCAAGTGTCCAAGCCATCAGTGTCTGTCTTGGCGGTGCGGCGCTTTACGTGCTCGTCGGCGAATCCGCTTTAGCCGCCGTGCCGCTATTGCTGGTCGCCGCGGTCGCTGGCTTTCTTTGCTGGAACTTTCCGCCCGCGAAGATCTTCATGGGCGACGCCGGCAGCGGCTTTCTCGGCATCACGCTCGGCGTCCTGTCATTGCAGGCCGGCTGGGTGTCTCCCGAGCTGTTCTGGGGCTGGGTGATCCTGCTCGGCGTGTTCGTCGTCGATGCGACCTGGACTCTGCTGCGGCGCCTGTTTCGCGGTGAGAAGGTATACGAGGCGCACCGCAACCACGCCTATCAGCATGCGGCGCGCCGCTTCGGCGCGCACCTGCCGGTGACGCTCGGTGTCGCGGCGATCAACCTGTTTTGGCTGCTGCCCGTCGCGTTATGCGTCGCGCATGGGAGCGTGGACGGCTTGCTCGGCGTGGTGGTCGCATATGCGCCCCTGGCGGTGCTGGCGGTGAGGTTTCGAGCGGGGAAGTTGGAGGCATAACGGGTCACGTGCGGGGGTGATGCCGGAAGCCGGCATGTTGGGAACAGTTTGTGGCGAAACGTTGCGAATCCCGGGAACGTTCCGGGATCGGCTACAATCGCGGCCCGCCCTTGTTTTAGCCCTGAACAAAGCCAAAAGGACCCGATCAGCATGAATAGGTTGAACCGTTCTGCTCTCGTATTCCTTTTCGATCTGGTCGCGGCGTGTGCGGCCTGGTTCGGGGCATTTCTCCTGCGCTTCAACTTCACATGGCCGGCCGAGTATTCCGTCCAGGTGGCAGTCGGCTTGCTGGTCATCCTGCCCGCCCACGCGGTCGTCTGTCGCTGGGCCGGTCTGTACCGTGGCATGTGGGTGTTCGCGAGCCTGCCAGATCTTAGCCGCGTCTTGCGCGCAGTGGGGGTGTCGTCACTGGCGTTGCTGGCCTTCGTCGCGCTCTACCGCGCGGGCCCCGCGGTGCCGCGCTCGACGCTCGTGCTCTATCCGATCCTGCTGCTGATGATCATGGCCGGCGGGCGCGTCGCGTACCGGATGTGGAAAGAGCACCGGCTTTACGGCGGGCTCGTCGGGAAAGGAAAACCGGTCGTCATCGTTGGTGCGGGGCGCGGCGGGGCGATGCTGATGCGGGAGCTCGAGCGCAGCCCGGACTGGCAGGTGGTCGGGCTCATCGATGACGACGACGAAAAATGGGGGCGCGAGCTCCTCGGCCGGCCGGTGCTCGGCCCGGTCCGCGCCTTGCCCGAGATCCTCTCCGCCGAACGCGTGCGTCACGTGATCCTGGCGATGCCCTCGGCGGCGACCGGGGTCAGGCGCGCGGCCGCGGACCTTGCCGTCCAGGCGGGCGCGCAGGTGTTTACCGTGCCGGGCCTCGAGGATGTGATGGCCGGAAGGGTCGCGGTGTCCTCGATCCGGCGCGTCGATATCGAGGATCTGCTCGGGCGGGAGCCGGTCTGGATCGACACGCCCCACGTCGAAGGGATGCTGAAGGACAGAGTCGTCCTCGTGACCGGCGCGGGAGGCTCGATCGGGAGCGAATTGTGCCGGCAGATTGCCCGGTTCGCTCCTCGACGGCTCGTGCTGTTCGAGCAGAACGAGTTCGCGCTTTATACGGTCGTCGAATGGTTCGCCCAGCACCGCCCTGACGTCGCCGTTCAGGCGCTCGCCGGGGACGTCAGGGATTCGGCCCGCCTCGAGGAAGTCTTCGCGACCTGGCGCCCGCAGCTCGTCTTCCACGCTGCCGCGTACAAGCATGTGCCGCTGATGGAAGTGCGCAACGCCTGGGAGGCGGTGCGGAACAACGTGCTCGGGACGCTGCGGGTCGCAGAGCATGCGCAGCAGTACAGGGCGGAGCGCTTCGTGCTGATCTCGACCGACAAGGCGGTGAATCCGACGAACGTGATGGGCGCGACGAAGCGGCTCGCCGAGATGGCGTGCGAGGCGCTGCATTGCCGCGGTGGGGCGACGCAGTTCGAGATGGTGCGCTTCGGCAACGTGCTCGGCAGCACCGGCAGCGTGATCCCGAAATTCCAGGAGCAGATCGCGCGCGGCGGGCCGGTGACGGTGACGCATCCGGACATCAACCGCTATTTCATGTCGATCCCCGAAGCGGCGCAGCTCGTGCTGCAGGCGGCGGCGATGGGGCAGGGCGGCGAGGTGTTCGTGCTCGACATGGGCGAGCCGGTGAAGATCGTCGATCTGGCGCGCAACATGATCCGGCTGTCCGGCTACACCGAAGAGGAAATTCGTATCGAGTTCACCGGGCTGCGGCCGGGCGAGAAGCTTTACGAAGAGCTGCTCGCCGATTCCGAAGTGACGCGCGAGACGCCGCATCCGAAGCTGCGGATCGCGCGTTCACGCCCGGTCGCCGCAAGTTTTCTCGTCGAGCTCAACACGTGGCTGGCGCAGTCCGGCCCAGTCAGCGACAACGAGGTGCGCCGGGGCCTGCTGCGCTGGGTGCCGGAATACATGCCGATGACGGGGCAACCCACGCTGCGCGTCATCGGCGGCTCTTCTCCGCTGCCGGGAGCAAGGATCGAAGCGTGAGGCTTGCCGCGGGATCGCGGGCGGTTAGAATCGCCGCTTGCCCAATTTCCTCGCGCTGACCGCTCGTCCCGGCGGCGCATGCACTCGATGGCCACTTACGCCGTAGGCGATATTCAGGGTTGTTACGCCGCTTTGCAGCGTCTGCTCGAGCGGACCGGTTTCGATGCGGCGGCCGACCGGCTTTGGAGCGTTGGCGATCTCGTCAACCGCGGGCCCGAGTCGCTGCAAGTGTTGCGCTGTCTGCGCGGGCTCGGCGATGCCGCAACCATCGTGCTTGGCAACCACGACCTTTACCTGCTGATGGTCGCCGCCGGCTACACGCGCCGCGAGCAGGGTGACACGCTGTACCAGGTGCTCGATGCGCCGGATTGCGACGAATTGCTTGCGTGGCTTTCGGCGCAGCCGCTGATGCACGTCGAGGGCGATTACGCGATGGTCCACGCGGGGCTGCTGCCGGCCTGGACGATAGGCCAGGCGCAGGCGCTTGCCGCGGAGGTGAGCACGGCGCTCGCCGGCCCGGACGCGAAAAAGTTCCTCCTCCAACTCGCCGGGAACCGGCCGGATCGCTGGTCGGAGAATCTGCAGGGGCCGGACAGGCTGCGCGTGATCGTCAATGCGCTGACCCGCCTGCGTTTCTGCACGCCGGAAGGTCGCATGGCGCTGCGCGCCAAGGGGGCGCCCGATCAGGCGCCACCCGGCACGTTGCCGTGGTTCCGGGTGCCGGAACGGTTCCACCGCACGCACACGATCGTTTGCGGCCACTGGTCGGCGCTCGGCTTCTATCGCGAGCCGGGCCTGATCGCGCTCGATTCGGGCTGCGTCTGGGGTGGCAAGCTCACCGCGGTGCGGCTGGAGGACGGAGAAGTGTTCCAGGTGCCGGGTTAGACGGTCAAGGAAGGCGGCTGTCCAAAAGGCGGGACCTCGGGTCCATCACGCGTTGTCCGGCTGGACATCGCCCCAGCCCCCCGGTGGAGGACGCGCGCGCCCGTGCCGGCGGCGGATTGTTGCCGTGTCTGGTGCATGACGCGTGAGCTCGTCTGATGTCGGTGACGCCGTTTTCGAACACCGCGTTGCGGCACCGTGACCCGGCCCGTTACGATGCAGCGACAGCGAAACTCAACCCCGAAGGAGAGACTATGGAAACCTGTGTGTTCTGCCGCATCGCCAACGGCGAGTTGCCGGCGTCGAACATCTTCGAAGACGATGCGACGCTCGCGTTCATGGACCTGCAGTCGGTCAATCCCGGCCACACCCTCGTGGTCGTGAAGCCGCATCGCGCGAACATTTACGAACTCGACGACGAACTGGCCGCGGCAGTGTTCCGCACGGCGGCGCGGGTCGCGCGGGCGGTCAAGAAGGCGTATGGCTGCGAGGGCGTGACGCTGTTCCAGGCGAACGAGCCGGCCGGGGCGCAGACGGTGTTCCATTTCCACATCCACGTGCTGCCGCGCTGGGAAGGCGACGGGCTGGCGCTCGCGTGGCCGGCGAAGAATCCGTCGCGCGAGGCGCTCGAGGAGATGGCGGCGAAGCTGCGCGCGGTGATCTGATCGTCCGCTGTTTGGCGTGCGCCCTCGCCCGCGGGTAGGGCCGCGAGCGAGGGCGCAAGAGTTCTATAATGGCTGCCTTTTCCGTCCGGCAGGTGCGCCATGTCCATTCTCGTCTGCGGCTCCGTCGCCTACGACACGATCATGGTCTTTCATGATCGCTTCAAGAGCCACATACTCCCCGAGCAGATCCACATCCTGAACGTGTCGTTCCTCGTGCCCGACATGCGCCGGGAGTTCGGCGGCTGTGCGGGCAACATCGCGTACAACCTCAAGCTGCTCGGCGCCGATCCGCTGATCATGGCGACGGTCGGCGACGATGCGGGACCGTACCGGGAGTGGCTGCGCGAGCTCGGCCTGCGCGACGACCACGTCACGCACGTGCCCGACACGTTCACCGCGCAGGCTTTCATCACGACCGATCTGGACGACAATCAGATCACCGCATTCCACCCCGGGGCGATGAATCATTCGCACCTGAACCGGGTGCAGGACGCCGTCGGCGTGACGCTCGGCATCGTGTCGCCGGACGGGCGCGACGGCATGCTGAACCACGCGTCGCAGTTCGCCGAGGCGGGGATTCCGTTCGTGCTGGACCCGGGGCAGGGAATACCGCTGTTTTCCGGCGGCGAGCTGCTGGAATGCCTGAAACTGGCCCGTTACTGCACGGTCAACGACTACGAGGCGAAGCTGCTGAGCGAGAAGACCGGGCGCACGCTCGCCGAGCTCGCCGACCGGGTGGAAGCGCTGGTCGTGACGCTCGGGCCGGAAGGCTCGCAGATCTACGCGGAAGGCCGGTGCATCGCGATTCCGTGTGTCGTGCCCGACCAGCTGGCCGATCCGACGGGATGCGGCGACGCCTATCGCGCGGGGGTTCTCTACGGCATTGCGAACGGCTACGACTGGCAGCGGACGGGGCGGCTCGCGTCGGTGATGGGAGCGGTCAAGATCGGACACCGCGGCGGGCAGAACCATGCGCCCGCGCGCAACGACATTGCCGAACGGTATGCGGCAGCATTTGGAGAGGCGTTATGGTGAGCGGGATGAAGGTGCATGGCAGCAAGACTGGCAGGAAAACGCAGCGGCTCGCGCTGGTTGTAGCCTTGGTCGCGGCGCTCGGCGTAACGGGTTGCGCGTCCGGCCTCGGCGGCGGTGCCTACCAGCGCGGCGAGGCGCGGCGCACGATGGTCGTGCAGTACGGCACGGTCGAAGCGGTGCGCGCGGTGAAGCTCGAAGGCACGAAGACGCCAGTCGGGCCGGTAGCGGGTGCGGCGGTGGGCGGGATCGCAGGCAGCGGCGTCGGCGGCGGGCGCGGACAGGCGATCGCGACGGTGATCGGCGCGGTGGCGGGCGGTCTGGCCGGCGCTGCGGTCGAGGAAGGCGCGACGCGCGAGGCGGGCGTCGAAGTCACCGTGCGGCTCGAGAACGGCCAGGTGCTCGCGGTCGTGCAGGAGGACGGCGGCGAGAATTTCCGCATCGGCGAACGCGTTCGCCTGCTGCGGGACGCCGGCACGACGCGGGTCACGCGCTGAAAATTGTGCTCCCGGCCGCCAGGAAGTCGGCCGGGAGCGGCCTCAACCGAAGATCACCAGACCCCACACCATCACGAGATTGACGAGCGCGAGCAGCACCGCTGCGCTGCCGATGTCTTTCGCGCGCTTGGCCAGCAGGTGATGCTCGAGCGAGACGCGATCGACGGTCGCTTCGATCGCGGAGTTCACGAGTTCGACGATCAGCAGCAGCAGCACGCTGCCGACAAGCAGCGCTTTGCCTGCGCCGCCGACCGGCATGAACAGCGCGAGCGGGACGAGCACGGCGGCCAGCACGCATTCCTGGCGAAACGCGTCTTCATGCTCGAGTGCGGCGCGCAGGCCGGCGAACGAATAGCGAAAGGCGTTCCAGACCCGCATCAGGCCGGTCTTGCCTTTGAACGGACTTTTGCGCGTGTCCGGGGAGAGATGTTGCATCGCGGTTCCAGATTGTCGGAGACCGGGCCGGCCGCCGCGTGAACGGGTGCGGTCACGCCGGTTCACGGATAGAAAGCATAGACCCGGTAACCGCTCGCTTCGACACCCGGTGCCTCGAACGGCAGTTGGACGGCGATGTCGCGTCCGGCGTCGAATCTTTGTTCGGCGCTACCCGGTTCGAGGAAGCCGGCGGGGAGCCACTGCGCCGGCCCGAGCACGCGGCGCACGAGCGGCTGGTCCTGGATGTCGGTCAGCGTCAGTTCGAGATGCGGATAAGCCTGAGGGTGAGGAGCGCGGTTGCGGATCGTCGCGTTCAGCACGAAGCGCGCGCCTCGCCCGGGCTCCGATTGCAGTTCGGAAGCTTCGATGCTGATCGCCCCGGCGACGCGCGGCAGCGCGAGCGTGCATTTCAGGTGCCCGCACGCCGCGAGATAGGCCGGGCGCAACTGTGGCCACTTGCGGGTGATGCCGTCGCGGAAGACAAAAGCGCTCTGCACCGCCAGCGCGCCAAGCAGGATGCCGATTCCCAGCCCGTACAGCCAGCGCTTGGCGGGCGAAGCCGGCGAGCCGTACGTCGCGTCGAGATGCTCGCGGTCGTTCGCCGCATCGGCTGCCGCGGGGCGGAAGGAAGCGGATCCGGTCGGCGCTTCGTCCTCCTGGCGCTCCGCTGACGTCGCACTTTCGGCAGCAGCGGTGGGGCCGAGCGGTTTCGGCGCGGACGTGCGCGCACGACGGAGCGGCGGCAGCGGGGCATCTTCGGCGGCCGTCTCGCCCGTTGCGGAAAAATCGCCGTCGCGCGGCAGGACGGGTTCGCGCTGATCCGGTGGCTCGAACGGCGCCGGGCTGAACGTCGCAGCGGCTTCGGCCTCGCCACGGTCTCCGTCGCCGGTGACGGAGATCCGGGGTTGCGGGCGGTCGACGAATTCGTCAGACGCTTCGTGACCGTGTTGCCAAGCCCACGACTGTGCCGAATGTACGGACGGCTGCGCGGAATCTACGGACGGCTGCGCGGAATCTACGGACGCCTGCGCGGCGATGGGGCGGGAGGTCAGGAAAGTTTCCGGGATCTCGAAATCCAGCCGGTCGCTGAAATCGTCGAGCTGCGGAATTCCGGTTTCGTCATCCTGCCCGGTTCCGGTTCCGGT
Source organism: Azoarcus sp. PA01 (assembly GCA_001274695.2). Classification (NCBI taxonomy): domain Bacteria; kingdom Pseudomonadati; phylum Pseudomonadota; class Betaproteobacteria; order Rhodocyclales; family Zoogloeaceae; genus Azoarcus; species Azoarcus sp. PA01. The sequence continues at coordinate 870,429 of LARU01000002.1, read as the reverse complement.
TCCGGTACCGGGTGCGGGTGCGGGTGCGGGTGCGGGTGCGGCTGCGGGTGCGGTTCCGCTTCCGGTCCGGTCATCAGCCGCCTGTCGCGTCACGTCCGGGGCCGAACGCAGCTCGTCGAGAATGAAGAAGCGGTCGTCGCGCTCCACAAGCGATTCGGGACGGGGAGGCGGGGCGGCAGCGGGCGGTTCGGATGCGGGTGCGGCGGGCGGCGAGGCCGCGGGCGCGACGTGCAGCACGCGATCGAGCGCGTTGAACGACGCATAGCACCGTCCGCAGCGGACTTCGCCGTGGTGCGCGCGCAGCTGCTCCGGCTGCACCCGGAATACCGTCTGGCAGGCCGGGCAGCGCGCGAACATCACTGGCTCCCGGGGTGCCGCGGAGAGCCGCCCTCGAGCTGCGCCCAGCCTTCGTGTATCGCCCCGACCCGCAGCGGCAGGAACGGCGCGTACGCCGCGATCACCTGTTCGGTCTGCGTCTCGAGGACGCCGGACAGCGCGATCCTGCCGCCGGGAGCGACGCGGGCAGCGAGCAGCGGCGCCAGCACGCACAGCGGATTCGTCAGGATGTTGGCGACGACAACGTCGAAGCGTGCGTCGAGCGGCTCGCGGGAGTGCTGCAGTCGCAGTGCGACGTGGTTGCGCGCGGCGTTGTCGCGTGCGGCATCCAGCGCCTTGTCGTCAATGTCGACGCCGAGCACGTCGCCGGCGCCGAGGCGCGCCGCAGCGATGCCGAGGATGCCGGAGCCGCAGCCGTAGTCGAGCACGCAGTCGCCCGGCTGCACCGCGTCGCACAGCCACTCCAGGCACAGCCGCGTCGTCGGATGCGAGCCGGTGCCGAAAGCCATGCCGGGATCGAGTTCGATGTTGATCGCCGCCGGGTCGGGTGCGGCGTGCCACGACGGCACGATCCACATCCGCTCAGTCACGCGGATCGGCTCGAACTGGCTCTGCGTGAGCTGCACCCAATTCTGCTCGGCGATTTCTTCGAGCGTGAAAGGCGGCACCGCATCGAAGCCCGCGTCGGCCGCCGCGCGGGCCAGCGCGACGGTGAGGTCGACGTCCGCATCGAACAGCGCGATGACGCGGCTGTGATCCCACAGCCCGACCGGATGATGCCCGGGCTCGCCGAACTGCGGCTTCTCGGCATCGGTGCCGGCGTCGGCGTCCTCGATGCTGATCGACAGGGCGCCGGCCTCCATCAGCGCCTCGGACAGCGCTTCGGCCTTGTGCGCTTCGGCTTGCAGGGTTACCGAGATCCACATGATGTGCGCGTCCGCGGCCGGGTCAGGCAAGGTTCTTGACTTCGTTGCGTTCGGCGAGCTTGTGCTCCAGGTAATGGATGCTCGTGCCGCCCTCGACGAAACGCGCATCGAGCATCAGCTCCTGGTGCAGCGGCACGTTCGTCTTGATGCCTTCGACCGCCATCTCGGACAGCGCGATCCGCATGCGCCGGATCGCCTGTTCGCGCGTGTCGCCGTACGCGATCAGCTTGCCGATCATCGAATCGTAATGCGACGGGATCGTGTAGCCGTTATAAACGTGCGAATCGACGCGGATGCCGGGGCCGCCCGGCATGTGCCAGTTCGTGATCTTGCCCGGGCAGGGGGTGAATTTGAACGGGTCTTCGGCGTTGATGCGGCACTCGATCGCGTGGCCGCGGAATTCGACGTGGCGCTGGCGGAACCACAGTTTTTCGCCGGTCGCGATGCGGATCTGCGCCTGCACGATGTCGATGCCGGTGATCATCTCGGTGACCGGATGTTCGACCTGCACGCGCGTGTTCATCTCGATGAAGTAGAACTCGCCGTTCTCGTACAGGAACTCGAACGTGCCCGCGCCGCGGTAACCGATCTTGCGGCAGGCTTCGGCGCAGCGCTCGCCGACTTTCGCGATCGCCTTGCGCTCGATGCCCGGCGCCGGCGCTTCCTCGATGACTTTCTGATGGCGGCGCTGCATCGAGCAGTCGCGTTCGCCGAGATAGACCGCGTTGCCGTGCTCGTCGGCGAGGATCTGGATCTCGACGTGGCGCGGGTTCTCGAGGAATTTTTCCATGTAGACGACCGGATTGCCGAACGCCGCGTCGGCTTCGGCGCGCGTCGTCGCGACCGCGTTGAGCAGCGCCGCCTCGGTGTGCACGACGCGCATCCCGCGACCGCCGCCGCCGCCGGCCGCCTTGATGATGACTGGATAGCCGACGGCGCGCGCGATCTTGACGATCTCTTTCGGCTCTTCAGGCAGCGCGCCGTCCGAACCGGGCACGCACGGCACGCCGGCGGCCTTCATCGCATCCTTGGCGCTGACCTTGTCGCCCATCAGGCGGATCGTGTCAGAGCGCGGGCCGATGAAGACGAAGCCGGACTGCTCGACGCGTTCGGCAAAGTCGGCGTTCTCGGACAGGAAACCGTAGCCCGGATGGATCGCTTCGGCGTCAGTGACTTCGGCTGCCGAGATGATCGCGGGGACGTTCAGATAGCTCAGCGCCGATTGCGCCGGGCCGATGCACACGGATTCGTCGGCGAGCTTGACGTACTTCGCTTCGGTGTCCGCGACCGAGTGCACCGCGACCGTGCGGATGCCCAGCTCGCGACACGCGCGCAGCACGCGCAGCGCGATTTCGCCGCGGTTGGCGATCAGGATCTTTTCAAACATGAGGTGCCTCCGCGGCGAAATCGCGCCCGCACGCTGCTCGTGCCGCGCGGTTTGGCTGCGCCGCTGCGCCGCCCGTAGGCGGCTGGTCACCGCGGTTGGCGATCAGTATCTTTTCGAACATGAGGGCGTTCAGGCGATGATGAACAGCGGCTGGCCGTATTCGACCGGTTGGCCGTTTTCGACGAGAACCGCTTTCACGGTGCCGGCGAACTCGGATTCGATCTCGTTCATCAGCTTCATCGCTTCGATGATGCACAGGCGGTCGCCGATCGCGACGGCCTGGCCGACATCGACGAGGGGTTTGGCGCCCGGCGCCGACGCGCGGTAGAAGGTGCCGACCATCGGCGATTTCACGACCAGGCCTTCGGGAGCGTCATCGACGGGCGGCGTCAGCACGATCGCCGGAGCCGGGGCCGCCGCGGCGAATTGCGGCACGCTCGCCGGCATTTGCGTGAGGTAGTTCGAAACGGGGGCGGGGCTGTGCTTGGCGATACGGACTTTTTCTTCGCCCTCGGTGACTTCCAGTTCGGAAATGCCCGACTCTTGGACGAGGTCGATCAACTTCTTCAGCTTGCGCAGATCCATGCTGTTCTCCGAGCGGGGCGCCGCCGCACGGGGCGCCCGGGGGTTTGTGTCAGGGTTTCCGCAGCTGCGACAGCGCGTATTCGAGCGCGGCCAGGTAGCCGTAGGGCCCCAGTCCGCAGATCACGCCGGCTGCACAGTCGGAAAAATAGGAGTGATGCCGGAACGCGTCCCGCGCATGAATGTTCGAAAGATGCACCTCGACGTACGGGATCGCGACCGCGAGGAGGGCGTCGCGCAACGCGACGCTGGTATGAGCGTAAGCGGCCGGATTGAGGATGATGAAGCTGACTTCTTCGAGCGGCGACGCCTGGACGCGGTCGATCAGCTGACCTTCGTGGTTGCTCTGGAACGACTCGACCAGAACCCCGTCGGCGCGCCCGCGGGCTTCCATCGCGGAGTGGATGTCGGCAAGCGTCGTGCGTCCGTAGACGTCGGGCTCCCGGGTGCCGAGAAGGTTGAGGTTCGGTCCGTGCAGGACCAGGATCCGGGGCTGCGGCGGGGGCGCCGCATCTGGGTTTTTACTGCGTTTTTGGCGCGTCATGCCGGCAAGTTTGCCGTAATTAGCCGCATTTTGTCCAGTGCTGCGCGGCGCGCCTACATGAATTACTCGTCGAGAAGTGCGCGGATTTTGCCTTCTAGTTCAGTGCGATTCAAGGTGCCGAGCTTGATGTGGGCGATCTTTCCGGCGCGGTCGAAAATGATCGTGTAGGGCAGCGCCTGCACGGCGTTTCCGAGCGCAGTCGTCAGCTCCAGCGTTTGCGGCGTGCCGATCAGCAGCGGATACGGGACGTCGTGTTCTTCGCCGAACTTTCGCACGCTCTCGGCCTTGTCGATGCCGAGGCCGACGAACTGCACCGGGGAATCCGCGAAACTGCGGCTGACCGCGGCAAAATCCGGAATTTCGGTCAGGCACGGCGGACACCATGTCGCCCAGAAGTTGACGACGAGCACGCGGCCGCGCCATTGCTGCAGCGCCTGCAGCTCGCCGTGCGAATCGGGCAGCGTCAGCGCGAGAATCGTGTTCCCCGCTGTGGGATCGACCTGCGTAGTCGGGGCCGGATCGGACGTGCTGCGGGAAACCAGGAAACCGGCGAGTGCGGCGAGCACCGCGACGGCGACGACGATGAGGTGACGCGCGCCGATCCCTTTCATGCGCTCCGGCCTTCGCTGGCCTGAACGAGCGCTTCGACTGCCGGCAGGCGAGCGCGCTCAATGTTGCGGCGGCTGACGCGCTCGGCCTGCGCGGTATAGAGCGACAGCCTGATCGGCACGTGGCCCCAGTCGAAGCTCAGGATCGCTTCCGGAGCGTTCGCGGCACCGCGTCGCGGTTCGCGGTGTTCGTAGCCGATGTCGTGGTTGAGGAAGAAGATCTCGACGTCCTTGGCGCTTTCGGGATACAGCTCGATGTCGACTTCGGTGTAGCGCCCGGCAGTGCCGTCGAGTGCGCCCCCGGTGAGGTAGGGCCGGAATTCGCCCAGCAGGCGCATCACCTCGATCGCCGCGCGGCGCATTTCGAGCAGCCGCTCGGGCTGCTCTTCATCTTGGTACAGCGCCTGCCATGCGCGCAGCTCGGCTTCGATCTCGGCGTTGTTCGGCAGCGCCTCGGACTCGGAAATGCCGAGCTGGCGGGCCGCCTTGCGTTTAGCGAAGCCGAAGTCGCTGATGCCGTCCTCGGCCATCATGCGGGCGGCGAGCGCGGCAACTCCGCGCCGCAGGTTGCCGCTTCGGGAAGCATTCGCGCGGGAAGTCATGGTCGCGAGTCCGGCAGACGGTCGATGTAGAATGCCGCCCATTCTACACGGGCGGGTTTCAATCACCTTGAGACGCCGCCCGGCTCCCGGAGTTTTCATGCATATCCACATTCTCGGCATCTGCGGCACTTTCATGGGAGGTGTCGCGCTGCTGGCCCGCACGGCAGGGCACACCGTCACCGGTTGCGACGCGAACGTCTACCCGCCGATGAGTACGCAGCTCGAAGCCCAGGGCATCGGCCTGACGGAAGGCTACGACGCCGCGCAGCTCGATCTCGCGCCGGACCTCTACGTCGTCGGCAACGCGGTGTCGCGCGGCAATCCGCTGCTCGAGGCGATTCTCGATCGCGGCCTGCCGTACGTGTCGGGGCCGCAGTGGCTGGCCGAACACGTGCTGCAGGGGCGCTGGGTGCTCGCGGTCGCCGGGACGCACGGCAAGACGACGACGACGTCGATGCTCGCGTGGATGCTCGAGGATGCCGGGCTCGAGCCGGGTTTCCTCGTCGGCGGCGTGCCGGGGAACTTCGGCGTTTCGGCGCGTCTGACCGATTCTCCATTCTTCGTCATCGAGGCCGACGAATACGACACGGCGTTCTGTGACAAGCGATCGAAGTTCGTCCATTATCGGCCGCGCAGCGCGATCCTGAACAATCTCGAGTTCGATCATGCGGATATCTTTGGCGATCTGGCCGCGATCGAAACGCAATTTCATCATCTGTTGCGCACGATTCCCGCTTCGGGACGGATTATTGCGAACGCCGACGAGGAGAGCCTGAAGCGCGTCGTGGGGCGCGGTTGCTGGTCCGAGCTCGAATGGTTCGGCGCCGGAGCGCAGTGGTCCGCGGCAGCGGGTGCCGACGAGGGCGAAGCGGTATTCTGCCTGCGCGACGAAATCGTCGGCAGCGTGGCGATGCCGATGAGCGGCAGCCACAACCGCAGCAATGCGCTCGCGGCGATCGCCGCCGCCCGTCATGTCGGTGTGACCCCGGCGCAGGCGATCGCGAGTCTGGCCGGTTTCCAAGGCATCAAGCGCCGCATGGAAGTGCGCGGAAAGGTCCGCGGCATCACCGTGTACGACGACTTCGCCCATCATCCGACCGCGATCGCGCTGACCGTCGAAGGCCTGCGCCGCCGCGAGCCCGCAGGCCGCATCCTGGCAGTGCTCGAACCACGCTCCAACACGATGAAGCTGGGCGTCATGAAGGACCGGCTGCCGCAGAGCCTGGCGCAGGCGGACCGCGTCTATTGCTACGCGCATGGCCTGGGGTGGGACGTGGCCGGGGCGCTCGCGCCGCTCGCCGAACGCGGTGCGACGTACGCCGATCTCGACCGGCTCGTCGCCGATGTCGCGGCGGCGGCGCGTCCGGGAGATCATGTGCTGGTGATGAGCAACGGGGGATTCGGCGGCGTCCATGACCGGCTGCTCGCCGCGCTCGCGCGCCCGGGAAGCTGTTAAGGCAGCAATCAAGTACAACCGTTCGTCCTGAGCCCGTCGGCCTCGCGCAGGACAGGCTCGTTGAACGGCGCTGGCAAGACAACGGTTTTCCCTGAGCCCTTCGACTTCGCTCAGGACGCTGGTCGAAGGGAGCTCGCAAGGCTTCGACCAATTCAGCCCGAGCGGTATCGGTTTGCGTCGTCAATAGCCGCCGGCCGCAGCGCGACCGCTGCGGGGTCGCAAAACCCGGGTTACGTCCCGGTGCTGCGCTGGCCGTCGAGTCGGCGCGCTTCCTGGTCGGTGATGTATTCGAACACCCGCACGACTTTGCGCACCCCGGACGTCGTGCGCGCCACGTCGGTCGCGGCATCGGCTTCGCGGCGCGTGACCAGGCCGAGCAGATAGACGGTGCCGGCTTCGGTGACGACTTTGACGTGGTGGGCGCCGAAGGTCGCGGCATCGACGAAGCGGGCCTTGACTTTCGACGTGATGACCGAGTCGTTGCTGCGCGACGTCAGCGACGCGATGCCGGCGACCTGCACTTCGTTCGTGATGCCGCGCACGTTCGACACGCCGCTGACGACACGTTCGATTTCGGTCCGGTGCGCTTCGCTCGGCGCTTCGCCGGTGAGGAGAACGTTGCGGTTGAACGAAGTCACGTTGATATGCACGGCGTCGCCCATCCGGTCGCGCAACGCACTCGCGGCGCGCCATTCGATCCCTTCGTCCTCGACGTAGGCCCCCGACGTGCGGCGGTCGGCGACCATCGCCGCCCCGGCGCCGACGCCGCCGGCGACGAGGGGGAAGCAACCTTGCAGGACTGGCAGCGCAGCGGCGGCAGTCAGGCCGAGAAGGAAGGTGCGGCGGGTGACTTGCGGGCGTGATTCGCTCATTGGTCTTCTACTCCGAGTAACAGACAATCGATGCCGTCGCACAGGCAGTGCAGGGTCAGCAGGTGAACTTCCTGGATGCGGGCGGTGCGCTGTGCCGGAACGCACAGATGGACGTCGTCGTCGCCGAGCAGGGCGTTGATCTGTCCGCCGCCGTTGCCGGTCAGCGCGATGACGCGCATTTCGCGTTCGTGCGCGGCCGCGATCGCCTCGATGACGTTGGGCGAGTTTCCGCTCGTCGAGATCGCGAGCAGCACGTCGCCGGGATGTCCGAGCGCCCGCACCTGTTTGGAGAATACCTGCGTGAAGTCGTAGTCGTTGGCGATCGACGTCAGCGTCGAGGTGTCGGTCGTCAGCGCGATCGCCGCGAGCGGCGGGCGTTCCATCTCGAAGCGATTGACCAGTTCGGCCGCGAAATGCTGCGCGTCGGCGGCCGAGCCGCCGTTGCCGCACGCGAGGATCTTGCCGTTGTTCAACAGGCTGCCGATCATGATTTCCACAGCTCCGGCAATCGGCGCGGCGAGCGCTTCGAGCGCTTCGAGCTTGACGCGCGCGCTGTCTTCGAACTGTCTGGAGATGCGATGGATGAGGTCCATGGAAGGCCTTCGGGTCACTTCATCGGGGGCAAAAGTCTAGCATGCGCGCGCGGATGCCGCGTCGCACCGGCGAGCGGTGAAGCGGCGGACGTCGTGCCTATGATCCATCGGCGTCGAACGCGGCTTTCAGCCATTCGACGCCGTCCTCGTCGAGATCGGCGAGCAGCGCCGCGTCGAAACGGCAGGGGCGTCCGGCGTGACGGCGGCCCGCGCCGGCCAGCCACCATCGCGCGGCGAGGACGACGCGGCGCTGCTTGGCCGGCGTGATGCTGGCCGCGGCGCCGCCGAAGCGGAGGTTCGTGCGCAGCCGCACTTCGACGAACACGACGATGCCGTGGTCGAGGCACACCAGATCGATCTCGCCGCCACGGCAACGCACGTTGCGCGCCAGCACGACGAGCCCGCGGCGGACGAGGAAGCGTTCGGCGAGCGCTTCGGCTGCCGCTCCCGACGCTTGCTTCCGCGTTGCGGGGGCGCCGACAATGGTGCCTTCGTTCACGTTCCGGTCACCCTTCATGGCTCACGGCTCCTCGCCCCTTTCAAGTACGCCGTCATTGTATGTGGTGGCGACGCCGCTCGGGAACCTGCAGGACATCAGCGCGCGTGCGCAAGCCGTGCTGGCGGGCGTGGAAGTCATCGCGGCCGAGGACACGCGCCACAGTCAGCGCCTGCTCGATGCGCTCGGCATCAATACGCGGCTCGTCGCGCTGCACGAGCACAACGAGCAGGCGGCCGCCGGGCAGGTGATCCGCATGCTGCAGGCGGGGCAGCACGTCGCATTGATCAGCGACGCCGGCACGCCGGCGATCTCCGACCCCGGTGCGCGCGCAGTCGCGCGAGTGCGCGAGGCGGGGTTCCCGATCGTGCCCATTCCCGGCCCGTGCGCCGCGATCGCCGCGCTGTCGGCAGCCGGCTTTGTCGACAACGGCTTTCAATTCGTCGGCTTCCTGCCGCCGAAGTCCGCCGCGCGCCGCGCCGACATCGACGCGCTGCGCGCCGTCGCGGTGCCGCTGGTGTTCTACGAGTCCCCGCATCGCATCGCCGAATGCGTCGCGGACCTCGCCGCAGTGCTCGAAGCCGAGCGCGAGATCGTCATCGCGCGCGAGCTGACGAAGCTGTTCGAGCAGATCGTGCGCGTGCCGCTCGCCGCTGCGCCTGCGTGGCTGGCGGAGGACGCGAACCGCATGCGCGGCGAATTCGTGCTGGTGGTGTCCGGTGCGCCCGCGCGCGAAGGCCTGGATCCGCGGGCCGAGCGCGTGCTGGCGCTGCTGATCGCGGAGCTGCCGGTGAAGACCGCCGCACGGCTTGCAGCCGAGATCACCGGCGCGCCGAAAAACGCGCTCTATGCGCGGGCGCTGGAACTCAGGGGACAGTGAAGCGCGACTATAATTGCCTGCGCCGCATGCCGAACCGCGCTCCAGCTTCCCTTCTCCGAATTTCCCCTATCCGGGCTTCTCTTTCGAATCGAAGATCATGCAGACGATTTCCCTGATCCGCCCCGACGACTGGCATCTGCACGTGCGCGACGGCGCAGCCCTGGCGACCGTCGTGCCGCATACCGCGCACCGCTTCGCTCGCGCGCTGATCATGCCGAACCTGCGTCCGCCGGTGACGACGGCCGCGCAGGCGCTCGCATACCGTGCGCGCATCGTCGCCGCGGTGCCGTCCGGCGTGCGCTTCGAGCCGCTGATGAGCCTGTACCTCACCGACAACACGTCGCCCGACGAAATCGACCGCGCGAATGCGAGCGGCGCAGTCGTCGCGGTGAAGCTGTATCCGGCCGGCGCGACGACGAACTCCGACGCGGGCGTGACCGGCATCGAAAAAGTCCATGGGGTGCTCGAACGCATGGAAAAGCTCGGCATGGTGCTGTGCGTGCATGGCGAAGTCACGCACGGCGACGTGGATGTGTTCGACCGCGAGCAGGTATTCATCGAGCAGGTCCTGGCGCCGCTGGTGGCGCGCTTTCCCGCGCTGCGTGTCGTCTTCGAGCACATCACCACCGCCGAGGCCGCGCGCTTCGTGCAGGACGCCGGGCCGAACGTCGGCGCGACCGTGACGGCCCATCACCTGCTGCTCAACCGCAACGCGATTTTCGCCGGCGGCATCCGCCCCCATCATTACTGTCTGCCGGTGCTCAAGCGCGAAACCCACCGCCGCGCGCTGGTCGAAGCGGCGACCTCGGGCAACGCGAAGTTCTTCCTCGGCACCGACTCCGCGCCGCATTCGCGCGCTGCGAAAGAGGCGGCCTGCGGCTGCGCCGGCTGCTACACCGCGCACGCCGCGATCGAACTGTACGCCGAGGCTTTCGAGCAGGCCGGAGCGCTCGACCGGCTCGAGGCTTTCGCGAGCCTGAACGGTCCCGCGTTCTACGGTCTTGCGCCGAACACCGAGCGAATCACGCTGGCGAAAGACGCGTGGCAGGTGCCGAACGCATACGAATACCTGCACGACGATCCGCTCGTGCCGCTGCGCGCCGGCGAAACGGTCGCCTGGCGCATGCTCTGACAGGACGTCGCGATGAGCCCGTCCGTCGTGCTGCGTGCCCTCGTTGCGCTCGCGATGCTGCCGGCGCTGGCCGCCTGCGAGAACAGCGCCACCGCCTACGTCATCGACGGCAGCCAGCACGCGTTGATCCTGGTGCGCGAAAAGCCGTATTTCTGGCGCAGCACGGTGAATCAGGCCGTCATCGCGTCGCGCCTGCCACAGTGCCAGCGGCGCGTCGCGATCCATCCTGACAGCACCGAGCTGACACGCCTCGAAGTGTTCGAAGCCGGCGACCGGCTATGGGCGCTGCATCAGGGGGATCGCTGGTACCTCGTCAGTACGGCCGGATGCGAGGTGCAGGATTGGGAAAACGCTGCCGGAACGCCGCCAGGACCGCTCGTCGGCACGTTCGAGTTGCAGGAAGGCGCTGCCGCTTTTATCCCCGCGGCGCAGTGAGCGGGCGCGTATAATCGCCGCGGGAAGTTCGCCAGGCAGTCGCTGCGTGCATTCGTGCGCGTGGAGGAAAGTCCGGGCCCCGCAGAGCAGGATGCCGGCTAACGGCCGGGCGTCGTGAGGCGACGGAAAGTGCAACAGAGAGCAAACCGCCGATGGCTCCGCGAGGAGATCAGGCAAGGGTGAAATGGTGCGCAGCGCGCGTCGAGCGTCGTTGCGGACGGGGTGCAAGCTTCGTCGGGTAAGAGCCCACCGCAGGACTGGCGACAGGACTGGCACGGCAAACCCCATCCGGGGCAAGGCCAAATAGGGGAGCAATGGCGTTGCTCGCGCTGCTCCCGGGTAGGCTGCTTGAGCGCCGCGGCAACGCGGCGCCCAGAGGAATGACTGCCCGGCGCCTGTGATGCGAGTCGCAGGCGCTCGACAGAACCCGGCTTATCGGCGGACTTCCCATCCCTTCGGACAAGTACTCTGTCATCGCGGTTATGGGGTAGCCCCACGCCGGGTAATTCCTACCTGTATCTTATCCATCCTTCATCGGAATCCATTATAGGCCTTGATTTTTCAGGGTTTATACGGAGTCTTCATACTTTCCATAAGTCATTGTGTCGCAACGGAAAACTCCGCTGGTGCGGCTTGACCGGGGTTTACCTTTCCTCTAGAGTGGGAACCGGTGGGGATCGGTGGGTCAAAGTGTCATACGACGTTTCACTCGAAGAAGAATTGCGGGGGATGAATGTTCCAGGGAGCCATTGCGCTCAGTCTCGATGCGAAGGGTCGTCTCGCGATTCCGGCCCGGCACCGTGACGCACTCGTCCCCGATGGCGCGCCTCTGGTGATCACTGCCCACCCCCATAAGTGCCTGCTCGTTTATCCGCTGTTGGCCTGGGAGCCGATTCGCGACCGGATTGCGGCGATGCCCGGTTTCGATCCGCGCACCTCAGCCTTCAAGCGCTTGCTGGTCGGTTTCGCCCAGGAAGACGTCCTCGATGCGGCCGGGCGGGTGCTGCTCGCCGCTTCGCTGCGGCAATGGGCGCAACTCGAAAAACAGGTCTGGCTGGTCGGGCAGGGCGCCCATTTCGAGCTTTGGTCCGATGCGGGCTGGCAGGCGCAGCAGGAGACGATGCTGTCGCTGTCGGGCGACGCGCTCCCCCCCGGATTCGAGAGCCTGGCGCTGTGAGTGCCGCGCCGCAACACGTCACCGTGCTGCTCGCCGAGGCCGTCGAGGCATTGGCGGTCAGGCCCGGCGGAGTCTATGTCGATGGCACGTTCGGGCGTGGCGGCCACAGCAGGGCCATCCTCGCGAAGCTCGATGCCGGGGGACGGCTGGTCGCGTTCGACCGCGATCCGCGCGCGATCGAGGTCGCGCGCGCGTTGCCCGATCCGCGGCTGACCGTCGTCCACGCACCGTTCAGCGCGTTCGCCGAGGAGCTCGACCGGCTCGGGCTGGAACATGTCGACGGCGTATTGCTCGATCTGGGCGTGTCGTCGCCGCAGCTCGACGAGGCGGCGCGCGGCATGAGTTTTCGTTTCGACGCGCCGCTTGACATGCGGATGGATACGAGCCGCGGGCAGACCGTGGCGCAATGGCTGGCCGATGCATCGGTCGCGCAAATCACCGAGGTGCTCAGGGATTATGGGGAAGAACGGTTTGCTTATGCGATTGCAAAGGCGATTGCAGCTGCTCGGGCAGGGGGGCCTGTCGCAACCACTCGACAGCTTGCCGAGATCGTGGAAAAAGCGGTCCGTACACGCGAGCCGGGGCAGCATCCGGCGACGCGCAGCTTTCAAGCTCTACGGATTTTCATCAATCAGGAACTCGAAGAGCTGTCGCTAGTGCTGCCGGCGGCGGTCGAGCGGCTCAAGCCCGGCGGCCGGCTGGTGGTGATCAGTTTCCATTCGCTTGAAGACCGCATCGTCAAGCGCTTCATGCGTGGCGAATCGCGTCCGCCGCAGCTGCCGGCGCGGCTGCCGCTGCGGGCGGCCGAACTGCCGCAGCCGCGCCTGCGGCTCGTCGGCAAGAGCCAGCGGCCGGGGCCGGCCGAAGTCGCCGCCAATCCGCGCTCGCGCAGTGCCGTGATGCGCGTCGCCGAACGTACCGGGGGCGCAGCATGATCCGCGCCGACGCGTTTCTGGTCGCGCTCGTCGTGAGCAGCGCGCTCGGGGTCGTCGCGGCCCAGCATCAGGCGCGCAAGCTGTTCTCGGAGCTCGAGCGGGAACAGGCCCGCGCCCAGGGCCTGGAAGTCGAGTGGGGGCAGCTGCAGCTCGAACAAAGCACTTGGGCCGCGCATGCGCGCGTCGAGAAGATCGCGCGCGAACGGATCGGCATGCGCCCTCCTGCACCGGGACAGGTGCTCACGGTGGAGGGCGGGCACGCGTCCGCCGGACCAGGGCTGCCGGAGTGAGGACGTGCGCATGAGAAAACAGCGCCCGTTGCCTTTCAACCACAACCCGTTGCTGAAGAACGGTCTTCCGGCATGGCGGTCGCGGCTGGTGATGTCCGCCCTTCTCGCCTGTCTGCTGGCGCTGGTCGGACGCGCGCTGTATCTGCAGGGGTTCAACAACGAGTTCCTGCAGGCGAAGGGCGAATCGCGCTACGCCCGCGCGATCGAGGTGCCGGCGACGCGTGGCCGCGTCATCGACCGGCACGGCGACGTGCTGGCGATCAGCACGCCGGTGCGGTCGATCTGGGCGATTCCGTCGGATGCGCGGCTGTCGCCGGCGGACGCGCGCAAGCTCGCCGAGCTGCTTGAAACGAGTGTCGAGGAGCTGAACGGACGGCTCGCGACGAGTCACGATTTCGTCTATCTGAAGCGCCAGCTGTCGCCCGAACTCGCGCAGGAAATCGCCGCGCTGAAGCTTCCCGGCATTCATCAGCAGCAGGAATACCGGCGCTATTACCCGGGCGGCGAAGTGATGGCGCACGTGCTCGGTTTCACCGGCGTCGACGACAAGGGCCAGGAAGGTGTCGAGCTCGCGTTCGACAAGCTGCTGACCGGCACGCCCGGCGCGCGCCGGGTCATCCGCGACCGGCGCGGCCAGGTCGTCGAGGATGTCGAGGCGATCCGTCCGCCGCACGACGGGCAGGACCTCGTGCTGGCGATGGACGCGAAGATCCAGTATCTCGCCTATTCAGCGCTGAACCAGGCGATGCAGACGCACAAAGCCAAGGCGGGCGCGGCGGTGGTGCTCGACGTGCGCACCGGCGAAGTGCTGGCGCTGGTCAACGCGCCGACCTACAACCCGAACAACCGTACCAACCTCAGCGGCGCGCAGTTGCGCAACCGCGTGTTCACCGACACGTACGAGCCGGGCTCGACGATGAAGCCTTTCATCGTCGGCCTCGCACTCGAGCGCGGCAAGGTCGAGCCGATGACCGTCATCGATACTGCGCCGGGGCGGGTGTCGATCGGGCGGGCGACGATTTCCGACTCGCACCGGCACGGCCCGCTGACCGTGGCCGAAGTGATCCAGAAATCGTCGAACGTCGGCACGGTGAAGATGGCGATGAACCTCGCGCCGGAGGAAATGTGGCGGATGTTCAACGAGCTCGGTTTCGGCACTCCGCTCGATCTCGGGTTTCCCGGCGAAGCGGGCGGGCGGCTGCGTCCGGTGAAGACGTGGAAACCGATCGAACAGGCGACGATGTCGTTCGGCCACGGCATTTCCGTGAGCCTCATCCAGATGGCGCACGCCTATCTCGCGTTCGCCCGCGACGGCGAGCTGCTGCCGCTTTCGCTGACGCGCGTTGATGTCCCGCTGGCTGCCGGCAAGCGCGTGTATTCGGTCGATACGGCGCGCGAGGTGCGGTACATGCTCGAGCTCGCGGCCGGCCCGGGCGGCACCGCGCCGCGCGCGCAGATCCGCGGCTACCGCGTTGCCGGCAAGACCGGCACGGCGCACAAGCTCGAGGGCGGGCGATACGCGAACAAATATGTATCGTCCTTTGTCGGTTTCGCCCCGGCGTCCGACCCGCGACTTATCGTAGCGGTGATGATCGATGAACCTTCTGCCGGTCAATATTTTGGCGGGACGGTCGCGGCGCCGATTTTCGCGCAGATCACCGAAGGGGCGTTGCGGGTCCTGGGCGTAGCGCCGGACGCGCCGCTCGTTCCGCTGCAGGTCAGCGGCAAGGCGGAACAGGCACGAACCGCCCGGGGGGGCAGGTGAGCGCCGCTCGCGCCCGTGAAATCCTCGAACGGCTGCGCCTGGCCGGTGTCGCCGCGCACGGCATCACCGCCGACTCGCGTCGCCTGCAACCCGGCGAGCTGTTCGCCGCGTGGCCCGGATTCGCGACTGACGGTCGCCGCTACGTTTCCGCGGCGGTCGAGCGCGGCGCCGCTGCGGTGCTGTGGGACGACAGCGACGGCATGCGGCTCGACGCGCTGCCGGTGCCGGCCGTGGCGGTACGGGGTTTGCGCAGCGTCGGCGGCTTTCTCGCGCACGAGATCCACGCCCGTCCGTCGGGCAAGCTGTGGGTCGCCGGCGTGACCGGGACCAACGGCAAGACGACGGTGAGCCAGTGGCTCGCCGCGACGCTGGCAGGGCTGGGCCTGCGCTGCGGCGTCATCGGTACGCTGGGCTGCGGTTTCCCCGACGAGCTCGTCGATAGCGGCAACACGACGCCCGACGCGCTCGAGGTGCAGCGCATGCTCGCCGCGTTCGTCGCCGACGGTGCCGATGCGGCGGCGATGGAAGTGTCGTCGATCGGGCTCGACCAGGAGCGCGTCAATGGCGTCGAGTTCGACGTCGCGGTGTTTACGAACCTGACCCGCGATCATCTCGATTACCACGGCAGCATGGAAACCTATGCGGCCGCCAAGGCGCGCCTGTTCGACCTGCCGGGCATCGGTGCCGCGGTCGTCAATTTCGACGACGATTTCGGCCTCGCCCAGGCGCGGCGGCTCGCGGCCGGCGGCATGCCGGTGATCGGGTATACGCGCTTCGCGGAGCGCAGTGGCGCGGTGCCGGGGGCGCGGGTGCTGGTTGCGGCGGGGGAACAGAACGTTCCGTCGGGCCTGCGCTTCGTGCTCGGTTGGGACGGCGGGCACCATAACGTGCAGGTGCGCATGGTCGCGCCATTCAATGTCTCGAACCTGATGGCGGTGATCGGATCGCTGCTGGTCCGCGAGGTGCCGATGGACGACATCCTGCGGAGCGTGTCGCGGCTGACGCCGCCGGCCGGGCGCATGCAGCTGGTGGGCGGCGTTGGCGAGCCGCTGGTGGTCATCGACTACGCGCACTCGCCCGACGCGCTCGCCCAGGTGCTCGAGGCGGTGCGCAGCACCGCGCAGGGGCGGGGCGGGCGCGTCGTGTGCGTGTTCGGCTGCGGGGGCGACCGCGACGCGGGCAAGCGGCCGATGATGGGAGATGTCGCGCGCGCCCTGGCTGACCGCGTCATCGTCACCAGCGACAACCCGCGCAGCGAGGATCCGCTGAAGATCATCGACGCGATCGTGCAGGGCGCCGGTCCGAACGCCGAACGGGTCGTCGATCGCGCCCAGGCGATTCGCATTGCGGTCGGCGAAGCGGGGGCCAACGACGTGATCGTGCTCGCCGGCAAGGGGCATGAGCCTTACCAGGAGGTGCTGGGCGTGCGCTTGCCGTTCTCGGACGTCGAGCAGGCGCGACTCGCGGTGCACGCATGGAATCGAAGCCAGGGAGCAGACCAATGATGACGCTGCACGAAGCGGCGCAAGCTCTGGGTGTCGTCGCGACGACACCGGGACAGTTCAGCTCGGTGGGAACCGACAGCCGCAACATCACGGCCGGGCAGCTTTTCGTCGCGCTGCGCGGCGAACGTTTCGACGGCCATGAATTCGTCGCTCAGGCGGCGGCCGAAGGGGCGGCAGCGGCGCTCGTCGATGCGCGGTGGGCCGGCACGCAACCCGAGCCGTCGCCGTTGCCGCTGCTCGTCGTCGACGACACGCGGCTGGCCCTCGGGCGGCTCGCCGCTTACTGGCGCGCGCGCTTCGAGCTGCCCGTGATCGGGGTCACCGGCAGCAACGGCAAGACGACGGTCAAGGAAATGTGCACGGCGATCCTGCACGAGCGGGCGCGGCGCGACGGTTGCCGCGCGGACGCGGTGCTGGCGACGGCCGGCAACCTGAACAACGACATCGGCCTGCCGCTGACGCTGCTCGAACTGCGCAGCAGTCACCGCGCCGCCGTCGTCGAGATGGGCATGAACCGGCCCGGCGAAATCGCCTACCTCGCCGGCCTCGCGCGGCCGACCGTCGCGATCGTGACGAATGCGCAGCGTGCGCATCTGCAGGGGATGGGGACGGTGATCGAGATCGCCCGCGAAAAAGGTGCAATCTACGACGCGCTCGGGCCGGACGGCGTTGCAGTCATCAATGTCGACGATTTGCAGGCGCGGTACTGGCGGGAGCTCAATGCGGGGCGCCGGACGCTCACCTTTTCGCTGACACCGCACGCCGATGTCGCCGGCGAATGCACGCTGCGCGGCCTCGGCTCCCACCTCGAGCTGACGACTCCGGCAGGGCGCATCGTCGTCGACCTGCAAGTGCCGGGTGAGCACAACGCCAGGAATGCGGCCGGAGCCGCTGCAGCGTGCCTTGCGGCCGGAGCGAGTCCCGAGGCGATCGCTGCCGGGCTCGCCGCCTACGCCGGCACTCGGGGACGGCTGCAGCGCCGTAGCGGGCCCAACGGTGCGGTGATCCTCGACGACAGCTACAACGCGAATCCCGATTCGCTGCGCGCCGGCATCGACGTGCTCGCGGCCACGCCGGGGCACAAGATCCTCGTTCTCGGCGACATGGGCGAAGTCGGCTGGACCAGCGCGCAGGTGCACGACGAGATCGGCGGCTATGCCAAAAGCAAGGGCGTGGACGCGCTGTTCGCGCTCGGCGAAATGAGCGCGGTCGCGGCGAGCAACTTCGGCGAAGGCGGGCGCCATTTCGCGAGCGCCGAAGCGCTGGTCGCGGCGCTGACGCGAAAGCTCGATGGCGACACCGTGGTGCTCGTCAAAGGCTCGCGCTTCATGCGCATGGAACGGGTGGCGGACGCCCTTGTGGCGGTGCACAATGGCGCCCCCTCAACGGAAACAAAGTAATCGATGCTGCTCGAATTCGCCCTCTGGCTGGGCCAGGACATCCGCGCCTTCAATGTGTTCGGCTACATCACGTTGCGCACGGTCATGGCCGCGATGACCGCGCTGCTGATCTCGTTCGCGTGTGGGCCGGCGGTGATCCGCTGGCTAGCGGCGAAGAAGATCGGCCAGGCAGTGCGCGACGACGGGCCGAAGTCGCACCTGACGAAAGCCGGCACGCCGACGATGGGCGGGGCGCTGATCCTCATCGCGATTGCCGTCACGACGCTGCTGTGGGGCGACCTGCGCAACCAGTACGTCTGGGTGACGCTGCTCGTGACGCTCGGTTTCGGCGCGGTCGGCTGGGTCGACGACTGGCGCAAGGTCGTGCATCGCGATCCGAAAGGGCTGGCGAGCCGATGGAAATACCTGTGGACGTCGCTGATCGCGCTCGCCGCGGCGCTGTTCCTCGGCCTGACGGCGAACGAACCGGCGCAGACCGAGCTGATCGTGCCGTTCTTCAAGGCCGTGTCCTACCCGCTCGGAATGCTGGGATTCGTCGCGCTGTCGTATTTCGTCATTAACGGCACGAGCCACTCGGTGAACCTCACCGACGGCCTCGACGGCCTCGCGATCATGCCGACCGTGATGGTCGCCGGCGCCCTGGCGATCTTCGCCTATGTCGCCGGCCATGCCGGGTTCTCGAAGTACCTCGGCGTGCCGTACATCGCCGGTGCCGGGGAACTCGCGGTGTTCTGCGGTGCGCTCGCCGGCGCCGGGCTCGGCTTCCTGTGGTTCAACGCGTATCCGGCCGAAGTGTTCATGGGCGACGTCGGCGCGCTCGCGCTCGGCGCGGCGCTCGGCACGGTGGCGGTCGTCGTGCGCCAGGAGATCGTGCTGTTCATCATGGGCGGGCTGTTCGTCGCCGAGACGCTGTCGGTGATGGTCCAGGTGCTGTATTTCAAGGCCAGCGGCGGCAAGCGCATCTTCCGCATGGCGCCGCTTCATCACCACTACGAGCTGGGCGGCTGGAAGGAAACCCAGGTGGTGGTCCGCTTCTGGATCATCACGATCATGCTGGTCCTGTTCGGCCTGTCGACGCTGAAGCTGAGATGAGCGCACTGACCGGAAAACACGTTCTGGTGCTCGGGCTGGGCGAGTCCGGGCTGGCGATGGCGCGCTGGTGCGCGCTGCGCGGCGCGCGCCTGCGGGTTGCCGACAGCCGGCAAACGCCGCCCGGGCTCGACGCGCTGCGTGCCGATGCGCCGCTCGCCGAGATTGTCGTCGGCAGCTTCGGTGCCGAGGTGCTGAGCGGCATCGAGCTGGTCGCGCTCAGTCCGGGGCTCGATCCGCGCGTCGGTGTCGCCGCCGAAGCGCGCCGCCGCGGATTGCCGCTGACCGGCGAGATGAGCCTGCTCGCGGAAGCGCTCGACGAGCTCGGTGTACGGGCGCAGACCCGCATCCTCGCGATCACCGGCACCAATGGCAAGACCACCACCACCGCGCTCACTGCGGCTCTCGCGCAATCGGCAGGGGTGGATTCGGTGGCGGCGGGCAACATCAGCCCGGCCGCTCTCGACGTGCTGATGGACCGGCTGGCACAGGGCGCACCGCTGCCCGAGTGCTGGGTGCTCGAGCTGTCCAGCTTCCAGATCGAGACGATGCGGGCGCTCGACCCCGAGGCCGCGACCGTGCTCAACGTCACCGACGACCATCTCGATCGCTATGCCGACGTCGACGAATACGCTGCCACCAAGGCCGCGATCTTCGAAGGCGCCGGCGTGCAGGTGCTCAACTGCGACGACGCGCGGGTCGCGGCGATGGCGTTGCCCGGACGCCCGCTGATCCGCTTCGGTGTTTCGGCCCCGCGGGCGCCGGACGACTACGGCATTGCGGAGATTGCCGGCGACGCGTGGCTCGTGCGCGGATCGCAGCGCCTGCTCGCGCTGGCCGACCTGCCGCTTGCCGGCCGGCACAACGCCGCCAATACGCTCGCCGCGCTGGCCTTGTGCGAAGGCGGCCTCGGCCTCGCGCCGCAGCGCCTGACCGGCGCTGTCGTCGCGTTTCGCGGCCTGCCGCATCGGGTCGAGCTGGTCGCCGAGCGCGGCGATGGCGTGCGCTTCTATGACGACTCCAAAGGTACCAACGTCGGCGCTACCGTCGCTGCGCTCGACGGGATGGACGGTCCGGTCGTGCTGATCGCCGGCGGCGACGGCAAGGGGCAGGATTTTTCGCCGCTGCGCGAAGCCGTGGCGCGCCGCGCGCGGGCAGTGGTGCTGATCGGGCGCGATGCCGCCCGCATCGAATCGGCGCTGCAAGGGTCGGCGGTCGCGATCGAACATGCTCCGGACCTCGACGCCGCAGTGGTTCGCGCCAACGAGCAGGCGCAGCCCGGCGACGCGGTGCTGCTGTCGCCCGCGTGCGCGAGCCTCGACATGTTCCGCAACTACGCGCATCGCGCCGAAGTGTTCGTCGCCGCGGCACGGCGACTGCCGGAGGTGCGCGCGTCATGAACTTCGCCAGCGCGTTCGCCGGTTTGCTTGCGAGCCGCCACGCAAACGGCGGCACGCAGACGAGCCGCGCCGTCGACCGCCTGATGCGCCCGGCCGATTCGCAGCGCGAACTCGATCCGCTGCTGATCTGGCCGGCGGCGGGGCTCCTGCTGATCGGGCTGGTGATGGTTTATTCGTCGTCGATCGCGACCGCCGAAGGCAGCCGCTTCACCGGCCACCAGTCGCATTACTTCCTGTTGCGGCACGCGATGTTCCTGGCGGTCGGGGTCGGCGCCGGCCTCGCCGCGTTCCAGCTGTCGATGCGCCAGTGGCAGCGCCTCGCGCCGTGGCTGTTCCTCGTTGGGCTCCTGCTCCTGATCGTCGTGTTGATTCCGGGCGTCGGCCGCGAGGTCAACGGCGCACAGCGCTGGCTGCCGCTCGGTCCGCTGAACCTGCAGCCGTCCGAGCTGATGAAATTGTTCGTCGCGCTGTATGCCGCTGACTACACGGTGCGCAAGTTGCCCGACATGGGCAGTTTTCGGCGCGGTTTCCTGCCGATGGCGGCGATGATTCTGCTGGTCGGCTTCCTGCTGCTCGGCGAGCCCGATTTCGGCGCTTTCGTCGTCATCACCGCGATCGCGTTCGGCGTGCTGTTCCTCGGCGGCATCAACGTGCGGGTGTTCGCGCTGCTCGCGCTCGTCGCGGTGATCGGCTTCATGCTGCTGATCTGGCTGTCGCCGTACCGCCGCGACCGCATTTTCGGCTTCATGGATCCGTGGCAGGACGCGTTCGGCAAAGGCTACCAGCTGTCGCACGCGCTGATCGCGTTCGGCCGCGGGGAATGGTTCGGCGTGGGGCTCGGCGCGAGCGTCGAGAAGCTGTTCTACCTGCCCGAGGCGCACACGGATTTCCTGCTCGCGGTGATCGCCGAGGAGCTCGGGTTCGCTGGAGTGCTGACGGTCATCGCGCTGTTCGCGATCCTGATTCATCGCGCGCTCGTCCTCGGGCGCGAGGCAGTCAAGCTGGAGCGCTATTTTTCCGGCCTCGTCGCGATGGGCATCGGACTGTGGCTCGGTGTCCAGTCGTTCATCAACATGGGCGTCAACATGGGTTTGCTGCCGACCAAGGGACTGACGCTGCCGCTGATGAGTTTCGGTGGCTCGGGCATCGTCGCGAACTGCCTCGCGCTGGCGATCCTGCTGCGCGTCGACTGGGAAGTGCGTCAGTTGAAGCGGGGGACGGGAGCATGAGCACTTCGCCGGGCCGCCCCAAGAAGTGCTCAGTCCCGCTTGGCGGGACCGCGCGCAGCGCGAGGGTGCCCCAATGAAGACGCTGCTCGTGATGGCTGGCGGCACCGGCGGCCACATCTTCCCCGGCGTTGCCGTCGCCGAGCAGTTGCGCGGGCGCGGCTGGCGCATCGTGTGGATGGGCAACCCGGATGGCATGGAAGCGCGGATCGTGCCGCAGCACGGCTACGAGACCGCGTGGGTGCGCTTTGGCGCCTTGCGCGGCAAGGGCCTGTTGCGCAAGCTGCTGCTGCCGCTGAACCTGCTGCGCGGTTTCTGGCAGGCGCAGGGCGAGCTGCGGCGCATCCGGCCCGACGTCGTGCTCGGCATGGGCGGCTACGTCACGTTCCCCGGCGGCATGATGGCGGCGCTGCTCGGCCGTCCGCTCGTGCTGCACGAACAGAATTCGGTCGCCGGCCTCGCCAACCGCGTGCTTGCCGGGGTCGCCGACCGGGTGCTGTCGGGCTTTCCGCAGGCGTTGAAGAAAGCCGGCTGGGTCGGCAATCCGGTGCGCGCCGACATCGCCGCCGTGGCGCCGCCGGCTGAGCGTTTTGCCGGGCGCAGCGGGCCGCTGAAATTGCTCGTCGTCGGCGGCAGCCTCGGCGCGGCGGTGCTCAACGACACCGTGCCGAAAGCACTGGCGCGAATCGACTCGGCGCAGCGGCCGATCGTCACGCACCAGGCCGGCGCGAAGCAGCTCGAAGCGTTGCGCGCGGCGTACGCGGCCGCTGGCGTCGAGGGCGAACTGCTGCCGTTCATCGACGACATGGCGTCCAGATATGCCGATGCCGATCTCGTCGTCTGCCGTGCCGGCGCGCTGACGGTCGCAGAACTCGCCGCGGTCGGCGCGGCGAGCCTGCTGGTGCCGTTCCCGCACGCCGTCGACGATCACCAGACCGGAAACGCGCATTTTCTCGCCGATCGCGGCGCCGCGTACCTGCTGCCGCAGCCGGAGCTCGATGCCGAACGGCTGGCAGGCATCATCGGGAGCCTCACCCGCGACCGCCTGCTCGACATGGCGACGAAAGCACGGGCGCTGGCGAAGCCGCGCGCGACCGAAGCGGTTGCACAGGCCTGCGAGGAACTCGCGGCAGGGAGAAAAAAGAAATGAAGCACAAGGTCAAGCGCATCCACTTCGTCGGCATTGGCGGCGCCGGCATGAGCGGGATCGCCGAAGTGCTCGCAAACCTCGGCTACCTGGTCAGCGGCTCGGATCTGGGCGAAAACGCCGCGACGCGGCGGCTCGCCGCGCTCGGGGTGCGGGTCAGGTTCGGCCACGCGGCGGAGAACGTCGCCGACGCCGACGCGGTCGTGATCTCGACCGCAGTGCGCAACGACAATCCGGAAGTCGTCGCGGCGCGGTCACGCCATGTGCCGATCGTGCCGCGCGCGCAGATGCTCGCCGAACTGATGCGCCTGAAGCACGGCATCGCGATCGCCGGCACGCACGGCAAGACGACGACCACTTCGCTGGTCGCGAGCATCCTCGCCGAAGGCGGCATGGACCCAACTTTCGTCATTGGCGGCAAGCTCAACGCGGCCGGCGCGAACGCGCGGCTCGGCAAAGGGGATTTCCTCGTCGCCGAAGCCGACGAGTCCGACGCGTCGTTCCTGCTGCTGACGCCGGTGATTTCGGTCATCACCAACATCGACGCGGACCACATGGACACCTACGGGCACGACTTCGCGCGGCTCAAGCAGGCGTTCGTCGACTTCCTGCAGCACCTGCCGTTCTACGGTGTCGCGGTGCTGTGCGAGGACGACCCGCACGTGCGCTCGATCATGCCGCTGGTGTCGAAGCAGGTGGTGCGCTACGGGCTGTCCGAGACTGCCGACATCCGCGCCGAGAACGTCCGCGCCGAAGGCGGGCGGATGCTGTTCGACGTCGTGCGCACGAACGGCTCGGTGAGCCGGCTGCCGATCGAACTGAACCTGCCCGGCGTGCATAACGTGCTGAACGCGCTGGCGGCGATCGCCGTGGCGACCGAAGTGCAGGTGCCGGACGCGGCGATCGTCAAGGCGCTGGCCGAATTCCGCGGCGTCGGGCGGCGCTTCCAGCGCTATGGCGAAGTCGCGCTGCGCGACGCCGAAGGCACGCCGCAAGGCCACTGCACGCTGATCGACGACTACGGGCATCACCCGGTCGAGATGGCGGCGACGCTCGCCGCGGCGCGCGGCGCGTTCCCCGGCCGGCGGCTGGTGCTGGCGTTCCAGCCGCACCGCTTCACGCGCACGCGCGACTGTTTCGAGGATTTCGTCAAAGTGCTGTCGACCGTCGATGCGCTGCTGCTCGCTGAAGTCTATGCCGCCGGCGAGGCGCCGGTCGTCGCTGCCGACGGTCGCTCGCTGGCGCGGGCGATCCGCGTCGCGGGCAAGGTCGAGCCGGTGTTCGTCGAAGACATCGACGAGATGCCGGCGACGATCCTCGCCGCGGCACGGGATGGCGATGTGGTGATCACGATGGGCGCCGGCTCGATCGGTGCGGTACCCAGCAAACTGGCAAGCAGCGAGGAACTGGTGTGAGGGGCAACGGCATGGAGGCAAAATTCGGGAAAGTCGCAGTGCTGCTCGGCGGCACGTCCGCGGAGCGGGAAGTGTCGCTGATGTCGGGCGGGGCGGTGCTCGCGGCGCTGCAGGCCGCCGGTGTCGATGCGCACGGCTTCGACCCCGCACAGCAGGATCTGCACATCCTCAAGGAGCAGGGCTTCGAGCGCGCGTTCATCGCGCTGCACGGCCGTGGCGGCGAGGACGGCACGGTGCAGGGGCTGCTGGAACTGCTGAAGATCCCCTATACCGGCAGCGGCGTGATGGCCTCCGCGCTGGCGATGGACAAATGGCGCACGAAGATGGTGTGGGCCGCGTGCGGCCTGCCGACACCGCGCTACGCGATCCTCGCCGCGGACACCGACTGGGACGCGGTCGCCGCCGAGCTGGGGCTGCCGATCTTCGTCAAGCCCGTGCATGAAGGCTCGAGCATGGGCGCGACGAAAGTCACCGCGGCCGGCGAGCTCAAGGCAGCGTGGGAGCTCGCGGCGCGCTTCGACGACCTGGTGCTGGCCGAGGAATTCATCGTCGGCGCCGAGCTGACGGTGCCTTTCCTCGGCGAGCGTGCGCTGCCGGTGATCCGCATCGAGGCGCCGGGCGGCAAATACGACTACCAGAACAAGTATTTCACCGACGAAACCCGCTACCTGTGCCCGAGCGGCCTGCCCGCCGAACAGGAGCAGGCGCTGCAGGCGCTGGTGATGAAGAGCGCGCGCGCGCTCGGCTGCCGCGGCTGGGGTCGCGCCGACCTGATGCTGACCGAAGACAACCGGCCGTACCTGCTCGAGATGAACACGTCGCCGGGCATGACCGGTCATTCGCTGGTGCCGATGGCCGCGAAAGCCGTCGGGCTGGACTTCACCGCGCTGTGCCTGGCGATCCTCGAGGACGCGCGCCTTGGCTGACTTCCGTCCCGGCTCCGCGTTGCGCCACGGCGGCCTCGGCGGCAGCCGGGGGCCGGGACGCGCGCGCGAAAAGGAAGGACTGTGGGACAAGCCGGCGACGCTGAACCTGATTTCGGAAGTGCTGATGCTGTTCGCCGCGGTCGCGCTCGGCTACGCCCTCGTGGTGTGGTTCCTGTCGCGGCCGCTTTTCCCGCTGCGCGAAGTCGTCGTGCTGACCCCGCCCGCGCAGGTCACGACGGCACAGCTCGAATACGTCGCGCGCACCGCGATCCGCGGCAATTTTTTCTCGGTCGACCTCGAGCAGGTGCGCGGGGTGTTCGAGAAGCTGCCCTGGGTGCGCCGCGCCGAAGTGCGGCGGCGCTGGCCGGACGTCCTCGAACTGCGGCTCGAGGAGCACCAGGCGGCGGCGTACTGGACGGTGTCGGAGAGCGGCGAATCACAGCTCGTGAATCGCTACGGCGAAGTGTTCATCGCCGCGAGCAACGCCGACATCCCGGCTTTTTCGGGCCCGCAGGGCTCGGCGGCCTACATCCAGGCGCGGCATCGCGAGTTCGAGCGCGTGCTCGAGCCGCTCGGTCGCCGTCTCGTCAGTCTCGCGCTGTCAGCCAGACAGGCGTGGCAGTTGCGCCTCGACGACGGCCTGGTGATCGTGCTTGGCCGGGACCATGAAAAGGCGCCGACCGATCAGCGGCTGGCGCGCTTCGTTCACGCGTGGCCGAACGCGCGCGACAGCGTCGGAGTACAGGTTGCGGTAGCGGATCTCCGCTATCCGAGCGGATTCGCCCTCACTCCGGTGGGCGACTTGAAAGCAACGAAAGGCAAGCAATGAGCAAGGAATACAAGGACCTGGTCGTCGGCCTCGATATCGGTACCGCCAAGGTCACCTGCATGGTGGCCGAGTCGCGCCCGGATGGGCGCCTCTCTGTCATCGGGCTCGCGACGCAGCCGACGAGCGGCCTCAAACGCGGCGTGGTCGTGAACATCGAGGCCACCGTCGATGCGATCGCGCGCGTGATCCAGGAAGTCGAGCAGATGGCCGACTGCAAGATCCGCGACGTCTATACCGGGATCGCCGGCAGCCACATCAAGAGCTTCAATTCCAACGGCATGGTCGCGATCAAGGACAAGGAAGTCACGCCGCTGGACGTCGAGCGCGTGATCGAGGTCGCGCGCGCGATGCCGATCCCGGCCGAACAGCAGATTCTGCACATCCTGACCCAAGAGTTCATCATCGACGGCCAGGGCGGAGTGCGCGAGCCGATCGGCATGAGCGGCGTCAAGCTCGAAGTCAAGGTGCATATCGTCACCGGCGCGGTGTCGGCGGCGCAGAACGTCATCAAGTGCGTGCGCCGCTGCGGCCTCGAAGTCATGGACCTGATCCTGCAGCCGCTCGCGTCGAGCTACGCGGTGCTGACCGACGACGAAAAGGATCTCGGCGTGTGCCTCGTCGATATCGGCGGCGGCACGACCGACATCGCCGTCTTCACGCATGGCGCGATCCGCCACACCGCGGTGCTGCCGATCGCCGGCGACCAGGTCACCAACGACATCGCGATGGCATTGCGCACGCCGACCTCGGAAGCCGAGGAGATCAAGATCCGTCACGGCGTCGCGATGCACACGCTCGCCGACCCCGAGGAGATGATCGAAGTGCCTGGCGTCGGCGACCGGCCGCCGCGGCCGCTGTCGCGCCAGCGTCTCGCCGACGTCATCGAGCCGCGGGTCTCCGAACTGTTCGAACTGGTGCAGGCCGAATTGCGCCGCAGCGGCTACGAGGAGCTGCTGTCGTCGGGCGTCGTGCTGACCGGCGGTTCCTCGGTGATGCTGGGCATGGTCGAGCTCGGCGAGGAAGTGTTCCACATGCCGGTGCGCATCGGCTCGCCGCAATATGCAGGAGGGCTTGCCGACATCGTATGCCAGCCGCGCTATGCGAACGCCATGGGGCTGGTGATGGAAGGGTCCGCGCAGCGCCGACGCGGCATGCTGGCGCGGGAAACACGCAGTGTCCGCCAGGTGTTCGGGCGGATGAAATCATGGTTCGAGAAGAATTTCTGAGCGGATGGGGAGCTGTCCGTCGAATTTGAAGGTGCGCCCGCGTTGACCGGCTATTTAGTTATAGAATTTTCGTTTGACACTAAATGCAGGTCGCCGGGAGCACGGTGCGCAAAACGGTTGATATTCAGGAGACGAGGCAAATGATCGAAATCGTTGAGAAGGAACAGACCGGCACGGTGATCAAGGTGATCGGCGTCGGCGGGGCGGGCGGTAACGCTGTCGACCACATGATTCGCGAAAACGTGCAGGGCGTGGAGTTCATCGTCGCCAACACCGACGCCCAGGCGCTGAGCCGCTGCCTCGCGCCGAACAAGATCCAGCTCGGCAGCTCCGGGCTCGGCGCCGGTTCGAAGCCCGAAGCCGGCCGCGCGGCCGCGCAGGATTCGCGCGACGCGATCGCTGCGGCGCTCGACGGCGCGCACATGTGCTTCATCACCGGCGGCATGGGCGGCGGCACCGGCACCGGGGCGGGGCCGGTCGTCGCCGAGATCGCGAAGGAGATGGGTATCCTGACCGTCGCGGTCGTCACCAAGCCGTTCGATTTCGAGAACCGCCTGCGGGTCGCCGAGAGCGGCGTCGAGGAACTGACCCGCTATGTCGATTCGTTGATCATCGTGCTCAACGACAAGCTGCTCGAAGTGTATGGCGACGACGCCGGCTTCGAGGACTGCTTCCGCTCGGCCGACAACGTGCTGAGGAGCGCGGTCGGCGGCATCGCCGAGATCATCAATGTCCCCGGCCTCGTCAACGTCGACTTCCAGGACGTGCGCACGGCGATGGGCGAGATGGGCCGCGCGATGATGGGGTCGGCCGAAGCCGGCGGCCTCGATCGCGCGCGCATCGCTGCCGAGCAGGCCGCAGTCAGCCCGCTGCTCGAAGGCACCGAACTGTCGGGCGCGCGCTGCGTGCTGATCAACATCACCGCCAGCCGCTCGCTGAAGATGTCGGAAGTGCGCGATGCGGTGAAGACGGTGCAGGCGTTCGCCGCGCCCGAAGCGTTCGTGAAATACGGCACCGTGTTCGACGAGGCGATGGAAGACCGCGTGCGCGTGACCGTCGTCGCGACCGGCCTGGGCACGCCGCGCACCGGCCGCCAGCCGGTGATGCAGGTCGTGCAGGGCACGGGCACTTATGGCCCGCTCGGCGGCAACGTCAATATGGGCAATCTCGACGTTCCCGCCGTGATCCGCCACACCCGGCGCACCACCGTCGAGGCGATGAGCGCAAACGGCATGGGCACGTACGACATCCCGGCTTTCCTGCGCAAGCAGGCCGACTGACGCCGCCGGCCTCTCGTCCCGCTCGACGGGCGCCCTGACGCGAACCGCTGCCTCCGGTTCGCGTCGGGCGCTTGCGGCCGTCCCGCGTTCCTGCCTCGTCTCCTGCGTTCCGGCTTCGTCATTAACCGGAGCGAAACGCTCCTGCTGCGGTCCAATGGACTGTTGCCGGCAGTGCCGTCCGTGGACCCGCCCGGTGCGCGCGTCCCGGGCGGGGGCGCCTGCCGTGTTAAACTGCTGGCCGGAAACAGGAATAATTCAAAAATGATCAGGCAGCGCACCCTCAAATCGATTGTCAAGGCCACTGGCGTGGGGCTGCACGGGGGCCGCAAGGTCCAGCTCGTGCTGCGGCCGGCCGCGCCCGGCACGGGGGTCGTCTTTCACCGCGTCGATCTCGATCCGCCGCGCGACCTGCCTGCCGATCCGTATTCCGTCTGCGACACGCGGATGTGCTCGGGGCTGGAGCGCGACGGGGCGAAAGTGGGCACCGTCGAGCACCTGATGTCCGCAGTGGCCGGCCTGGGCATCGACAACCTCCACGTCGACGTCGATGCTCCCGAGATCCCGATCCTCGACGGCAGCGCCGGTCCGTTCGTGTTCCTGCTGCAGTCGGCGGGCATCGAGGAGCAGAAGGCGCCGAAGCGCTTCCTGCGCGTGAAGAAGGCGGTCGAGTACCGCGAGGACGACAAGTGGGTGCGGCTCGAGCCGCACGACGGCTTCCGGCTAACGTTCTCGATCGTCTTCAACCACCCCGCGATCGACAAGACCTCGACGAGCGTGACGATCGACTTCGCCGAGCATTCGTACGTGCGCGACGTCGCCCGCGCCCGCACTTTCGGGTTCATGCAGGATGTCGATTCGATGCGCGCGCACGGACTGGCCCTGGGCGGCAGCCTCGACAACGCGATCGTCATGGACGAATACCGCGTGCTCAATTCCGACGGCTTGCGCTACGTCGATGAGTTCGTCAAGCACAAGGTGCTCGACGCGATCGGCGACCTGTATCTGTGCGGCCACCCGCTGCTCGCGGCCTACAGCGCGCACAAGGCGGGGCATGCGCTGAACAACCAGATCCTGAGGGTCCTGCTCGAGGACCGCTCGGCTTGGGAAATCGTCACGTTCGAACAGCCGGGAATGACTCCTGCGGCGGTGAGTCATCAGTTCGAGCTCGCCCTGGCGACCTGATCCCGACGATGCTGGTCATTCGTCTTCTCGCAGTCCTCGCGGCGATCGGCATCGGCGCTTCGCTGATCGCGTGGATGCTGACCGGCGATCCCCGTTATCGGCGCTGGGCCTGGAATTTCCTTCGCGTCGGCCTCGTCGTCGTCTTCGTGTTCCTCGCGCTGCTCGCGCTCGAGCGTGTGTTCCTGCCGCTCGCGTGAGCGCTTCGCCGGGCCGCCCCAAGACGCGCGCAGTCCCGCCTGGCGGGACCGCGCGTAGCGCGAGGGTGCTCCAGTGAGCGCTTCAGCCGGCCCGGCTGCGGTCGATCAGTCGCTCCAGCGATTCGCGCAGCGGCGAATCGGCCGGCAGGCTCGATGAAAAATCGGCGAGGCTGCGTCGCCCCGCGTCGGACAGTCTGCGGTCCGGGGCCGGGCGCGGCGCTTCGCGCTCCTCGAGCACCTGGACTTTCACCTGGATCGTGCGGATTGGCACACCGGCCGCGCCGAACTGCTCCGCGAGGGTCGGTGCCATCTGCTTGAGCCGCGCGGCGACCGCTCCGCCCTGTGCCAATAGCACGAGGGTGTCGTTCTTGACGTTGGCCACGGCGCAGGCGGACGCCAGGGCCGGCGGAAGATGCTGTTCCAGTACCGCCTGCAGTTTGCGCAGGCGCGCGGCGTGGTCGCGCAAACGGGCCAGCGCGTCGCCGCTGCCGAGAAATCGCTGGATAAGCTGGGTCATGGAAGTGCGTTCGCGATCATTCCCCATGGTAGGTTTCGCGCCCTGCGTCTGCAAGCGGCGCAAGGGCGGAGCGTTGTCGCGTCGTTGCGGCACAGGCTGACTTGCAATGCGGGTCGATTCCACCCACATGCTAAACTTGCGCTTTTGCCGAATCGTCCGACCCCACCATCCATGATCTCCGGCCTACTCAAGAAAATCTTCGGCAGTCGCAATGACCGCCTGATCCGCCAGTATTCCCAGACCGTCCGTGCGATCAACGCGCTCGAACCGGAAATCTCCGCGCTGTCGGACGAAGCCTTGCAGGGGAAAACTGCCGATTTCAAGCAGCGGATCGCCAACGGAGAGGCGCTCGACAGCATCCTGCCGGAAGCATTCGCCGTCGTGCGCGAAGCTGGCAAGCGGGTCCACGGCATGCGGCACTTCGACGTGCAGTTGATCGGCGGGATGGTGCTGCACAACGGCAAGATTTCGGAAATGCGCACCGGCGAAGGCAAGACGCTCGTCGCGACGCTGCCCGCGTATCTGAACGCGCTCACCGGCAAGGGCGTGCATGTCATCACCGTCAACGACTACCTCGCGAGCCGCGACGCCGACTGGATGGGCCGCATCTACGGTTTTCTCGGCCTTACCACCGGCTGCAACCTGTCGCGCATGGGCCACGAGGCGAAGCAGGCCGCCTATGCGTCCGACATCACCTACGGCACGAACAACGAGTTCGGCTTCGACTACCTGCGCGACAACATGGTCTATTCGATCGGCGAGCGGGTGCAGCGCGGGCTGAACTTCGCGATCGTCGACGAGGTCGATTCGATCCTCATCGACGAGGCGCGCACGCCGCTGATCATCTCCGGGCAGGCCGAAGACCACACCGACCTCTACCTCAAGCTCAACCAGGTCGCGCCGATGCTGACCGAGCAGGAAGGCGAAGGCGACAACGTCACGAAACCGGGCGACTACACGCTCGACCTGAAGGCGCGCCAGGTGCTGCTGACCGAGCAGGGTCACGAGAACGCCGAGCAGATCCTGACCCGGATGGGCCTGCTTGCCGAAGGCACGAGCCTCTACGATCCGGGCAACATCCTGCTCGTGCATCACCTGTACGCGGCGTTGCGCGCGCATTCTCTGTACCACAAGGACCAGCATTACGTGGTGCAGAACAACGAAGTCGTCATCGTCGATGAGTTCACCGGCCGCCTGATGGCCGGCCGGCGCTGGTCCGATGGCCTGCACCAGGCGGTCGAGGCGAAGGAAGGCGTGCGCATCCAGGCCGAGAACCAGACGCTCGCGTCGATCACCTTCCAGAACTACTTCCGCATGTACGGCAAGCTCGCCGGCATGACCGGCACGGCCGACACCGAAGCGTTCGAGTTCCACTCGATCTACGGCCTCGAGACCGTCGTCGTGCCGACGAACCGGCCGATGATCCGCAAGGACGAGAACGACAAGGTCTATCGCACCGCAAAGGAAAAATGGGATGCCGTGATCGCGGACATCCGCGGCTGCGTCGAGCGCGGCCAGCCGGTGCTCGTCGGCACGACGTCGATCGAGATCAACGAATTCCTGTCGGGCGAGCTGAACCGCGTCAAGCTGCCGCACCAGGTGCTGAATGCGAAGCAGCACGAGCACGAAGCGGAGATCGTCGCTCAGGCGGGGCGCCCCGGCGTCATCACGATCGCGACGAACATGGCCGGCCGCGGCACCGACATCGTGCTCGGCGGCAGCATCGAGCGGCAGCTCGCCGCAGTACGCGACGACGAGACGCTGACGCCCGAGCAGAAGGAAGCCCGCACGGCCGCGCTGCGCGAGGAGTGGAAGCCGGTGCACGAGCAGGTGCTCGCCAACGGCGGCCTGCACATCATCGGCACCGAGCGGCACGAGTCGCGCCGCATCGACAACCAGCTGCGCGGCCGCGCGGGACGCCAGGGCGATCCGGGCAGTTCGCGCTTCTACCTGTCGCTCGAAGACCCGCTGATGAAGATCTTCGCCGGCGAGCGCCTGAACGCGATCATGGTGCGCCTGAAAATGCCCGAAGGCGAAGCGATCGAGCACGCGATGGTGACGCGCTCGCTCGAGTCGGCGCAACGCAAGGTCGAGCAGCGCAACTTCGACATCCGCAAGCAGCTGCTCGAATACGACGACGTCGCCAACGACCAGCGCAAGGTCATCTATCAGCAGCGCAACGAGCTGCTCGAGAGCGACGACATCTCGGAGACGGTCCGCGCAATGCGCCAGGGCGTGCTGCACGACAGTTTTCGCCTCCACGTGCCGCTCGACAGCGTCGAGGAGCAATGGGACATCGCGGCGCTCGAACAGGCGCTCGCGTCGGAGTTCCAGCTCCGGCTGCCGATCGGCGAATGGCTCAAGGCCGAACCGAACCTCGACGACGAGGCGATCCTCCAGCGCCTCCTCGCCGCGGCCGAGGAGCAGTACGCGGCGAAGACCGCGCAGGTCGATCCGGTCGCATGGCACCAGTTCGAGCGCAACGTGATGCTGCAGAGCCTCGATACGCATTGGCGCGAGCACCTGGCGGCGCTCGATCACCTGCGCCAGGGTATCCACCTGCGCGGCTATGCGCAGAAGAATCCGAAGCAGGAATACAAGCGCGAGGCTTTCGAGCTGTTCGAGACGCTGCTCGATACCGTGCGCAACGATGTCTCGAAGCTCCTGATGACCGTCCAGGTGCGCACCGAAGCGCAGCTCGAGGAGGCGGAGGTGCCACCCGAGCTCGAGAACGTGCAGTACCAGCACGCCGCTTTCGACGAAGCGCTCGGCGTCGGCACGGCTGCCGATGCCGCCCACGCAGCAGCGCCGGCCGGAGCGAAAGTCGGGCGCAACGATCCGTGCCCGTGCGGATCGGGCAAGAAATACAAGCATTGCCACGGCAAGCTGAGCTGAGGCGCGAGCGCGGAGCTGCCGGGAATCGCCCCCGGAGCGTTCGCGCGATCACCCGCCGCAACCCGGATGTCGTTTGTTCCGCGCATCGCTGCGACCGTTGACCGGCGCGGTCGGCGGCTTTCCACTTCGTATCCCGTTCCACGGAGAAAACAATGCCTGTGAATCTGACCGCTGCGCAGCCGTCCGATCTCCTTCCGGTGCCTGGCGTTCGCGTCGGCGTTGCGGAAGCCGGGATCCGCAAGGCCAACCGGCGTGACCTGACGCTGATCGAACTTGCGGCGGGCAGCCGCGTTGCGGGGGTATTCACCCTCAACCGCTTCTGTGCGGCGCCGGTGCAGCTGTGCAAGCAGCATATCGCCGGCGGTGACGTGCGCGCGCTGGTCATCAATACCGGCGTCGCGAACGCCGGCACCGGCGAACAGGGGCTCGCGGACGCCCACGCGACCTGCGTCGCGGTCGGCCGCGCACTGGGCATCGCGCCCGAGCAGGTGCTGCCGTTCTCGACCGGCGTGATTCTCGAAGCGCTGCCCGTCGACCGCCTGATCGCCGGGCTGCCCGCGGCGCACACCGATTTGCGCGAGGACGGCTGGTTCGACGCCGCGCACGCGATCATGACGACCGACACGCTGGCGAAAGCGGTGTCGCGGCAGGTCGAGATCGGCGGCCGCACCGTCACCTTGACCGGCATCAGCAAGGGCGCCGGCATGATCAAGCCGAACATGGCGACGATGCTCGGCTTTCTCGCCTGCGACGCGGCCGTCTCGCAGGCGCTGCTCGATGCGCTGACGAAGGAGGCCGCAGACCTGTCGTTCAACAGCATCACGGTCGATGGCGACACCTCGACGAACGACTCGTTCATCGTCGTCGCGACCGGCCAGGCCGGCAACGCCGAGATCGCCGACCCGCTCGGCCCGGACTTCCACGCCCTGCGTGAGGCGGTCATCGACGTGTCGATCCGGCTCGCGCAGGCGATCGTCCGCGACGGCGAAGGCGCGACCAAATTCATGACGATCGCGGTCGAAGGCGGTCTCGACATCGTCGAATGCCGCAAAGTCGCGTACGCGATCGGCCAGTCGCCGCTCGTCAAGACCGCGTTCTTCGCGTCGGACCCGAACCTCGGACGCATCCTCGCCGCGATCGGCTATGCCGGCATCCAGGACCTGGACGTCGCACGCCTGCGCGTGTGGCTCGGTAGCGCTGCCGAAGAGGTGCTCGTCGCCGAACTCGGCGGGCGCGCCCCGACCTATCGCGAGGAAGACGGCGCCCGGGTCATGAAGGAAGCCGAGATCACCGTGCGCGTCGACCTCGGGCGGGGCCGTGCACGGGCAACCGTGTGGACATGCGATTTTTCGTACGACTACGTGAAGATCAACGCCGACTACCGCAGCTGATTGCGGGTAGTTCCCCGCCGCCGGCGCTCGGGGCGGGTTGCGGGCGACGCTGGTCGCGCTCGCGGCGCGTCGCTGTGCCCGGAAAATCATTCCTCGCCTGTTGATTAGTGCACGTGATTCGGCGAGCGGCAAAGCCATAATGACGTTTCTCATGCCACTGATGCCGTCGGCATGATGGACAAACGCCCCTCGGACCACGGCGCGGTCCGGGGGGTCGAATGGCTTAGACGAAAGCATGAACTTGCAATCCAAAATATGGCTGGGCGTCGCTGCCGTGATCGTCACGATCATGAGCGCCGACCTGTATGTCGGCTACCGCGGCATCGAAAAGCAGGTGCGCGCCGAACTCGACGAGCACGCGCGTGTCGTGCGGGCGCTGCTGATGGCGACGCGGCGGGTCTACCAGCAGCAGTTCCTCGACAGCGGCCTGCCCGTTGACGAAAAGACCATCGGCTTTCTGCCCGCGCATGCGCTGTCGCGCATCTCGAGTGATTTTCCTCGCTGGATCAAGACCGGCTTGTGGTTCAACAACGTTTCCGACCGTCCGCGTAATCCGGACAACCGGGCCGATGCGCACGAAATGGCGGCGATGGACTGGTTTCGTGAGCATCCGGCAGCGAGCGAACGCATTGCCGAAATCCGCGACGAGGGCGGGCGCGATGTCTATCATTTCACCGCGCCGATCTGGCTCGAACCCTATTGCCTGCGCTGCCACGGCGAGCGCGACGCCGCTCCCGCGACGATCCGTGACACCTACCGCGAGGCGTACGGTTACAAGGTCGGCGACCTGCGTGGCCTCATGAGCATCAAGCTGCCGATGGACGAGGTGCGGGCGCGCGCCGCCGAAGTCTGGGGGCAACAATTCGGCCTGCGCAGCGGAGGCTATGCGCTGCTCCTGGTCCTGCTCGGCGGGCTGCTGCAGCGGCTCGTCGTGCGGCCGTTGCGCGAGTTGCGCGCGGTGACGCAGCAATTCGCGCGAGGCGAGCTGTCGGTCCGGGCGGTTGTGCCGGGGCGCGACGAGGTCGCCGAATTGGCGACCAGTTTCAACGACATGGCGGCGGCGCTCGCATGCCACGACGCGCAATACGCCCGGCTGAACCGGATCTACGCGGCGCTCTCGGCGACGAACCAGATGATCGTGCGGGTCGACAGCGAACCCGAACTGCTGCGGCGCATTTGCGAAATCGCGGTGGAGCTTGGCGGGGTGGCGATGGCATGGATCGGGCGCCGCGATGCGGACAGCGGCAACGTCGTCCCGGTGGCATGTTTCGGCACCGGTGTCGAGTATGTCGACGGGCTGGTGATTCCGCTCGCGCCGTGCGGTCCCGAATCGGCAGGGCCGACTGCCACTGCGTGGCGCGGCAACCGGCCGGTCATCGTCGAGGATTATCTCGCCGAGAGTGCGACACGGCCGTGGCATGCGCGGGCCCGCAAGTTCGGATGGCGCTCGGCCGCAGCGTTTCCGATCCTGCGCGGCGGACAGGTGCATCTCGTGCTCAACCTCTACGACACGACTATCAAGGGGTTCGACGTGAAGATGCGGGATCTGCTCACCGAGATGGTGACCGACATCGGCTACGCGCTCGACCGCATCGACCTGGTCGCCGAGCAGGCGCGAACGAGCGACGCGCTGCGCGAGAGCGAAGTGAAATACCGCAAAGTGCTCGAAACGTCGCAGGACGGGTTCTGGCTGCTCGACCGCGACGGGCTGCTGACCGAAGTCAATGACGCGTACATCGAGTTCTCGGGCTATCGCCGCGGCGAGCTGGTCGGCATGCATGTCACGCAGCTCGATGCCTCCGACGTTTCGGAAGTGGCACGGCATATCGAATCGACCGTCGAGGACGGCAGCGCCACGTTCGAGACCCGGCACCGCACGAAGTCGGGCGAACTCAAGCCGGTCGAAGTCAGCGTCACGTACGATGCCGGGCGCGCAGCATGTTTTTCGCTGTTCGTGCGCGACCTGTCGCGCCGTGACGAGGCGCAGGAGCATATCCGGCGCCTGTCCCATTTCGACACGCTCACCGGGCTGCCCAACAGCACGCTGTTCGCGGACCTGCTGCGCCAGGCGATCGGCCACGCGCAGCGCAGCGGCGAGTCGCTGAGCGTGATGTACGTCGACATCGATCACTTCCAGCACATCAACGACACGCTCGGTCATCGCATCGGCGACAGGCTGCTGGTCGAGATCGCCGAACGTTTCCGGAATGCCCTGTGCGCGGAAAACACATTGGCACGTCTGGGCGGAGACGAGTTCCTGATCCTGCTGCCGCACGCGCAGGTCGACAGCGCCGCCCATGTGGCCGAGAAGTTGATCATCGCCGCCGCCGACCCGATGCTGATCGAAGGTCACGAGATGCTCGTGACGCCGTCGATCGGCATCGCGATGTATCCGGCCGATGGCGAGGACTTCGACACGCTGCTGCAGCGGGCGGATACCGCGACGAACCGGGCGAAGAGCGACGGGCGCAACACTTACCGGTTCTTTACCGCCGAGATGCAGCAGCGTTCGGCGCGCACGCTGCGGCTCGAGGCTGCGCTGCGGCGCGCGCTGGAGCGCAACGAGCTGCTGCTGCACTATCAGCCGCAGATCGATCTCGTCGACTTCGGACGGGTGGCCGGTGTCGAGGCGCTGATCCGCTGGCAACATCCGGAGCTCGGGCTGGTGTCGCCCGCGGAGTTCATTCCGATTGCGGAGAGCAGCGGGCTGATCCTGCCGATCGGGGAGTGGGTCATGCAGACTGCGCTCCTGCAGCTCAAGGCGTGGCAGCTCGCCGGGCTGCCGCTGAGCCAGGTGGCGGTCAACCTGTCGGCGCACCAGTTCCGGCAGCAGAACCTGCCTGCCACGGTGGCGCGCATTCTCGCCGCAGCGGGCCTGCCCGCCAGCTGCCTGGAGCTCGAGCTGACTGAAAGCGCGATGATGGACGATCCTGTCGCAGCGGGGGCGATGATGGACACGCTGCACCGCGAGGGCGTGCGCATGTCGATCGATGATTTCGGCACCGGGTATTCGTCGCTCAATTACCTCAAGCGCTTCCGCATCGACAAGCTCAAGATCGACCAGTCGTTCGTGCGCGACCTGACCCAGGATCCCGAAGGCGAAGCGATCGTCGAGGCGATCGTCAGCCTCGCCCGCACGCTGAGGTTCCGCACGATTGCGGAAGGCGTGGAAAAACCGGAACAGCTCGCCTTCCTGCGCGCGAGCGGCTGCCAGGAGGTGCAGGGCTACCTGTTCAGCCGGCCGCTGCCGCCCGACGAACTGGCCGTATGGCTGCGGGCGTGGCGCCCGGAACTGGCCGCGAAATGAATTCCCCGGTTCGTCTGCCACCGCCGGCAGGCGGACGCCTGGCTCAATGCAGCACGCGCGGCATCGCCAGCATGAAGGCGGGGATTTCCGCGTCGAAACGGTGGCCGTCCTCGGCCGCCATCTGGTAGCTCCCCTGCATCGTGCCGACCGGGGTTTCGAGGACGGACCCGCTCGAATAACTGAACTGCTGTCCCGGCGCGAGCATCGGCTGTTCGCCGATCACCCCGAGTCCGCGCACTTCCTGGACCTTGCCCGCGCCGTCGGTGATGACCCAGTGCCGGCTGATCAGCTGCGCAGGCACCTCGCCGGTGTTCGTCAGCGTGATGTGGTAGGCAAAAACGTAACGGTTTTCGTCCGGGTCGGACTGGCCCGGTACAAACTCGGCGATGGCTTCCACCTTGATGCGATATTTTTCGGATTCGCTCATAGTCTGGTCTCTCGGCTGGGGCGGGTTTGATGGTTCGACAAGCTGGTCGGACGAGGGCGAACATCGTCACCGGCGAACGCTCGCCAGGGGCCCGGAAGGGTAAAATAGCACTTTTGTCCGGAAATCCCTTATGTCCGTTTCGCCCCTGACCGCTCTTTCTCCGCTTGACGGCCGTTACCACGACAAGGTCGCGGGCCTGCGCGAACACTTCTCCGAGCACGGCCTGATCCGCAACCGGGTCAAAGTCGAAGTCGCGTGGCTGAAGGCGCTTGCCGCCGAGCCGGGCCTCGCCGAAATCGCACCGTTCTCCGCTGCGACGGTCGCCGAGCTCGATGCGCTGGTCGCCGATTTCTCGCCCGTCGACAGCGAAGCGGTCAAGGCGATCGAGGCGACCACGAACCACGACGTCAAGGCGATGGAGTACTGGCTGAAGGAACGCCTCGGGCATAACGCCGAAGTCACGAAAGTCTCCGAATTCATCCATTTCGCGTGCACGTCGGAAGACATCAACAACACCTCGCATGCGCTGATGCTGCGCGAGGGGCGCGATGCGGTGCTGCTGCCGGCGCTCGATCGCGTCATCGCCCGGGTGCGCGAGCTCGCGCACCAGCACGCCGACCTGGCGATGCTGTCCCGCACTCACGGTCAGCCGGCGAGCCCGACGACGCTCGGCAAGGAAATGGCCAACATCGCGGCGCGCCTGCTCCGCGCGCGCGCCGCGATCGCGCGCGTGTCGCTGACGGCGAAGTTCAACGGTGCGGTCGGCAATTACAACGCCCACCTGTCGGCGTGGGACGATTTCGACTGGGAAAGCTTCAACCGCCGCTTCATCGAATCCCTCGGCCTCGAATTCAACCCGTACACGATCCAGATCGAGCCGCACGACGCGATGGCCGAACTCTTCGATGCGATGGCGCGCACGAACACGATCCTGATCGATGCCTGCCGCGACTTCTGGATGTACATCTCGCTGGGTTATTTCAAGCAGAAGCTCAAGGAAGGCGAAGTCGGTTCGTCGACGATGCCGCACAAGGTCAATCCGATCGATTTCGAGAACGCCGAAGGCAACCTCGGCATCGCGAACGGCGTGCTGCGCCATTTCTCGGAAAAACTGCCGGTGTCGCGGATGCAGCGCGATCTGACCGACTCGACGGTGCTGCGCAACATGGGTGTCGGGTTCGGCCACATGGTGCTGGCGCTCGATTCGTGTCTGCGCGGTCTGAACAAGCTCGAAGCCGAGCCGGCGCGGCTGGCTGCGGATCTGGACGACGCGTGGGAAGTGCTCGCCGAGCCGGTGCAGACGGTGATGCGGCGCTTCGGCATCGAGAACCCGTACGAACAGCTCAAGGCGATGACGCGCGGCAAGGGCATCACGCGCGAGGCGCTGCACGAGTTCATCGGCGGGCTCGTGATTCCCGAGGCCGATCGCGCGCGGCTGCTCGCGATGACGCCGGCGAGCTACGTCGGCAAGGCGGCGGCGCTGGCGAAACGCATCTGAGCGCGGTCACATAACGGGCTGCGACGAACGCCACCTGCCGGTGGCGTCGTGCCGCCATCGCAATCGAACGGAGTTTCAATGGCTTTTGCCGACAACCTCAAGCAGCTGCCGAAAATCTCGCACCTGGCCGCGCTGAACCTCATCGATGCGGACGATTCGATCGTCGCGACGATCGAGAACAAGGCCGGGCAGGCCGGCTCGCTGGCAGTCTATAACCATCTCGCACAGCTGTATGGCGCGATCGGTGCCGAAGCGGCGCGCAAAGGGCTCGAGCTGTACGCCGAGCACAGCGAGGACGCCCGCGCGAATCCCGGCAAGCATCCGAACATCGACCGCCTGATCGGCCTGATCGAGCGCGGTGCGACGCTGCGCGTGAAGCAGGTTTTCGCGGTATGACCTCTGCGCGTTGAACGCACTTCGGGCAAGGGCGGCGTCGAGTCCCGCGCCCGGCTGGTATTGCGTTGCGGGGGACAGATGCCGCCCCCCGCGGCGCTCAGACGACCGCTTCTTCCTTTTCCCGCTTCGGCTTGACGAACTGCTCGCGCGACACGCCGAGCCACATCACGAGCGGGCTCGCGACGAGCACCGACGAGTAGATGCCGAACAGGATGCCGATCGTCAGCGCCATCGCGAAGTAGTGCAGCGTCGCGCCGCCGAACAGCAGCATCGACAGCACCATCATCTGCGTGCTGCCGTGGGTGATCACCGTGCGCGAGATCGTCGAGGTGATCGCATGATCCAGCACTTCGGGTGTCGACAGGTTGCGGCGCTTCTTGAAGGTTTCGCGCACGCGGTCGAACACGACGACCGACTCGTTGACCGAGTAGCCCAGCACGGCCAGCACGGCGGCGAGCACCGGCAGCGAGAACTCCCACTGGAAGAACGCGAAGAAGCCCAGGATGATGATGACGTCGTGGAGGTTGGCGATGATCGCGGACACCGCGAAGCGCCATTCGAAACGGATCGCCAGGTACACGACGATGCCGAAGATCACCAGCAGCAGCGCCATTGCGCCGTCGGACGCGAGTTCCTTGCCGACCTGCGGGCCGACGAACTCGACGCGCCGCAGCTCCGGCGCGGGACCGGCGACCGACTGCAGCGTCGCCATGGTCAGCTCGGAAACCCGCGCAGTGTCGAGATCGTCGCGGTTCGGCAGACGGATCAGCACGTCACGGGCGCTGCCGAAATTCTGCACCTGGGCGTCAGGGTAACCGGCATTGTCGAGCGCCTCGCGGATCGGTTCCAGTTCGGGCGCCTCGGGGTACGTGACTTCGACCAGCGTGCCGCCGGTGAATTCGACCGACAGGTGCAGGCCGCTGGTCGCGAGAAAGAACACCGCGAGCAGGAAAGTGATGAACGAGATGATGTTGAACGTCAGCGCATGGCGCATGAACGGGATATCTTTCTTGATGCGGAAGAATTCCATTTCTCAGGCCTTTGGTTGCATCAGGGGCGGCGCCGGGCGCCGCATTCCTTGCGTGTTCGTCAGGTGCTCGTTCAGCTGGCTTTGCCGGGTTTCCAGATCTGGCCGATCGACAGGCTCTCGACTTTGCGGCGCCGACCGTAGATCAGGTTCACGAGCATGCGCGAGATCAGGATCGCGCTGAACATCGAGGTCAGGATGCCGAGGCAGTGCACGACCGCGAAGCCGCGCACCGGGCCGGAGCCGAACACCAGCAGCGCGAT
Source organism: Azoarcus sp. PA01 (assembly GCA_001274695.2). Lineage (NCBI taxonomy): Bacteria > Pseudomonadati > Pseudomonadota > Betaproteobacteria > Rhodocyclales > Zoogloeaceae > Azoarcus > Azoarcus sp. PA01. Next base: position 828,870 of record LARU01000002.1, on the reverse strand, counting down.
GCCGGCGATCAGCGTCGTGATGTTCGAGTCGAGGATCGTGTCGAACGCGCGGTCGTAGCCGGTGTGGATCGCCGCCTGCGGCGACACGCCGTTGCGCAGTTCCTCGCGGATCCGTTCGTTGATCAGCACGTTCGCGTCGATCGCCATGCCCAGCGTCAGCGCCATCGCGGCGATGCCGGGCAGCGTCAGCGTCGCCTGCAGGAGCGACAGCAGCGCGACGAGCAGCAGCAGGTTCGCCGCGAGCGCGATCACCGACACGACGCCGAACAGCATGTAATAGACGCTCATGAACACCGCGATCGCGATGAAACCCCACAGCGTCGAATTGAACCCCTTGGCGATGTTGTCGGCGCCCAAGCTTGGGCCGACAGTGCGTTCCTCGATGATCTCCATCGGCGCGGCGAGGCTGCCGGCGCGCAGCAGCAGCGCGACGTCGTTCGCCTCAGTCGTAGTCATGCTGCCGGAGATCTGCACGCGGCCGCCGCCGATTTCGCTGCGGATCACCGGCGCGGTGACGACTTCGCCCTTGCCTTTCTCGATCAGCAGGATCGCCATGCGCTTGCCGACGTTCTCGCGCGTGACGTCGCGGAAGATGCGGCTGCCGGCGGCGTCGAGCGTCAGGTGCACGGCCGGCTCGTTGGTCTGCCCGTCGAAGCCGGGCTGCGCATCGGTAAGTCGGTCGCCGGTCAGCACGACCTGCGAGCGCACCAGCAGCGGCGAGCCACCGCGCTCGGTGTAGAGCTCGGTGCCGAACGGCACGTTGCCGGCGAGCGCGGCTTCGAGCGCGCCCGGGCTGTCGTCGACCATGCGCACTTCGAGCGTCGCGGTGCGCCCGAGGATGTCCTTCGCCTTCGCGACGTCCTGCACGCCCGGCAGCTGCACGACGATACGGTTGGCGCCTTGCTGCTGGATCACCGGTTCGGCGACGCCGAGCTCGTTGATGCGGTTGTGCAGCGTCGTGATGTTCTGTTTGATCGCGAAGTCGCGGATCGTCTGCTGGGCGACCGGTGTCAGCGTCGCGATCAGCTTCAGGTCAGTCGAGCCGTCGTCGCGGTCGACGAGCTGAAGATCGCGCGTGCTGTCGAGGATCGCGTTACGTGCCGCGTCGCGCTGGGCCGCGTCGCGAAAGCGCAGCTGGATGGCGTTGCCTTCGCGCACGATGCCGGCGTGGCGCACGTCCTTGTCGCGCAGCAGCGTGCGCAGGTCGCCGGCGGTCGCGTCGAGGCGCTTCGTGATCGCACCCGGCATGTCCACTTCGAGCAGGAAATGCACGCCGCCGCGCAGATCGAGGCCGAGGTACATCGGCAGTGCGTGAATCGCGGTGAGCCAGGTCGGCGAAGCCGGCAGCAGGTTCAGCGCGACGATATAGGAAGGATCGCTGGGATCGGGATTGAGCCGTTTCTCGATCGCGTCTTTCGCGCGCAGCTGGTTCTCGGTGCTCGCCAGTCGCACGCGGATGCTGTTGGCGTCGACGAACAGCCCGTCGTAGGGGACCTGGGCGTCGCGCAGCGCCTGTTCGATCGGAGCGGCCAGCGCGGAATCGAGCTTGAGCGTCGCTTTGCCGCTGGAGACCTGAACTGCGGGGACTTCACCATAGAAGTTGGGAAGGGTGTAGATCAGGCCGAAGAACAGGACCAGACCAATGAGGATGTTCTTCCAGAGCGGGTAGCGGTTCATGACTTGAATGAAGTGGGGTGGGGAGGCGCCATGCGCAGGGGCGGCGGAGCGGGACGCTCACGCCGCCGCGGGCCTCACAGGGTCTTCAGCGTGCCCTTCGGCAGCACGTTGGTGACCGACTGGGCCTGGACGACGATATTGACGTTGTCGGCCACTTCGACGTGCAGGAAATTTTCGCCCACCTGGGTCACGCGACCGGCGATGCCGCCCTGGGTGACGATTTCGTCGCCTTTCGCGATCGCAGCGACCATCGCCTTGTGTTCCTTGGCGCGCTTCATCTGCGGGCGGATCATCAGGAACCACAGCACGATGAACATCAGGATCAGCGGCAGCATGCCCATCAGGCCGCCGGTCGGGTCGCCCGCAGGCGCGGCCTGGGCGTAAGCGTTGGAAATGAACACGTGGGACTCCGGGTGGTTGCGTAAAGCGGCCGATTATAGCAGCAGGATAAGTCGCGCCTCGTCGCGGCGCCCGGGCTGGCGCCGCGACCGTTGGCTAGTCAATGAATGCCGGTCGAACGATCGGAGTGGAAGCGCGCGACGTGGCTATCGAAGTCGCCGGTGGCGATCGCCGTGCGCAGTTCTGCCGTCAGCGTCTGGTAATAGCGCAGGTTGTGGATGGTATTCAGCATGCTGCCGAGGATTTCGCCGGCGCGGTGCAGGTGGTGCAGATAGGCGCGGCTGAAGTTGCGGCAGGTGTAGCAGTCGCACGACGGGTCGAGCGGGCGGGTGTCCTGCTTGTGCGTCGCGTTCTTGATCTTGATGTCGCCGTAGCGGGTGAAGAGCCAGCCGTTTCGCGCGTTGCGGGTCGGCATCACGCAGTCGAACATGTCGATGCCGGCCGCGACGCCGGCGACGATGTCCTCCGGCGTGCCGACGCCCATCAGGTAGCGCGGGCGACCGGCAGGCAAGCGCGGCGCGGTGTGGGCGAGGATGCGCGCCATGTCTTCCTTCGGTTCGCCGACCGACAGGCCGCCGATCGCGTAGCCGGAGAAGCCGATCGCGTCGAGCGCGGCAAGGGATTCGTCACGCAGGTCTTCGAACATGCCGCCCTGGACGATGCCGAACAGCGCGTTCGGGTTCGCGAGCCGGTCGAACTCGTCGCGCGAGCGCCGCGCCCAGCGCAGGCTCAGCTGCATCGACTTCGCCGCCTCGTCGTGCGTCGCGGGGTGCGGCGTGCATTCGTCGAAGATCATCGCGATGTCCGAGTTCAGCACCGTCTGGATGCGCATCGACTCTTCCGGGGTCAGGAAAAGCTTCGCGCCGTCGATCGGCGACGCAAACTTCACGCCTTCCTCGGTGATCTTGCGCAGCGCGCCGAGGCTGAATACCTGGAAGCCGCCGGAATCGGTGAGGATCGGCCGGTCCCAGTTCATGAAGCGGTGCAGCCCGCTGTGCGCCCCCACGACGTCGAGCCCGGGGCGCAGCCAGAGGTGGAACGTGTTGCCGAGACAGATCTGTGCGCCCGTGTCGGCGAGCGCGGCCGGGGTCATCGCCTTGACCGTGCCGTAGGTGCCGACCGGCATGAACGCCGGGGTGTCGACGCTGCCGTGGGCGAGCGTCAGGCGACCGCGGCGCGCGGCGCCGTGCTGGGCGAGGAGTTCAAATTGCATCGTTGCAGTGGGTGATGAACATGGCATCGCCGTAGCTGAAGAATCGGTAGGAGTGACCGACGGCGTGCGCGTATGCGCGGCGCATCGGCTCGAGGCCCGCGAACGCCGACACCAGCATCAGCAGCGTCGATTTCGGCAGGTGGAAGTTCGTGATCAGCGCATCGACGACCTGGAAGCGGTAGCCCGGCAGGATGAAGAGCTCGGTCTCGCCGCTGCCCGCTTCGAGCGGTCCGTCCTGCGCGGCGCCTTCGAGCGCGCGCAGGCTGGTCGTGCCGACCGCGATGACGCGACGCCCTGCGGCCCGCGTCGCGGCGATCGCGTCCACGGTTTCCTGCGGGATCACGTAGCGTTCGCGGTGCATGCGGTGTTCGCCGAGGTCGTTGACGCGCACCGGCTGGAACGTGCCGGCGCCGACGTGCAGCGTCAGCCACGCGCCGTGCACGCCTTTCTTCGCCAGTTCGGCGAGCATCGGCTGGTCGAAATGCAGCCCGGCGGTCGGCGCCGCGACCGAGCCGCGCTCGCGCGCATACACGGTCTGGTAGCGCGATTCGTCGTGCTCGTCGGCGCTGCGGTCGATGTAAGGCGGCAGCGGCAGCTTGCCGTGGCGTTCGAGCAGATCGAGGAGGTCGGCGCTGTCGGGAAAGCGCAGATGAAAGAACTCGCCGACGCGGCCGAGCACGGTGACATCGAACGCGTCGGCGAGCCGCAGCCGGCTGCCGGCGCGCGGCGACTTGCTCGCGCGGACCTGGGCGAGCGCTTCGTGCGGGCCGACCGCCCGTTCGATGAGGACTTCGACGTGGCCGCCGGTTTCCTTCGTCCCGTACAGGCGCGCGTGGATGACCCGGGTGTCATTGAATACGAGCAGGTCGCCGGGCTGCACCAGTTCGGGCAGGTCGCAAAAACCGCGATCGTCCAGGCGCTCGCCGTCGAGCACCAGCAGACGGCTGGCGCAGCGCTCGGCAAGCGGTGCCTGGGCGATCAGTTCGGGCGGGAGTACGTAATCGAAATCGTCAAGAGTCAGTGACATGCGCTTGCTGGTGGGGGGCAGTTTCATGGATAATGCGGCGCTTCCCTGCCGGGATGGCGGAATCGGTAGACGCAGCGGATTCAAAATCCGCCGGTGGTAACACTGTGAGGGTTCGAGTCCCTCTCCCGGCACCAGTCAAGGCATGATTCTAATTGCCGAATCAATGGCTTGCAATCGAAGCTGGTCGCCGTCGGCGGCACTCTCGCCGCAACGTGCCGTCAAGAGCCGGGAGTAGGTGTACGAAACGCCGGACTCCATTTTCAGCCTACTTCGGCGCGGCGGGGCGGGCGTTGAGGCGGGTCGTGGCGGCGTTCCATTCACCGCGCGCGATCAGCGGCCACGCCGCCAGCGCACGCTCGAGCGCTTCGTCGATCTGCGCCTGTTCTTCGCGGCGCGCCGATTTCAGCACGTAGTTGACGACTTCGTTGCGGTCGCCGGGATGGCCGATCCCGATGCGCAGCCGCCAGTAATCGTTGGTCGCGAGGTGCGCTGACGTGTCCTTGAGGCCATTGTGGCCGCCGAGTCCGCCGCCGAATTTCAGGCGCAACTGGCCTGGAGGGATGTCCAGTTCGTCATGGACGACGAGAATCTCGGCCGGCGCGATGCGGTAGAAGCGCGCCAGCGCCCCGACTGCCTGCCCCGAACGGTTCATGTAAGTCTGCGGGATCAGCAGCCATACGCCGACGTCGCGTGCATGGGCGACGAAGCCGTGAAAACGCGACTCGTGGCTGAAACGCACGCCGAGCTTGTCGGCGAGCTGCTGACAAAACCAAAACCCGGCATTGTGCCGGGTTTCGGAATATTCGGCGCCGGGATTGCCGAGGCCGACGACGAGGCGCGGGGCTGCGGCACTCATCGAATCGAGGTCTTCAATCCCGACCGGGTGCGACCGAGAAGTCGCAGCCTCAGGCCGCGGCTTCGCCTTCGGCGGCTTCGGCGGCGCCGCCCTTGACGGTCAGCGCGGTCGCGACGACCGGGTCGCCTTCGCCGTGGTGGACGACTTCGACGCCTTCAGGCAGCTTGAGCTGCGAGACGTGGATCGACTGGCCGGCTTCGAGCGTCTGCAGGTCGACTTCGATGAATTCAGGCAGGTTCGCCGGCAGGCACGCGACGTCGAGTTCGGTCATCGTGTGCGAGATCATGCAGCCGCCGAGCTTGACCGCCGGGTTGGTGTCGTTGTTGATGAAGTGCAGCGGCACTTTCAGGTGGAGTTTGTGGCCCGCATCGACGCGCTGGAAGTCGAGGTGCAGCACTTGCTGCTTGTACGGATGCCACTGGACGTCGCGCAGCACGACGGTCTGCTTCGCGCCTTCGAGCTCGATCCCGAGCACCGAAGCGTGGAAAGCTTCCTTCTTCAGCAGGTGGTAGAGCTCATTGTGGTCGACCGTGATCGCCTGGGCGTCGGCGTTGGCGCCATAGATGATGCCGGGGATCTGGCCGGCGCGACGCAGGCGGCGGCTCGCACCCGTGCCCTGTTCCACGCGCGGGGTGGCCTTGAACTGGATTTGCATTGTGTGACTCCTGGTTGAAACGATCCGCCCGCGACCAGGCGGATGGGGTGGGCCGCCGGTTCGTGCCGGCGGCGAAGATTCATTCCATGAACAGCGAGCTGACCGATTCCTCGTTGCTGATCCGCAGCACGGTGTCGGCGAGCAGCGAGGCCACCGAGATCTGGCGGATGCGCGAACAGGCTTTCGCGTCGTCGCGCAGCGGGATGGTGTCGGTGACGACCAGTTCGTCGAGATCGGAATCGGCGATGCGCGCCGCCGCCGACCCGGATAGCACCGCGTGGGTGCAGTACGACAGCACGCGGCGGGCGCCGTTTTCCTTCAGCGCCGTCGCGGCCTTGCACAGCGTGCCGGCGGTATCGACGATGTCGTCCATGATCACGCAGGTGCGATCCTTGACTTCGCCGATGATGTTCATGACTTCGGAGACGTTCGCTTTCGGGCGGCGTTTGTCGATGATCGCCAGATCGCATTCCATGCGCTTGGCGAACGCGCGGGCGCGCACGACGCCGCCGACGTCAGGCGACACGACCAGCAGGTCATCGTATTTCTGCTTGTCGAGGTCGGCGAGCAGCACCGGGGCCGCATACACGTTGTCGACCGCGATGTCGAAGAAACCCTGGATCTGGTCGGCGTGCAGGTCCATCGTCAGGAGACGCTGAACACCGACGGCCTGCAGCATGTTGGCGACCACTTTCGCGGTGATCGGCACGCGTGCCGAGCGCGGACGGCGGTCCTGGCGGGCATAGCCGAAGTAGGGGATCGCGGCGGTGATGCGGCCGGCCGACGCGCGCTTCAACGCATCGACGAGGACCAGCAGCTCCATCAGGTTCTCGTTCGTCGGCGAGCAGGTCGGTTGCAGGACGAAGATGTCCTTGCCGCGGACGTTCTCGAGCAGTTCGATATTGACTTCACCGTCGGAGAACCGGCCCACCGTGGCCGCCCCGATCGAAATGCCCAGTCTGCGCACGACGTCCGAGGCAAGCTTGGGGTTGGCGTTGCCGGTGAAGACCATCAGGCTGCCGTAGGCCATGTCCGAAACTCCGATGCCGATAGAATGGTGGCGATAAAAACGATACGGGCAGGCGCGCGGCCTGCCCGTAATTTACTGGCTGGGGAAGAAGGATTCGAACCTTCGAATGCCGGAATCAAAATCCGGTGCCTTGACCAACTTGGCGACTCCCCAGTAAAACCTTTTCGCCCGCTCAATCGACCCAGTTGCGAAGCGGATGCTGCATCACGCTGCGCGCTTTCCATGCCCGGTACGACCCCGGACAGCTTGCGACGATGCGTTCGGCATCGTCCTCGCTTGCCACCTGCGCAAAAATGCAGGCGCCCGAACCGGTCATTCGCGCTGGCGCAAACTGCGCCAGCCAGTCGATTGCTGCACCGATCTCGGGGTAACGACTGCACGCAACCGCTTGCAGATCGTTACGAGTGGTGCTCGCTGCGAAGTCCGTAATTTTGATGGGTTCGGTATTCCGCGTCAACTCCTGCGCTGCAAAAATTTCCACGGTGGGTACCGTGACCGGTGGCGCGACGATGACGTACCAGGCCGGCGGAAGGTCGAGCGGGTGCAGTTCGTCGCCGACCCCTTCGGCGAACGCGTCGCGGCCGAAGATGAAAAACGGGACGTCCGCGCCGAGCCGCAGCCCGAGCGCCGCAAGCTCTTCACGGCGGACGCCGGTGCGCCACAGGCGGTTCAGCGCGATCAGCGTCGTCGCGGCGTCCGAACTGCCGCCGCCGAGACCGCCGCCCATCGGCAGCCGCTTGTCCACACGGATGTCGGCGCCGCGCCGGCACCCGGTGTAGGACTGCAGCAGCCGCGCTGCCCGGACGACGAGGTCATGCTCGGCGGAAACGCCGGGCAGGTCGGTGACGCGCGTGACGACATCGTCATTGCGCAGCTCGAACGACAGCGCATCGCCCCAGTCGAGCAGGCGAAACGCGGTTTGCAGCAGATGATAGCCATCTGCACGGCGCCCGATGACATGCAGGAAGAGGTTCAGCTTCGCCGGCGCCGGGCAATCGAGAAGACGGATCAATTCAGCGGTGTCCATTGATCGATGATAAGCCGGATACGGGCGTCGCCCCAGTGGGCATCGATCCGGCGCGGCAACGCGTCGACCGCGGCGCCGGCATATTCGACGTAGTCGATCGTCCAGCCGGCGTCGGTGATGCGCGCCGGACGACCGCGATCGTCGATGTCGAGCACGCGGGCGCCGGCGCGGGCCGTCGCCTGCACCCAGTAGGCGAGCCCGTCGAGCGGTGCGGCGACGCCGAGCAATCGGTTCAGCATCGCGGCGGCGTCGTCACTGTGCTCGACGCGACCGTCCGCGGTACGCAGCCGCGCGCCTTCGGCGGTCGTGACGAGTTGGCCGACGATCTGCCCGAGCGGGTTCAGGACGGTCCATTCGTCCACGGCCGGCGAGTGAAACCATTGCAACCCGCCGTTCGCGGCGCGTTCGCCGTCGGTCGCCGAAAGGCGGCCTTCGAGTTCGAACGACGAGGCGATCGGCCGCGGCGCGACGGTCGCCGCCGGCGGGGCGGGCGGCTGGATCGCGCAGCCGGACAGCGCAGCGGTTGTCAACACCGCGATCGCCGCGAATTTTGCAAGGCGCCGGCTCATCGCTGGCCGAAACGCTGCATGACGTTCTTCAGTGCCGTGCTGTCGGGATGGGCCTGCAAAGCTTCGTTCCAGATCCGCGTCGCGTCGGCCTGGCGGTTCAGGCTCCACAACACTTCGCCCAAGTGGGCGGCGATTTCGGGGTCGGGACGCAGGCTGTAGGCTTTTTCGAGATGGGCGAGCGCCGCAGCCGTGTCGCCCTGCCGGAAGTTGACCCAGCCCATGCTGTCGAGGATGAAAGGATCGCCGGGGGTCAGTTCGAGCGCGCGCGCGATCAGCGCTTCGGCTTCGTCGAGGCGCAGTCCGCGGTCGGCCAGCGAATAGCCGAGCGCGTTGTAGGCGTGGGCGTGGTCGGGTTGCAGCGCGATGAGCTTGCGCAGCCGCCCTTCCATGACGTCGAGCTGGCCGAGGTGTTCGGCGAGCATCGACGACTCGTAGAGCAGGTCCGGGTCTTCGGGGGTCTTGCGCAGTTCAGTGTCGAGGAGTCCGAGCGCTTCGGCTTCGCGCCCTTCGGCTCGCAGCAGTTGCACCTCGGCAAGCCGCAGCCGCTTGATCGTGTCGGGTCCGGCCTGCACCGACTGCAGGTGTTCGCGCGCCTGCTGCAGGTTCCCCTGTTGCGCGAGCAGCACTGCGATGCGGATCTGGGCGTCGGTATGGTGGCGTCCGGGCTCGACAGTGCGGTACCAGCGCATCGCGCCCTCGCTGTCCTCCCGGCGTTCGGCGATCTGGCCAAGATTGAGGCGGATTCCATCCGCTTCCGGATGGCCGGCGTTCAGCGCCTGTTCGAGCAGCGGCGCCGCGGCGTCGAAATCGTCGAGTTGGGCCGACAGCAGGCCGACGGCGTACATCAGGTCGCGGTCGTTCGGCGCGTTGTCGAGGAGCTGGCGGAACTCGTCGCGCGCGGCCTCGAAGCGGCGCGCCGAAACCAGGCCGCGCGCATAGGCGACACGCGCGTTCTGGCTCTCGGGGTGACGGTCGATATGCTCCTTGATGAGCTGCAGCGCCGCGTCGGGCGAATCGGACTGCGCCAGCAGCTGCGCCTTGAACAGGATCGCAAGCTCCCAGTCCGGGCGAAGCCCGAGCGCGAGGTCGATCGCGGCGAGCGAGGCGATCGCGTCGTCGGCGGTGATCGCCGCCTGTGCGCGAGCGAACTGCGCTTCGGGGAGGTCGAGGTACGGCTCGGTCAGGCGGTCGATGATGCCTTTCACCGCCTGCTTGTCGCTGATGCGCGCGAACGCGCGGTTGAGCCCCATCAGGTGGTTTTCGATCTGGTCCGGCGACTCTGCGAGCAGGCGGGCGAGCTGGATCTGCACCTGCTCGAGCTGCCCGGTGCCGCCCGAGAGAATCCCCGCCATCACGCGCCGGGCTTCGGCGGACTCGGGCTCGACGTCGACCCAGATCCTGGCCGCTTCGGTGGCGGCGGACAGGTCGCGCGCGAACAGCGCGATTTCGACTGCGCGCCGCGCGATGCGCGGGTCGCGGGTGCGTTGCGCCAGATCGAGGTAGGCTTGCACCGAGACACCGATTTCGCCACGGGCCCCGGCGATCTCGGCCAGCAGGAAGGTGTATAGCATCTGCGCGGTCAGCGGCTGCTCCGCAACCTCGGGCGCCTCCGTCGAGGCGGGTTCGGCGGCGATGTCGATCGTCTGCGCGAATGCGGGGAACGCAAGCGCGATCGCCAGCCCGAGGCCGGCAGTGAGCAGGGAAGCAGTACGATTCATGTTGATGCCCGAAGGGGATTCCGTGAAGCCGCGGACGCTGCAAGCTGCCGTATCCGGCTGTATGCTGGGGTCCGCCAACGAGGTGGTCGTGGATTAGAAGGGTCGGAAACGATTCCGTTCGCCCCATGTTATGCAGTTTCACGTCGCATGAGCAAGCACGCCGCTTGTGCGAGGAATTCGAAGAAGGATTGCCGATGCCGGAATTGCCGGAGGTGGAAATCACGTGCCGCGGCATTCGTCCGTGCGTCGCCGGGCGGACCGTGACGGCGCTCGAAGTGCGCAATCCGCGGCTGCGCCAGCCGGTGCCCGCGGATCTCGCGCAGACGCTCGTCGGCGAGGGATTGCAGGGCGTGCGGCGCCGCGCGAAATATCTGCTGCTGGATTTTCCGCACGGCAGCCTGCTCGTGCATCTCGGCATGTCGGGCAGCCTCAGGATGGTGTCGGCTGACGAGCCCGCGGGCGTGCACGATCACGTCGACCTGGTGTTCGGCGCCGAGGCGCTGCGGCTGCGCGATCCGCGCCGGTTCGGCCTCGTGCTGTGGCAGCCGGGCGACGGCTTGTCCCACCCGCTGCTCGCGTCGCTCGGACGCGAGCCGCTGGAGAGCGGTTTTACCGGCGCGTGGCTGCATGAAGTGACGCGAGGAGTGCGGCTGCCGATCAAGCAGACGCTGATGGATGCGCATCGTGTCGTTGGGGTCGGCAACATCTACGCCTCCGAGAGCCTGTTTCGCGCCCGCATCCATCCGCTCGAACCGGCCGGCGCGATGGGGCCGCGGCGCCTCGCCCGTCTTGTCGCGTCGGTACGCGAAACGCTGCTCGCGGCGATCGACGCCGGCGGCAGCACGTTGCGCGACTTCGTCGGCGGGGACGGGCGCGCCGGGTACTTCCAGCAGCAGTACTTCGTGTACGGGCGCGAAGGCCAGGCGTGCCGGGTGTGCGCCACGCCGGTTCGTCGGGTCGTGCTCGGCCAGCGCTCGACTTTTTTCTGCCCGCACTGCCAGCGTCGCTGAGCTCTCCCGGGAAAACTCTGCGCACTGGCGAGGCCGGCGCAATACGCTCATCAGATCGCGCGGGTCCCGAATTGGATGGTGAGCGAATCGAGGTTATGCTGACGCCGTGTGTAATTTCTGCGCGGTGAACCCCCCGCGCGCGAGCGAGACGACATGACCCTGGTTGACCAATTCTCGGCATACAGCCAGTGGCGGGCGGCCGCCTCGTCGGCGGTCGGCCGCTTGCGCCAGTGGCTGTCGCACAACGAGATCGGCGATGCGCAGGGCGACCTGCGGCTGCAGTGCGTGCTCGAACGCCTGCGCGACGACAAGCTGACGGTCGCTTTCGTCGCCGAGTTCTCGCGGGGCAAGTCGGAACTGATCAACGCGCTCTTTTTCTCCGGCTATGGCGACCGCGTACTGCCTTCGAGCGCCGGCCGCACGACGATGTGTCCGACCGAGCTGCAGTGGAGCGCGGAAGCGTGCCCCGAGATCCGTCTGCTGCCGATCCGCACCCGGGCGACGCATGCGAGCGTCAGCGAGCTCAAGCGGTTCCCGCAGGAATGGCTCGTGCTGCCGCTCGACGTCGGCTCGCTGGGCAATTTGCAGCAGGGATTCTCGCGGGTCGGCGACACCGAGCGGGTGTCGCCCGCCGAGGCGCGGCAGCTGGGCTTCGAGGTTGATCCGGACAGCGCGGAAGGGCTCAAGGCCGGCCCCGACGGCCTCGTCGAAATCCCGAGCTGGCGCCACGTCGTGGTCGAGTTTCCGCACCCGCTGCTCGAACAGGGGCTGGTCGTGCTCGATACGCCCGGGCTCAACGCGATCGGTGCAGAGCCCGAACTGACGCTGTCGCTGCTGCCCAATGCGCATGCGGTGCTGTTCGTCCTCGCCGCCGACACCGGGGTCACGCACAGCGACCTCGCGGTGTGGCGCGAATACGTGCGCGGCGGCCCGGGCGGAGGGAGGAGGGGGGGCTCGTCGTGCTGAACAAGATCGACGGCCTGTGGGACGGCCTGCGCGACGAGGCTCGCATCGACGCGGAAATCGACCGGCAGCTGCGCTCGGTCGCGGAAGTGCTGGACGTGCCGGCGGAAAGCGTCTTCCCGGTCTCCGCGCAGAAAGGGCTGGTCGCGCGCATCCACCATGACGAAGCGCTGCTCGAGCGCAGTCGCCTCGGCGCGCTCGAGCGCGCGCTCAGCGAGGAGCTGCTGCCGACGAAGCAGGAAATCGTCCGCGACGGTGCGCTCGGCGAAACCGGCGACCTGATCCGGCAGGCGCGTGAACTCCTCGGCGCACGGCTTTCCGGGCTGCGCGAGCAATTGCACGAGCTCACCGACCTGCGCGGCAAGAACCAGAGCGTCATCGAGTACATGATGCGCAAGATCCGCGCGGAAAAGACCGAGTTCGAGGAAGGGCTGCAGAAGTACTACGCGGTGCGCAGCGTGTTCTCGAACCTGACGAACAACCTGCTCGCCCACTTGGGCATGGACATGTTGCGTGACGAGACGCGCCGTACTCGCGAAGCGATGCTCGAATCCACGTTTTCGAAAGGCCTGAGCGCGGCGATGGAAGGGTTCTTCGAAAACCTGCGGGGCAGCCTCGCGCGATCGGCGGGCGAGATCGCCGAGATCACGCGCATGCTCGACAGCATGTACAAGCGTTTCAGCGTCGAGCACGGACTGAAGCTCGCCGCGCCCGAAGCGTTCTCGACGTTGCGCTACGAGCGCGAACTCGAACGGCTCGAAGCGGCGTTCAATCGCCAGATCAACACCGCGTTGACGCTCGTGACGACCGAAAAGCACACGCTGACGCAACGCTTCTTCGAAACGGTTGCGGTGCAGGCGCGGCGCACGTTCGAAGTCGCGAACCGGGACGTCGAGCGCTGGCTGCGCGCGGTGATGTCGCCGCTCGAGACGCAGGTGCGGGAATACCAGTTCCAGCTCAAGCGCCGGCTCGAAAGCGTCAAGCGCATCCACCAGGCAACCGACACGCTCGAAGAGCGGATCGCCGAGCTCGAACAGGCCGAGCTCGCGATGCTCGCGCAGCTCGACGAACTGGCCGGACTCGAGCGAGCGATCCACGCGGTGCTCGGCGCCTCGGTATTGGCGGCCTCTGCCCGCTCCGCGGCGCCGGTGCCGTGCGCCGCATAAACGCCAGTTCGGAAAAAAAAGCGCACCCCCGCAGGATGCGCTTCGCTGTCCGATCTCCGCAGCGCGGAGAGTCCGCTCAGACCTTCTGGGTGGTCAGGCGAACGAATTTCTCCATCAGCTGTTCCTTCGTTTCGACCACATCCGGGTTCAGTGGGATGCAGTCGACCGGACAGACCTGCTGACACTGCGGTTCGTCGAAATGGCCGACGCACTCGGTGCATTTGTCCGGATCGATCTCGTAAATCTCATCCCCCTGGTAGATCGCGCCATTGGGACACTCCGGTTCGCACACATCGCAGTTGATGCATTCGTCCGTAATCATCAGAGCCATCTTCTACTTCCTCGCTATCGCTTCAAAGACACTTTCTGCAGCAGCCGCTGATTCACGGCAGGCTGCACGAACTTGCTGACATCACCGCCCAGGCGGGCGATTTCACGCACCATCGTCGCCGAAATGAACATGTATTCTTCGGCCGGCGTCAGGAACACCGTTTCGACGTCGGGAAACAGCTTTCGGTTCATCCCGGCCATCTGGAATTCGTACTCGAAGTCCGACACCGCGCGCAGCCCGCGCAGGATCAGCCGCGCGTCGCGCTGCCGCAGGAAATCCATCAGCAGCCCGTCGAAGCCGGTGACTTCGACGTTCGGAAACGGCGCCAGCACCTCGCGCGCGATCTCGACGCGTTCGGCGAGCGTGAAGATCGGCGCCTTCCCGTGGCTCTCGGCGACCGCGACGACGACGGTGTTGAACAGCAGCGACGCGCGCCGCACCAGATCCTCGTGGCCCCGCGTGAACGGATCGAACGTCCCCGGATAAATCGCGACCCCTTCCTTCATTCTTGCCTCCCTTGCAAGAGATGGAAATGGACCTGGCCGGCGCGACCCTGCTTCGTCGTCCGCCAGGCGCCAAGTCCGCCTACCGGCGTTTCCGACTCCGCATAGAGCCAGCCGTCCGGCTTCAGAACCCGGTCGAGCCAGGGTTCCAACCGCTCAAGCCAGCCTTGATTGTAGGGTGGATCGAGGAAGACCACGTCGAAGCGTTCCGACGCCGTTTGCGCGAATCTTACCGCATCGCCGCGGATCACCTCCACCTGCTCGGCGTGCAGCCCCCGGATCGCCTGTCGCAATGCGGCAAACGCGCGGGCGTCGTGCTCGACGATGGTCACGCGCGAGGCGCCCCGCGACGCCGCCTCGAGGCCGAGGATGCCGGAGCCGCCGAAGAGGTCGAGGCAGCTGAGGCCGGTGAGGTCCTGGCCGAGCCAGTTGAACAGCGTCTCGCGCACGCGGTCGGGAGTCGGCCGCAATCCGGGGACTTTCGCGACGTCGATGAGGCGCGAGCGCCACGCGCCGCCGACGATGCGTACCCGGCTCAATTGGAAGGTTCCGCCCTGGCCGCCGGGACACGTTCACCGTTGGCGACCACGTCGCCGTCACCGCCGGCGACCACCGTCACGAGGTGCTCGTCGCGAATGCGGCGCGAGAACGCGTCGCGTACGGCCTCGACGGTGACTGCGGCGACGCGCTCCGGATAAGTGTCGAGCCAGTCCAGCGGCAGACCGTAGAAGCCGATCATCGACACGTAGTCGAGGATCTTGCGGTTCGAGTCGAGCCGCAGCCCGAAGCCGTTGATGAAGTTGTCCTTGGCCGCTTGCAGTTCGTCGGCGGTCGGGCCGGCGGCGACGAATTCGTCGAGCACCGCCTGCGTCACCTGCCGCGCCTCCCTGGCCTGGCTGCCGCGCGTCTGCAGGCCGATTTCGAACGGTCCGGCGACGCGCAGCGGCTGGAACGAGCTGAAGACGCTGTACGCGAAGCCGCGTTTTTCGCGCACTTCCTTCGTCAGTCGCGACACGAAACCACCTCCGCCGAGTACGTAGTTGCCGACGACCAGCGGGAAATAGTCCGGGTCGTCGCGCGAGATCCCCGGCATTCCCATGAGGATGTGGGCCTGCGCAGACGGGTGTTCGATATGTTCGACCAGGCGGGGCGGAAGCTGCGGCGGGGACAGCGGGGCGGGCGGCGTCCCGGCGGGCAGCGTTTCGGTGAGGCGGACCGCGATCCGTTCGGCCTGGTCGCGGCTGACGTCGCCGACGATCGCGACGCTGGCCGCGAGTGCGGTGTAGTGCGCCTGATGAAACGCTTCGATCTGATCGCGCGTGATCCGCTGCAGCGATTCGACGGTGACGAGCTGGCCATAGGGGTGGTCGCCGTAGATCGCGCGCGTGAAGCTGCGCGCGGCGAGCGTGTCGGGACGCGTCAGCGCGTCGCGCAGGCCGGCGATGCTGCGGGCACGCTCGCGTTCGAGGATCTGCGCCGGGAATGTCGGCTTCGCGAGCAGCCGGGCGGCGAGCCCGATCGCCGCTTCGCGCTCGGGCTCGCTCGACAGCGTGCGCACCGACAGGGCCGCCATGTCCTTGTCGGTGCCGCCGCTGATGTGCGCGCCGGTGTCGGCGATCCGTTCGGCGATCTGCTGTTCGTCGAGGCTTTCCGTGCCCGCATCGAGCAGGCTGCGCGTCAGGCTCGCGACGCCGGCCGCGCCGGCCGGGTCGAGCGCGCCACCGGCAGCGAACGTCACCTGCACGTCGACGAGCGGCAGTGCATGGCTTTCTACGAAAAACACGCGGGCGCCGGTCGGAGCGGTCCAGTGCTGGATGTCCGGGCCGGCGATCGCCGTGCCGAAGCTTGCGAAGGCCAACAGCGCGAGCAGCGTCGCGCGGACCGGGACGATCTTCCGGATCAGGGTGGTCGGATTCATGCTAATGCCTCGTCGCCGGCGCCGCGGGGCGAGGCTGTCCGGCAGGAACGGGCAGCGGGTCGAGCTGTGCCCGGGTCAGCGTGGTGTCGGTGAAATATTTGCGCGCGACTGCCTGGACCTCCGCGGCGGTGACGCGCCGCACGCCTTCGAGCAGCGCCGCCTCGTCGCGCCACGACAGGCCGCTCGCCTCGAGGAAGCCGATCTCCATCGCCTGCCCCATCAGGGAATCGCGCTTGTAGACTTCGCCGGCGATCGTCTGCGTCTTGACCCGCTCGAGCTCGTCCTCGGCGATCCCTTCGTTCTGGATGCGCGCGATCTCGTCGCGCAGCGCCGCCGCGACGTCGGTTACGGTCTTGCCCGCGGCAGGAGCGGCGTCGAGCGTGAACAGCGACGGGCCGCGTGCCGTGCCGTCGTAGCCGGCACCGACCGACACCGCGACGCGCGTCTCGCGCACCAGCCGGCGCGGCAGGCGCGCACCGTCATAGCCGTCGAGCACCGCCGCGAGCACCTGCAGTGCATACACGTCGCGGTCGTTCGCCGGATCGCGCAGCGTCGGCGCGCGCCATGCCAGCGCGACGTACGGCAGTTCGGCAGGCGCCCTGACGACGCTCTGGCGCGGGCCGAGCTGCTCCGGTTCGGGCGTGATGCGGCGCTTCGGTAGGTCGCGCGCAGCCACCGCGCCGTAGTAGCGGCGGGCGAGGTCGAACACCGCCTGGTGGTCGACGTCGCCGACGACGACGAGGCGCGCGTTGTTCGGCGCGTACCAGTTCCGGTGCCAGCTGCGCGCGTCCTCGGCCGTCATCGAGGCGAGGTCGGTCATCCAGCCGATCACCGGACGGCCATACGGGTGGGCCTGGAACGTCGTGGCCATCAGCTGCTCATGCACCAGCGCGCGCGGCTCGTCTTCGGTGCGCAGGCGCCGCTCTTCGCGCACGACGTCGAGCTCCGGCGCGAACAGTGGTTCGGTGATCTTCAGGTTCGCCATCCGGTCGGCTTCGAGCATCATCATGTCGCCCAACTCGGCCGGCGGGATCTGCTGGAAATAGGCCGTGTAGTCGCGCGACGTGAACGCGTTGTCGCGCCCTCCGACCGCGGCGACGCGCTTGTTGAACTCGCCCGGGCCGACTTTTTCCGTGCCTTTGAACATCATGTGTTCGAGCAGATGCGCGATGCCCGAGACGCCTGCCGGTTCGTCCATCGCGCCGACGTCGTACCACACCATATGAACGACCGACGGGGCGCGGCGGTCTTCCTTGACGATGACTTGCATGCCGTTGTCGAGGGTCGTCTCGAACGGATTCGCCTGAAGCGGGCCGGCCGCGGCGAGCAGCGCGGCGGCAAGCAGGGCGATGCGGGGAAAGTTCTGGCGAAACATGGAGATGTCCTGCATCTGGTAGAATTCGCGGCTCGCGGCCCGGACGAAACCCGGCACCGCTCGAACGTGGAGCCGCATCTTAGCGTTATTGGGACTTCGGCGCCGCCGAAGTTCAAACGTCACAACAGACCCGAATACCCATGTTTGGTTTCCTGAGAAAAAAGCCCGCGAAGCCCGATGCGGTGGAAGACAAGACGCAGCCGGACGAGCTCCCGGCCGCGCAGCCCGCGCACGATCCGGCCGAACCGATCGCCGAAGCGGCGCCGTCGGCCCCGCCTGCCGACGTCGCTCCCGATTTTGAAGCTTCCGCTGAAGCTCCTTTCGAAACTTCCGTCCCGCTTGGCGCGGAGACCGCGAAGCCGGGCGCGAAACGTTCGTGGTCGGAGCGGCTCAAGGCGGGACTCAGCCGCACCCGCCAGCAGCTTGGCGGCGGGCTCGCGAGCCTGTTCGGCCGGCGCAAGATCGACGAGGAGCTGCTCGAGGAGCTCGAAGCGACGCTGCTGATGGCCGACTGCGGCGTCGAGGCGACGCAGCACCTGCTCGGCGAACTGCGCAAGCGCTGGAAGCGCGACCGGCTCGAGACTGCCGACCAGCTGCAGAAGGCGCTTGCCGACGAGCTGCACGCAATCCTGCTGCCGCTCGAGGAACCGCTCGACGTGTCCGCCCACAGCCCGTACATCATCATGATCGCCGGCGTGAATGGCTCGGGCAAGACGACCTCGATCGGCAAGCTCGCGAAATATTTCCAGGCGCAGGGGCGGAGCGTGCTGCTTGCCGCCGGCGATACGTTCCGCGCCGCGGCGCGCGAGCAGCTGATGACGTGGGGTCGGCGCAACAACGTCACGGTGATCGCGCAGGATGGCGGTGACTCGGCGGCGGTGATCTTCGATGCGATCAACGCGGCCAAGGCGCGCCGCATCGATGTCGTGCTCGCCGACACGGCGGGCCGGCTGCCGACGCAGCTGCACCTGATGGACGAGATCGCGAAAGTCAAACGGGTCATCGCGAAAGCTTCGCCGAGCGGGCCGCACGAAGTGCTGCTCGTTCTCGACGCCAACATCGGCCAGAACGCGCTCGCGCAGGTGAAGGCTTTCGACAGCGCGATCGGTGTCACCGGTCTCGTCGTCACGAAGCTCGACGGCACCGCGAAAGGGGGCGTCGTCGCCGCGATCGCACGCCAGTACCCGCGGCCGCTGCGCTTCATCGGCGTCGGCGAAGGAATCGACGATCTGCAGCCGTTCAAGGCGCGCGAGTTCGTCGACGCGCTGTTCGACACCAACGGAGCCGGCAGCGCGGCATGATCGTTTTCGACGAGGTCGTGAAGCGTTATCCCGGCGGCTACACGGCGCTCGCCGGGGTGAGCTTCGAGATCCCGGCCGGCCAACTCGCGGTGCTGTCAGGGCACTCCGGCGCGGGCAAGAGCACGCTGCTGAAACTGATCGCCGCGATCGAGCGCCCGAGCTCCGGCACCGTGCGCATCAGCGGCCAGGACGTGTCGGGCCTGCGGCGGCGCGCGATTCCGTATCTGCGCCGCAACCTCGGGCTGATGCTGCAGGAGAGCCGGCTGCTGTACGACCGCAACGTGTTCGACAACGTGATGCTGCCGCTGGTGATCACCGGCCATCCGCCGCGTGATGCCGCAAAGCGCGTCGCCGCGGCGCTCGATCGCGTCGGCCTCGCAGGGCGCGAGCGCGAAATGCCCGCCGGGCTGTCCGGCGGCGAGCAGCAGCGGGTCGCGATCGCGCGAGCGATCGTCAACCGGCCGTCGATCCTGATCGCCGACGAGCCCACCGCGCACCTCGACACCGCCTACGCCGCCGAGATCGCGACCCTGTTCAAGTCGTTCAACGCTGCGGGGGTGACGGTGCTGGTGTCGACCCACGACGACCGCCTGTTCGCCAGGCACCAGCCGCGCCGGATCGTGCTCGGCAAAGGCCTGCTGATCGAGGCCGCGGCATGATCAGCTGGTTCTCGCTGCATCTGCGCGCGTTCGCGCTGGCGCTGCGTCGCCTCGTCGCGCAACCGCTGGGGACGCTGCTGTCGGCGCTCGTCGTCGGCATCGCGCTGTCGCTGCCGGCGGCCGGCTACCTGCTCCTCGACAACGTCGCGTCCCTCGCGCGCGGCGTCTCCGGGACGCCCGAAATCAGCGTGTTCATGGCGCAGGACGCGTCGGACGCCGACATCGACGCGACCGACAAGCGGCTGCGCGCCGACGGCGAGCTCGCCGGCTTCCGGCATGTGCCCAAGGATGAAGCGCTGCGGCAACTCGAGCACAGCGGCCTCGGCGACGTGCTCGGCGGCCTGACGTCGAACCCGCTGCCCGACGCGTTCATCGTCACGCCGGCCAGCGACGATCCGGCGGCGTACGAGCGGCTCCATGCACGCTTTGCCGCGTGGCCGGGCGTCGCCCACGTGCAGCTCGATTCGGCATGGGTCAAGCGCCTGCATGCGCTGCTCGGGCTCGGGCAGTCCGCGGTGCTGCTGCTCGCCGGACTGCTCGGCTTCGCGCTCGTCATCGTCACGTTCAACACGATCCGGCTGCAGATTCTCACGCAGCGCCACGAGATCGACGTCAGTCGCCTGCTCGGCGCGACCGATCCGTTCATCCGCCGCCCGTTCTACTGGTTCGGCACTTTGCAGGGCCTGCTCGGCGGCGGCGTCGCGCTGGCGACGGTGTGGGCGACCGTGCAGGCGCTGCGCGGACCGGTCGCAAGTCTCGCCGAGACTTACGGCGCGGTGTTCACGCTGAGCGGGCCGGGACTGCACGAGAGCGCGGCGATCCTCGGCTTCGCCGCGTTCCTCGGCTGGCTCGGCAGCGCGATCTCGGTACGCCGTCATCTAGCCGAACGCCTGACGTAAGACTCGCCGCGGCGGGCCGCTATAATCCGCGCCCGCCGCGGAATCATTTCTTCCAGCTCACGCACGACAAAATCATGAACGCACCCGAACTGCGCCGGCCGATCGTCGGCAACCGCGTCGAACTCAACATCTTCACGACGCTCGCCTGCAACCTGAAGTGCTCGTACTGCTCGATTGCCGTCGGCGACGTGCTCGGCTCGCAAGGCAAGGTCGCGTATTCACTCGACACGCTCGACACTTTCATCGCGACGCATCTCGCCGACAAGGAGATCTACGTCACGTTCTACGGCGGCGAGCCGACGCTGAACATCCCGTTCATGGCCGCGTTGATGGAGCGTCATCCGACGTTCCGCTTCCAGCTGCAGACGAACGGCACGCTGCTGCACCGGCTGCCGGATGCGGTCCTGGCGAAGCTGTCGAACGTGCTGGTGTCGGTCGACGGCGCCGAGCACACCACCGACCATTACCGCGGCCGCGGCGTGTATCGCAAGGTGACGGCGAACATCGAAAAGATCCGCCCGAAGCTCGGCGGCAAGCTGACTGCGCGCGTGACCTGGGGACACCCCGACATCAGCTTCGACGAACTCGACAGCCTGCTGCCGGCTTTCGACTACGTGTATTGGCAGTTCACGCAGGCCGAAGGCTTCTACGACGCCGAAGCGATGCCAGCCAAGAAAGAAGCGCTCTCGCTGCTGATCGACAAATTCTTCGCGTCCCCCGCGCTGTACCCGTTCATTCCGCTGATGGGCACGGTGCGCAACAAGGTGCTGCCGTCGCGCGCCCGCGAAGCGTGCAGCGGACTGTCGCAATGCCGCGCCTCGACGCATATCCTCAACATCCTGCCGGACGGGCGCATCTTCCCGTGCCCGGACCTGACGCACCGCCCGGAAATGCAGCAGGGCGACCTCGTCGCGAACTGGCTAAAGCCGAGCCCGCTGCAGCCGACCCCGGCGATGCCGTGCGAAGCGTGCGAAGCGCTGTCGTTCTGCCGCCGCAACTGCATGAAAAACCTCTACGTCGGCTACGTGCTCGACGACGCGCCGTACCGCGAGCAGGTCGTCGAGCCGATCTGCGAGCTGGTGAAGTTCATGGGCCGCGAAGTCGATCGGCACGACCCGCACGCGTGGTTCGCGAACGCGCCGCTTGCGGTGCGGCGCGAGATCACGGACTGCGAGATCTACGACTACGTCGAAGTGATGCCGTGAGGCGAGTGATGCCATGACGCCGACAGGTCACCTCGTGGGCCGATTTTGCCGGCGTCGCGCAGATCGGTCCGCCGCTTTCCGCGCCGGCTCCCGCGCGGATTGGAGTCAGCGCGTCTCGGAGCTTCGCGGCGGATCTCCGCCCCCGTCGCGGCTTTGTGCGCCTCTGCGGGATGGCCTATAAAAGATCAGACGGCGGCGCAAGGCGCGCCGACTCCGCTCCCGGCGCGGTGCCGGAAGTGCGCCGAAGCGCGGGACAAGCCGGATGCGCGCGAGCCGTAGGTAGGCAGGTGACCCCCCGTCGCTTGCCGATACGAGCTCGAGCAAGGAGCAGCAGCATGTTCGAGAAGGAGCGTTTCATCCAGGACTGCATCGGCGCGGTCGCCGAAGGGGAGGGGGCGATCCGCGAACTGGTGGCCGAGGCGGTGTCGTCCGGCAGCGCGATCAGATCCCGCCTCGGTGAACCGGCCCACGCCGGTATCGAGCCGCTGTATCGATCGAAGGATCTGACCGTCCTCCATTTCGTGTGGGCGCCATACATGAGCCTGATGCCGCACAACCATCGAATGTTTTCGGTTGTCGGCATCTACGCGGGCCGGGAAGACAACGTCTTCTGGCAACGGACCGCAGGCAGCATCGAGGCGGTGGGTGCGCGATCGCTGGGGGCGGGCGACGTCACAGTGCTCGAGCGCGAGGCGATCCACTCCGTGCTCAATCCGATCGGCAAGATGACCTGCGCGATCCATGTCTACGGCGGCGATTTCTTCGCTCCGCCCGAGCCGCGCAGCCAATGGGATCACGAGACGCTCGCCGAGCAACCGTGGGATGTCGTGCGGGTCAGGTCGCTCTTCGACGAGGCCGAGGCCCGCTTCAGGGCGTGGCGGTCGCAAGCGGTCGGCGGAGGGCGGGAGTCGTCGTCGCATGCATCGTCCGTGGCCCGGAACTGATGAAGCTCATCGATGCCGGCTCGGCCGGCGCGACCCGCGCGCCGGTACCGCTCAACCCTGCGCGCAGCGTTCGGGAGGCGGCGTGACGGCGAGCGTTTCGCGCCGTTCGACCGCTTTCAGCACCAGCAGCAGCACGACGCCGACGACCATCGCCGCGGCGGCGAGATACAGGCCGGCCGCGTAACCGCCGAGTGACGCTGCGAGCCAGCCGGTCAGCGCGGGGGCCACGATCTGCGCGATGCCGTACGAGATCGTCATCTTGCCCATCATTTTCGCCGGGCGCGTCGGGTAGTAGCGACCGGCCATCGTCAGCACGAGGCTGACCATGCCGATGAACGTGCCGCCGAACAGCAGCGCGCCGGCGAGCGCCGCGGCGAGGCCGCCGGCGAGCGGCAGCAGGATGCCGCCGATCTGCAGCACTGCCGCGAGGATCAGCGCATTGAGGTCGCCGGTGCGGCGCGCGACGAAATCCCAGACGATGCAGGCCGGTGCCGCGGCGACGCCGATCGCGAGGAACACCAGCGTGCCGCGCCCGGCGAGTCCCGGCAACTGGTCGACGATCGCGACGATGAAAGTCGCGCTGACGACGTAGCCGATCCCCGCGCAGAAGTACGCGATCAGGAAAAGGCGCATGAACAGCGGCGTCGGCGGCCGGTCGGCCATGACTTCGCCGGTTTTCGTCACCGCGCTGCGATCGGGCGGCGGCAGCCAGCGCAGCGCCGGCACCAGCAGCACGCAGCCGAACGCTGTGAACGCGAACCACTGTTCGCGCCAGTCGAGCCACGAGCTCATCAGCGCGACCGCTGCCGCGCAGCCGGCGATGCCGAGGCCGATTCCGGCGAAGTGGATGCCGAGTTCGCTGCGGTGGTTGTGACGGATCAGCCAGTTGAGGATCAGCCCGGTGCCGAACAGCATGCCCGCGGCGCTGCTCAGGCCGGCGATGAAGCGCGACACCGCCCAGACCGTGGAGTCGGTCGTCAGGCCCATCATCGCGGTGCTCAGGACTGCGACGACCATCCCGATTCGGTACAGGCGGTCCTTGAGCACGAGGTCGCTGATCATCGCCGCGAGCACCGCGCCGGAGAGATAGCCGGCGTAGTTGACCGCCGCCAGCCAGCCGGCCTCGGCAATCCCGAGCCCGGCCTGCTGCTGCATCAGCGGCAGCAGCGGGGTATACGCGAAGCGCGCGACACCGAGCACGAGAATCAGGCTGAAGATGCCTGCGCTCAAAATCTTGATGCGTTCTTTCTGTTCGTTCATCAGAGGCTCGTCGGTTCTTCCGATCAGACACGATAGACAGGATAATCTATCGAAACAAACGATTTGTTCTGAACGAAAAATTCTGTTTTGGAGATGGGTGATGGAACTTGTCGCGCTGCGGACTTTCCAGACCGTCGTCGAAGAGGGCGGCATCCTCGCTGCGTCGCGCAAGCTCAACACCGTGCAGTCGAACGTCACGAGCCGGATCCGTCGGCTCGAGGAAGAGCTCGGAACGGAACTCTTTTTCCGCAAGGGGCGCGGGGTTGAGCTCGCGCCGTCCGGGCGGGTGCTGCTCGAATACGCGCGCCGGATGCTGCTGCTCGAACGCCAGACGACCGCAGCGATGCGGCAGGTCGGCGAGAGCGCAGGGGAACTGCGCATCGGCACGATGGAGACTTTCGCCGCGCTGCACCTGCCCGCGGGGCTGAAGGCCGTGCGCGCTGCGCATCCGGGGCTCGAGTTGCGGGTGCAGGCGGACACCAGTGCCGCGCTGACCGAGAAGGTGCTCGACCACAAGCTCGACTGCGCGTTCGTTGCCGGGCCGGTGAAGCACCCCGATCTTCAGTTCGACGAGCTTGTCATCGAAGAACTCGTGCAAGTGTGTGCCGACGGCGCGGGCCCGCAAGCGCTGCCGCTGATCATTTTCCGTGAAGGCTGCGCGTACCGCGCCCGAGCGCTTGCCTGGCAGCGCGCGAGCGGGCAGGCGTGCGCCGACGTGATGGAGTTCGGCACGCTCGAAGGAATCCTCGGCTGCGTGTCGGTCGGGCTGGGCTGGACGCTGATGCCGCGGCGCGTCGTCGAGCGCTCACCACTTGCCGCCGAACTGGTCGTCGAGGCGTTGCCCCCGGACGTCGGCCGCGTGCCGACAGGGATGGTCCGCCTGCGCGACGCGCGGCCGATAGCGGCATTGAAGACGCTTGCCGACGCGGTGACGACCGGCGCGTGATAAGCGTCGCCGGGTTCCGGCGAGGCACCGGGAAGCGGCGAGTCAGGCGCCGGCAGCGGTCGCGTGCGCATCTACGACCTGTACGGCTCGGGCGCTCAGGCTGTCGACGGCGGCGCGTCGGGTTGTTTTGCCGGCGCAGCGCGACAGAATGCGTCGAGCTGCCCGCACGCCGTGTCGACCGCGAGAAGGTTCGGGTACGGTGACAGATCGACGTTGAATCGCCGCGCGCTCTCCACCTGCGGGATCAGATAGACGTCGGCGATCGTCGGGGTATTGCCGAAGCAGAACTCCCCGCGCGACTTGTCGGCCGCGAGTAGCGCTTCGAGCGCGTCGAAACCGGCCTTGATCCACGTGCCGCACCATGCGAGCACTGCGGCCTCGTCGCAGCCGAAGGTCTTCCGGAGGTATTCCAGGATGCGGCGGTTGTTGATCGGGTGGATGTCGCAGCCGACGATCGCCGCCAGTGCGCGCACGCGGGCGCGATCCTCTGCGCTGGCGGGCAGCAGCGCCGGCGTCGGGTAGCGTTCCTCGAGCCACTCGATGATCGCCGGCGACTGGATCAGCGTCAGGTCGCCCTCAGTGGACTCCGACACGAGTGCCGGCACCAGCGCCTGCGGATTCACCGCTTTGAACGCGGCGCCGAGGTGTTCCTCGCTGCGCAGGTCGACCGCGACGTACTCGTAGTCGATGCCTTTGAGGTTCAGCGCGATGCGCAGACGGTGCGAAGTGCCGCTGCGGAAGAAGTTGTAGAGCTGCATCGCTCGCTCCCTCATGCTGCCGCGGCGAGGCAGTTATCGACGTTCCAGCCGTACAGCCACTCCATCGCGTCGTAGAAGCGCTCCGGCGTGCGGCCTTTCCAAAGGTCGTTCCTGACGAGGCGCTCGACGCCCTTGGCGTGGTAGATGCGACCCATCTCGCGCGACGACAGCACGATGCGCGCGGTGCGGGCGACGCGCGAACGCTGGTACAGGTCGAAAGCCTTGACGAAGTCGTTGTCATGCACGCGCAGCGCTTCGCCGAGCGTCACGGCGTCTTCGAGCGCCATGCAGGCGCCTTGGGCCATGTATTGCGTCGTCGGGTGCGCCGCATCGCCCAACAGCGTGACGCGGCCGAACGACCACTGGCCGATCGGTTCGCGGTCGGCGGTCGCCCAGCGCTTCCAGCTCTTCGGCAGGTCGATCAGCTGGCGCGCTTTCGGGCAGATGCCGTGGAAGTAGCTCTGCACCTCTTCGCGGCTGCCTTCGGTGACGCCCCATTCTTCCTGCTGGCGGCTGTGGAACGTCACGACGACGTTGTACTGCTCGCCGCCCCGCAACGGGTAATGCACGAGATGGCAGTTCGGGCCGACCCAGATGCTCGCGGCGTTCCACTGCAGGTTTTCGGGGAAATCCTTCTTGTCGATCACGGCGCGGTAGACGACGTGGCCGGTGACGCGCGGCGGGTCATTGACGTACTGCGCGCGCACCGCGGACTTGACGCCGTCGGCGCCGATCAGCGCGATGCCGCGGTGCGCGCTGCCGTGCTGGTCGAACACGGTCACGCCGTGCTCGTCCTGCTCGACGCGCTCGGCGCGGGTCGACGTCAGAAACTCGACGCGGCCGGTTTCCTGCGCGCCTTCGAGCAGCGACAGGTGCACATCGACGCGATGAATGACCGCATAAGGGTTGCCGAAGCGCTTGCGGAACGCTTCCGCGGTCGGGATGCGGCCGACGAGGCTCTCGTCGAGCGCGTCGTGCATCACCATCTCGTCGGTATAGACCGCGCGGGCGCGCGCCTTGTCGCCGACGCCGAGCGCGTCGAACGCGTGGAAAGCGTTCGGGCCGAGCTGGATGCCGGCGCCGATTTCGCCGATCTCGGCCGCCCGCTCCAGCACCTTGACCGAAAACCCCTGGCGCACGAGCGCCAGTGCCGCGGCCAGGCCGCCAATGCCGCCGCCGGTGACGATTACGGGAAGTGTCTCGCTCATGTCCGTCTCCTCTGTGTCGATGCGCGAACCGTTCTCTGCGGTCCGCGGGTTCCGGCCCGGCTGTTCGCGGTCGGAAGCAGTTCTCTGGTGTCTCTCTTTGTCTTACTCCGGCTGGCCGATCACGAGGTTGATCTCGCCGATGCCGTCGATCCGCCCGGTGAGCCGGTCGCCCGGATTGACGGCGCCGACGCCTTCGGGCGTGCCGGTGTAGATCAGGTCGCCCGGCTGCAGGTGATAGAACTGCGACAGGTCGGCGATGATCTCGGGGATGCTCCAGATCAGCAGCGACACGTTCGACGACTGCTTCATCTGGCCATTGACGGCGAGAGTCAGCGCGCCCTGCGACACGACGCCGAGTTCGCCTTTCGGCACGATCTCGGACGCGACGGACGACTGCTCGACGTCCTTGCCCAGATCCCACGGCCGGCCGGCTTCACGCGCGACGAGCTGCAGGTCGCGGCGCGTCATGTCGAGGCCGCAAGCGTAGCCGTAGATGAGCTTTTCGGCATCGGCTTCAGCGACGCGAAAACCCGGGGCGCCGATCGCGACGACGAGCTCCATCTCGTAGTGAAAGTTCTTTGTCCCGGGGGGATACGCGACGGTCGCGCCGGATTCGGTAAGCGTCGAAGGCGCCTTGGTGAAATAGAACGGCCGCGAAGTCGCCTTGTCCACCGGATTCCCCATCTCGACCGAGTGCGAGTAATAGTTGCGGCCGACGAAGAACAGGCGGTTGATCGGGAACCGCGCATTGCTGCCGCGCACCGGCAGCGAGCGGACCGGCGGCGGGGTGAAAACGTATTCGGCTTGGCTCATCGTGATCTCTCCAGTGGCAGGCGAATCAGGGGCGGACTTCGTAGAGTCCGAGCTTGCGGTGCAGCGGGGACTCGTCGGCGATGAAGATGAACGCGGGTTCGGTCGCCGAGCGGTTCTTCAACGTTACGCGCGCAAAGCCGGGTACGCAGCAGGTATCCGCTTCGGCAAGCGCGAACCGGGCGTCATCGCTCGAAACCATTGTGCCGCCTTCGATGACGTGGAACACCATCGCCGGCGAGCGCACCGGCAGCGCGAGCGTCTCGCCCGGCCGCAGCATCAGCGCCGAGAAACCGAGGATATTCTGACAGTCGCTGCCGTCTTCGGGGCTCACGTAGGCGACCTGCACTCCTTCGATGCCGGGACGGTCGGCGGCGAGCGCTTCGAGCGCCGCGCGCACGTCGGCCCACGGGTAGCGCAGCATCGGATAGGCCGACGTGTCGCGCGTGAACACCGGGCTCGGCACGATGCCGCCGCGCAGGTATTCGCGGTCGCGCTGGCCGCGGGCGACGTCCTGCTTCTCGCCTTCGACGGCGTACGACGCTTCCATGTAGTAGACCAGCGGCAAGTCGAGCACGTCGAGCCACACGACCGCTTCGTCGCCGTCATGGCCGTGCTCGTGCCACAGCCCGGTCGGAGTGAGGATCAGGTCGCCGCGCTGCATCGGGCATTTTTCGCCATTGACCGTCGTGTAGGCGCCGGTCCCTTCGACGATCATGCGCACCGCGTTCGGCGTGTGCCGGTGCGCGGGTGCCCATTCGCCCGGCAGCAGCAACTGCATGCCGAGGTACATGCTCGAACTCGCCTGCATCTTCTCGAGGCCGTGCCCGGGGTTCGCGAGCACGAGGACGCGGCGCTCGGCCTTCTCGATCGGCGTCAGCTCGCCGGCCTGCATCAGCAGCGGCCGCAGGCTCTCGTACGACCACATCGTCGCGCGGGTGCGCGGGCCGGGCTGGCCGTGCGGCAGCACCGCGCGCAGGCTGGGCCACAGCGGCACGAGGTTCTGAGCGGCCAGCGCCTGCCGGTAATCGGCCGGCAGATCTTCAAGAGTTCCGAGTTCCGACATGACTGCACTCCTCCTTTGGGTATTGATTTTCGATCAATTCTTTTGATCTAGATCAATAAAATTGTTATCGATGGGCGAAATGTACTGAACAGCAGACATTCAATCCATTCGTTGCATCGAATGCGCTTTATTCGAAAAACGAATAGAGTGAGGCGATGGAAACTCTCGAAATCCGTCAGTTGAGCGTCTTCGACGAAATCTACAAGACGCGCAGCGTCAGCCGTGCAGCCGAGAATCTCGGGCTCGGCCAGCCGGCCGTGAGCATCGCGCTCGGCAAGCTGCGCGAGCATTTCGCCGACCCGCTGTTCGTGCGCACGTCGGCGGGCATGGAGCCGACGCCGCTCGGCGAGGAGCTGGCCGAGCCGATCCGGGTTGCCGTCACGGCGGTCGCGGCCGCTTCGGGGCATCGCGCCGAATTCGATCCGACGCGGGCTCGCCGCACCTTCCGTCTCGCGATGACCGACATCAGCCAGCTCGTGCTGCTGCCGCGGCTGTGGGAGCGGTTGCGCACCGTCGCGCCGGGCATCCATATCGACATCGCGAATCTGTCGGCGAGCACTGCCGCGATGCTCGAGTCGGGCGAGGTCGACGTCGCACTCGGCTTCATGCCGCAGCTCGAAGCCGGCTTCTACCAGCAGGCGCTGTTCCGGCCGCATTACGTCTGCATGGCGAGCGCGACGCACCCGCGGATTCGGGGCGGCCTGACGCTGGCGCAGTTCGAAGCCGAAGAGCATGCCGTCGTCAGCACTTCCGGCACCGGCCACCTGATCATCGACCGCGAGATCGCGCGCCAGGACATCAAGCGCCGCGTCGTGCTGCGCATCCCGAGCTTCGTCGGCATCGCCTACGTCGTCGAGCGCACCGCGCTGCTCGTGACGATTCCTCAGCGCCTGGGCGAACTGCTCGCCGACGAGGAGCGGCTGCGCGTGTACCCGGTGCCTTTCGCGCTGCCCGAATACGCGGTCAAGCAGCACTGGCACGAGCGCTACAACAACGATCCCGGCAACCGCTGGCTGCGCGCGCTGATCCAGGAACTGTTATCGACGTCGCTCGCGCCGTGAAAAGCGGGGGGTGGGTGACGATTCTCGCGGCCGCAGCTCACTCACAAGCGCTGGATTTCCCGGCTCCGCGTGCTTGAATTGAATTGCCTTTTCATGCGCGACCCGAACGCATTCACTCACGCGTTGCGTGGCAGCCTTCATCGTCGCGCAGGAGCGAAAGGCGAGAGGGCGGGGAACTCATCGTCGACAGAGGGTCGGCGCGGAGCCGAGCGCGGTCGAACAGTCCCGAGGACGTCCCCGCCATGCAACAGCCAGTCATAGTGAGGCAGATCATGCGCAGCCTTAAATTCGTTACGGCGTCAGCGGCATTCATCCTGGGCGGTCTCATCGCGCCTGCGGCTCTGGCAGCGGAGACCGGTACCGACGAGGGCCTCATTTCGATTGTTCCGTCGGAAATCAAATGGGCCGATGCGCCCTCGGTCGGCCCAGGCGCGCAACTCGCGGTATTGGAAGGTGATCTGAAGCAGGCGGGGCCGCTCACTTTCCGCCTGAAGCTTCCGCCGAACTTCACGATTCCGCTGCACACGCACCCGCTGTTGGAACGCGTTACAGTGCTCTCGGGCACTTTCCATCTGGGAGTCGGGGAGACGGTCGACAAAGCGAAAGCCAGAGCCTATCCGCCTGGCGGCGTGACGATGATTCCGGCCGGCATGCCGATGTTTGCGTATACGAGCAACGAGGAGACGATCGTGCAGATTCACGGGACGGGTCCGTGGGGCATCTCTTACCTCGACTCCGCGGCGGCGGGGAAGAAGTAAATTTCCCTGCCGGTCGGAGAGCATGGGAATGCGTCCCCGAGGCTCACCGGGCTCGGGCATGAAAAAGCCGTTGAACCTCGCGGATCAACGGCTTTCGAAAACGTGTGGTGGTGATGGGCGGAATCGAACCGCCGACCTATGGGTTATGAATCCATCGCTCTAACCGTCTGAGCTACATCACCACGCGAGCCTGCTAATATATAGGTTTGGGAAACGAGGCGTCAAGACGCGCTGATGAAGAAACTCTACATCCGCACCTTCGGGTGCCAGATGAACGAGTACGATTCCGACAAAATGGCGGACGTGCTCGGCGCCAGCGAAGAGCTGGAGAAGACCGACAACCCGGAAGAGGCGGACGTAATCCTCTTCAACACCTGCTCAGTGCGCGAGAAGGCGCAGGAGCGCGTGTTCCACGACCTCGGTCGCGTCAAGCATCTGAAACAGTCGAACCCGAACCTGATCATCGGTGTCGGCGGTTGCGTCGCGAGCCAGGAAGGCGATGCGATCGTCGCCCGGGCGCCGTACGTCGACGTCGTGTTCGGCCCGCAGACGCTGCACCGCCTGCCGCAGCTGATCGCCGAACGGCGCCACAGCGGCCGCTCGCAGGTCGATATCT
The DNA here is from genome assembly GCA_001274695.2 of Azoarcus sp. PA01. Taxonomy (NCBI): domain Bacteria; kingdom Pseudomonadati; phylum Pseudomonadota; class Betaproteobacteria; order Rhodocyclales; family Zoogloeaceae; genus Azoarcus; species Azoarcus sp. PA01. Next base: position 797,942 of record LARU01000002.1, on the reverse strand, counting down.
CGTTCCCGGAGATCGAGAAGTTCGACAACATGCCGCCGGCGCGGGTCGAGGGCGCGAGCGCTTTCGTGTCGATCATGGAAGGCTGCTCGAAGTACTGCACGTTCTGCGTCGTGCCCTACACGCGCGGCGAGGAAGTGTCGCGCCCGCTCGACGACGTGCTCGCCGAAGTCGCGGCGCTCGCCGAGCAGGGCGTCAGGGAAGTCACGCTGCTCGGGCAGAACGTCAACGCGTGGCGGGGCGAGATCACGCGCGACGGCGGCGAGCAGGGCGACTTCGCGTTCCTGCTCGAATGCGTCGCGGAGATTCCCGGCATCGAGCGCCTGCGCTTCACGACGTCGCACCCGCGCGAGATGACGCAGGGAGTGTTCGACGCGTACGCGGAGATCCCGAAGCTCGTCAGCCACCTGCATCTGCCGGTGCAGTCCGGCTCGGATCGCATCCTCGCGGCGATGAAGCGCGGCTATTCGGTGCTGGAGTTCAAATCGGTCGTCAGGAAGCTGCGCGCGGCGCGCCCGGACCTGTCGCTGTCGTCCGACTTCATCGTCGGCTTCCCCGGCGAGACCGAAGAGGATTTCGAGAAGACGATGAAGCTCATCGACGAAGTCGGTTTCGACGCCTCGTTCAGCTTCGTCTATAGCCCGCGGCCCGGCACGCCGGCGTCGGATCTCGCCGACCCGGTGCCGCAGGAAACCAAGCTGCGCTGGCTCGCGCGGCTGCAAAAGCGCATCGACGAACAGGCGCAGGCGATCAGCCAGGCGATGGTCGGGCGGGTCGAGCGCGCGCTCGTCGAAGGACTGTCGCGCAAGGATGCGAATGAACTGGCGGCGCGCACCGGCAACAACCGCGTCGTCAATTTCGTCGGCAATCCGCGCCTCATCGGGCAGTTCGTCGACCTGACGATCACTGCCGCCCTGCCGCACAGCCTGCGCGGCGAAATCGTCACCACGGAGAGTTGAATGGGGCGTCCGACGGAAGTGGTCCTCGAGCCGGTCGACAACGAGCGGCTTGCCAACCTGTGCGGCGCGCTCGACGAGAACCTGCGCCAGATCGAAACGGCGTACGACGTGACGATCGCGCGTCGCGGCGAATGTTTCACGCTGCAGGGCAGTCCCGCGCAGATGCAGCTCGCGGCAAAAGCGCTCGGCGAGTTCTACGAACAGGCCGACGAGCACCTCTCGGTCGACGACATCCAGCTCGGGCTGATCGAGCTCGCGAACCGCCGCCAGTCCGACCAGCCGGCGCCGGCGCTGCTGACGCGCAAGAGTGAACTGCACGGACGCACGCCGCGCCAGATCGACTACCTGCGCAACATCCAGGCACACGACATCACGTTCGGCATCGGCCCGGCCGGAACCGGCAAGACCTATCTCGCGGTCGCGAGCGCCGTCGACGCGTTCGAGCGCCAGCTCGTCGAGCGCATCATCCTGACGCGCCCGGCGGTCGAAGCGGGCGAGCGCCTCGGCTTCCTGCCCGGCGACCTGGCGCAGAAAGTCGACCCGTATCTGCGCCCGCTGTACGACGCCCTGTACGACCTGATGGGCTTCGATCGCGTCGCCAAGCTCTTCGAGCGTGGCAGCATCGAGATCGCGCCGCTCGCGTTCATGCGCGGGCGCACGCTGAACCACGCGTTCATCATCCTCGACGAGGCGCAGAACACGACGCCCGAGCAGATGAAGATGTTCCTGACGCGTATCGGCATCGGCGCGAAGGCGGTCGTCACCGGCGATCTCACGCAGGTAGACCTGCCGCGCGGCAACCGCAGCGGCCTGCTTGAAGCGCGCGAAGTGCTCGCGACGGTGCGCGGCATCGCCTTCACCGAGTTCCAGAAGGAAGACGTCGTGCGCCACCCGCTCGTGGCGCGCATTGTCGAGGCCTACGACAACCAGACCGCGCGCGACGCCCAGGCTGCGCTCGCGCGCAAGCCGTGAGCGTGGCCATCGACACTGCGCCGCCTCGCCTCGCGCTGACGGTGCAACGGGCGATCGGGGCCGAGAACCGGGCCCGTTCGCCGGTCGGCGCGCTCGTCCGGCGCTGGGCGCTCGCCGCGCTGCACGGCGACGCCGAGCTGACCGTCCGCCTCGTCGGCGAAGCCGAAGGGCGGCGCCTGAACCGGGATTATCGCGGCAAGGATTACGCGACCAACGTGCTGACGTTCGTCTACGACGAAAGCGAGCGGCTCGCCGGGGATCTCGTGCTGTGCGTACCGGTTGTCGCGCGCGAGGCGGCCGAGCAGGGCAAACCGCTCGAGGCCCATTTCGCGCACCTGATCGTGCACGGCATGCTCCACCTGCAGGGGTTCGACCACGAAGCGCCCGACGAGGCCGAGGAAATGGAAACCCTCGAAACGCGCGTGCTCGCCACGCTCGGCTATCCGAACCCCTACGCCTGAGGCGTGCCATCCATACGCCTGAGCGTGCCTTCTCGACGACACCGACTCCATGGACAGCCTCCCCGGTAAACCCCTTTCATTGCTCGAGCGCCTTTCGGCGCTGCTGTCGCGCGAGCCCGAAGACCGCGGCGAACTGATGGCGCTGCTGCACTCGGCGTTCGAGCGCAACCTGCTCGATGCCGATGCGCTCTCGATCATCGAAGGCACGCTGCAGATGTCGGACCTGCAGGTCAGCGACGTCATGGTGCCGCGTTCTCAGATGGAGGTGATCGGGGTCGACGACCCGATGGACAAGATCGCCAGCTTCGTCATCGAGACCGGCCATTCGCGCTTTCCGACCGTCGGCGAAAGCAAGGACGACGTCGTCGGCATCTTTCTCGCGAAGGACCTGCTGCGTTATTTCGTCGGGCAGGAGTTCGAGTTGCGCGAGGCGTTGCGACCGGCGGTGTTCGTGCCGGAGACCAAGCGCCTGAACGTGCTGCTGCGCGATTTTCGCGTCAGCCGCAACCACATGGCGATCGTCGTCGACGAGTACGGCGGGGTCGCCGGGCTCGTGACGATCGAGGACGTGCTCGAGCAGATCGTCGGAGAAATCGAGGACGAATACGACAGCGACTTCGCCGGCGACAACATCCGGCTCATGCAGGACGGGCGTTACCGGGTCAAGGCGACGACCGAGATCGCCGACTTCAACACCGCTTTCGCGACCAATTTCAGCGACGCCGACGTCGATACGATCGGCGGCCTGGTGATCCGCGCGCTCGGCCGGTTGCCGCAGCGTGGCGACACCGTGATCCTCGGAGACATGAAGGTCCAGGTGCTGCGCGCGGACAGTCGACGGGTATATACGCTGCTCGTCGAGCACGCGGTGCCGGTCGCGGATGCGAGACAGGCGTGATGCGCGTGCTGCGCACGCAACGCGCGGTGGCTGAGCGCTGATGGTCCGGATCGTGGTGCTCGCGGCGCTGGCAGGCGGCGCGTCGGTGTTCGCGTTTGCGCCGTTCGGGATCTTTCCGCTGGCTTTCGCGAGCCTGACCGTCTTCGCCGGATCCTTACAGCGCGTGCCGAGCGCTCGCGGCGGTTTGCTGGCGGGATTCGCGTGGGGATTCGGCGCCTTTCTCGCCGGCGTGTCGTGGCTCTATGTCGCGCTGCACCGCTACGGCGGCATGCCGATGCCGCTGGCCGGCTTCGCGATCGCGCTGTTCTGCGCCTATCTCGCGCTCTTCCCGGCGCTGGTCGGCGGACTGTTCGTGCGCTGGCGACGCGGCGGCCCTTTCCGGCAGGCCGCGCTGTTCGCGGGGCTGTGGGTCGGCGCCGAAGTGCTGCGCGGCTGGCTGTTCACCGGCTTTCCGTGGCTGGCGATCGGATATTCGCAGACTCCGCCGAGCCCGCTCGCCGGGTTCGCTCCGTTGATCGGCGTCTATGGCGTCGGCGGGCTGCTCGCTTTTGCCGCTGCGCTCGCGACCCTGGCGCCTTGGCGCCGTCTGCGCGTTGCGGCCGCGGCCGGGCTCGCGATGGTCGGCCTCGGCGTCGCGGGCTTCGGCCTCGCGCAGGTCGCGTGGACCCGGCCGGTCGGCGAGCCCGTCGAAGTCGCGCTGATCCAGACGAACATCGAGCAGGGGCTGAAGTGGCGCCCGGAACGTCTCGCCGACTGGCTGCAGACCAACGCCCGGCTCGCCCACGAGCACGCGGCCGATCTCGTCGTGCTGCCCGAAACGACGCTGCCGCTGCTCGCCGACCGCCTGCCGCAGGGCTATTTGGACGAGCTCGCGCGCGACGTCCGGGCCGGCGGCGGCAATCTCGTGCTCGGCGTCTTTCTGCGCGATGCGCACGGCGGCATCTACAACGCGGCGCTGAGCATCGGTGCCTCGCCGAGCCAGACTTACGCTAAGCGCCACCTCGTGCCGTTCGGCGAATATTCGCCGCCGCTGTTCGGGTGGTTTTACGACCTCGTCGACATTCCGATGTCCGACCAGACGCGCGGCGCGCCGGACCAGGCGCCGATGAAGCTCGGGGCGCAGCGCGTCGCCGTCAACGTGTGCTACGAAGACCTTTTCGGCCGCGAGCTGATCCGCAGCCTGCCGGACGCGACGCTGATGCTGAACATCTCGAACCTCGCGTGGTACGGCGACTCGTTCGCGCAGCCGCAGCACCTGCAGATCGCCCGCATGCGGGCGCTCGAGACCGGTCGGCCGATGCTGCGCTCGACGAACACCGGCATGACCGCGGTAGTGCGGCCCGATGGCAGCGTTTCGGGCGTGCTGCCGCCGTTCACGCAAGGGGCGCTGCGCGTCCCGGTGCAGGGCTATGAAGGGCTGACGCCGTATGCGCGCTGGGGCGACCGCGCGGCGATGCTGCTGGCGCTCGTCGCGGCAGGTGCAGGCCTCGCCGGGGCGCGGCGGCTACCGGCGAGCCGGCTGAAAACGGTGTCCGGCTAGGCTGCGCGGCAACAATTCCCGGGCAAGGGCGAGACTAAACGTCGCCCGTGCCGGCGAATGCCAGTAAAATCCGCTTCTTTGCGTTCGCAGCGCGGCCCGCGTGCCGCCTCCCCAGCCGTCCGAGACCATGTCCCCGCACAAACCCACGTTCCAGCAAGTCATCCTGACGCTCCAGCAGTACTGGGGCGAGCGCGGCTGCGTGCTGCTGCAGCCGTACGACCTCGAAGTCGGCGCCGGCACTTCGCATACCGCGACTTTCCTGCGCGCGATCGGCCCCGAGCCGTGGAACGCCGCGTACGTGCAGCCGTCGCGCCGGCCGAAGGATGGCCGCTACGGCGAGAACCCGAACCGGCTGCAACATTACTACCAGTTCCAGGTCGTGCTGAAGCCGTCGCCGCTGAACATCCAGGAGCTCTACCTCGACTCGCTGCGCGCGCTCGGCATCGACACCAACGCGCACGACATCCGCTTCGTCGAGGACGACTGGGAGAACCCGACGCTCGGCGCGTGGGGGCTCGGCTGGGAAGTGTGGCTCGACGGCATGGAAGTCACGCAATTCACGTATTTCCAGCAGGTCGGCGGGCTCGACTGCAAGCCCGTGCTGGGCGAGATCACGTACGGCCTCGAGCGGCTCGCGATGTACCTGCAAGGCGTCGAGAACGTTTATGACCTCGTCTGGGCGGTGTATCCGGACGGCTCGAAAGTGACTTACGGCGACGTCTTCCACCAGAACGAGGTCGAGCAGTCGACGTACAACTTCGAGCATTCGAACGTCGACTTTCTCTTTTCGCAGTTCGGCAACTACGAGGCCGAGGCGAAGCGGCTGATGGAAGCCGGGCTTGCGCTGCCGGCCTACGAGATGGTGCTGAAGGCGGCGCACAGCTTCAACATGCTCGACGCGCGCGGCGCGATCTCGGTCACTGAACGCGCGGCGTATATCGGCCGCATCCGCACGCTGTCGCGCGCCGTCGCGCAAGCCTATTTCGCCTCGCGCGAGAGTCTGGGTTTCCCGATGCTGAATCAGAATCCTTCGCAGGAGGCGGCATGATGACCACCGCGACCCTGCTCGTCGAACTCCTGACTGAAGAGCTGCCGCCGAAGGCGCTGCCGCGTCTCGGCGAGACGTTCGCCGCCCGCATCCACGACGGGCTCAAAGCCTGCGGTCTCGTCGCCGAAGACCAGCCGTTCCGCTGCTTCGCCGCACCCCGCCGGCTCGCGGTCACGGTGCCCGCGGTGCGCACCACTGCGCCGTCTCGCGAAGTCACCGAAAAAATCATGCCGGTGCAGGTCGCCCTCGACGCCGACGGCCGGCCGACGCCGGCGCTGCTGAAGAAGCTCCAGGCGAAAGGCATCGCGCCGGAGGCCGTCGCGAGCTTCGAGCGCCGCGTCGACGGCAAGGCCGAAGCGCTGTTCTATACGCGCCTCGAAGCGGGTGCCGCGCTCGACGACGTGCTCGCGGCGATCGTCCAGGAGGCCGTGAAGGCGCTGCCGATTCCGAAGCTGATGCGCTGGGGGGCGGGCGACGCGCAGTTCGTCCGCCCGGTGCACAAGCTCGCGATGCTGCACGGCGCGCGTGTCGTGCCGGGCCGCGTGCTCGACCTCGACGCCGGGCGCGTGACGATGGGGCACCGCTTCATGAGCCGCGGCGAGATCGAGCTCGCGACCGCCGAGGCCTACGAGCCGACGCTGCTCGCCGAAGGCAAGGTGATCCCGGACTTCGCCGAACGTCGCGCCGACATCGAGCGCCAGCTCGTCGCGACCGCGCGGGAGCAGGACGCGAGCCTCGGCGAATACGCGGACCTCCTCGACGAAGTCGCCGCGCTCGTCGAACACCCGACGGTCTACGTGGGCGAGTTCGAAGCCGAATTCCTCGCCGTGCCGCAGGAATGCCTGATCCTGACGATGCGCGCGAACCAGAAGTACTTCCCGCTGTTCGACGCCGCCGGCCGCCTCCTGAACCGCTTCCTGATCGTCTCGAACATGCGCCTCGCCGACCCGTCGAACATCGTCGCCGGCAACCAGCGCGTCGTGCGCCCGCGCCTGTCGGATGCGCGCTTCTTCTTCGAGCAGGACCGCAAGCACACGCTCGACAGCCGCCTGCCGCGGCTGGCGCCGGTCGTCTATCACAACAAGCTCGGCAGCCAGTTGGAGCGCGTCGAACGCCTCGAGCGCCTCGCCGGGCGGATCGCGAGCCGCTTGCACGGCGACGTCACGGCCGCGTCGCGCGCGGCGCGGCTTGCGAAAGCGGATCTCGTCACCGACATGGTCGGGGAGTTTCCCGAGCTGCAGGGCATCATGGGGCGCTATTACGCGCTCAACGACGGCGAAGGCGAAGTCGTCGCCGACGCTGTCCAGTCGCACTACCAGCCGCGCTTCGCCGGCGACACGCTGCCCGCCGGCAACACCGCGTGTGCGGTCGCGCTCGCCGACAAGCTCGATGCGCTGGTCGGCTTCTTCGGCATCGGCCAGCTGCCGACCGGCGACAAGGACCCGTTCGGGCTGCGCCGCGCGGCGCTCGGCGTGCTGCGCATCCTGATCGAGACGCCGCTGCCGCTCGACCTCGCTGAACTCGTCGGCGATGCCGCGGGAGGCTTCGGGCCGGGGCTGCTGACCGCTGCGGATTTCGAGTCGCAATTGCTGGACTTCATGTTCGAGCGCCTGAAGAACCTGCTGCGCGACGCTGGCCACGCCGTGGACGTCGTCGACGCGGTGCTCGCGCTGCGCCCGACGCGCATGGACCTCGTGCCGGCAAAACTCGACGCCGTACGCACTTTCCGCGCACTGCCCGAGGCCGAAGCGCTCGCTGCGGCGAACAAGCGGATCATCAATATCCTGAAAAAAGCCGAGGACGAGCGGGCGGAACCGGACGTCGCGCTGCTGCAGGAGCAGGCCGAAAAAGCGCTGTTCCATGCCGTCGTCGAAGTCGCGCCGCTGGTGCGCTCGCACGTCGCGAACGAGGACTACAGCGATGCGCTGTGCGCGCTTGCCGGGCTGCGGGCGGCGGTCGACACTTTCTTCGACGAGGTCATGGTGATGGCCGAGGAGCCGCTGACCCGCCAGAACCGCGTCGCGCTGCTGCGCCAGCTTGCCGGCCTGATGAACCAGGTCGCGGACCTGTCACGGCTCTCCGCGTAAAGGCGCCCGACTGCGATGAAACTGATCATCCTCGACCGCGACGGCGTCATCAACTATGACTCCGAGCAGTTCGTCAAGTCGCCCGACGAGTGGAAGCCGATTCCGGGTTCGCTCGAGGCGATCGCGCGGCTGAACCAGTGGGGCTGGCGCGTCATCGTCGCGTCGAACCAGTCGGGCATCGGCCGCGGGCTGTTCGGCATGGACACGCTCAACGCGATCAACGAAAAAATGGTCAGGAGCCTGGCCCAGGTCGGCGGCCGGCTCGACGCGATCTTCTTCTGCCCGCATGCGGCGAATTCCACGTGCAATTGCCGCAAGCCGAAGCCTGGCCTGTTCCTGCAGATCGCCGAGCGCTTCAACGTCACGCTGACCGGTGTGCCCTCGGTCGGGGACAGCCTGCGCGACCTGCAGGCCGGCGTGGAAGTCGGCTGCAAGCCCTACCTCGTGCTGACGGGCAAAGGCCTCAAGACGCGCGACGATCCTGCGTTGCCCGAAGGAACGCTGATCTATCCCGATCTCGCCACGGTCGTCGCCGACCTCACTGCCTGAAGAAAACCGTGATCGTCCTGCGCTCCCTGTTGTTTGCGATCGTCCTCGCGATCGTCACCCCGCCTTACGCGATCTTCGGCATGCTGACGTTCCCGCTTCCGCCGCACGTGCGCCATCGCATCATCACTTCGTGGGCGCCGCTCGTGATGTGGTTCGTGCGGCACCTGCTCGGCATCCGCTATCGCGTGCTCGGCCACGAAAATATTCCCTCCGGGCCGGCGGTGATATTGGCGAAGCATCAGTCGGCGTGGGAAACGATGGCGCTGCAGGTGATCTTCCCGCCACTGTGTTTCGTGCTCAAGCGCGAGCTGCTGAAAGTGCCGTTCTTCGGCTGGGGGCTCGCGCAGATTCCGGGAATCGCGATCGACCGGGCAGCCGGCAAGGACGCGCTGACGCAAGTCGTCGAGCAGGGCCGGGCGCGCCTGGCAGAAGGTTTCTGGGTCGTCGTGTTCCCCGAAGGGACGCGCGTCGCGCCGGGCACGACACGGCGCTACAAGCCGGGCGGCGCGTGGCTCGCGCAGAAAGCGGGCGTGCCGGTGGTGCCAGTGGCCCACAATGCCGGCGAGTTCTGGCGGCGAAACGCGTTCCTGAAATATCCGGGCGAGATCATCGTCAGCATCGGGCCGGCGATCGGACCGGAAGGGCTCGACGCGAACGAGGTCAACGCCCGAGCCCAGTTGTGGATCGAGGCAGAGATGCACCGGCTGTTCCCGCATCACTACAAGGCAGGCGCGAAACGCGGCGGCGAGCCGGACAACGGCGTCGTCGCGGCAGCGCCGCCGGGCTCGGGCGAGCGGTGAGCGCTGTTCCTCCAGCGTCCGCTTCGACAAGTCCTGCCCGCTCCCGTCAGTCAGGCATGAATTCGCTCCGGTAGCCTGTCCAGCATCGGGCCCGGTCGCAACGCTCTCATTGAATCAACTCAGGAGGCAGCATGGCATCCGCGCTCGGCCCTGAAGAAGCACGCAATTACATGCACAAGCTGCTGAAGGCGATGCACCAGATGGGAGGTTCGGACCTTTTCATCTCGGCCGATTTCCCGCCGAGCATCAAGTCGCACGGCGGCATGAAACCGCTGAGTCAGCAGCGGCTCGCGGCCGAAGTGACGCGGTCGCTCGCGCTGAGCCTGATGAACGAGCGCCAGCGGCGCGAATTCGAGGCCGAGATGGAGTGCAATTTCGCCATCTCGCTGCCCGACGTGTGCCGCTTCCGCGTCAACGTGTTCATCCAGCAACAGCAGGTCGGCATGGTGATCCGGACGATCGCTTCGGAAATTCCGGATCTCGACAAGCTCGGCCTGCCCGCCGTGCTCAAGGACGTCATCATGACGAAGCGGGGTCTGGTGCTGGTCGTCGGCGGCACCGGCTCGGGCAAGTCGACGACGCTCGCGGCGATGATCGACCACCGCAACACGAATTCGGCGGGCCACATCATCACCGTCGAGGATCCGGTCGAGTACGTGCACAAGAACAAGGGCTGCCTGATCACGCACCGCGAAGTCGGCGTCGATACGCATTCGTGGGAGCACGCGCTGAAGAACACGCTGCGCCAGGCGCCGGACGTGATCCTGATCGGCGAGATCCGCGACCGCGAGACGATGGAGCATGCGATCGCCTTTGCCGAAACCGGGCACCTCTGTCTGGGGACGCTGCACGCGAACAACTCGAATCAGACGCTCGACCGGATCATCAACTTCTTCCCCGAAGAGCGCCGGAATCAGCTCCTGATGGACCTTTCGTCGAACCTGCGGGCGATCGTCTCGCAGCGCCTGGTCCGGACCGAGGACGGCACCGGGCGCAAGGCCGCGATCGAAATCCTGCTGAACACGCCGACGATCGCCGAAATGGTCTTCAAGGGGCAGTTTCACTCGATCAAGGAGATCATGGCGAAGTCGCGCGAACTGGGGATGTGCACGTTCGATCAGGCACTTTTTGCGCTGTATGACGCGCACCACATCAGTTACGAAGAGGCGATCCGGAATGCCGACTCGGCGAATGAGCTGCGCCTGCAGATCAAGCTGAAGGCTGGCCGCGGGCAGCCGCCGTCGGGAGTTGGCAGTGAATTCAGCCTGTCGATCGAGGAGTCCGGGGAGGACGATTCTGACGAGGCGGAAAAAACGGACCCGTCGGCCGCGGCGGGCGCCTCGACGGCACACCCGCACTGATTCGAAACGGCGTCGATCCGGACTCCGGCCGTAGCCGCTCGGTGAAATGGAAAAAGCCCCGCGAGCGGGGCTTTTTGATTCGCAGCGAACTGAAGCGTATCAGGCGGCCTTGGCCTTCTGGGCGCCGGCCTTTGCGGAGGCGCCGACGGCCTTGACGGTGGCGTTGGTCGCGGCAGCCACGTTGGCTTCGGCAATCTCGGCGACTTGCTTCGCAGCCTTGCTGACGCTGTCGTACGCGCTGTTGGCGGCGGCGATCGCCGACTTCACGGCGGCAACGGCAACGTCGGAGCCGGCCGGAGCGGACTTGGCGGCCTTGTCGAGCACCGACGACAGATTCTTGTTCAGTTCGGCGATCTGCGTTTCGACCAGCTTCGAGATTTCTTCCTGGCCCTGCGACGCGATCTCATAGACGCTGCGGTTGTAGGCGACGGCCTTTTCGACCAGCGGCTGCGCCAAGGCGGCCTGCAGGCTTGCCAGCTCCTGCACATCCTTCGCGCCGAGCAGGGCCTTCGAGTTGGCGATGCTGTCTTCGAGGATCGAACGGGCGGTGTTCAGGTTCAGGGCGGCGAAGCGCTCGGCGCTGGCGAAAACGTTGTTCGCCAGGGTCAGCAGGGTTTCGACGTTGGCTTTATTGGTTGCTGCAAACTGCTCGGGGGTAGCAAACATTTCCTCATCTCCTGATGGTGGTGCTTCAATGATTTGCTCCGCAACTTTTTCGGCTTGCTTGGTGCGTCGCAACATGAGCTGGATTATAGGGACGACAGGCCCCGTGTCAAGCGTTTTTTTTGTGCGCTGCACAATACCTCCGGAATAGCGGCAAAGGCTCTCCCGAGCAGGCCGGAAAAGCGCTGCGAGACTCGGTTTTCCAATACTGTCTGGAACTGGATGAGAGGCGTTTTCTTAACGGAAAACAGGTACGTGAATTACCGTGATGCTGCGATTGCAACATCACGGTAAAAATGACTCTGAAATGATGAAGGGATGGTGCGCCGCCACCGGGATATGGCGGTGCGGAAAGGTCAGCGGTGCTTGAATTCGGGCTTGCGCTTCTCGACGAAGGCCGCCATCCCTTCCTTCTGGTCGTCGAGGCCGAACGCGGCATGGAAGACGCGGCGCTCGAACAGCAGGCCTTCGTTGAGGCTGCCTTCGAAGGCGCGATTGACCGATTCCTTGATCATCATCACGACCGGCAGCGAGAAATTGGCGACCTCGGTGGCGACCGCAAGCGCTTCGTCGAGGAGTTTGTCGGCCGGCACGACCCGGGCAACCAGTCCCGCACGTTCCGCTTCCTCGGCGCCCATCAGCCGCGCAGTCAGGCACATGTCCATCGTTTTCGCCTTGCCGATCGCGCGCGGCAGGCGCTGCGTCCCGCCCGAGCCGGGCAGGATGCCGAGCTTGATTTCGGGCTGGCCGAACTTCGCGTTGTCGGCAGCGATGATCATGTCGCACATCATCGCCAGTTCGCAGCCGCCGCCGAGCGCGAAGCCGGCGACCGCGGCGATGACCGGCTTGCGGCAGGTCTTGACGCGTTCCCAGTTACGGGTGATGTAGTCGCCCTTGTAGGCGTCCATGTGGGAAAAGTTCGCCATCGCGCCGATATCGGCGCCCGCGGCGAACGCTTTCTCGCTGCCGGTGATGACGATGGCGCCGATTCCCTCGTCGGCCTCGAAGTGGTCGAGCGCCTCCCACATTTCATCGACGACCTGATCGTTGAGCGCGTTCATCGCCTTCGGGCGATTGAGGGTGATCAGGCCGACCCGGCCACGCGTTTCAACGAGAATGTTCTGGAAACTCATGCGTCTCATCTCCTGGTGATTGAGGCTTTGCTGGGGGGTGTTGTCGCGATGTTATTGGGGTTTTTGCGGTGCTTCGCTGCCTGGTTCCGCAGCCGAGCCTTTCGGCTGGATGACGGCGCGCACGCGTGAGTCGCCGGCCGTTGCCGAAGTTGTGCCCGGCTGGTTCGTGACGAAGTATTTCTCGCTCAGGGCATCGTATTCGATGTAATGCCCGCGCACTTCGTCGCCGCCGGATTCGACGCGCGCCTGATTGAAAAGGCGCGCGCGCTCCGCCCGGCTGTCGTATTCGATCCGCTCGGCTTCGCCTTCGACGAACTCGTTGCTGCCTTCGCGTTTCTGGCGGAAGGTTGCGGGCCGTTTGTCGCTGCCGGTGGCGACACCGGTCTGGAAACCGTCCGCGCCCTGCGTCACGACGAGCCGATCGCCCTTGATGACGAGCGAGCCTTGCGTGAGGACGACGTTGCCTTCGAAGACGTGCACCTTGTTGCGGTCATCGACGGTCAGGCGGTTCGCCTCGATGTTGACCGGTTTTTCGCGGTCGGCAAGTTCCGCCCGCGCCGGCAGCGGCTGCAGTGCAGCAACGAACACGAGGAAGGCGAGTGCAGGGACATGCTTCATGGTTGGGTCCGCGGGGTGCGTGGCATGAGAACGGTGACGCCGTCGAGCAGGTCGAGGGTGCCGAAGATGTTGTCCGACTTGAGCCCGCCGGCGTGCGCGGTCGTCCTGCCTTGCGTGAGGATGACGGGGTCGCTGGTTTCGGCGCGCTCGTCGTCCGGCCAGACTTTCAGGGTCTCGGAGGCGAAGCTCATCGCCGGACTGCCGGCAGCTGCCGCGCGGTGTACGCGCACGTCACCGCTCAGCAGCACTTCGCTTCCGCCTTCGTGAATCTCGCCGGACCGGGCCGTGATGCGCACCTCCCGGCCTTCGGAATCGTAGCGCAGCCGCGGACGATCGAGCGCGGTGATGCCGGACAGGGGGTAGTTCGTGATCCGGTCGGCGAGCAGCTCGTAGCGTTGCTGCCCGTCGGCGCCGAAGCTGACCAGCCGGGTCTGCTCGGCGATGAAGTCCGGAGCGCGTCGCTGTTCGGTGCGGACCGCGCCGTCCTCGTCGCGGGTGATCCGCTCGAGCCATAGCGTGGCACCGGCCAGCACGACGAGTGCGACGACCGGATAGAGTTGCAGAATCGACGGGCGCATCGCCGGCTTCAGACGAGATAGGCCGAGAGCATCGCTTCGAGCCTGCCCTGTGCGGCCAGCAGGTAGTCACACACTTCGCGCACCGCGCCGCGCCCGCCCGGCTTGCTTGCAACGTAGCCGACATGCCGTTGGACGAATTCGTGGCCGTCGGACGGGGTCGCCGAAAATCCGCACGCGCGCAGGATCGGCAGGTCGACGACATCGTCGCCCATATAGCCGGCTTCGCTGGCGGGGAGGCTGCGGCGCGCGAGCAGCGCGTCGAGACAGGCGCGCTTGTCCTCGACCCCCATGTGCAGCTCGCGAATGCCGAGATTCGCCGCCCGCAGCTCGAGCGCGCGCGAACTGCGCCCGCTGATGATCGCGACTTCGATGCCGGCGCTCTGCAGCATCTTCAGCCCGTGTCCGTCGAGGCTGGAGAAGACTTTCAGCTCTTCGCCATTGGGCGTGAAATACAGGCTCCCGTCCGTCATCACGCCGTCGACGTCGAAGCCCATCAGGCGGATGCGCGAGGCGTTTTCGCGGGCCGGCATCAGATCACCTTCGCGAGCATCAGGTCGTGGGTGGTCAGCGCCCCGGCGAGCGTGCCGTCGGCGCCGACGACGAGCAGCTGGCTGATGCGCAGCCGCTCCATGATTTCGGCTGCTTCGACGGCGAGCGCGTCCGGATCGATGCTGCGTGGCGCGCGCGTCATGACTTCGGCCAGAGTCGCGGTGCGGGCGTCGCAGCCGCGCTCGAGCGCCCGCCGCAGGTCGCCGTCGGTGAAGATGCCGATCGGCGCGCCGCGGCTGTCTACGACCGCGGTCATGCCCATGCCGCCGCGCGTCATTTCGAGCAGGGCCGCGGTCAGCGGGACGGTTTGCGGGACCTGCGGAACGCGGTCCGCGCCGCGCATCACGTCGCTGACATGGGTGAGCAGCCGCCTGCCGAGGCTGCCGCCCGGATGCGAACGGGCGAAATCGTCGGCGCCGAACCCGCGCGCATCGAGCAGCGCGACTGCCAGCGCGTCGCCGAGCGCGAGCGCCGCGGTGGTGCTGGCGGTCGGCGCGAGGTTCAGCGGACAGGCTTCCTCGCTGACCGCGGCGTCGAGATGGACATCGGCTTCGCGCGCGAGCGGCGAATCCGGCTTGCCGGTCATCGAGATCAGCTTCGCGCCCTGGCGCTTGACGAGCGGCACGATCGTCAGCAGCTCCTCGCTGGCCCCGGAGTTCGACAGCGCGATGACGACGTCTTCGGCGGTGATCATGCCGAGGTCGCCGTGCGCCGCTTCGGCCGCATGCACGAAATAGGCGGGGGTGCCGGTGCTCGCGAGCGTCGCGGCGAGCTTGCGCGCGATGTGGCCGGATTTCCCGATCCCCGTGACGATGACGCGGCCGTGGCGCTGCAGGATCAGCTGCACGGCGCGCTCGAAATCGCCGTCGAGACGCTCGGCGAGCGCCGCGACCGCGGCGGCTTCGATGCGCAGCACGCGGCGGGCGAGGGCGACGCAGCGCGTTTCATCGGGGAGAGCGGGCGGGACTGGGTTCATAGGGTTCGAAGCGGTTACACTCTGACGCACGAGACGGCCGGAAAACCGGCGGCGAACAGCAGGCCCGGCGGTGCAAATCGAAGCTGCGAAGTATAGCAGACGGGTCGAGCGACCCCGCATCGTGCACATTCCACCCATCACCTTCATTCATGCACAACACGCTCGAGCTGGTCCTGTTGCTCCTGGCGGCCTGCGTCGTCGTGGTCGCGGTTTTTCGCAGCCTGAGCCTGCCGCCGGTGCTCGGCTACTTGCTCGTCGGCGCCGGAGTCGGCCCGCACGCGCTCGACCTCGTCGAAGCGTCGGACGGCGCGAGCCATCTGGCCGAGTTCGGCGTGGTGTTCCTGATGTTCTCGATCGGACTCGAGTTTTCGCTGCCGCGGCTGTTCGCGATGAAACGCATCGTGTTCGGGCTCGGCGCGGCGCAGGTGCTCGGATCAATGCTGTTCGCGATGCTCGTCGGGGCGATCTTCGGGCTCGGCTGGGGGGCGAGCTTCGCGCTCGGCGCGACGCTCGCGATGTCGTCGACGGCGATTCTCTCGAAGCTGCTGTCCGACCGCCTCGAACTCGACCGGCCGCACGGCAGGGAAACGATCGGCGTGCTGTTGTTCCAGGACATCGCCGTCGTGCCGCTGCTGATCCTCATCCCTGCGCTGTCGCAGCCGGCCGGCGAGCTCGCCGGGACGCTCGGCATCGCTGCGCTCAAGGCCGCGGTGCTGCTCGCGCTGGTGCTCGTCGCCGGCCAGCGCGTGATGCGCTGGTGGTTTACCGTCGTCGCGCAGCGCCGCTCGGGCGAACTGTTCATGCTCAACGTGCTGCTGATCACGCTCGGCCTGGCGTGGCTTTCCGCCGCAGTCGGATTATCGCTGGCACTGGGGGCGTTCCTGGCGGGCATGCTGATTTCCGAAACCGAGTACCGCTACCAGGTCGAGGAGGACATCAAGCCGTTTCGTGACGTGCTGCTGGGCCTCTTTTTCGTCACCGTCGGGATGTTCCTCGACGTCGGGCTGATCGTCGCGAACTTTGCGGCGGTGCTGGGTCTGCTGGTCGGGCTGCTGGTATTCAAAGGGGCGATCGTCTTCGCCGCATCGCGAGCTTTCGGGTCGTCGAGCGGCACCGCGCTGCGCACCGCGCTGTGGCTGTGCGCCGGCGGCGAGTTCGGCTTCGTGCTGATCTCGCACATCGACGACGTCAGCCTGATGCCGGCGGCGCTGCTGCAGGTCACGGTGGCCGCGCTGGTGCTGTCGATGCTCGTCGCGCCGCTGATCGTGCAGCTGAGCGACAGGCTCGTGCTGCGCTTCGTCGCTTCCGAATGGCTGCAGCGCTCGATGGAGCTGACGCGCGTCGCGGCGCAGACGATGAACACCAGCAAACACATCATCGTCTGCGGCTACGGCCGCAGCGGGCAGTACATGGCGCGCTTCATGGAGCAGGAAGACATCAGCTACGTCGCGCTCGATCTCGATCCGGAGCGCGTGCGCGAAGCGGGCGCGGCCGGCGACACCGTCGTGTATGGCGACGCGGCGCGCCACGAAACATTGATGGCCGCGGGCATCATGCGGGCGAGCGCGCTGGTGATTTCGTTCGGCGAAGTCGAAGCGGCGCTGCGGGTCATGCACCGCGCGCACCTGCTGCGGCCGGACCTGCCGATCGTCGTGCGCGCGAGCGACGAGAAGGACATGGCGCGGCTGTCGCAAGGCGGCGCGACCGAAGTGGTGCCGGAGGCATTCGAAGGCAGCATCATTCTCGCCTCGCATGCGCTGGCGCTGATCGGCGTGCCGCTCAACCGCATCGTGCGGCGCATCCGCGACATCCGCAACCAGCGCTATGCGCTGATGCGCGGCTTCTTCCACGGCGCGAGCGACGCAGCGGACGGGCCCGACGCGAACCAGGCGCGCCTGCGCTCGGTGACGCTGCCCGGCGGCGCCCGCGCAGTCGGCATGACGATCGGCGCGGTCGGGCTCGGCGAGCTCGGCGTCGGCGTGTCGGCGGTGCGCCGGCGAAATATCCGGGGGCTGTCGCCGGGGCCGGAAACACAGCTCGAGGAAGGCGACGTCGTCGTCCTGATCGGCGTCCAGGCCGACCTCGAACAGGCCGAGCGCCGCCTGCTCGGCGGAGTCTGAGCGCCTCTCGGGCGTCACTGCGGTCGTCCGCGCTCTGCTAAACTTCGCCGTTTGACCGATGCGCCGGGTAATGGGCGGAAGCACTTGATCTTCGTGAAGTGCCGTTCGTCCCCGATGCGTTAGTCTGCGTTTCCAGAGATTTTTCGGATTGTCTCGCTTGTCATCCAACTCCTCCGCCACGCTCGTGCAGTTGCAGGATGTTCGCTTCGCATACGGCGAGCGGGTCATCCTGCGCGGCATCGATCTCGACATCCCGCGCGGGAAAGTCGTCGCGATCATGGGCGGCAGCGGCTGTGGCAAGACCACTCTGCTGCGCCTGATCGGCGGGCAGTTGCGTGCCAGCGGCGGGACCGTGAACGTCGCGGGCCAGGACCTGGCGCGTTTGTCGACGCGCGAGCTGTATGCGTTGCGGCGGCGCATGGGGATGCTGTTCCAGTTCGGCGCGCTGTTCACCGACATGTCGGTGTTCGACAACGTCGCGTTCCCGCTGCGCGAACATACCGACCTGCCGGCCGAACTTATTCGCGACCTCGTGCTGATGAAACTCAATGCCGTCGGCTTGCGCGGGGCAGCGACGCTGAAGCCCGCGGAACTTTCCGGCGGCATGGCGCGGCGGGTCGCGCTGGCGCGCGCGATTGCGCTCGATCCGATGCTGATCATGTACGACGAGCCGTTCGCCGGCCTCGACCCGATCTCGCTGGGGGTCATCGGACAGCTGATCCGCCGGCTCAACGACGCGCTCGGGGCGAGCACGATCATGGTCACCCACGACATCCTCGAGTCGCTGCAGATCGTCGATTACGTCTATTTCATCTCGGAAGGGCGCATCGTCGCGCACGGCACGCCCGACGAGATCCGCGCTTCGACCGACCCCTTCGTGCAGCAGTTCATCCATGCCGAAGCCGACGGCCCGGTGCCGTTTCACTATCCGGCCGAGCCTCTTGCGCACAGCCTGCTGGGGCAGGGCGCGGCATGAACGGCGTGCTGGCTGTCGTGCGCCGGC
The DNA here is from genome assembly GCA_001274695.2 of Azoarcus sp. PA01. NCBI lineage: Bacteria > Pseudomonadati > Pseudomonadota > Betaproteobacteria > Rhodocyclales > Zoogloeaceae > Azoarcus > Azoarcus sp. PA01. The sequence goes on along the minus strand of LARU01000002.1, from coordinate 779,630 downwards.
TCGGCGGCGCCGTCACCGACGCAGTGTGGCGGCTCGGTTTCGCGGCGCGCTTCTTCGGCCTGCTGCTGCTGTATTCCGGGCAGTCGCTGCTGCGCGTGCATCTGACGATCCGCGAAGTCTATTTCAGCGGCGTGCTGTCGCTGCTGATCATCGTCGTGTCCGGGCTTTTCGTCGGCATGGTGCTCGGCCTGCAGGGTTACGAGACGCTGCAGCGTTTCGGCTCCGGCGATGCGCTCGGCGTGCTCGTGGCCCTGTCGCTGACGCGCGAACTCGGGCCGGTCGTCGCCGCGCTGCTGTTCGCGAGTCGCGCCGGCTCGGCCGTGACGGCCGAAATCGGCCTGATGAAAGCGACCGAGCAGCTCAAGGCGATGGACATGATGGCGGTCAATCCGATCGCCCGCGTCGTCGCGCCGCGCTTCTGGGGCGGCGTGATCTCGATGCCGCTGCTCGCCGCGCTTTTTTCCGCGATGGGGGTGTTCGGCGGCTGGCTGATCGGGGTCGTGCTGATCGGCGTCGATGAAGGCGCTTTCTGGTCGCAGATGCAGGCGGCTGTCGATTTCCGCTTCGATGTCGTCAACGGCGTGATCAAGAGCGTGGTGTTCGGTGCTGCGGTGTCGCTGATCGCGGTGTTCGAAGGCTACGACTGCACGCCGACCGCCGAAGGCGTCTCGCGCGCGATCACCCGCACTGTCGTCAGTTCCGCGCTGGCGATCCTGGCGCTCGACTTCGTGCTTACTTCCTTCATGTTCAGGGGCCAGTCATGAGCCGTACAACGCTCGACCTGTGGGTCGGTTTCTTCGTCGTCATCGGCATGGCTGCGCTGCTGTTCCTTTCGCTGAAAGTCGGCAATCTCGCGAGCGCCAATTTCAGCGAGTCCTACGTCATCAAGGCGCAATTCGACAACATCGGCGGCCTGAAGGTCAGGGCGCCGGTGAAGAGCGCAGGGGTCGTGGTCGGGCGCGTGACGGACATCAGCTTCGATACCGGCAGCTATCGCGCCGAAGTGACTTTCGTCGTCGATACCCGCTTTCAATTCCCCCGCGACACGATCGCGACGATCCTCACTTCCGGGCTGCTCGGCGAGCAATACCTCGGGCTCGAGCCGGGTGGCGACGTCGAGATGCTGAAAAACGGGGAGGCCGTGCAGATCACGCAATCAGCGGTGGTGCTCGAAAAGCTGATCGGACAATTCCTGTTCAACAAGGCAGCGGAGACGCCGGCGAACTGACCCTGCCGCATCGCATCGAACAAAAATGAATAACAATCCCTCCCCCCGACACACGACGCTCGCCGCGGTCGCGCTCTGCGTGACGCTCGCGGCCGGCTGCACGACGCGCATCGCCAATCCGGACGATCCGCTCGAGCGCTACAACCGCGCGATGTTCGGCTTCAACGAAACGGTCGACCGCGTCGCGATCCGGCCGGTCGCCGAGGCCTACGATGCGGCGATGCCGCCTCCCGTGCGCACCGGCGTCGGCAACTTCTTCGGCAACGTCGGCGACGTCTGGAATGGCGTCAACAACTTGCTGCAGGGCAAGTTCAGGGAAGGCCTGTCCGACGGCGCCCGGTTCGGCCTGAACTCGACGCTCGGCATCTTCGGCGTCTTCGATGTCGCCTCCGAATTCGGACTGCCGAAGAGCGACGAGGATTTCGGCCAGACCCTCGGGCGCTGGGGCGTCGGCGAAGGCGCCTATTTCGTCGTGCCGTTCTTCGGTCCGCGCACCGTGCGTGATGCCGCCGTGCTGCCGATCGACATGTACGGCGACAATGTCTGGGGCGTGAGCGACGTCGCGACGCGCAACAGTCTCACGGCGCTGCGTCTCGTGCATGGCCGGGCGAACCTGCTCGGCATCGACAAGACGCTCGAGGAAGGCACGCTCGACAAGTATTCCTACGCGCGCGACTTCTACCTGCAGCAGCGTCGCTACCGCGTCCATGACGGGAGCCCGCCGCAGGAATACGAGGATTTCAACGGCGGTGACGACGCCGTAGCGCCGCCGGCGCCCGCCAGCGGAGCCGCGCCAGCGACCGATGCCGACGAATTTCAGCAGGGGAGCGGCGGAGCCGGTGACGACCGCCCTGCCACAAGGTAATACAAGATGAAAAAACTCTTCCTTTCTCTGTGTCTGCTCCTGTCGATCGGCGCGACTGTCGCGGCCGAGCCCGGCACGGCGTCCGGTGCGCGCGCCACGGCGGCGCTGATGGCGCCCGACGCGCTGGTTCGCGACGTGAGCAGCGACGTGCTGGCGATCGTCCGCGACGACGCCGCGATCCGTTCGGGCGATACCGGCCGCGTCGTCACTCTCGTCGAGGAAAAAGTGCTGCCGCACTTCAACTTCCGTCGCATGACGATGCTCGCCGTCGGCAAGGATTGGCGCGAGGCGACGCCCGAGCAGCAGAACGAGCTGGTCGATGCGTTCCGCACGCTGCTGGTGCGCACCTATTCCAATGCGCTGACGCAGTACCGCAACCAGGTCATCGAATACAAGCCGGCGCGGTTCGGCGCTGCCGATACCACCGTGCGCGTGCAGACCGAGGTCCGCCAGGCCGGGGCGCAGCCGATCAACATCGACTACGTGCTCGAAAAGACCGATCGCGGCTGGAAAGTGTTCGACGTCGTCGTCGCCGGCGTCAGCCTGGTGACGAATTATCGCGGCACGTTCGCGCAGGAAATCCGCGCTGGCGGCATCGACGGGCTGATCCGTTCCCTGCATGCCAAGACGCAGGACCTGAGCGGTTCTCCCGCGCGTTCATGAACGGCAACGTGACGGCAGTGCTGCGGCTCGACGGACCGCTGACGATGACGACCGTGAGCGGGTTCGTGCAGGCCGGGCGCGCAAAGGCCGCGGCCGGCGACCTGACGGTCGACCTGTCCGGCGTCACCGCCGCCGATTCGGCCGCGCTGGCGCTGCTGTTCGACTGGTTGCGAGCGGCGCGGGACGCGAGCCACCAGATGACGCTGAGCGGCGTTCCCGCGGGATTGCGCAGCCTCGCGGCGCTGTATGGCGTCGACGAGCTGTTGCCGGCGCCGGCCCCGGCCACATCGACTCGATGAGCCTGCCGGCAATCCGCATTGCTTCGGTGACGAAGCGGTATGGCTCGGTGCAGGCGCTCGCCGGCGTCGACCTCGAAGTCGAGCGCGGCGAATTCTTTGGTCTGCTCGGCCCGAACGGCGCCGGCAAGACGACGCTGATCTCGTCCCTGTCGGGGCTCGTTCGCCCCGACAGCGGCACGCTCGAAGTGATGGGCCACGACGTCGTGGCCGATTACCGCAATGCCCGCCGCAAGCTCGGCGTGGTGCCGCAGGAGCTGGTATTCGACCCGTTCTTCACCGTGCGCGAGCTGCTGCGCATCCAGTCCGGCTATTTTGGCATCCGTCACAACGACGACTGGATCGACGAGATCCTCGCGAGCCTCGACCTGACGGCGAAAGCGGGGGCGAACATGCGCATGCTGTCGGGGGGCATGAAGCGGCGCGTGCTGGTCGCGCAGGCGCTGGTGCACCGGCCGCCGGTGATCGTGCTCGACGAGCCCACGGCCGGCGTCGACGTCGAGCTGCGCCAGGGCCTGTGGCAGTTCATCCGCAAGCTCAACCGTGACGGCCACACGATCGTGCTGACGACGCACTACCTCGAAGAGGCGGAGGCGCTGTGCGGACGCATCGCGATGCTGAAAGCGGGGCGCGTCGTCGCGCTCGACACGACCGACAACCTGCTGCGGCGCTTCGCGACGCATTCGCTGCGCGTGCGTCTCGATCGTCCCGAAATCGCCGGCCGTCTCGGCGCGACGCTCGCCGCAGACGGCTGGGCGGAGTTCGCGCTCGATGCCTACGACGAAATCGAACCGACGCTTGCACGCCTGCGCGAAGCGGGCGGGCGGCTCGTCGAGATGCAGCTCGGCGAAGCCGATCTCGAGCGGGTTTTCGTCGAGGTCATGCACCATGCCTGAGTCGCGCCTCGCCGGTTTTCGCACGCTGCTGTACAAGGAAGTGCTGCGATTCTGGAAAGTCGCGTTCCAGACCGTTCTCGCGCCGGTGATCAACGCGATGCTGTTCCTGCTGATCTTCTCGCACGTGCTCGACCGCCACGTCACCGGCTATGGCGAGGTCGCCTACACGGCGTTTCTCGTCCCGGGGCTGGTGATGATGTCGCTGCTGCAGAACGCGTTCGCGAACAGCTCGTCGTCGCTGATCCAGAGCAAGATCACCGGCAACATCATTTTCGTCCTGCTGCCGCCGCTGTCGTACCGCGAGTTCTATGCCGCCTACGTCATCGCGTCGATGCTGCGCGGGCTGTTCGTCGGCGCCGGCGTGCTGCTGGTGTCGATCCCGTTCGTCGACCTGTCGGTCGCCGCGCCGGGCTGGGCGCTGACGTTCGCGCTGATGGGCAGCGCGATCCTCGCGTCGCTCGGCGTCATCGCCGGCATCTGGGCCGACAAGTTCGACCAGCTCGCCGGGTTCCAGAACTTCCTGATCATGCCGCTGACGATGCTGTCCGGCGTGTTCTATTCGCTGCATTCCCTGCCGCAGCTGTGGCAGGACGTGTCGCACGCCAACCCGTTCTTCTTCATGATCGACGGTTTCCGCTACGGCTTCTTCGGCCAGTCCGACGTGTCGCCGTGGCTGAGTCTGGGGGTCGTTAGTGTGTGTCTGATGTTACTTGCGGCTCTGACCCTGGCGATGCTCGCCCGGGGCTACAAGCTGCGTGCCTGAGGAAATCAAAATGTTCGAAGCAAGCGAAATCAAGAGACTGATCGAGCAGGGGCTGCCCTGCGAGTTCGTCGAAATCCAGGGCGACGACGGCGTCCACTTCACCGGCATCGTCGTCAGCGCCGAATTCGAGGGCAAGCTCAAAGTCCGTCAGCACCAAGCCGTGTATGCAACGCTCGGGCCGCTGATGGGCAACGAGATCCACGCGCTGCAGCTGCAGACCTTCACGCCCGAGAAGTGGGCGGAAGTGCGCGGCGGACTCGGGTTCTGAGCGACGCGATGGACAAGCTACTGATCGAAGGCGGCGTGCGCCTGGCCGGAGAAGCTGCGATTTCCGGCGCGAAGAACGCGGCCTTGCCGATCCTGTGCGCTGCGTTGCTGACCCGCGAGCCGATGACGTTCACGAACGTGCCGCAGTTGAACGACATCGACACGCTGCTGAACCTGCTCGGGCAGATGGGGGTCAAGGTCAGCCGCGACAACGCCATGGTCACGCTCGACGCGTCCGCGATCGACAACCCGGTCGCGCCGTACGAGATGGTCAAGACGATGCGCGCGTCGATCCTCGTGCTCGGGCCGCTCGTCGCGCGCTGCGGCGAAGCGCGCGTGAGCCTGCCCGGCGGCTGCGCGATCGGCGCGCGCCCCGTTGACCAGCACATCAAGGGTCTTCAGGCGATGGGCGCGCAGGTGACGGTCGAGCACGGCTACGTGCACGCGGTCGTGCCGCGCCTGCGCGGCGCGCGCCTCTTCACCGACATGGTGACCGTCACCGGCACCGAAAACCTTATGATGGCGGCCTGTCTCGCCGACGGCGAAACGGTGATCGAGAACGCCGCGCGCGAGCCCGAAATCGTCGATCTGGCGAACTGCCTCGTCGCCATGGGGGCGCGCATCTCGGGCGCCGGCACCGACGTCATCCGCATCCGCGGCGTCGACCGCCTCAACGGCGCGACGCATCGCATCATGCCGGATCGCATCGAAACCGGCACTTACCTGTGCGCGGCCGCGGCGACCGGCGGCGAGATCCGGCTGACGCGCACATCGACCGCTTATCTCGACGCCGTCGTCGACAAGCTGATGGACGCCGGCTGCGATGTCGTCGCCGAGCGCGACGCGATCCGCCTGAAAGCGCCGGCGCGCCTGACGTCTGTGAACATTCGCACGTCACCGTACCCGGCGTTTCCGACCGACATGCAGGCGCAGTTCATGGCGATCAACGCGGTCGCGAGTGGTGCGGCGATGATCCGCGAGACGATCTTCGAGAACCGCTTCATGCACGCCGTCGAGTTGCAGCGCCTCGGCGCCGACATCCGCATCGACGGTAACACTGCCGTCGTACAGGGGATCGAGCGGCTGCAGGGGGCGACGGTGATGGCGACCGACCTGCGCGCCTCGGCAAGTCTCGTCATCGCCGGCCTCGTCGCCGAAGGCGAAACGCTCATCGAGCGCATCTATCACCTCGACCGCGGCTACGAGCGGCTCGAGGAGAAGCTCGCCGCGCTCGGCGCCCACGTGCGACGCGTCGCCTGAGCGGCAGGCACGCCCGCGCGGGCTTGTCTTGGCTCAGTGTCCGGCGGCTTCCGGCTGCCGGACTTCGAGCACTTCGAGGTGGATCGAACGCCCGTCGTCGGTTTGCCAGTCGATCGCCTGGCCGACCGACAGGCCGAGCAGCGCGCTGCCAGCCGGGGAGAATACGGACACTTTGGCAGAACCCTGCTCGGCATCGCCGGGATAGACGAGCGTCAGCTCGTATTCCCGGCCGCTGGGTTGTTCGCGAAAGCGCGCCCGGCTGTTCATCGTGATCACGTCGACCGGCATCTCGTCCGGTTCGCGCACCACGGCGCGCTCCAGTTCATCGCGCAGGCCGTTCAGGTCGCTACGGTTGCGAGCGGCGGGCGAGAACAGCAGGCCTTCCAGGCGCTCCAGGTCGCGTGAAGAGATCACGATCTCGGGTTTCATGTCATCTCACCTCAAATCTTTGCTGGAAAAGTAAAAATGGCCGAACCGCCGCGCGGTTCAGCCAACCGCTGCAGGCTAACAGAAGGTGTGCCGGGTTACAATGTCGGCCCGATTTCTTCCGAGGCGCCGTCCGTGTCCAGCATCACCCTCGCCCTGTCGAAGGGCCGCATCTTCGAGGAAACGCTGCCCTTGCTTGCGGCGGCCGGCATCGTGCCCGCCGACAATCCCGAAACCTCGCGCAAGCTGATCATCGACACGAACCGCCCCGACGTGCGCCTCGTCATCGTACGCGCGACCGACACGCCGACGTATGTGCAGTATGGCGCCGCCGACCTCGGCATCGCCGGCAAGGACGTGCTTCTCGAGCACGGCGGAGCGGGGCTGTACCAGCCGCTCGACCTCGATATCGCGAAATGCCGGCTGTGCGTCGCGACGCGCAAGGGCTTCGACTATGCCGCGGCGTCCCGTCCCGGCGGGCGCGTTCGCGTCGCGACGAAATACATCAACAGCGCGAAGACCCATTTCGCCGCGAAAGGCGTGCACGTCGACCTGATCAAGCTGTACGGTTCGATGGAGCTTGCGCCGCTCGTCGGCCTCGCCGATGCGATCGTCGACCTTGTGTCGAGCGGCAGCACCTTGCGCGCGAACAATCTCGAGGAAGTCGAAGAGATCATGCCGATCAGCTCGCGGCTGATCGTCAACCAGGCGGCGCTCAAGCTCAAGCGCGAACTCATCCAGCCGCTGCTGGAGGCCTTTGCAGGAGCCGTGAAATGACTGGTCCGGCTGTGGCGATCCGCCGCCTCGACGCGCGTGAGCCCGAATTCCTGGCGACGCTCGACGCGCTGCTCGCGTTCGAAAGCGGCGCGGACGCGCGCATCGACGCCGCGGTCAGCGAGATCCTGCGCACGGTGCGCACGACCGGTGATGCGGCGGTGCTCGAATACACGCGGCGTTTCGACCATCTCGACGTGAAGTCGATGGCGCAGCTGGAGCTGCCGAAGTCGGCGCTGAAAGCCGCGCTCGACAGTCTTACAATCGAGCAGCGCGAGGCGCTGCGCGTCGCGGCTGACCGCGTGCGCGTCTATCACGAACGCCAGCGCGTCGAATCCTGGGATTACGTCGAAGCCGACGGGACGCGGCTCGGCCAGAAAGTCACGCCGCTCGACCGCGTCGGCCTGTACGTGCCGGGCGGGCGCGCCTCGTACCCGAGTTCGGTGCTGATGAACGCGATTCCGGCCAAGGTCGCCGGTGTCGGCGAGCTGGTCATGGTCGTGCCGACGCCGCACGGCGAGAAGAACCCGCTGGTGTTCGCGGCGGCCGCGATCACCGGCGTCGACCGCGTGTTCACGATCGGCGGCGCGCAGGCGGTCGCGGCGCTCGCGTACGGCACGCAGACTTTGGCGCAGGTCGACAAGATCGTCGGCCCCGGCAACGCCTATGTCGCCGAGGCGAAGCGCCGCGTGTTCGGCACCGTCGGCATCGACATGGTCGCGGGGCCGTCCGAAGTGCTGATCATCTCGGACGGCAGCGGCCACGCGGACTGGGTCGCGATGGACCTCTTCGCGCAGGCCGAGCACGACGAGCTCGCGCAGTCGATCCTGCTGTGCACCGACGCCGGCTTCATCGACGCGGTCGCGGCGTCGATCGAGCGCCTGCTGCCGACGATGCCGCGTCGCGCGACGATCGCCGCGTCGCTCGCGAACCGCGGCGCGCTGATCCACGTCGACAGCCTCGAGCAGGCCTGCGCGATCGCGAACCGCATCGCCCCCGAACACCTCGAACTGTCGCTCGACGATGCCGAGCCGTGGATCGACCGTATCCGCCATGCCGGCGCGATCTTCGTCGGCCACTGGTCGGTCGAGGCGCTGGGGGACTACTGCGCGGGGCCCAATCACGTGCTGCCGACGATGCGCAGCGCTCGGTTCTCGTCGCCGTTGGGTGTCTACGATTTCCAGAAGCGTACCAGCATCATCCAGATTTCAGAGTCTGGCGCTCAGACTCTTGGACGTGTCGCATCGACGCTCGCGCATGGGGAAGGGCTGCAGGCGCACGCGCGTTCGGCCGAGATGCGGTTGCGCGGGTAAAGCGTCTTTCGGAGCTAATCCGCGCCCGCCGCGGTGGCTTCCGGTGCTCGTTGGCGCAAGCGGACGCCTCGCCCCGAAAGCCACCGCGACGGGCGCTTGCTTCGGGTGGGGCTGAGTAGGCGGTGCGAAGGCTCGCGGTTTTCGAGTTCGTTAACGAAAATCAGGGCTTCGCACGACGCATCAGTTGTCGTGTCCGCCTAGCCCCCTTTACGGGGTATTTCGTGCCGAGGCGTCCGCTTGCGCCAACGAGGCGCGGAATACCCCGTGAAGGGGGCGGGTCGAAGCCCACAGGCTCCGCTTCCGTGATTCTCAACCGAGGCTCACCCCAGAATCTCTCGTAGCGCACTGATCAGCGCTGCGCACTGTTCACCGGTTCCGATCGTGATCCGCAGGAACTGCTCGATCCGTGCCTGGCGGAAGTGCCGCACGATGATCGCGCGCTTGCGCAATTCTGCAGCCAGCTCTGCTGCGTCGCGCAGCGGGTGCGTCGCAAACACGAAGTTCGCCGCTGAGGGCAGCACTTCGAAGCCCAGCGAGGACAGGTCGGAAACGAGCTGACCGCGGGTGTGGATCACGGCCTGGCGCGTGCGCTCGAAGTACTCCTCGTCCTCGATTGCCGCGACCGCGCCCGCGATCGCGAGGCGGTCGAGCGGATACGAGTTGAAGCTGTCCTTTACCCGATCGAGCGCTTCGATGAGATCCGGGTGCCCGATCGCGAAGCCGACGCGCAGGCCTGCCAGCGAACGCGATTTCGAGAAGGTCTGCACGACGAGCACGTTCGGATGGCGCCGCACCAGCGGAATCGCCGATTCCCCGCCGAAGTCCACGTACGCTTCATCGATCACGACCACGCACTGCGGATTGCCTGCGACGATGCGCTCGACGTCGCTCAGCGGCATCAGCCGGCCGGTCGGGGCGTTCGGGTTCGGGAAAATGATGCCGCCGGCGGGAGTCGGGCCGTGCGGCAGGTAGTCGTCGGGGCGGATCGCGAAGTCGGCGTCGAGCGGCAGCGTTTCGAACGCGATGCCGTACAGGCCGCAGTAGACCGGATAGAAGCTGTACGAGATGTCCGGAAAGCGGAGCGGACGTTCGTGCCTGAGCAGCGCCATGAACGCGTGCGCGAGCACTTCGTCCGAACCGTTGCCGACGAACACTTCGCGCGGCTCGACGTCGAAGCGCGCCGCAATCGCGGCCTTGAGCCGGTCGGCGTGCGGGTCGGGGTACAGCCGCAATGCGTCCGACGCTTCGGCGCGGATCGCCGCGAGCGCGCGGGGCGACGGACCGTACGGATGCTCGTTGGTATTGAGCTTGACCAGGTTGGCGAGCTTGGGCTGCTCGCCCGGGACATAAGGCGTCAGGCCGTGGACAACGGCGCTCCAGTATTGACTCATCGGCGGATCAGGGTGTGTCGGACGGGAAAGGAACGGGGATCGCTGCTGCCCCCGCATGTCACGCGGCCGCGCAGTACCGGAACGGCAGCATTGCGGCGCGACTCGCGGGCGATGGTATCATGGCGCGAGAACGATGCCTGCCGGCGTCCGGCCCTTCCATTTTTGTTCCCACTTCCATGCGGCAAGCCGAAGTTACTCGCGACACCCTCGAAACCCGGATCACCGCGCGCGTCGACCTCGATGGCAGTGGCAAGGCCGCTTTCGCCACCGGCGTGCCGTTTCTCGATCACATGCTCGACCAGATCGCCCGCCACGGTGCATTCGACCTCGATGTCCGGGCCGAGGGCGACACGCACATCGACGACCACCATACCGTCGAGGACGTCGGCATCACGCTCGGGCAGGCTTTCGCCAAGGCGCTCGGCGACAAGCGGGGCATCCGCCGCTATGGTCACGCCTACGTGCCGCTCGACGAGGCGCTGTCGCGCGTCGTCGTCGATTTTTCCGGACGCCCGGGCTGCATTATTTCGTCAGCTACACGCGGGCGCGGATCGGCAGCTTCGATGTCGATCTCGCACGCGAATTCTTCCAGGGATTCGTCAATCATGCCGGCGTGACGCTGCATATCGACAACCTGCGCGGCGACAATGCCCACCACCAGTGCGAAACGATTTTCAAGGCGTTCGGCCGGGCGTTGCGGATGGCCGCGGAACGCGACGAGCGTGCGGCCGGAGCGATTCCCTCGACCAAGGGCGCCCTCTGATTCCTTCCCGATTCATCTGATTACGATACGAGCGATTCCGCGATGAGCGATGTAGCCATCATCGACTATGGCATGGGCAATCTACGCTCGGTTGCCAAGGCGATCGAACATGTGGCGCCCGGCAAGCGGGTGACCGTGACCTCCGATCCAGCCGTCGTGGCCACCGCCGAGCGCGTGGTGTTTCCCGGACAGGGCGCGATGCCCGACTGCATGCGCGAACTCGACCTGCGCGGCCTGCGCGAGGTGGTCAAAACCGCCGCAGCGTCGAAGCCTTTCCTCGGCATCTGCATCGGCCAGCAGATGCTGTTCGAGCACAGCGAGGAAGGCAACGTGCCCGGACTGGGAATCCTGCCGGGGGGCGTGGTCCGCTTCCCCGACGCGAAGATGGTCGCGGCCGACGGCAGCCGGCTGAAAGTGCCGCACATGGGCTGGAACGAAGTGCGCCAGCGCAAGCCTCATCCGATGTGGGAGGGGATCCCGGACGACGAGCGCTTCTATTTCGTCCATAGCTATTACGTCGCGCCAGCCGACACGGCGCTGGTCGCTGCCGAAAGCGACTATGGGACGAGGTTTACCAGTGCAGTCGCCCGGGCTAACATCTTCGCCGTTCAGTTCCATCCGGAAAAGAGCGCCCAGGCGGGGCTGAAAATGCTTGCGAATTTCATTTCCTGGGCGCCCTGACTCGTCGGGCCATTGCCGTTTCCCATCCACTCCTGATATTGACCCCATTCCCCGTATGCTGCTGATTCCCGCTATCGATCTCAAGGACGGCCATTGTGTACGCCTCAAGCAGGGCGAAATGGACGACGCGACCGTATTTTCCGAGGATCCGGCCGCGATGGCCCGGCACTGGATCGAGCAGGGGGCGAGACGTCTGCACCTGGTCGATCTGAACGGTGCGTTCGCCGGCAAGCCGAAGAACGGTGCCGCGATCCGCTCGATCGTCGAGGAGGTCGGCGACGACATCCCGGTGCAACTCGGCGGAGGCGTCCGCGATCTCGACACGATCGAGCATTATCTTGACAACGGCATTTCGTACATCATCATCGGCACCGCCGCGGTGAAGAACCCGGGCTTCCTGCATGACGCGTGCGGCGCGTTTCCGGGGCACATCATCGTCGGCCTGGATGCCAAGGACGGCAAGGTCGCCGTCGACGGCTGGTCGAAGATGACCGGCCACGACGTCGTCGACCTGGCGAAGAAATACGAGGACTACGGTGTCGAAGCGGTGATTTACACCGACATCGGCCGCGACGGCATGCTGTCGGGCGTCAATGTCGAAGCGACCGTCCGCCTTGCCCAGGCGCTGCGCATTCCGGTCATCGCGAGCGGCGGCATCGCCAGCATCGAGGATATCGATGCGCTGTGCGCGGTCGAAGTCGAAGGGGTCATGGGCGCGATCACCGGCCGCGCGATCTACGAAGGGACGCTCGATTTTGCCGCCGCGCAGGCGCGCGCCGACGAACTCAACGGCGGCGAAGCCTGATGCTTGCCAAACGCATCATCCCGTGTCTCGATGTCAGTGCCGGGCGCGTCGTCAAGGGGGTGAATTTCGTCGAATTGCGCGACGCCGGCGACCCGGTCGAAATCGCGCGCCGCTACGACGAGCAGGGTGCGGACGAGATCACCTTTCTCGACATCACTGCCAGCTCGGATGCACGTGACATCATCCTGCATGTCGTCGAACAGGTTGCCGAGCAGGTTTTCATCCCGCTGACGGTGGGCGGCGGCGTGCGCACCGTCGAAGATGTGCGCCGGCTGCTGAACGCCGGCGCCGACAAGGTCAGCATCAACACCGCCGCGGTGAATAACCCGCAGGTCGTCGCCGAAGCGGCCGGCAAAGTCGGCAGCCAGTGCATCGTCGTCGCGATCGACGCGAAACAGACGGCGCCCGGCAAGTGGCAGGTATTCACGCACGGCGGGCGCAACAACACCGGGCTCGACGCAGTCGAGTGGGCACAGAAAGTGGCTGCGCTCGGCGCCGGTGAAATCCTGCTCACGAGCATGGACCGGGACGGCACGAAAATCGGTTTCGACCTCGGGCTGACGCGCGCCGTCGCCGACGCGGTGCCGATCCCCGTGATCGCCAGCGGCGGCGTCGGGACGCTCGAGCATCTCGCCGAGGGCGTCTCGGCGGGGCGTGCGGATGCGGTGCTCGCCGCGAGCATTTTTCACTTCGGACAGCATACGGTGCGCGAAGCGAAGGAGTTGATGCGCAACCGCGGGATCGAGGTGAGGCTGTGAGCAAACCGAACTCCGTGCGCTGGCTCAACGACGTGCAGTGGGACGACCAGGGACTCGTGCCGGTGATCGCCCAGGAAGCGGCGACCGGCGACGTGCTGATGTTCGCGTGGATGAACCGCGAAGCGCTGCAGCGCACTGCCGAAACCGGCGAGGCGATCTACTGGTCGCGTTCGCGCCGCCGGCTGTGGCACAAGGGTGAGGAGTCCGGCCATGTCCAGAAGGTGCTGGAGATCCGCGTCGACTGCGACAGCGACGTCGTCCTGCTGAAGATCGAGCAGGTCGGCGGCATCGCCTGCCACACCGGCCGCCACAGTTGTTTTTTCCAGCGCTACCTGGCCGACGGTTCGTGGGAAGCTGTCGATCCGGTCGTCAAAGATCCGAAGGATATCTACAAATGATCGATATCGAAGTGCTGCACCGAGTTGCCGCGACCCTTGCCGAACGCAAGAAAGCCGACCCGGATTCGTCTTACGTTTCAAGCCTGTATGCCAAGGGTACCGACGCGATCTGCAAGAAGGTCGCCGAAGAGGCGGCCGAGACGATCATGGCCGCCAAGGACAAGGACATGCTCCACGTGGTCTGGGAAGTCACCGACCTGTGGTTCCACTCGCTGGTGCTGCTGACGCATTTCGGCCTGTCGGTCGATGACGTGCTGGCCGAGTTCCGGCGCCGCGAAGGAGTCTCCGGCATCGACGAGAAGAAATCCCGCACCGCTTCGTAAGGCGAGCGAACCATGAGCGACTGTATCTTCTGCCGAATCGTGGCCGGCGAGATCCCGGCGAAAAAGATCCACGAGGACGAGGACCTCCTCGCCTTTCATGACATCCATCCTGTCGCGCCGGTTCACTTCCTGGTGATCCCGAAACTGCACATCCCGTCGATGGCCGAGTTGCGGCCGGAGCACGCAGCGGTGATGGGCCGGTTGATGATCGAATCGGCCAGGATTGCCCGGGAACTAGGTTGCGTCGACGGCTTTCGAACGATCGTTAACACGGGACGGGTGGGCCGGCAGGAGGTGTATCATCTGCACGTCCACATCGTGGGCGGGCCGGAGGTGCTTCCGGCCATGTTGAGGCGTTAAGGAGAGACGTAATGGGTTCATTCAGTATCTGGCACTGGCTGATCGTTCTGGTGATTGTAGTGCTGGTCTTCGGTACGAAGAAGCTGCGCAATGTCGGTCAGGATCTGGGTGGCGCGGTCAAGGGTTTCAAGGACGGCATGCGGGATTCCGAAAAGTCCGCTGACGACGTGCAGCAGAAAATCGGCGGTGATACGCTCGATGCGCAGGCGACGGACAAGAGCCACAAGGTCAGCCACTGACCTCCCACGGGACTTACCCGCTCAAAGGGGCGCCGCTGCAGTGCGCCCCTTCGTTTTGGAGCGATCCGCGAGCGCAGCATCCAGGCGGGACAACCAGCTAGATCATGTTTGATTTCGGTTTTTCGGAACTTGTCGTCATCGCAGTGGTGGCGCTGATCGTCGTCGGCCCGGAGCGCCTGCCGAAAGTCGCGCGCACTGCCGGTCACCTGCTGGGCCGGCTGCAGCGGTACGTCTCGGATGTGAAATCGGACATCAAGCGTGAAATGCAGCTCGACGAGCTCAAGGCGCTGCAGCAGCAGGTCGAACAGCAGGCGCGCGAACTGGAATCGTCGATGCGTGGCGAGGCGGCGAAAATCGAGGCGGATGTGAATAAGACCGTCGCGGAGGTGAAATCCGGCGTGGCGGTGGACGCCGATCGTGCGCCGGGCGCCGAGCCGGGCGGACCGGCAGCGGTTTCCGGCAGCCGACCGGTCACGCACGGCACGGAAAGGCCGGCGGCTCCCGCTCCCGTATCCGTTGCGCCGCAAAGTGATTCCGCTGCGGCGGGCAGCGAGCCGGCCGCCGTCCCCGGAGCGCGGTCGGAGAAAGCATGAGCGAGCTTCAGGAAACCTTCATTTCGCATCTCGTCGAGCTGCGCGATCGCCTGTTGCGGGCGATGGTTGCGGTCATCGTCGTGTTTGTCTGCCTGATGCCGTGGGCCGGCGAAATCTACGACCTGCTGGCCCGGCCGATGATGAATACGCTGCCGGAAGGCACGCACATGATCGCGACGGGCGTCGTGACGCCGTTCTTCGTGCCGGTCAAAGTCACGATGATGGTGTCGTTCGTGCTGGCGCTGCCTTTCGTGCTCTATCAGGCCTGGGCGTTCATCGCGCCGGGACTGTATGCCCACGAGCGCCGGCTCGGCCTGCCGCTGGTGCTCGGCAGCACGCTGCTGTTTCTGCTCGGCATGGCCTTCTGCTATTTCTTCGTGTTCGGCACCGTCTTCAAGTTCATTGCCGAATTCGCGCCGAAGAGCATCGTCCCGGCGCCGGACATCGAGCAGTACCTGTCGTTCGTGATGACGCTGTTCATCGCCTTCGGCCTGACGTTCGAAGTGCCGGTGGCGGTGATCCTGCTCGTCAAGGCAGGCGTGGTCAGCATTGCCAAGCTCCGCGAAGTCCGACCCTACGTCATTGTCGGGGCGTTCGTCATCGCGGCGATCATCACGCCTCCCGATGTCGTGTCGCAGTTCATGCTCGCAGTGCCGATGTGCCTGCTCTACGAAGTCGGGATCCTGCTGGCGAAGTTCGTCGCCAAGCGCGATGCGGGATCGGGAGAGCCCGAGCGCGTCGAGCCCGGCCTCGATCGCCTCGAAGCCCCGGAGCCGGACGGGAAATAAGCCCTGGCTGTGCGCCACATGCGCAAGCGGAATCAGCGCTCGGCCGGGGGAGTCGGCCGGCGTCCGACCTGCACTTTCAGATCGACTTCGCCGCTCGGCCGGCGCACGCGGAACAGCGCCTGGTGTCCCGGCGGCAGAGCGGCGACCGTTTCGAGCATTCCTCGAGGGTCATGCACCGCAGTGCCATCGACGCTAAGCAGCACGTCGCCCGGCCGGATTCCCGCGCGCTCGGCGGGGCTGCCGCGCAGCACGCCGGCGATCAGCGCACCATCGACTTTCGGCAGACCGAAGGATTCGGCCAGTTCGGCAGTCATTTCCTGGATCTCGACGCCGATCCACCCGCGCGTCACTTCGCCGGTGGAAACGATCTGCTCGAGGACGTTTCGCGCGATCGACACCGGTATCGCGAAACCGATACCGAGCGAGCCGCCCGAGCGCGAGTAGATCGCGGTATTGATCCCGACGAGATTGCCGTGGCTGTCGACGAGCGCGCCGCCGGAGTTCCCCGGGTTGATCGCCGCATCCGTCTGGATATAGTTCTCGAACGTGTTGATCCCGAGCTGGCTGCGCCCGAGCGCCGAAACGATCCCCATCGTCACCGTCTGGCCGACGCCGAACGGATTGCCGATCGCAAGCACGACGTCACCGACCTCGACCGCGTCGGTCGCCGCAAAAGTGATTGCCGGAAGCGTTCCGTTGCCTTCGAGCTTCAGCACCGCGAGGTCGGTCTCCGGGTCGCGGCCGACCAGCTTGGCGGGGAATTTCCGACCGTCGTTGAGCGCGACCTCGATCTCGTCCGCGGCTTCGATCACGTGATTGTTCGTCAGGATGAATCCGTCGGGGCTCGCGACGACGCCCGAGCCCAGCCCGGAAGCGCGCTGCGGCGGCGCGTTGTCCTGGCGCTCGCCGAAGAAATGACGAAAAATCGGATCATCGAGAAGCGGATGACGCGGGCGCGCGACGTCCTTGGTCGTGTAGATGTGCACCACTGCGGGCATCGAACGTTTGGCGGCATCCGCGTACGAACCCGGGCCAACGGCGGCCGAATCGAAAGCGGCGCCGGGGGCTTCGAGGATTTCCACCACCGAGGACGGGGCAGCCCCTTTGAGCCACTCCGGCTTCAGGGTGGTGAGGACAAACAGCACCGCGACGCTGATCGTCACGGCCTGCGCGAAGATCAACCACAGGCGGCGCATAATGTTGCTCTGATGCGCGAGCGGCTGCACAGCTACCCGCGGAGGAATCGGACAAACCGGACAAGTTGGCGAGCGGAGAGCGCATGCAACTCATCGAGCTGCAAACCCATCTGAATGAACTGCTGGATGTCGCACGATTCAGGGATTATTGCCCAAACGGATTGCAAGTGGAAGGACGCCCGGAGGTGAAGCGGGTGTTGTGCGGCGTGACGGCGAGCCAGGCGCTGGTCGATCTCGCGGTCGCCGAAGGCGCGGACGCGCTGCTCGTGCACCACGGCTACTTCTGGCGCGGCGAGGACGGCCGCATCACGGGACTCCGCAAGCGCCGCCTCGCCGCGCTGCTGCGCAACGATATCAGTCTTCTCGCCTACCATCTTCCGCTCGATGCCCATCCGGAATTCGGCAACAACGCTCAGCTGGGCAAGCTGCTGGGCTGGCGCGGGGAAGGGCGGTTCGGCGATCAGGAACTGGGCTGGATAGGCGCCCCGCTGCAGCCGAACAGCGCCGGCCATATCGCCCGTTCGCTCGCTGCGAGGCTCGGCCGCGAGCCGTTGCTCGTCGGCGATCCCGAGCGCGTCGTCCGGCAGGTGGCATGGTGTACCGGCGGCGCCCAGGGTTATTTCGAGGACGCGATCGCCGCGGGCGCGGATCTCTATGTCTCCGGGGAAATCTCCGAGCAGACCGTGCACGTTGCCCGCGAATCCGGCGTCGCGTTCATCGCCGCCGGGCACCACGCGACCGAGCGCTACGGCGTGCACGCGCTCGCGCAGTACCTGTCCGACGCGTTCGGGCTCGACGCCCGGTTTGCCGATCTCGACAATCCGGTCTGATCGCCGCGTGGCCGCTCGCCGCAAGCGCGGTCAGGACGACACGGTCAGGACGACAGGGACAGCTCCTTCGCCCGGACCTCCGGCTGATAGGGGCCGAGGCGCTCTTCGAGAACGCCCGCCAGGACGAGGATCTCGTCGATCACGCTGAGCCGGAAGCCTTCCCGCATGCCGCCGCGGTTGTCGCGGAGCAGGTTCTCCAGGTAGGCTTGGCAGTCGCGACTTCCCCACAGGTTCTGGATGCGGCTCATGAGGTGGGGCATCTGTTCGATCGTGCCGGTCGGCCGGCGCGCCTCGTCGAACGTGTCCCAGGTTACCGCCTTGACGTTGAACGTCTTGTTCAGCTGCCGCGCGAGCGTGTCGAACTCGGGCCGCAGTCCCGCGGCACGATACACCTCGAGCAATTTCAGCCACGGCGTGACGGCTTTCTTCGGATTCGACTGGATGAACTCGGCGAGCGTCTCGGCCGCTCCGTGCACGCGGCCGAAAGCCATCATGATTTCGGCCAGTTCGATCGCCGATTCATGCTCTTCCGCGTCGTCCTCGACGAGGCTCGGCGCCGCCGGGAGTTCCGTGTGCGGGAATTGAGGCGGGGAAACAGATGGGGGAGCCTGGACGGGAGTTCCTGCAGGCAGCGCTAATCCGGGTCCCGCCGAAGCCGGCGAGGTCGGAGTGTCACGTGTGGGGGACGGGGCGTCGAGTCGCCCGGGCCGACCAGGAAGTGACGGGACGTTCGCCAGCGATGTCGCGTCTGCCGGGGTTGCGGCGTCGGCTCGGTGTCTGCGCAGCCATAGCCCGCGTGCGGCCAGGACGAGGACCAGCGTGGCAAGCACCACCGTCGCCGGAATGAACCATTCGCGCCAGGCCGGGGCCGGCGTCGCGGACGGCGTCGCGGCGGACGAGGCGCTTGCGCTCGTTCCGGAAACGGGGCCGGCAGATGCGCGCAATCGCTCCATCATCGCCGCCTGGATTTGCTCCAGGCGGCGGATCCGTTCGTTCAGTTCGAGTTGGGCGACGATCGTGCGATCGATCGCGGCGAGCGCGCTTTGTTCGCGCTGCAACTGATCCTGCCCGGCCTCCGTCACCGCCCTGGCCGGTTCTTCGGTTTTCGGGCCGACGCTGCTGAGGCGCAGCCCGTCTTCACGGCGAACCGCTGGGCCGGCGGGAGACCGAGGATCTTCTTGCCGGAGCGCCGGTTCTCTTCCAGCGGCAGCAGCCGAGGCGGATGCGCGGGTTCCCGTTGTCTTTGTTGCCGAACGTGCAGAGTGCACGGAGGATGTGGCGGCATCCGGGACAGGGCGCGGTTTCGTCCTCGCGGCGGAGAGCTCGGACGGCGCCAGAGGCGTTTGAACTTCGTGTCCGACGCCCTCGGCGATAGCGGGTGCTTCCGGGGGAAAGTCCGGGAAGGGCAGCAGCAGCGTGTATTCGCGACGCAGGTGCGCGTCGCAGATGTCCTCGATCCCCAGTTGCACGACCGGCTCGCCGACCGGTGCCGTCCCGGATACGACAATCCGCGCCGCCCGACCCTGGCCGACGACGCCTATCCGTGCGTCCCGTATCCAGGGCACGCCGCTTTCGCTGGTGCCTGCCGTGACTTTCAGGCATTCGCCGGCGCGCGCCGGCTGCCCCGCGGCGATCGCGATCT
The DNA here is from genome assembly GCA_001274695.2 of Azoarcus sp. PA01. Lineage (NCBI taxonomy): Bacteria > Pseudomonadati > Pseudomonadota > Betaproteobacteria > Rhodocyclales > Zoogloeaceae > Azoarcus > Azoarcus sp. PA01. The sequence continues at coordinate 760,112 of LARU01000002.1, read as the reverse complement.
CCACCCGTAGCGGGGCTCCGATTGCCGATCGCGCCACCGGCTCGCCGAGCGCGACGGCGGCGATGCCGGGCGATGCGGCAAGCGCCGCGACGCTCAGGAAAATCGAAAAAGAGACGGCCAAGCGTGCGGTTCTGTTCATGGTCGGCGCGTCGACGCCCCAGCGGGCAAGGGAGGCGTTACATCCTGTGTCAAATCGTGCCGCCATTTTAAACAGTCCGCCTGAGGAGGAAGTGGGCATTCTTGACCAGGATGTGCACTAAGTCGGGAACTGTCCGATCGATTTGCGGCGGGCTGCCCCGTGGCGACGCCGCCGGTGCCGGGCAGCGTTCGTCTTCCCGGTCGGCGCCCCGTCAAGCTTGCGGATTTCACGGTAAGATCGACATCCCCATACGCTGCCGTACGTGACGATGCCCCTTCCTCCTCCGCGTGTTCCCCGCCAGAAAGCCCATCTACGCCAGATAAGCGTCGAGGGGTATCGGCGCGACGACGGGATGCTCGAGCTCGAAGCGTGCCTGCGGGACACGAAAGAGCTCGACTATGTGCTCGCTTCCGGTGTCCGTCGGGCCGGCGATGCGATCCACGAGATGAGGGTGCGCGTTACCCTCGACGCCGATTTCACGATCGTCGATGCAGAAGCCTGTTCCGAGCGCGTGCCGTATCCGGGTGGCTGCGACACGATCGCGCCCGCATACCGGCAGTTGATCGGCCTGAACCTGATGCGCGGTTTTCGCCGGACCGTCAGCGAAATGTTCAGCGACGTCCGCGGCTGCTCGCACCTGACCGAGCTGCTGCTGAGTCTGCCGACCGCCGCCATCCAGACGCTGGCCACGTTTCGCCGCGACAACGAGGACGGCGACGAGAAGCCGTTCCAGCTCGACCGTTGCCACGCGCTGGAGACGTCGACCGAGACCGTGCGCCTGTACTACCCGAAGTGGCATCGGCGGCGGGCGAGCGACGCGTGATCCGTATCGGGTACGGGCAGGCCGGGGTGAAATTCCGCACTGCGCAATTCCGGTTATAATCCCGCGATCTTGCGGCGATCGCGCCCTTTTCGGGAGCGAGTCATGAGACAGGGCCGGACTGCATTGTCCGGTCGGCAGCGGCGTGCGTCGGACGAGGGAGACGGCGCCCGTCGCGGAGCGAAGCTCCGAAGCGTCCCATCAACCTGTTCGCGCCGCTTGCGCGTCGCGTCTTCGATCGAAGGGCAACCATGAAGATTCATGAGTATCAGGCAAAAGAGCTGTTGAGAAAGTACGGCGTCGTCACGCCGCGCGGCATCCCCTGCTTTTCCGTGGATGAAGCAGTCAAGGCCGCCGAGCAGCTGGGCGGATCGATCTGGGTCGTCAAGGCCCAGATTCACGCAGGGGGGCGTGGCAAGGGTGGCGGCGTGAAGCTCGCGCGGTCGATCCATGAAGTGCAGCAGCATGCCGGCGATATTCTCGGCATGCAACTGGTGACTCACCAGACCGGCCCCGAGGGGCAGAAAGTCCGCCGCCTGCTGATCGAGGAAGGCGCAGACATCAAGAAGGAATACTACGTTGCGGCGCTGACCGACCGTGCAACGCAGGCGGTGGCGATCATGGCCTCGTCCGAAGGCGGCATGGACATCGAGGAGGTCGCGCACAACACTCCCGAGAAGATCATCAAGGTGTTCGTCGATCCGCTCGTCGGCCTGACCGACGCGCAGGCGACCGAACTCGCGAAAGGCATCGGCGTGCCCGACGCGTCGATCGACAACGCGGTCGACACGTTCAAGAAGCTCTACACCTGCTACATGGAAACCGATGCGTCGCTCGCGGAAATCAATCCGCTGATCCTCGAGGGCAACGGCAACATCAAGGCGCTCGACGCGAAGTTCAACTTCGACTCGAACGCGCTGTTCCGTCATCCCGACATCGTCGCGTTCCGCGATCTCGATGAAGAAGACCCGGCCGAAATCGAAGCTTCGAAGTTCGACCTGGCGTACATCTCGCTCGACGGCAACATCGGCTGCCTCGTGAACGGCGCCGGTCTGGCGATGGCGACGATGGACACGATCAAGCTGTACGGCGCCGAACCGGCGAACTTCCTCGACGTCGGCGGTGGCGCGACGACCGAGAAAGTCACCGAAGCGTTCAAGATCATGCTCAAGAACCCGAAGGTCAAGGGCATCCTCGTCAACATCTTCGGCGGCATCATGCGCTGCGACACGATCGCGGCCGGCGTCGTCGCCGCCGCGCGCGAAGTGCATCTGTCGGTGCCGCTCGTCGTGCGCATGAAAGGCACGAACGAGGACCTCGGCAAGCAGATCCTCAAGGATTCCGGCCTGCCGATCATCGCCGCCGATACGATGGCCGAAGCGGCCGAGAAGATCGTCGCTGCCGTCAAGTAAGGAGCCACCGAATGTCGATTCTCATCAACAAAGACACCAAGGTCATCACCCAGGGCATCACCGGCAAGACCGGGATGTTCCACACCTCGAAGTGCCGCGAATACGCGAACGGTGCGAACTGCTTCGTCGCCGGCGTGAACCCGAAGAAAGCCGGCGAGGATTTCGAAGGCGTGCCGATCTACGCCACCGTCAAGGAAGCGAAGGAAGCGCAGGGCGCGACCGTGTCGGTGATCTACGTGCCGCCGGCCGGCGCCGCCGCGGCGATCTGGGAAGCGGTCGAAGCCGACCTCGACCTGGCGATCTGCATCACCGAAGGCATCCCGGTCCGCGACATGCTCATCGTGCGCAACAAGATGAAGCAGAAAGTCGCCAACGGCGGCAAGGAAACGCTGCTCCTCGGGCCGAACTGCCCGGGGCTGATCACGCCGGACGAGATCAAGATCGGCATCATGCCGGGTCACATCCACAAGAAGGGCCGCATCGGCGTCGTGTCGCGCTCGGGCACGCTGACCTATGAAGCGGTCGCGCAGCTGACCGAAATCGGTCTGGGCCAGTCGTCGGCAGTCGGTATCGGCGGCGACCCGATCAACGGCCTCAAGCACATCGACGTGATGCGCATGTTCAACGACGATCCGGACACCGACGCGGTGATCATGATCGGTGAGATCGGCGGTCCGGACGAAGCCGAAGCCGCGCAGTGGTGCAAGGAAAACATGAAGAAGCCGATCGTCGGCTTCATCGCCGGCGTCACCGCGCCGGCCGGCAAGCGCATGGGCCACGCCGGCGCGCTGATTTCGGGTGGCGCGGACACTGCCGACGCGAAGCTCGCGATCATGGAAGAGTGCGGCTTCAAGGTGACCCGCAATCCGTCCGAAATGGGCAAGCTGCTGAAGGCGATGCTGTAAGCACGATTCGCCCCGCGCAGTGGAAAAGCGCCGGCTCGACCGGCGCTTTTCGTTGCTGGGAGCCGGCAGGGAAAAACTGCTAGAATCCTCCGCTGCGCTTTTTTCCGCTTATCGTCCATCCGGAGTTTTTCATGGCAATCGAACGTACCCTGTCCATCATCAAGCCCGACGCCGTCGCGAAGAACGTGATCGGCAAGATCTACCAGCGCTTCGAAGATGCAGGCCTGAAGATCATCGCATCGAAGATGGTGCATCTGTCCGAGCGTGAAGCCGGCCAGTTCTACGCCGTGCACCGCGAGCGCCCGTTCTTCAAGGATCTGGTGTCCTTCATGATTTCCGGGCCGGTGATGATCCAGGTGCTCGAAGGCGAGAGCGCGATTGCGAAGAACCGCGACCTGATGGGTGCGACCGATCCGAAAAAAGCCGACGCCGGCACGATTCGTGCAGATTTTGCGGAATCCATCGACGCGAACGCGGTCCATGGTTCCGATGCGCCGGAAACGGCGGCCGTCGAAATTGCCTTCTTCTTTCCCGGCATGAACGTTTACACCCGCTGAACCCCTCACGGGGATAGCCCGCGCATCGGCCCGCGCATCTTATCGATAGCGGGCCGATTGCATTATGGGAGCTGTACGGAACGCAGATGCTTACACCGGTCAACCTGCTCGATTTCGACGTCGACGGTCTCGTCAACTGGTTCGCTGAACGGGGCGAGAAGCCTTTTCGCGCGCGCCAGGTGATGCGCTGGATGCACCGTTTCGGCGAAACCGATTTCGGCAACATGACCGACGTGGCGAAAAGCCTGCGCGCGAAGCTCGCCGAAGAAGCCTGCATCCGCGCGCCCCGGGCGATCCGCGATTCGGTGTCGGCCGACGGGACGCGCAAATGGCTGCTCGATGTTGGCAGCGCCAATGCGGTCGAAGCGGTGTTCATTCCCGAGACGAACCGCGGCACGCTGTGCATCTCGTCGCAGGCCGGCTGCGCCCTCGACTGCGCATTCTGCTCGACCGGCAAGCAGGGTTTCAACCGCAACCTCTCGGCGGCGGAGATCATCGGCCAGCTGTGGCTCGCGAACAAGCTGCTCGGCGGCAGCGCGTCACCGACAGCTTCGAAGGACGGGGACGGCGAGCCGGATAACGGGCGCGTCATCAGCAACGTCGTGATGATGGGAATGGGCGAACCGCTCGCGAACTTCGACAACGTCGTCACCGCACTGCGGCTGATGCTCGACGATCACGCATACGGACTGTCGCGCCGCCGCGTGACGGTGTCGACGTCCGGCATCGTCCCGGCGATGGATCGCCTGCGCGACGAATGCCCGGTCGCACTGGCGGTGTCGCTGCATGCGCCGGACGATGCGTTGCGCGACCGCCTCGTGCCGATCAATCGCAAATATCCGTTGCGCGAGCTGATGGGCGCATGCCGGCGCTACCTCGAACGGGCGCCGCGCGACTTCGTGACTTTCGAGTACGTCATGCTCGACGGCATCAACGACGCGGACGCGCACGCCCGCGCGCTGGTCGAACTGGTGCGCGACGTGCCGTGCAAGTTCAACCTGATCCCGTTCAATCCTTTCCCGGATTCGGGCTTTGATCGTTCCCCGGCGGACCGCATCCGGCGCTTTGCCGGCATCCTCAGCGACGCGGGCATCGTCACGACGACGCGCAAGACGCGCGGCGACGACGTGAATGCGGCGTGCGGGCAGCTCGCGGGACAAGTGCAGGACCGGTCGCGGCGCACGGTCAGGCTGGTGAAGTCGATGGAGGGCCGTTGAGGATGCGCGGGTTCGCGGTGCCCCTGCTCCTTTGCGCGGTCGTGTCCGGGCTGAGCGCGTGCGCGGCGCCCTCGGGTGCCGGGCGCCCGATCTCGGAGCGGCCGGTCTCCGACGTACCGGCGACGAATCCGATGACGGCGAGCGCCAAGGTCCACGTCGATCTCGGCATGGCCTATCTCCAGGTCGGGCGCTACGCGGTTGCGCTCGACGAGGCGCGGGCGGCGCTCGCGAGCGATTCCGCGTACGCGCCAGCGTACCACCTGATGGGTCTCGTCTATATGTTCATCGACGACCGCAACGCGGCGCGCGACAATTTCCTGCGCGCCCTGCAGAAGGCGCCGAACGACCCCGAATTCAACAACAGTTACGGCTGGTTCCTGTGCGTGTCCGGGCAGGAAGCGGAAGGGCTCGAACGGCTCATGCTCGCCGCGCGCAACCCTTATTACCGCACGCCTTCACGACCTTACGCGAATGCGGGTCTGTGCCACCTGCGGCGCGGCAACGACGCTGCGGCCGAGGCCGAGTTCGAGCGCGCCGTCGAGCTCGACCCCTCGAACGCGCAGGCGCTCTACCACCTTGCCGCGATTGCCTACCGGCGCGACGCCTACGAGCTGGCGCGGAACCATCTCGTGCAGTTGCACCAGCAAAGCGAGCCGACGCCGGAGTCCGTATGGCTCGGGGTGCGCACCGAACGCAAGCTCGGCAACCGCGAGGCCGAGTCGAGCTACGCGGCGCAGCTGCGCGGGCGTTTCGCCGACAGCGTGGAACATCGCGCAATGAATCAGGGAAATTACGAGTGAACGACGTTCATCGTGAAGAGAACATGACTGCGGGCGAGCCGGCTGCTCCAGCGTCTGTCGGAGAGAGCCTGCGTCGCGCGCGCGAAGCCCGCCGCGAAACCGTGGGCGATGTCGCGTACGCATTGAAACTGACGACCAGGCAGGTCGAGGCGATGGAAGCCGAGCGCTTCGATCTGCTGCCCGGGCCGGCGTTTGTTCGCGGCTTCCTGCGCAATTACGGGCGGTATCTCGGACTCGACCCGGCCGCGCTGCTCGCCGGCCTCGCAAAAAACGCCGCTGCGATGCCGGTCGAGCTCGCTCCGCTGTCGAATGCCGAAGGCGTGATGCCGAGCGGCAGGGCGACGCGCTCCGCTCGTCTGCCGGCGGCGCTGGTCGCCGGCGCCTTATTGACCGTTGTCGTCGCAGGATGGTTTTTCGACTGGTTCCAGATGCCGGACACTGACCCCAGCGCGGTCGAGTTGGCGCCGTCCGAAGGGGAGGCAACGCCCTTGTCGGTGCCGCTCGAACCTCCGCCCCCGGCCGAACCCGAGGTGGCGCCGCAACTGTCCTCGCCTGCTGCGGTGGCGCCGGATGGCGTCGCGACGAATGATGTGCCGCCGCCGGCGCCCGTCGCGGCGCCTTTGCCGGAAGCCGCTCCCGCGTCCGTTCCCGAAGACAGCGCGGCGACGAACGTTCCCGCCGCACTGCCGGGCGTCGAGCACCTCGTGTTCCGTTTTGCCGGTGAATCGTGGGTGGAGGTGCGCGACGCGAGCGGGACGATCATTTTTTCCGGCCTCAATGCAGCAGGCAGCACCCGTACGATCCAGGGCGAGCCGCCGTTCCGGCTCGTCGTCGGCAATGCGCCCAAGGTCACCGCGGAATTTCGCGGACAGCCGCTCGATCTTGTTCCCCATATTCGCGTCGGCGTCGCAAAGCTGACGGTGAAGTGAGCTGAAATGGCAACGCATTCTTCTTCGGGATCACTCGTCCGTCACAAGACCCGGCAGGTCAGGGTCGGGCGGGTCAGCATCGGTTCGGACGCGCCGGTGGTCGTGCAGTCGATGACGAACACCGACACCGTCGATGTGCTCGGCACCGCGATGCAGGTCGCCGAGCTCGCGCGCGCCGGCTCCGAGCTCGTGCGCATCACCGTCAATAACGAGGCGGCTGCGAAAGCCGTGCCGCATATTCGCGACCGCCTGCTGGCGCTCAACGTCGACGTGCCGCTCGTCGGCGACTTCCACTACAACGGGCACAAGCTGCTCGCCGAGCATCCGGCCTGCGCCGAGGCGCTGGCGAAGCTGCGCATCAACCCGGGCAACGTCGGCGCCGGCGCGAAGCGCGATCCGCAGTTCGCCGCGATCGTCGACATCGCGTGCCGCCACGACAAGCCGGTGCGCATCGGCGTGAACTGGGGCAGCCTCGATCCGTCGGTGCTGGCGCGCGTCATGGACCAGAACGCGAAGCTCGCGCAGCCGCGCGACGCGAACGCGGTGATGCGCGAAGCCCTCGTCGTCTCGGCGCTGGAATCGGCGGCGAAAGCCGAAGAATACGGGCTCGGGGGCGACCGCATCATCCTGTCGGCGAAAGTGTCGAGCGTGCAGGACCTGATCGCGGTGTATCGCGATCTGGCGGCGCGCTGCGACTATCCGCTGCACCTCGGGCTGACCGAAGCGGGAATGGGGTCGAAAGGCATCGTCGCCTCGACCGCGGCGCTCGCGGTGCTGCTGCAGGAAGGCATCGGCGACACGATCCGCATCTCGCTGACGCCCGAACCGAACGGCAGCCGCACGCAGGAAGTCGTCGTCGCGCAGGAGATCCTGCAGACGATGGGCCTGCGCGCGTTCACGCCGATGGTGATCGCGTGCCCGGGGTGCGGACGCACGACCAGCACGTTCTTCCAGGAGCTGGCGTCGGGTATCCAGTCCTACGTGCGGGACCAGATGCCGGTGTGGCGCGAACAGTACGACGGCGTCGAGAACATGACCGTCGCGGTGATGGGCTGCGTCGTCAATGGGCCGGGCGAGAGCAAGCATGCGAACATCGGCATCTCGCTGCCCGGCACCGGCGAAACGCCCGCGGCGCCGGTGTTCGTCGATGGCGAGAAAACCGTTACGCTGCGCGGCGACAATATCGGTACCGAATTCAAGGCCATCGTCGACGACTACGTGGCCACCCGATACGTGAAAAAGGCGGGCTGAACGTCAGCTTATGACAGAAAAAAAACCGATGATTCAGGCCTTGCAGGCCGTACGCGGGATGAACGACATCCTGCCCGACGAAGCCGAAGCCTGGGAGCATTTCGAAGACATCGTGCGGGACTGGCTGCGCAGCTACGGCTACCGCCCGATCCGCATGCCGATCGTCGAGCCGACGCCGCTGTTCAAGCGCGCGATCGGCGAAGTCACCGACATCGTCGAAAAGGAAATGTACTCGTTCGAGGATGCGCTCAACGGTGAACAGCTGACGCTGCGCCCGGAAGGCACGGCGTCCTGCGTGCGCGCCGCGATCCAGCACAAGATGCTGTCCACCGGCGCGCAGCGCCTCTACTACCACGGCCCGATGTTCCGCCACGAGCGGCCGCAGAAAGGGCGCTACCGCCAGTTTCACCAGATCGGTGTCGAGGCGCTGGGCTTCGACGGGCCCGACATCGATGCCGAACACATCCTGATGTGCGCGCGCCTGTGGGACGACCTCGGGCTCGAGGACGTCAAACTCGAGCTGAACTCGCTGGGTTCGCCGGACGAGCGGGCGCGCCACCGGGCGGAACTCGTCGCGTACCTCGAAGGGCATCGCGAGCGCCTCGACGACGATGGCAGGCGGCGCCTGCATACCAATCCGCTGCGCATTCTCGACACGAAGAACCCCGAGCTGCAGGACCTCGTCGACAACGCGCCCAAGCTGCTCGATTTCCTCGGCGAGGATTCGCTGAAGCACTTCAACGGCGTGCAGGTGCTGCTCAAGGACGCCGGCGTGCCGTACCGCATCAACCACCGCCTCGTGCGCGGCCTCGACTATTACAACCGCACGGTGTTCGAGTGGGTCACGACGCGGCTCGGCGCGCAGGGCACGGTGTGCGCGGGCGGCCGCTACGACAGCCTCGTCGAACAGCTCGGCGGCCGTGCGGCGCCGGCGGCCGGTTTCGCGATGGGCATCGAGCGGCTGCTCGCGCTGTGGCGCGAAGGCGGCGGCGAGGCCGAACCGGCCCAGCCGGACGTGTATGTCGTGCATCTCGGCGAGCAGGCGCAACGCCTCGCCTTTCGCGCCGCCGAGGCGCTGCGCGGCCACGGCTTCGCGGTGTTGACGCATTGCGGCGGCGGCAGCTTCAAGTCACAGATGAAGAAAGCGGATGCAAGCGGGGCACCGATCGCAGTCGTCATCGGTGACGACGAGGCAGCGACGGGGGAAGTTGGCCTCAAGCCGTTGCGCGGCCCCGGCGGCCAGCAGCGCGTCGCGCTCGACGGCCTCGCCAATGCGGTGGCCGAATGCCTGTTCACGGAAAACGAGGAAGAAGATGGCAGTTTATGATCTGGAAGAACAGGAGCAGATTTCCGAGCTGAAAGCCTGGTGGGCGCAGTACGGCAAGCTCGTGACGACGCTCGCGGTCGCGGCAGCGCTCGCGTCGGTCGGCTGGCAGGGCTTCAAGTGGTACCAGAACAAGCAGGCGAGCGAAGCCGGCGCGCTGTATTTTGTCGTGCAGCAGGCCGCCGAGCGAGGCGACGCGCAGAAGGCCCGCGAAGCCGCCGGCCAGATCATCGAAAAATTCTCCGGCACCGCCTATGCCGAAATGGCCGCGTTGCTGTCGGCAGGCGTGCAGTTCAGCGCCGGCGAGGGAAAGAACGCGCGTGCCCAGCTCGAGTGGCTCGTGGAGCACGGCGACGACGCGGCGCTGCGTGACATCGCGCGGCTGCGGCTCGCGAGCGTGTTGCTCGACGAAGGCGCTCATGCCGAGGCGCTCACCCGGCTGCAAGCCGAGCCCGATGCGGCGCTGAAAGGGCGTTTCGCCGACCTGCGCGGTGATGTGCTCGCGGCGAGCGGCAAGCCTGACGAGGCCCGCAGCGCCTACCAGGGCGCGTTGGACGCGATCGCGCAAGGCGGCACCGAAGGCGGCGAGACGCTGCGCGAAGTGGTCCGCGTGAAGCTTCAGGCGCTGGAGGGCTGAGCGATGACGCGTCCTCTGCTCACCCTGCTGCTCGCGGGCTCGCTCGCGCTTTCCGCCGGCTGCTCGTCCCTGAATCCTTTTGCCTCGGCCACGCCCAAGCCCGCCGAACTCGTCGCGTTCAAGCCTTCGGCCGAGCTGCATACGCTCTGGCAGACGAAGATCGGTTCGTCCGGGCCGTACGTGCTCCAGCCGGCGGTCGTCGGCGACGCGGTCTATGCGGCGGCGCATGACGGCACGCTCGCGCGCTACCAGGACGGCAAAGCGGTGTGGACGGCGAAAGTCGGCAAGCGCCTGTCCGCGGGAGTCGGCAGCGACGGCCGCCTTGCAGTCGTCGTGACGACCGGCGGCGAAGTGGTCGCGTACGACGCTGCCAGCGGCGAACTGCGCTGGCGCGTTCCGGCCGGTGTCGAAGTCCTCGCCCCGCCGGCAGTGGCCGACGCGGTCATCGTCGTGCGCGCGTCCGACAGTCGACTGATCGGGCTCGATGCCCGCGACGGCAGTCGCCGCTGGGTGTTCCAGCGCCCGACGCCGCCGCTAGCGCTGCGCAGTTTCGCCGGCATGACGATCGAAGGCGGGGTGGCGCTCGTCGGCTACCCGGGCGGCAAGCTGGTCGCGATCAATCTCGCGAACGGCGGGCCGATGTGGGAGCTGACGGTGGCGACGCCGCGCGGCGCGACCGAACTCGAACGCGTTGCCGACGTCGCCGGAACGCCGGTGCTCGGGCGGCGCGAAGTGTGCGCGGTGGCCTATCAGGGACGCGCGGCGTGCTTCGACGCGACCAACGGCAACGCGATCTGGTCGCGCGAGTTCTCGAGCAGCGCGGGCATGGATCGCGACACGCGCTTTGTCTACATCACGGACGACAGGGACGCAGTCCACGCGCTGGACGCGGGCAGCGGCGCGAGCGCGTGGAAACAGGATGCGCTGGCGCGACGCACGGTATCGCGCCCGCTTGTCGCCGGGAACTTCGTCGCCGTCGGCGACAGCGAAGGTTACGTGCATCTCCTCGACCGCGAGAGCGGTGCCTTCGCGGCGCGCGCGCGCGCCGACGACAGCGCGATCGTTGCCGATCCGCGCCGCTTCGGTGGCCAGGGTTTTGTCATCCAGACGCGTGACGGCAACATCCGTGTCTTTGAAGTCCGCTAGGCGGGAATGAGCACTTGAAACCCACAATAGTTCTGGTTGGCCGGCCCAACGTCGGCAAGTCCACGCTGTTCAACCGGCTGACGAAAACCCGTGACGCACTCGTGGCCGACCAGCCCGGGTTGACGCGCGACCGCCACTACGGCATCGGCCGCGTCGGCGACCGCGATTATCTCGTCGTCGACACGGCCGGCTTCGATCCCGTCGCCAAGGACGGCATCATGCACGAGATGGCGCGGCAGGCCGAGCAGGCGATTGCCGAGGCCGATGCGCTGCTGTTCATGGTCGACGGCCGCAGCGGCCTCACGCCTCATGACGAGCAGATCGCCGCGCGGCTGCGCCGCGCCGGGCGCCCGGTCTATCTCGTCGTCAACAAGTCGGAAGGCATGGAGCGGACGATGGTCGCGGCCGAATTCCATGCGCTCGGACTCGGCGATCCGCTGCCGGTTTCCGCGTCCCATGGCGAAGGCGTGAAACAGCTCCTCGACCTCGTGCTCGGCGCGTTTCCGCCGGATGCCGAGCCCGAAGAAGACGAGGGGCGCACGCCACGGATCGCGATCGTCGGCCGCCCGAACGTCGGCAAGTCGACTTTCGTCAACAGCCTGCTCGGCGAGGAGCGCGTCATCGCGTTCGACATGCCGGGCACGACCCGCGATGCCATCGCGATCCCGTTCGAACGCGACGGGCGCCGCTACACGCTGATCGATACCGCCGGGCTGCGCCGGCGCGGCAAAGTGTTCGAGGCGGTCGAGAAGTTCTCGGTGATCAAGACGCTGCAGGCGATCGAGCAGGCGAACGTCGTCGTTCTGGTGCTCGACGCGTCGCAGGACATTTCCGACCAGGACGCGCATATCGCGGGCTTCATCCTCGAGGCGGGCCGCGCGCTGGTCGTCGCGGTCAATAAATGGGACGACGTCGACGACTACCGTCGCGAGCTCATCAAGCAGGACCTCGCCCGCAAGCTCAGTTTCCTGTCGTTCGCGCGCTTTCACTACATATCGGCGCTGAAGGGCGCAGGCGTTGCCGCGGTGATGAAGTCGGTCGACGCGGCCTATGCCGCCGCGATGATCAACCTGTCGACGCCGCGCCTGACGCGCACGATGCAGGCGGCGCTCGCGAAACAGGCGCCGCCGCGTCACGGTGTGTTCCGGCCGAAGATGCGCTATGCGCACCAGGGCGGCAACAATCCCCCGGTCGTCGTCATTCACGGGGCGGCACTCGATCATGTGCCGACCTCGTACGTGCGCTATCTCGAACGGACCTTCATCGAGGCGTTCAAGCTGCAGGGGACGCCGTTGCGGATACAATTCCGTACTGCGCACAATCCGTTTATAGGGAAAGAATAGGCTCCGCACCGGGAGGACGTGCCGGCGCCAATATTGCGGCGCAGCATAAAATCCTTTACATTCACAAGAAGATAGAGCTTCGAGGTTTTAAAATGAGCAATAAAGGGCAACTTCTACAAGACCCGTTTCTGAACACCTTGCGCAGGGAGCATGTGCCGGTCGCGATTTACCTGGTGAATGGCATCAAGCTGCAGGGCCAGATCGAATCCTTCGACCAATACGTCGTTCTGCTGAAGAACACGGTTACCCAGATGGTGTACAAGCATGCGATTTCCACGGTCGTGCCAGCACGTCCGGTGAATATCCAGCAGCAGGATGCGGGTGACGGCAATAGCTGAGCTGCGACCCATCAAGTTGTCATTCCCGGCTTTGTCGAGTCTCCATGTTTGAGCGTCCTGCTTCCGGTGAGCGGGCGGTTCTTGTTCAACTCGATCTGAATCAGGGCGCACTCGACGAACGCCTTTCCGAACTCAGGCTGCTCGCCGTCAGCGCAGGCGCGAGTGTCGAAGCGGTCATCGGCGGGCGACGCGCCAAGCCCGATCCCGCGCTGTTCGCCGGGCGCGGGAAAGTCGACGAGATCGCCGAGGCGTTGCGCGCTCATGACGCCGACCTCGTCATTTTCAATCATGCGCTGTCGCCGGCACAGCAGCGCAACCTCGAGCGCTCGCTCGAATGCCGGGTCATCGACCGCACGGCGCTGATCCTCGACATCTTCGCGCAGCGCGCGCGCAGCCACGAAGGCAAGCTGCAGGTCGAACTCGCGCAGCTCGACCATCTGTCGACCCGGCTCGTGCGCGGCTGGACTCACCTCGAGCGCCAAAAAGGCGGCATCGGCCTGCGCGGGCCGGGCGAGACGCAGCTCGAAACCGACCGTCGCCTGCTCGGCATGCGGGTCAGGACGCTGAAAGAGCGGCTCGCGCGGATCGAAAAGCAGCGGCGCGTGCGCCGACGCGGCCGGCTCGGGCGCGGCGTGCTGTCGGTGTCCCTCGTCGGATATACCAACGCCGGCAAATCGACGCTTTTCAATGCGCTGACGAAAGCCGGTGCGTACGCGGCTGACCAGCTGTTCGCGACGCTCGACACCACTTCGCGCCGCCTGTATGTCGGCGAGGGAGGCAACGTCGTGCTCTCGGATACCGTCGGCTTCATTCGCGATCTTCCGCATTCACTGGTCGCAGCCTTTCACTCGACGCTCGAGGAAACCGCCAGCGCCGACCTGCTGCTGCATGTCGTCGATGCCGCCAGCGAGGATCGCGAGGCGCAGGTCGATGCGGTCAACCGCGTGCTCGTCGAGATCGGCGCGGGCGACGTGCCGCAGATCATGGTGATGAACAAGATCGACCTCACCCAGGCCGAGGCGGCGGTCAATCGGGATGAGTATGGTAAGATCGACCGCGTTTTTTTGAGCGCCAGGACAGGCGAAGGACTGGGCCTGCTGCGCGATGCTCTGGCCGAAGCGGCACGCACGGCCGCGGCTGCCCCGGAAGATCCTGCGGGATCTTCGCCGAATCTCATCGACATCGATCCTATTCAAACGTGATTACAGGCGTTCTAATGTCACTCAATGACCCTCGCTGGGGCAACCAGGGCAATGACGACGGCAAACGCGGCGACGGAAATCGCGGCGGGAACCAGGGTCCCCCGGATCTCGAAGATATCTGGCGCGACTTCAACCAGCGGCTGTCGAGCATGTTCGGTGGCAAGCGCGGCCGTAACGGCGGCAGCGGTGGAGGCGGCGGCGGACCGCAGATGCCGCAGATTTCGTTCCGCCAGTTCGGCGGCGGAATCGGTGCCCTGCTGGCGCTCATCTTCATCGTCTGGCTCGCGAGCGGTTTCTACATCGTCGACGCGAACCAGCGCGGCGTCGTGCTGCGCTTCGGCAACTTCGTGCAGACCACCGATCCCGGCCTGCGCTGGCGCCTGCCGTATCCGATCGAGAGCAACGAGATCGTCGATCTGACCGGGGTGCGGACCGTCGAAGTCGGGTATCGCGGCACCGAGCGCAACAAGGTGCTGCGTGAGTCGCTGATGCTGACCGATGACGAAAACATCATCAACATCCAGTTCGCGGTCCAGTACGTGCTCAGCAGTCCCGAAAACTACCTGTTCAACAACCGCTTTCCCGACGAGTCGGTGATCCAGGCCGCCGAATCGGCGATGCGTGAGATCGTCGGCAGAAGCAAGATGGATTTCGTGCTGTATGAAGGACGCGAACAGATCGCGGCGAGCGCGCACGAACTGATCCAGAAAATTCTGGATCGTTACGAAACCGGCATCCAGGTCAGCCGCGTGACGATGCAGAACGCGCAGCCGCCGGAGCAGGTCCAGGCAGCCTTCGACGACGCCGTGAAAGCCGGTCAGGACCGTGAGCGCGCGCGCAACGAAGGCGAAGCCTACGCGAACGACGTGATTCCGCGCGCCCGCGGTACGGCATCGCGCCTCATCGAGGAGGCGAACGCCTATCGGGAGCGGGTCGTGGCCAATGCCGAGGGCGAAGCCAGCCGCTTCACGCAGGTGCTCGAAGAATACCGGCGCGCGCCGGAGGTGACGCGCGAGCGGATGTATCTGGACACGATGCAGCACGTGATGTCGAATTCCAGCAAAGTCATGGTGGATGCGAAGGGCAACGGGAATCTGCTCCTGATGCCGCTCGACAAGCTCCTGCAGGGCGTCGGTGCGGCGCAGGCAGCGCAGGAACCGGTGACTTCGTCACCTCCGGCGCCGGCGGCGCCCGTCTCGGCACCGCGTGCCGACAGTTCCTTCGATGCCCGCAGCCGCGATGTGTTGCGTGACCGTGAGCGGGGAGAGCGTTGATGCGTGACAAGATGTCGCTCGTAGCGGGCGCGCTGCTGTTTATCGGCGTCCTGGCGTCAATGACGCTGTTCACCGTCGATCAGCGTCAGTTCGCGGTGGTATTCCAACTCGGTGAGGTCAAGGAAGTCATCGACAAGCCGGGCCTGAACTTCAAGTGGCCGATGATTCAGAATGTGCGCTTTTTCGACCGCCGCATCCTGACGATGGATACGCCGGAGCCGGAGCGCTTCATCACCGCGGAGAAGAAGAACGTCCTCGTCGACCACTTCGTCAAGTGGCGAATCATCGACCCGAAGCTCTATTACGTCTCGGTCGCCGGGGACGAGGCGCGCGCGCGCATCCGTTTGCTGCAGACGGTCAATTCCGGACTGCGCGAGGAATTCGGCCGGCGCACCGTGCATGACGTGGTGTCCGGCGCGCGCGACCAGATCATGGAAGACATGCGCAGCCGGGCGGACGAGGACGCACGCAAGATCGGCGTCCAGATCCTCGACGTGCGGCTCAAGCGCGTCGACCTGCCGCTCGAGGTGTCGGAGTCGGTCTATCGGCGCATGGAGGCGGAGCGCAAGCGCGTCGCCAACGAGCTGCGCTCCGAAGGCGGGGCGATTGCCGAGAAGATACGGGCCGATGCGGATCGTCAGCGCGAAGTCATCATCGCCGAGGCCTACCGCGACGCGCAGCAGGCGAAGGGTGCAGGCGACGCGAAGGCGACCAGCGTCTACGGTGAAGCGTATGGCCAGAATCCGGAGTTCTACTCGTTCTACCGCAGCCTCGAGGCCTACCGCCAGACCTTCGACAGCAAGAACGACCTGCTGGTCGTAGACCCGAGTTCGGAGTTTTTCAGATTCATGAAGGATTCCGGCGGGGGCAGCAAGAACTGAACGGATGGGCAACACCTTGTTGATGGCCTTCGCACTGATGCTGGTGATCGAAGGCATCCTGCCCTTTGTCGCGCCGGCCGCTTGGCGCGAAACTTTTTTGCGGCTGGCGCAGATGGCCGACGGTCAGATCCGCTTCATCGGACTGTCGTCGATGCTGATCGGCATCCTGCTGCTGTTTCTCCTTTCCTGACTATCATGCGCTGGGTTCTTCCCGATCACATCCAGGACGCGTTGCCGGCCGAAGCAGACAAGATCGAGCGTCTGCGCCGTCGCCTGCTCGATGCGTTCCGCTCCCACGGCTATCAGCTCGTGGTGCCGCCGCTGCTCGAATATCTCGACTCCCTGACGACCGGAGCGGGGCAGGATCTCAAGCTGCGGACGTTCAAGCTCGTCGACCAGTTGTCCGGCCGCACGATGGGCGTGCGTGCCGACATGACGCCGCAGGTCGCGCGCATCGACGCACACCTGCTGAATCGTCGTGGCGTGTCGCGGCTGTGCTATTGCGGCAGCGTGCTGCATACCCTGCCTTCGACGCTCACGGCGACGCGCGAGCCGCTGCAGCTCGGCGCCGAAATTTACGGCCACGCCGGTCTTGAAGCCGACATCGAAATCATCCGGCTGCTCGCCGAAGTGATGCGCCTGGCGGAGGTGCCTGCGAGCCGCATCGACCTGGGGCACGTCGGCCTGTTCCGTGTCCTCGCCGCGCGCGCCGGCATGGTGCCGGGACGCGAGGAGGAACTCTTCGACCTGCTTCAGGCAAAGGCGCTCCCGGACCTGCGCGAGCTCGTCGCCGGCGTCGCCGAGCCGGTGCGCTCCGCGCTGCTCGCGTTGCCGGGCCTTTATGGCGGCGCCGAGGTGCTCGCCAAGGCACGGGGGTGCCTGCCCGACGACGCTGAAATCCGCGCGGCGCTCGACGATCTGAGCCGCCTCGCCGCGGCGCTCGGCGATCTGCCGATCAGCTTCGATCTGGCAGACCTGCGCGGCTACCATTACCACAGCGGCGTCGTGTTCGCGGCGTATGGCGGCGGCTCGCCGGCGGCGCTTGCGCTCGGCGGGCGCTACGACCGCATCGGGGAAGCCTTCGGCCGCGGACGGCCGGCCACCGGCTTCAGCCTCGACCTGCGCGAACTGGCGGTGCGCCTCGCGGATGCGGGGCAGCCCGGCGCGATTCTCGCGCCGGCCGATGGCGACGCCGGGCTGCAAACGGCCATTGCACAATTGCGCAGCCGGGGAGAGGTCGTGATGACCGAACTCCCCGGCCATGACGGAAGCTGGAACGAGGCCGGTTGCGATCGGCAACTGATCAGGCGTGACGGCTGCTGGACGGTCGAATCGCTTCAGGGAGAATGAAGTAAATGGCGAAGAACGTAGTGGTTGTCGGCACCCAGTGGGGCGACGAAGGCAAAGGCAAGATCGTCGACTGGCTGACCGATCATGCGCGCGGTGTGGTGCGCTTTCAGGGCGGGCACAACGCCGGGCACACGCTGGTGATCGGCGCGAACGAATACAAGCTGAACCTCGTGCCGTCGGGCATCGTGCGCGAAGGCGTCGCGTGCTACATCGGCAATGGCGTCGTGCTCGACGCGCACCACCTGCTGTCCGAGATCCGCACGCTCGAATCGGGCGGCATCAAGGTGCGCGAGCGGCTGCGCATCAGCCCGGGCTGTCCGCTGATCCTCGGCTACCATGCGGCGCTCGACCGCGCGCGCGAGGCAGCGAAAAGCGCGGGCGACAAGATCGGCACGACCGGCAAGGGCATCGGCCCGACTTACGAGGACAAGGTCGCACGGCGCGCGCTGCGCGTCTATGACCTGTTCGACCGCGAGCGCTTTGCCGAGAAACTGCGCGCGAACCTCGACTATCACAACTTCGTGCTGACGCAGCACCTCGGCGCCGAGGCGGTCGAATTCGGGCCGGTGTTCGAGCAGGCGATGGCTGACGCGGAAGAGATCCGGCCGATGGTCGCCGACGTGTCCGCCGAACTGTATGCCGTCAACAAGTCCGGCGGCAGCCTGTTGTTCGAAGGCGCGCAGGGCACGCTGCTCGACATCGACCACGGCACCTATCCGTTCGTCACGTCGAGCAACTGCGTCGCCGGTCAGGCGGCCGCGGGCTCGGGCGTCGGGCCGGGGCGCCTGCATTACGTGCTCGGGATCACGAAAGCCTATTGCACGCGCGTCGGCGGCGGACCGTTCCCGACCGAACTCGACATCGAGACCGCCGGTACGCCGGGACAGCAGATGTCGTCGAAAGGGCGGGAGTTCGGCACGGTCACCGGCCGCAAGCGCCGCTGCGGCTGGCTCGATCTCGCCGCTTTGAAGCGCTCGATCATCATCAACGGCGTGACCGGCCTGTGCATCACGAAGCTCGACGTGCTCGACGGCTTGGCGGAGCTGAAGCTGTGCACCGGCTACATGCTCGACGGCCAGCGCATCGACCTGCTGCCGATGGGCTCCGAGGAAGTCACGCGCTGCGAGCCGATCTTCGAGACGATGGCGGGCTGGAGCGGCACGACTTTCGGCGCGCAGAGCTGGGATGCGCTGCCGCAGGAAGCGCGCGCGTATCTGCACCGCATCGAGGAGATCTGCGAGATTGCGATCGACGTGATCTCGACTGGCCCCGAGCGTGACGAAACGATCCTGCGCCGCCATCCGTTCGGTGCGTGAGTGCGGGAGTCGCGACGCTCGCGCAGCGCTGGAAAAAGCAAAAGCCGGTCGAATGACCGGCTTTTGCTTGGATCTGGTGCCCAGAAGAGGACTCGAACCTCCACGCCTCGCGGCGCTAGTACCTGAAACTAGTGCGTCTACCAATTCCGCCATCTGGGCAGGCGGACGGAGTATACCGACAAGTGGGGTTTTGGCAAAGCGGGTCGCCGATTTCCGCCTGCGACGACTCCGTGACAAGAAGCACAGGCAACAAAAAAGCCGACTCGAGGTCGGCTTTCCTGCAGAACTGGTGCCCAGAAGAGGACTCGAACCTCCACGCCTCGCAGCGCTAGTACCTGAAACTAGTGCGTCTACCAATTCCGCCATCTGGGCAAGAGCCGCGCATTATAAGCATCAATCAGAGAATGTCAATGACTACAAGACCAAAAAATTCCAGATCGAAAACGAAGAGTCCTGCCGGTCCCGCGGGGAGTCATTCGCCGAGTGATATTCGGCGCGCCGATCCGTTCTTCGAGCGTGAGTCGGCGGAGTACGAGAATCCGCTGCCGAGCCGCGAATACGTCGAGCAGACGCTCGCCGAGCACGGCGTGCCGATGAGTTTCGCGGAGCTGTGCGGTGCGCTCGACGTCACCGACGACGAAGCGCCGCTGTTCGAGCGCCGTCTGCGCGCGATGGAGCGCGACGGCCAGGTGATCCGTAACCGGCGTGAGGCGTTCCTGCTGCCGGACAAGGCGGACCTGATCCGCGGCCGCGTCGCGGGCCACGCCGACGGCTTCGGCTTCCTGATCCGCGACGACGGGCAGCCCGATGTCTTTCTCGGGCCGAAGGAAATGCGCGAAGTGCTGCACGGCGATCGGGTGATCGCGCGCGTCACCGGCCTCGACCGGCGCGGCCGGCCCGAAGGGAAGATCGTCGAAGTGCTCGAACGCGCAAACACGCGCGTCGTCGGCCGCGTGCTCGATGCACACGGCGTGCAGGTGGTCGTGCCGGAAAACCGCCGTCTCGCGCAGGACATCCTGCTCGCGCCGGGAGGCAAGAAGGCGGTGCCGGGCCAGGTCGTGACCGTCGAACTGGTCGTGCAGCCGACGAAGTTTGCGCAACCGATCGGCAAGATCGTCGAGGTGCTCGGCAACTATGCCGATCCCGGCATGGAAATCGAGATCGCGCTGCGCAAGCACGAACTGCCGTACGAGTTTTCACCCGAAGCAAAAGCCGAAACGCGCAAGCTGCCGCTCAAGGTACGCAAGAAGGACTGGGCCGGCCGCGAGGACATCACGAACCTGCCGCTGGTGACGATCGACGGCGAGACGGCGAAGGACTTCGACGATGCAGTGTATTGCGAGCGCCAGGGGCGGGGCTTCCGGTTGATCGTCGCGATCGCCGACGTGTCGCACTACGTCGAGGCCGGCGGCGGTCTCGACGCAGACGCGCAGGACCGCGGCAACTCGGTGTATTTCCCGCGGCGCGTGATCCCGATGCTGCCCGAAAAGCTCAGCAACGGCCTGTGTTCGTTGAATCCGCAGGTCGAACGCCTGTGCATGGTGTGCGACATGAGCATCTCGCCGACCGGTGCGATCAAGGCATACCGCTTCTATCCCGCCGTGATGTTCTCGCACGCGCGGCTCACCTACAACCAGGTCGCTGCCGCGCTGTATGAGCAGGACTCGGCCGCCCGCGAGGCGATCGGCCCGCTGCTGCCGCACCTCGAGAATCTCGACAAGCTGTTCCGCGTGCTGCTCAAGGCACGGGCGAAACGCGGCGCGATCGACTTCGAGACGACCGAGACGCGGATGATCTTCGACGAAGCAGGCAAGATCGCGCGCATCGTCCCGGAAGTGCGCAACGACGCGCACCGCCTGATCGAGGAATGCATGCTCGCGGCGAACGTCTGCGCGTCCGACTTCCTGCAGAAGCGCGAACATCCGGCGCTCTACCGCGTGCATGAAGGGCCGACCCCGGAGAAGCTCGAGAAGCTGCGCAACTTCCTCGCCGAGTTCGGACTGGGGCTGGGCGGCGGCGACGAGCCCAAGGCGGGCGATTACGGCAAGCTGCTCGAAAAAGTCAGGGAGCGCCCGGACGCGCAGCTGCTGCAGACGGTGATGCTGCGTTCGCTGCGCCAGGCGGTGTATAGCCCCGACAACGTCGGCCACTTCGGCCTCGCGTACGAGGCCTATACGCACTTCACGTCGCCGATCCGGCGCTACCCGGACCTGCTCGTGCATCGCTCGATCAAAGCCGCGCTCGAGAACCGCACGTACGAGGCCGGCGACTGGGACCAGATCGGCATGCACTGTTCGGCGACCGAGCGGCGCGCCGACGAGGCGACGCGCGACGTCGTCGCATGGCTGAAGTGCTATTACATGCGCGACAAGGTCGGCGAGGAGTTTTCCGGCAGCGTGTCGTCGGTGGTACCCTTCGGCCTCTTCGTCGCCCTCGACGACATCTTCATCGAGGGGCTGGTGCATATTTCGGATCTGGGTAGCGACTATTTCCACTATGACGAAACGCGCCACGAACTGGCCGGCGAGCGCACCGGGGCGCGTTACCGGCTCTCCGACCGCGTACGGGTGCAACTCGTGCGGGTCGATCTGGAAACGACGAAAATCGATTTCCGCCTGATCGAAGGAACGCCACGGCCGACCGAACGGGTCGGCAAGACCGCCAAGGAGCGCAAGCGCGTCGAAGTGGTCGAGCTCGGTGATGCGGTCGAGGTCGCCGTCGTCGCCGAAGTGGCGACCGCGGTCGTCGATGCGCCGGTCGCCGCGCGGGCGGGACGCGGACGCAAGCAGGTCGCCGCGCTGTTCCGGCCTCCCGCCAACGCCACGGCGGCCCCGCAGGCGATCTCGCCAGCGCCGGAAGAGGCGGGCGCCGGGAAGCCCCGCAAGGCGAAGCCGGCCGCTGCGCCCGAAGCGGGGAGCGTCGAGCCTGAAGAGAAACCGCGTCGCACCAAGCGCAGCGCAGCGCCGGTCGCAAGCACCGCCGACGGCAAGGCGCCGGTGCGCAAGAGCAGGACGCCGGCCGGCGAACCGGTCACCGATAAACCCGCAACAGGCAAGAAGAAAGGCACAGTCCGTGGCTAACAAGCCCTCAAGCAATCAACGCCCGATCCACACGACGGCAGCCGGCAGGCGCCCGGCGCATCAGCGCGACGCCGGCTCGGTCGCAGACAGCCGCAGCCCGGCCCGAACTCGCGAGGATGCGGGAGATGCGCCCGACGCGCCCGCCGGCCGTGAAGGCCGCGCGGAGTCGCGGCTGATCTACGGTTTCCATGCCGTGCTCGGCAAGCTCAGACGCGACCCCGAGTCGGTGTTCGAGCTTTACCTGTCGGCCCAGCGCACCGATGCGCGCGCGAAAGACGTCGTGCGGCTCGCCGAGTCGCAGAACGTGCGCCTGATCCAGGCGGAGGCGGAGCGTCTCGACGGCATGGTCGGCACCCGCCGCCATCAGGGCGTCGTCGCCCGCGTCGATGCGAAGAGCCGCGAGCTGAAGCTCGCCGACGTCCTCGAAGTGCTCGAGGAAAACGCGCTGATCCTGGTGCTCGACGGCGTGCAGGACCCGCACAACCTCGGCGCCTGCCTGCGCGTCGCGGACGCCGCCGGCGCGCACGCGGTCGTGGCGCCGAAGGACCGCGCCGTCGGCCTCAACGCGACCGCGATCAAGGTCGCCAGCGGCGCGGCCGACAGCGTGCCGTACGTTACGGTGACGAACCTCGCCCGCGCGCTGCGCGAAATGCAGGAAGCGGGCATCTGGGTCGTCGGCGCGGCCGGCGAAGCGGAGAAGTCGGTGTACGAAGTCGACCAGAAAGGGCCGGTCGCGTGGGTGCTCGGCGCCGAAGGCGACGGGCTGCGCCGGCTCACGCGCGAGACCTGCGATGAACTCGCGCGCATCCCGATGCTCGGCACCGTCGAAAGCCTGAACGTCTCGGTCGCGAGCGGCATCTGCCTGTTCGAGGCGCGGCGCCAGCGCGGCTAGACGCGCCGGCGCGGGACCGGACAGCCTGGACGGGATTGCCGGTTTCGCGCGCAGCCTGCCCGCGCCGCATCGGGGGAGACTGTTTTTTCGCACGCGGATGACGCTTAGCTATCGCCGAGCAATTCCGGCGGCTGCGGTGTTCGTCAAAGGTGCACCGCTCGCAATCGGTTCGGCCGGCCGAAAAATCCATTGGTCGTAGCGCGCCGCGCTGCCCGCAGTGGGGCCGAGCTCGGGCGGCAGGTCGGCTTTGCGGATCGGTTCGCCGGTCGCGCGGCTGTGAATGCCGACGATCCCCTGGCCCTCCCGCACCAGCTCCCAGTCCGGGTGTCCGGTCAGCGGGTCGCGGTAGAGGCGTCGCAGATGACGTCTGACGGTCGGGAATCGTCGATCGTCGACGAGTTCCTCGAGGCTCGTCGGCCACGCCGGAGCGCCCGGCGAGTCGGCATGGTAGCGGCCGATCGCGCGCGCGATCTCGCTGCCGATGGCGAGGAGCTCGGCCTCGCGTTCGCGCGCCACTACCTTCTGCCACACGACGCCGACCTCAGCCGTGAACAATCCCAGCGCAGCGGCGGCAAACAGCACCAGGAGATACGTGTAGCCGCGCTCGTGCCTACCAGTCCGCATAATTCCCGCCGCCGGATGCCGCTCCTGCGGCGCCGCTGCGAATGTCCCAGACCCCTTCGCCGCCCCCGTCCGGCGGCGCCAGGAGCTTCCACGTCGCATCGGATTCGGTGATCGGGTCCTTCGGCAGCGCACGCAGGTAGCGTCGGCTCACCAGATCGTCCAGCTGCTGCGGATAGATTCCGGTATCGGCGCGGTACTTGTCGATCGCGTCGCGCACGACGGCGAGAGACTGTCGCAGCGTCGCTTCGCGCACCCGCTCCAGGTGGTCGAAATAGCGCGGCGCCGCAATCGACAGCAGCGTCGCGATGATCGCCATCACGACCAGCAGTTCGATCAGCGTGAATCCGGCCGGCCGCGACGGGCCGCGGGAAACGGTCGGGGAGTGGTGTTCAGTCATGTGCGGACTTCTCTACCATTCGCGGTACGGGACCCCATTCAGCCCGACTCGTCGTGACAGCGAATGAATGTCGAAGACGTCCTCGCCTTCGGCCGGCGTCTCCGGCGGGCTCGCATAACTGCGCAAGCCCCAGGTGTGTTCGGCGGGCACGTCCGCGTCGGTGAAGAACGGATCGCGCGGAATGCGGCGCAGGAAGTAGATTTTCCGGCTGTTCGGATCGGTGATGTCGGGTACGCCTTTGACGAGCGCGGCAAGGTCGGGCGGATAGCCCGAAGCCCCCGCCTCGCGCTCGATCCGGTTCGCGTCGAAAGCCGCCTTGTAAGCGTCGAGGCCGCCGCGGATCGCGCGCAGCGCGGCGCGCAGCTCCGACTCCCGCGCGCGCTGGGCGGTGAGCTCGGCAAGCGGCATCGCGGCGCTCGCGAGCACGGCGACGATCGCCACCGTCACGACGAGTTCGATGAGGGTGAAGCCGCGCAACGCGCTTGCGCTCACCGTGCCCGCCTCACAGCGTCACTTCGATGCTGACGCCGCCGCCGCTTCCTTCGGGCGTCGCGGTTTCACCGCTGCTTCGGCGCATGGTCGCGTTCTCGAGCGAGATATCCGCCGCGCCGCTCGTGCCTGGGCGCACGACGAACGGCACCTGGACGGTGATGCGCTCCGCTCCCGCGGGGAGGTCGACGCTTATCCGGCCGTCTCCGGCCGGCCGGCCGCCCGCAGCTTCCAGACGCAGTGGGTCGAAGCCGAGGACGGCTTCGCCACCGGCGATCGAGCCCGGCACGACGAGATCGAGCGTGACGTGAATCCGCTCGCCGCTGCGGGCCGTCGGCGGTGCCTGGATGCTCAACGCTCCCGGACCGTCCGGCTGCGTTGCGGGCGGCTCGAGCGGCGGCACGTCATCCGCGAGCGGCGTGTCGGAAGGCAGCGCGTCGGGCGCCGGGCTCGGCGCACGTCCGTCCGAACCCCACAGCCCGAGGCTGCCGGGCAGCGTCGGGCCGAGCGCGAGCCGCGCCGCGCCGATGCTCGCGTCGGTGCCGGCCGGCAGGTCGGCACGCGCAAGCGACGGCGCGACGATGTTGCGCACGATGCGTGGCGTGATCAGCAGGACGATCTCGGTCTTGCTCGCGTTGTTGCGCTCGCTCGAGAACAGCCGGCCGATCAGCGGCAGCTCGCCCAGGCCGGGCAGGCGCTGCGCGCTGCGGCGTTCCTCGTCGCTGATCAGGCCGGCGAGGACCTGGGTTTCGCCGTTTCGCAGCCGCAGCACCGTCGCGGCGCTGCGCGTGCCGACCTGGTACGCGAGCGAGTCCGATGGCCCGGGCACTTCGCGGACGATGTTGCTGACTTCGAGCGCGACCTTGATCGCGACTTCGTCATCGAGCGTCACCGCCGGCTCGACGTCGAGCTTGAGGCCGACGTCGAGGTAGCTCACCGATGCGGAGACCCCGACGTTCGCAGTCGATGTCGTCGTAAATACCGGCAGCTTCTCGCCGATGTGAATCTTCGCTTTCTCGCGGTTCTTCACCCGGATGCGCGGGTTCGCGAGCAGGTTCGTGTCGCCGTCCTCGGCGCGCAGGCGAAGGGTCAGGGCCGGATTCGTAACAAAGCCGGTGAGGTCGCCCCACTGCGCGCGCGGCACGACGCCCGGCGCGATCTCGCTGCCGGGCAGCGTGACGACTTCGCTGACGATTCCGGCTGCTGTCTGGGTTTGCGTGATCTGCTGCTGGCTGCGCAGCAGGCCATAACCGATCTCGTCGGGAAAATCGAGGCCGAGCTCGCGCAGCTTGCTGCGCGCGACTTCCAGCACTTCGACTTCGAGCATGACTTCAGGCTCGGCGACGTCGAGCGACGCGAGCAGGCGTTCGGCGAGGCGCACTGCCTGCGGCGTGTCCTTGATCACCAGCAGGTTGAGCTTCTCGTCGATGAACAGGTCCTTGCTCTTGACGAGCTGCTTGAGCAGGCTCTGGGCCTGTTTGGCGTCGGCGTTCGCGAGATAGAAGCTGCGCGTCACGAGTTCCTGGTAGTCGCGCTGCTTCGCCGGAGTCGCCGGATAGATCAGCACCGAATTCGCGTTGAGCACCTTGCGCTCGATCTGCTGCGTGATGGCGACCAGCTTGATGACTTCGTCGACCGAGCTGTCGCGCACGAAAAGCGTCACCGGCGCATCGATCCTGACGTCGCGGTCGAAGACGAAATTGAGCCCGGCCGCGTGCGACAGCGCTTCGAAAACCACGCGCAGCGGCGCATCGCGAAACTGCAGGCTCACCGGCTTCGCGAGCGGACCGGTGAGCGCCTCGGCCGGTGGTGCGCGACGCTCGGCGCGCTCCTCGATGTCGCGCAGCAGCCTGCGCGCGCGTGCGCTGTTCGGCGCTGCCGCAAGCAGCGCGCGCACGAGCCGCTCGGCGGTGGCGAGGTCGTTCCGCGCCCAGGCGGCTTCGGCCTCGGCGAACTGCGCCGCGCGGCGCCGGTCCGCTTCGATCGCCTCGAGCCCGGCGCGTGCGCGAGGATGCTCGGGATCGATCTCCTGCGCTTCGCGATAATGTCGTGCCGCTTCGTCCAGGCGTCCGGCCGCGCGGGCGCGTTCGGCATCCGCGAGGCGCTCCGCGGTGAGCAACTCGCGCTGCCGGAGGTAATAGGCGCGCAGCGCCGGATCGTCGGGCGTATCGCGCACCGCCTGCCGCAGGCGGATGAAAGCCTCGGTGCGATTGCCGCCGGAAAATTCGGCGCGGCTGCGCTCGACCGGGTCTTTCGTCGTGCTGCATGCGGAAAGGAAGGAGGTCAGGACGAAGGCCGCAAAAATGGCGCGGCCATAGTCCGCCCAGTTTGCCTTGATGTCCCGACGCCCTCGCGGCGCGGGCGGGACATGAAAAACGGGTAGGGCTGCGGCCACGAGAACACCTGGAGCGGTCCGGCGTTTTCTTGAGAGGATCATGACGAGCCCGAAACGGTGAGTACCTGGCGCAGGCGCCGGGGCAGATAAGTGAATTCGATGAACGCGGCCGTGACACGTTCGACGCGGTAGCGGTCATCGATCGTGTCGTGCGCGCGCACGACGCGCAGTTGGTCGCCTTCGAGCAGGAACGCGGTCAGTTCGCCGCGTTCTTCCAGTGCGCCGACGAAGCGAAAAGGCAAGGGCGGCGCGTCCGGCACCATCGGCGCAGCGGCCGGGATTGCCAGCTCGGCGGGAGGGTGAAGGTGCGTCGCCTGCAGGATGCCGGCGGCGACGTCCGGCAGAGGCGCACGTTCGACGCGCAACTCGTCCAGCGACGGCAGCGGCTGCGGCGTACGAGCGCGCCGGGTCGTTGCGCGCGCGCGCCGGCCGTCGCGAGCGGTGCTGCCTTCGTCGGCCGGCAAGCCGATGTCGTCTTCGAGCGACGCCGCCCACCAGGTGGCCGCCAAGGTCGCGACGAGCGCGGCGCCGATGACGAACCTGCGGCGTTTGTCGCGGCTCATCGGTGCACCCTCGCGCTGCGCGCGTTCGCACGACGCGGGACGGAGCGCTTCTTCGGGCGGCCTGGCGACGCGCTCATCGCTCCTTCCTCACAAAGAGAACGAACCTCGCTTCGCCTTCGACTTCGGTGCTGTCGGTCGCGGCACGCTTGACCGACAGCGATTCCAGCGCGAGTTCGGGGAGTTCGCGCAGCGCGTCGGCAAGCCACGCGTACACGCGCGTGAAGTCGCCCCTGACCGGCAGCGCGAGCGAGATGCGCTGCAGCGGGGCGTCGGAAACGTCGGCGATGTCGTAACTGGCGCCATCGATCCCAATGCCGTGCGTTTCGGCCATCGCGTGCAGGCGGTCGAGCCGGGCCGGCAACGCCGCCCGGACCGGAAACGCCGCGTAATAGCGGTCGAGGCGGCCGCGGGGATCGGATGTTGCCCCGGCGACAAGCCGTGCGGGGCGCAGCAGTCGCGCGCGCTCCTCGGCGAGCGCGTCGCGTTGCGCGCCGATCTCCGCGTCGCCGGACAATCCGAACGCCAGCGCGAACGCGAGCAGCGATGCGCCGAGCGCGCCGGGCCAGCCCGCATGCAGGATCGCGCGCAGCACCGCTTCCTGGAGGCGTGCGCCATGCTTCATTGCGCATTTCCCCAGCGCGCGCTGGTTGCAAACCGCACGACATCGCCCCCGTCGCCGCTCGTCCATTCATGCCGACCGATGCGGGTGTCGCGCAGCCCGTCTTGTTGCTGCAGGCGGCGAAGATGGTCGAACGCGGCGCCGAGCGCGGGCGCCTCGCCGACGAGCGTCAAGGTTCCGCCAGGCGCGTTGGCATGGATTTCGAGAAGCGCGACGTCGTCGCTGCGCGCGCGGGCGAGACCGGTGAAAAGTCCGCTCCAGTCCGCGTTCGTTTGCGCCGCGACCTTGATCGCTGCCTGGGCTTCCTTCGCCGAAAGGGGAGCCGACGGCGCCGCGGGGGCCGCCGAGAGCTTGCGCTGCAGCTGGTGGCGCAGGCGGGCGACGATCGCTTCGCGCTCGGCGAGGTCGACGCGGGCCGCTTCGAACGCCAGCAGCTCGATGCCGACTGCGACTAGCCCGACGCTCAGCAGTACCCAGCCGAGCCAGCCGGGGCGGCGGCGAATCGGCGCGAAATCGAGGGCCAGCGGCGCGGGGGCGCCCCGGATCAGGGCCATGAAGCGCCTCCCGTGTCTTCGATGCGCCAGCCCGCGGGGGCGACAGGTGCGATGCCGCAGGTATAGAGCACGCCTGCGCGGTCGGCCCCTGCGATGCGCAGCGTCCAGCTCTCGAGCGTCTGGCGCAGGACCTGCGCTGCGTCTTCGCCCACGTTCTGGCTGCGCAGCGCCTGCCATGCCCCGTCGCGCCACAGGCCGACGGTGAGCCGGGTGCCACGCGCCACCGCGAGCGCACCGAAAGCTCCCGGGGCGCTGCCGAGGCGGCGCTGCAACCGGTTGAAGCGATGCACGAAGCCGCCGGCGACGCCGACGAGGCGCAGTCGGCGCGTACCGGCGAAAGCCTGGAGCGCATCGGTCACGCTGCGCGGCGCGGCGCACGCGAGGACCGGGAAATGCACCGGGCCGCGGTCGAACGCGAACGCCCACTCCGGCTCGGCGACGCCGTGCACTTCGCGGAAACGATGAGCGAGGTAGGCCTGACGCTCCTCGCGGCCGCGCAACGCAGCGGGCCAGCGCACGACCACGTAGCGCAGCCAGCTGTCGTCGATCACGACCTGGAGACGGCTGCGCGCGGGCGTGGCGGCGGCCTCGAGGGCTTCCAGCGCGGCCGCCGGCGTCGCTTCGCCGAACGCAATCCGGCGCGCGCCCGACCCGGTGCCGAGCGTCCAGGCTCCGGCTTCGAGGCACAGCAGCAGATCAGCCGAGGAGCGTGACACGGTTCAGCTCCTGAAGAGTCGTTTCCCCTTTTTCCACCAGCTGCGTGACGGCAGTGCGCAACGAGCGGAAGCCGCGACGATGCGCGGCCTCTTTCATCGTGCGCAGGGGCGCGCGGCTGACGATCAGTTCGCGCAGCTCGTCGTCGAGGAGCAGCACTTCGGCGACCGCCCGGCGGCCGCGGTAGCCCGAGCCGCGACAGTGGCCGCAACCGGAGCCGGCGCGGTAACGGAAGCCTGCGCTGTCGCCGAGTTGCGACGCGGCGACGAGCTGCGCGTCGGGGACGACATCCCCGCTGCAGTGCGGGCAGTTGATCCGCACGAGGCGCTGGGCGACCACGCCGTTCAGGGCTCCGACGAGGTTGTAGGGGTCGATCCCCATGTGCATGAAGCGGCCGATCACGTCGAACACGCTGTTGGCGTGCACGGTCGTGAACACCAGGTGGCCGGTGAGCGCAGCCTGCACGGCGATCTCGGCGGTATCGGGGTCGCGGATCTCGCCGACCATGATCTTGTCCGGGTCGTGGCGCAGGATCGAACGCAGGCCGCGGGCGAAGGTGAGGCCTTTTTTTTCATTCACCGGAATCTGCAGCACGCCGGCGAGCTGATATTCGACCGGGTCCTCGATCGTGACGATCTTGTCCAGGCCGTGGTTGGTTTCGCCGAGCACTGCGTAGAGCGTCGTCGTCTTGCCGCTGCCGGTCGGGCCGGTGACGAGGAGCATGCCGTAAGGCTCGCCGGCGAGGCGGCGCAGCAGGTCGCGCGAGCCGGGATCGAAGCCGAGTGCTTCGAGCGTCAAGCCGCTCATTTCGCGCGTGAGGTGTTCCTTGTCGAGGATGCGCAGTACTGCGTCCTCGCCGTGGATGCTCGGCATGATCGACACCCGGAAGTCGATCTCGCGTCCACCTGCCTGCGCCTTGAAGCGACCGTCCTGCGGGACGCGGCTTTCGGCGATGTCGAGCTCG
Source organism: Azoarcus sp. PA01 (assembly GCA_001274695.2). Lineage (NCBI taxonomy): Bacteria > Pseudomonadati > Pseudomonadota > Betaproteobacteria > Rhodocyclales > Zoogloeaceae > Azoarcus > Azoarcus sp. PA01. Next base: position 729,980 of record LARU01000002.1, on the reverse strand, counting down.
GCCATCACTTTGAGGCGCGAAATCGCCTGTTCGGCCAGCTCGTTGCCCGAAGCGCCGCCGACGCGGGACAGGACGCCGTCGACGCGATACTTGATGACGAGGCCGCCGGGCACCGCTTCGAGGTGGATGTCGCTCGCGCCTTGCTTGAGCGCGTCGTAGAGGGTGGAATTGACCAGCTTCACGACCGGACTCGCGTCGGCGCTGATGCGGCGCAGCGACAGGTCCTCGACGTCATCGCCGCCACCGCCGGTTTCACGGCTGTCGGTCACGCCGGCAGCGCGGCGCACTTCGTCCTCGTGGCGCGCGAGACAGCCGCCGAGGTCGTCACGGTCCGCGAGCGCCAGCGTGAAAGGCTCGACCAGACGCGCGCCGAGGCCATCGAGCAGATCGTCATCGAACGGATCGGCCAGCACCACCAGCAGCGCGCCGTCCTCGTCACGCACGGCGACGCATTCGCGGCGCAGCGCAGTCTCGAAGTCGATCGCGGCGAAATCGGGAGCGAGTTTCATCAGGCGGGCAGCCTCGACGACAGGCAGATCGACGGTTGCGCCGAGACGCGCCAGCCGCTCGGCGGGCGCCGCTTCGAGCTGCGCCAGCGCATCGAGCAACCGGCCTCCGGCTGCGCGCGCAGCGGCGAGTTCGTTCGCGGAGAACGGTGGGCGCTCCAAGCGTGACAGCTCATGCCCGGGGATCACGGCTTCGCAGTTCATCCGATGGTTTCGGCCAGTTGGAAGATCGGCAGGTACATCAGCACGACGATCAGGCCGATCGCGCAGCCGATGATGAGCATCAGCAGCGGTCCGAAAAGACGCGTGAGCCATTCGACCTGCCGCGCGGTGTCGTTCTCGTGGAACTCCGCCGAGCGGGTCAGCATCTCGCCGAGGTTGCCGGCGCGTTCGCCCACTTCCAGCATGTGCAGCGCCACCCGGGTCGTGAGGCCGTGGGCCGCGAGCGTCGCGGAAAATGCGCGGCCTTCGCGAATGCCTTCGATCGCGAGCTCGAGGCTGCTGCGCAGCCCCGGCGAAAGCAGGCCAGCGACCATGCGCAGCGCGGTGATCGCCGGAATTCCTCCTGACAGCAGCATACCGAGCGTGCGGTAAAAGCGCGCGAGCTGGAACACCTTCAGGCGCTTGCCCAGCATCGGCAGCTTCCAGAGCTGGCGACCGGCCGCCGCGCGCAGCGTCGGAGCGCGCACCGCGGCGATCGTGACGAAAACGGCTCCCAGCACGACGACACCCAGCCCGACCGCATGGTGTTCGACGAACTGGCCCCAGTCGAGCAGCACCCGCGACAGCCACGGAAGATTGCTGCCGACGTCGGCGTAGATATGCGAGAAGCGCGGCACCACGTAGCCCAGCAGGAAAAGCACGACCAGCCCGCCGACCGCCAGCAGCAACGCCGGGTAGATCGCCGCGCTCACGAGCTTGCCGCGCAGCGTCTCGACCTGTTGCTGGTACGCGATGTAACGCTCCAGCGCGAGGTCGAGGTCGCTGGTGCGTTCGGCTGCGCGAACCATCGCGATGTAGAACGAGGGAAACGCTTCGGACGCCCCTTCCAGTGCAGTCGACAGCGAGCGCCCTTCGCGCAGCGCGCCTTGCAGTTTCAACAGCACTGCGCGCACCGCCCGGCGGCCTTCCCCTTCGGCCAGCGCGGAAATCGCCTCGGCGAGCGGAATGCCGGCGCGCAGCAGGGCGAGCATCTCCTGGTTGAACAGCAGCAGCGGGAAGCGGCCTGCAACACGTGAAGCGCCCGCGGTCGCGCGCAGGGTCAGGATCGACAGCCCCTGCGCCGCGGCGAGCGTCCGGGCTTCGGCCTCGCTGGGGCTTCCAGCTCGGTTTCGATCACGGACGCGTCGGCGGCGAGGGCCTTGAGGCGGTAGCGCATGTAGAGCCGCTGCGCTTACCAGTTCACCACATCCGCCCCGTCGCCTTCGCCGCCGGGTTGGCCGTCGGCGCCGAAAGAGTAGAGGTCGAACTCGCTGCGTTCGCCCGGATAGCGATACTCATAGGACTTGCCCCACGGATCATTGGGCACGGCCTTGCGCAAGTAAGGGCCTTCCCAGCGTTCCTCGCCCGGCGCGTTCACCAGCGCATCGAGGCCCTGGTCGGTCGAAGGATAGTGGCCGAGGTCGAGGCGGTACTGGTCGAGCGCCTTTTCCAGTGCGTCGATCTGCGCGCGCGCGGTCTTGACTTCGGATTTGCCGATCTGCGCGAAAAAGCGCGGGCCGACGTAGCCGGCGAGAAGGCCGATGATGACCATCACGACGAGCAGTTCGAGCAGGGTGAAGCCGCGCGGGCGGCGGGGGAAACGCGCAGCCCCACTCTGCGGCTGCCGAGTTGCAGTCATGGCCATCCTGTCTTCTGCGTTTTCCGATGATAAATCAGGGGCGGAATTGTGACATAGGACAGCCAAAGCGGACGCGGTCGCCTTTCTCCGCCGGCGCGCGGCGCGACGGGGACGCATTGCGCAGGAAAAAATCGGACTTTCGGTAGTAGCTTTCATTTGTCAAGCAACTTTCTCACGCTGTCGGCGATTTTTACACATGGTCTTAACACGGAGGCGAAAAACCAAAAAAAAGCTTTCTAATCATTAGTGTTGGCGTCCGGTACGGAATGTGCTTCGAGCAATGCGAGGGGGAGTGAAACTGTTTTAAGACCCCCTGCGCAACAAACACTAAGATGAGGGCTGGACCATGAAAATCGTGCATAACACTTTAGCGGCCGCATTGAGTCTTGCCTTCGCAGGCGCAGTGCACGCGCAACCGACTTTGCAGTTGGACATCCTCAACGGCGTCTACGATTCCGTTACCGAAACTGTCGTCGCGCAGGGCGATACGTTCACGCTATATGCCTATCTGATTCCCGACGGGTCAAACATGGTGACCGACACCTACGGGCTGTCGATGGCTGTTGTTCCCCCGACGGGACCGGCGGATTCGGAGTTGGGATCATTTACCTTCAACGGCGCCACGATCGACGTTACGGCGGACATGACCTATGGCGTGCCGCCCATCGAAACCGTTGCAACGCAGCTCTTCGATCCCGGTGATCTCGGCACTCACGGCATCTTTGAAACCTTCTTCTTCGAACACACGTTCAATTTTGTCGGAGCTGCCGAGTCCGGGGAGTACAACACGCAGGACGACGCCGGCCAGGGTCCGATCGCAGGTAGCGGCATGTTCTATCAGGCTTTTACGATCGACGTCGGGGATCTCGACGAAAGCGTTTCGATCCACTTCGATCTGTATAATCTTGAAATCTGCACTTCGACCGCTGGACAGTGCAACATCGTCGGTGACGTCGATCTGTCCCAGTTCGCGCCGTTCTCCCATGATGCGCAGAGCGGCCCCGGCGGTGGCGGCGGGGGCGGAGGAGAGGAAGTTCCCGAGCCCGGCACGACCCTCCTCCTCGGAGCCGGCCTGCTGGGATTGTGGGCGATGCGCCGCAGGAAAACTGGCGTGTGATTGCAGCTTTTCCCGCGGGCTGATTCCGGCGGAGCGCGCAGGCCTGCCTGCGCGCTCCGCGTTTGCACAAGACCACGGTCGCCCGGTTGCCGTCACAGCGTCAGCGTGCAACCGACACGGTCTCGCTGCCCGTGTTTCCGGCGGCATCTTGCGCCTCCACCGTCACCGCATGCGCGCCCGCGGCGATCTTCCTCGTATTCCAGCGATAACTCAGGCTGTTCCCGGGGGCGCTGCTGACGAGCGAGCCGTCAATGTACAGGCGCATCGACGATACGCCGACGTTATCGAAAGCGTGGGCCTGCACGGTAATGTTGCCGCTAACCTTGCTGCCGTCGCCGGGGTTGCTGATCAGGGCTGCCGGAGCAACCGTGTCAGCAGTGCTCGACGTGGCGGCGTTGGCCACCGTCACGTTGACGGCGCGCGAAGTGTAATTGCCTGCCGCGTCGTAGGCGTGCACGGTTAGCGTGGCGGCGCCGTCGGCCACCGTGGTGCTGTCCCAGCTGAAACCGTAAGGCGCGCTCGCGGCGCTGGCGACCTTCGCCCCGTTCGCCAGCAACTCGACATGGCTGACTGCGATGTTGTCGCTCGCCGTCACGTCGACGGTCACCAGGCCCTGCACCGCTGCGCCGCTCGCGGGAGAAACAATGCTCACGTTCGGCGCTGTCGTATCCTTCGCCTCGGCCGCGACAGCCGCCTGCACTGCAGCCGCCGCATTGATTCGGCCGTGTCCGTAGTATTTGTCGAAGCCGGCATTCCCCAGGTCGACGGCGGTCGAGAACAGGTATCCGGCGATGTCATCCGGCGAGAGCGAGGAATTGGCCGCCATCATCAGGGCGACGACCCCTGCGGCAGCCGGACTCGCGAACGAGGTCCCGCTCACGGAGCCATAGCCGCCGCCGTTCACCGTCGTATAGATGCCGGCTCCGGGGGCAGCGACGTCCACGTAGCTGCCGTAACTCGACCAGCTTGCCTTGACATCGCTGCTCGTGGTGCCGGATACGGCGATCAGCGTGTCGCTCGGAGCAACGGCTTCCTCGCCACCCGAGTTTCCGGCGGAGGTGACCAGTATCCCGCCCTTGCTCTTCAGATATTGCCCGGCGTTCTGCACGGTCAACGACCCTCGGGCACCGCTGTAGCTGACGTTAGCCACGCGCGCGCCGTTGTCGGCCGCCCACGTCACGCCTTTTGCCATCGTGCTGTACGATGCAGTACCGCTCGTACTGGCGATGCGCCCAGGAAGAATCATTGCGCCGCCAGCCACTGAAGCGACTCCGACGCTGTTGTTGCTCGCCGCCGCAGCGGTTCCGGCTACTTTCGTACCGTGGCCGGTGACATCGGCAGTGTTCGAATTGCCATCATAGAAATTCCAGCCGGGCAGCAGCTTGCCGGCGAGATCGGGATGCCTGCTATCGACGCCCGAATCCAGGATTGCAATGACGATTTGCTCGCCGGTACTGGTGCTCCACGCGGTCGGTGCGCCGATCTTCGGGAGGTGCCAGGCCTTCGAGTAATAGGGATCGTTGGTGCTGTCCGGCGGCACGATCATGTCCGGCTCGGCGAACTTCAGATGCTTGTTCTTGCTCAGCAGCGCGGCGACCGCTTTCTCGGACGCATTCGGCGGCAACTGGACGATATGGACGTCGATCGCGTCGATGCGCCCGACCGATTTGCCGCCGTGCGCTTTGAGGATTTTCTCGAGAGCGGCTTCCGGCAGGCCCGGTCGGGGCTGGACCAGGATTCGTCCGGGCACCCACGCGGCGGTGTCGCTCGCCGCGTATGCCGCCATCGAGCCTCCCGAACCGGCCAGTGCCAGCGCGAGCATGAGCGAAATACTGCGGCGCTGCGGTGACGCCCGCCGGGAGTGGTTGGGGCGGACGTTCATGGGCGTGTTGTTCATCTTCGATTCCTCGCGTTGCGCCGGGCCGATCCGTGGAACACGCGAGGAAATGCGGACAATAGATGAACAGCCCTCGTCCGAGAGGGTGCGACTCCACCGCCTGGCAATCCCGCTGTCATGGGGCGACCCCTGTAGACCGGTGATTTTGCGTCCCCGCCTTTCGACGGGTTTGCCTTTTTCAGAGCTGCCGACAGCGCACTGCCAGCGCGGGAAATTTACGACACAAGTTGGGCAGAGTTCTTTTGACTTACATTTAGAAACAATATAAATGGGCCGGCGGCGCGGTTTGCCGGCCCACGCCGCGCGCCATGTTGTGGTGCAGCATGACGGACAATGCACCGGATTGGTGTCCTCCTTGCGGCCACTGAGCTGTCATTTTCAAAGCTGCTTCGATCGATAAGGACAATTAAAACAATATGTTGATGAACTCGTGCGAAGCTGGCACCGGTCTTGCGATAACTCGGCTTGGGGCCTTGCCGCGCTTGGCGGCGTCACAGCACGCCGGGCAGGCCGACTGAATTCGCAAGGAGATACGGCATGAAGAAAATGAAGCTCGTGATGATCGGCAACGGCATGGCCGGCGTACGCACGCTCGAGGAACTGCTCAAGCACGCCCCCGACTTGTACGACATCACCGTGTTCGGCGCCGAGCCGCACGGCAACTACAATCGCATCCTGCTGTCGCCGGTCCTCGCCGGCGAGATGACGCTGCCGGAGATCATGTTGAACGATCTCGACTGGTATCGCGACCACGGCATCACGCTCCACGCCGGCAAGATGGTCACGAAGATCGACCGTGTGCGTCGGCGCGTGATCGCTTCCGACTCGACCTCCGCCGAGTACGACCGCCTGCTGATCGCGACCGGCTCGACGCCGTTCATCCCGCCGATCCCCGGCAAGGACCTGGCGGGCGTGCTCGCTTACCGCGACATCGCCGACACCGAGGCGATGATCGATGCGGCCGCCCGCTACCGGCACGCAGTCGTCATCGGTGCGGGCCTTCTCGGCCTCGAAGCCGCGAACGGGCTGATGCTGCGCGGCATGGACGTCACCGTCGTGCATCTCGCCGACTGGATCATGGAACGCCAGCTCGACAAGTCGGCGGCCGACCTGCTGCAGGCGTCGCTTGAAGCGAAAGGCATGAAGTTCGTGCTGTCGAAGCAGACCGATGCGCTCGTCGAAGGCGAAGACGGTCGAGTCGCCGCGGTACGCTTCAAGGACGGCGGCGAGATCCCGGCCGACCTCGTCGTCGTCGCCGCGGGCATCCGTCCGAACTACGCGCTCGCCGAGTCCGCTGGCCTCTACTGCGGCGAAGGCCGCGTGCGCGGCATCGTCGTCTCCGACACGATGCAGACGATCACCGACCCGCGCATCTACGCAGTCGGCGAATGCGTTGCGCACCGCGGCGTCGCGTACGGCCTCGTCGCGCCGCTGTTCGAGCAGGGCAAAGTGTGTGCGAACCACCTCGCGAACTTCGGCATCGGCCGCTACGAAGGCTCGGTGACGTCGACAAAGCTCAAAGTGACGGGCATCGACGTGTTCTCGGCCGGCGATTTTTCCGGCGGGCCCGACACCGAGGAGATCGTGCTGCACGACCGGCAGGGCGGCGTCTACAAGCGCATCGTCATCAGGAACAACCGCATCGTCGGCTCGGTGCTGTACGGCGACACCGCGGATGGCGCGTGGTACTTCCAGCTGATGAAGGACGGCCAGGACATCGCGGCGATCCGCGACCACCTGATGTTCGGCCAGAACAACTTGGGCGACGCCGGCCACAAGGGCGAGAACAAGGCCGCGGCGATGCCCGACACCGCCGAAGTGTGCGGCTGCAACGGCGTGTGCAAAGGCACGATCGTCAAGGCGATCAAGGAGAAAGGGCTCTTCACGCTCGACGACGTCAAGAAGCACACGAAGGCCGCGTCCTCGTGCGGCTCGTGCACCGGCCTCGTCGAGCAGCTCCTCGCCTCGACGATCGGCGGGGCCTATCAGGCGGTCAGCGTGCACGACAAAGCGGTGTGCGCGTGCACCGAGCTGTCGCATGGCGACGTCAGGAAAGCGATCCGCGACCACAAGCTGCTGACGATCCCCGACGCGATGGACATGATGGCGTGGAAAACGCCGAACGGCTGTGCGACGTGCCGCCCGGCGCTGAACTATTACCTGATCTCGACCTGGCCGCACGAAGCGCAGGACGACCCGCAGAGCCGCTTCATCAACGAGCGCGCGCACGCGAACATTCAGAAGGACGGCACGTATTCGGTCGTGCCGCAGATGCTCGGCGGGCTGACGACGCCGGCCGAACTGCGCCGTATCGCCGACGTCGCCGAGAAGTACAACGTGCCGACGGTGAAAATGACCGGCGGCCAGCGCATCGATCTGCTCGGCATTAAGAGGGAGGACCTGCCAAAGGTCTGGAAGGATCTCGGCATGCCGACCGGCCACGCGTACGGCAAGAGCATCCGCACCGTGAAAACCTGCGTCGGTGCCGAGCACTGCCGCTTCGGCACGCAGCGCTCGATGGCGATGGGTGTCGATCTCGAACGCATGCTGTTCGGCATGTGGAGCCCGCACAAGGTCAAGCTCGCGGTGTCCGGCTGCCCGAGGAACTGCGCCGAATCCGGCATCAAGGACGTCGGCGTGATCGGCGTCGATTCCGGCTGGGAGCTGTACGTCGCCGGCAACGGCGGCATCAAGACCGAAGTCGCGCAGTTCCTGTGCAAGGTCGCGACACGCGAGGAAGTGCTCGAGTATTCGGCGGCGTTCCTGCAGCTCTACCGCGAGGAAGGCTACTACCTCGAGCGTACCGTGCATTACGTGCATCGCGTCGGCCTCGAGCACGTCAAGAGGCGCGTCGTCGAGGATGCGGCGAACCGCAAGGCCCTGTACGAGCGCCTGCTGTACGCGGTGCAGGACTACAAGGACCCGTGGGCCGAACGCTACGCGGCCGACGCGGCGCCGGCGCAGCGCGCGCAATTCGAAACCCTGGAAGCGTGAGAAAGACGATGAATGCGATATCCCTTCACCAGACCCCCGCGGGAGCCGACAGCGAGACCGGCTGGAAAACGATCTGCGCGCTCGACGATATCCCGGTGCTCGGCGCGCGCGTCGTCGCGTCCGCGCACGGCGACATCGCGATCTTCCGCACCGCCGACGACGAGGTCTTCGCGATGCACGACAAATGCCCGCACAAGAACGGTCCGCTGTCGCAGGGCATCGTGCATGGGCGCCAGGTCACGTGCCCGCTGCACGGCTGGAAAATCCAGCTCGACAGCGGCGAGGCTGCGGCACCCGACGTCGGCTGCACGAAGCCGTTCGCAGTGAAGCTCGTCGACGGGCTGGTGCTGCTGAAAGCGTAAATGCGCCGCACGGCGGAAAGCGACGCTTCGACGCGGTCGAAACACGGTTTCGCCGCAGCCACGAGCGCAGCGCCTTGCACCCAATTTTCTGATCGCAGCACCGATTCCGGAGCCAACCCGATGGACAAGAAAGCTTTCCTCAAAGCCGGCCACCCGCCCACGCTGCTCGCGGCTTTCCTGTATTTCGACCTCGCGTTCATGGTGTGGGTGATCCTCGGGCCGCTGGGCGTGCAGATCGCTGCCGACCTCGGCCTCGACCACGCGCAGAAAGGCCTGATGGTCGCGATCCCGGTGCTCGCCGGCGCGATCCTGCGGATCTTCATGGGCGTGCTCGTCGACCACCTGAAGCCGAAGATGACCGGCGCGATCGGCCAGGTCATCGTCATCGCGGCGCTGTTCGTCGCGTGGCAGTTCGGGATCCATAGCTACGAGCAGACGCTGCTGCTCGGGGTGTTCCTCGGCGTCGCCGGCGCGTCGTTCGCGGTCGCGCTGCCGCTCGCGTCGCGCTGGTATCCGCCCGAGCACCAGGGCACGGCGCTCGGCATCGCCGGCGCCGGCAATTCCGGTACCGCGATCGCCGCGCTGGTCGCGCCGGGACTCGCCGCGGTGTATGGCTGGACGAACGTGTTCGGCCTCGCGCTGGTGCCGCTCGTGCTGGTGTTCGGGTTCTATCTCCTCGTCGCGAAGGACGCGCCAGAGTGTCCGCCGGCGAAGCCCGTCGCCGAGTATTTCAGGGTGTTGAAGGACAAGGACGCGTGGTGGTTCATGTTCTTCTACGCGGTCACTTTCGGCGGCTTCGTCGGGCTGGCATCGTCGCTGACGATCTACTTCAATACGCAGTACGGCCTCGACGCGAAGATGGCAGGCTATTTCACCTCCGCGTGCGTGTTCGCCGGCTCGATGGTGCGTCCGATCGGCGGCGCGGTCGCCGACCGCATCGGCGGCATTAAGAGCCTGTCGGTGATGTACGTGCTCGCGGCGCTGTTCCTCGGCGTCGTCAGCGTCGGCTTGCCGGCGGCGTGGATGGCGCTCGTCGTGTTCGTCGCTGCGATGCTCGCGCTCGGGATGGGCAACGGCGCGGTGTTCCAGCTCGTGCCGCAGCGCTTTCGCAAGGAGATCGGCGTGATGACGGGACTGGTCGGCATGGCCGGCGGCGTGGGCGGTTTCTATCTCGCGTCCTCGCTCGGCTACGCGAAACAGGCGACCGGGAGCTATCAATCCGGGTTCCTGATCTTCGCCGCGCTCGCGCTCGCGGCGCTCGTCGGGCTCACTGCGGTCAAGACGCGCTGGCGCACGACGTGGGGCGCGGCACACCTGACGTCGGCGAAGATCTGACGCGTTTTGCGGAGAAGCGGCGTGGCGCGGATCATCGATGCGAGTTCGCGGTTCAGGCCCGCTCCCGGGCCGCCGGGGAACGCGGCTGTCCCCGTCCCCGCGTCGTCGTCGCCTCGTGCCGCAGCGAAATCACTCGAAGTCACGCTCGGCCACGCGTCGCAGCAGGGGCTGCGGCCCGGCAACGAGGATTTCGTCGGGGCGGTGACGCCCGAAGGCGCGCCGCTTGCGGCGAAGGGGCTGCTGCTCGCGATCGCCGATGGGGTCGGCGGCCACGCGCGCGGCCGGGAGGCGGCCGAATATTCGGTGCGCGGACTGCTCGCCGACTATTTCTCGACGCCCGACACGTGGAGCGTCGAGAAATCGCTCGATGCCGTGATCGCCGCGCTGAACCGCTGGCTGCTCGCCCAGTCGGCGAAGTCGCGCGAGTACGCCGGCATGGCGACGACGCTGACCGCATTCGTGCTGCGCGGGCGCCGTTACCACGTCGCACACGTCGGCGATTCGCGCGCGTACCTGCTGCGCGATGGCGAACTGTGGCGCCTGACCGAAGACCACACCTGGGAACACCCCGAGCTCAGCAACGTGCTGCGCCGCGCGGTCGGACTCGATGCGCAGCTCGCCGTCGACTATGACGACGGCGAGCTGGCCGCCGGCGACCGTTTCGTGCTCGTCACCGACGGCGTATGGGGCGCGCTCGGCGACGGCGGCATCATCGAGATCCTGAAGCGCCACCCCTGCGCCGAAGACGCGGCCGACGTGCTGACGCTCGAAGCCTTGGCGCGCGGTGCCACCGACAACTGCACCGCTTTGGTCGCGAACGTCGAGGCGGTGCCGCCGGACACGCTGCGCGACTGCTACGCCGGCGCGCGCCACCTGCCGCTGCCCCCGCGGCTGAAGGCAGGCGACGTGCTCGACGACTTGCGGATCGAGGAACTGCTGCACGAATCGCGCGTGACGCTGCTGTACCGCGTCACGCGTCTCGCGACCGGTGAAGCGCTGGTGCTGAAGACCTTGCGTCCGGACGCGGCCGACGACGAGGCGGCGAGCGCGTTGCTGCGCGAGGAATGGCTCGCGCGACGCGTGCCTTCGCAAAGCTTCCCCGCGGTCGCGGAAGCCGATGCGCGCAGCGCGCTCTATTACCTGATGAGCTGGCACGAAGGCGAGACGCTCAAAGCGAAGCTCGCGCGCGGCCACCGCTTCGCGCCGCACGAGCTCGTCGCGCTCGGCGTGCCGCTGCTGCGCGCGGTCGGCAGCCTGCATCGGCTCGGCATCGTGCATCGCGACATCAAGCCCGACAACGTGCACGTCGACCGCCCCGGCCAGCTGCGGCTGCTCGACCTCGGCGTCGCCGCGTCGGACGCCGAAGACCTGCGCGAAATCAACAACCCCGGCACGCCGTCCTACATGGCGCCCGAACTTTTCAACGGCGGCACGGCGAACGAGTCGTCGGACCTCTACGCGTGCGGCGTGACGCTGTATGAACTCTTGACGCGCAAGTACCCGTACGGCGAAGTCGAGCCGTTCCAGCGGCCGCGCTTCGGCGAGCCGGTGCCGCCGACGCGCTACCGCCCGGACACGCCGGCGTGGCTCGAAGCGGTGCTGCTGAAAGCCTGCGCGCGCGACGCAAAGGACCGCTTCGAGACTGCCGAGGAGTTCGTGCTCGCACTCGAACGCGGCGCGCACCGTCCGCTCGCGACGCATCGCCGCGTACCGCTCGTCGCGCGCAACCCGGCGCTCGCGCTCAAGCTCCTGACCGCCGCGTCGCTGCTGCTGAACCTGATCCTGTTGTTCCTGCTCAGTCGGCGCTAGACCGATGACGAGCCTCTCCCGCGGAGCCCCCGATGAAAACGAAAGCCACCTGTCCCTACTGCGGCGTCGGCTGCGGCGTCCTGATCGAACATGACGATCGCCGCATCACCGGCGTCGCCGGCGACCCCGAACACCCGGCAAACTTCGGGCGCCTGTGCACGAAAGGCGCGACGCTGCACCTCTCCGCGCGGCCCGAAACCCGGCTGCTGCACCCGGAGCTGCGCGCCGCGCGCGGGATGCCGCGCCGCCGCGCGAGCTGGGACATCGCGCTCGCGACCGCCGCCGAACGTTTTGCCGCCGCGATCAACGAGCATGGCCCGGAGTCGGTGGCGTTCTACATCTCCGGCCAGCTGCTGACCGAGGACTACTACGTCTTCAACAAGCTCGTGAAAGGCTTGATCGGCACGAACAACATCGACTCGAACTCGCGCCTGTGCATGTCGAGCGCCGTCGCGGCGTACAAGCAGACGCTGGGCGCGGACGCGCCGCCGTGTTCATACGAGGACTTCGCGCACACCGACTGCCTCTTGATCGCCGGCGCGAACCCGTCGTACGCGCATCCGGTCGCGTTCCGCCGCATCGAGGACGCGAAAGCGGCGCGTCCGGCGATGAAGATCATCGTCGTCGATCCGCGCCGCACCGACACCGCGGCGGCCGCCGACCTGCACTTGCCAGTCCTGCCCGGTACCGACATCTGGCTTTACAACGCGATGCTCAACGTGCTGCTGTGGGAAGGCCACGTCGACCAGGCTTTCGTGCGCGAGCACACCGACGGGTTCGCTGCGCTGCGCGACCACGTGCGCGACGTCACGCCGGCGGTCGCTGCCGAAGTCTGCGGGCTCGGCCGGCGCGGCGCCGACGACATCGTCATGGCGGCGCGCTGGTGGGGCGAGGCGAACGCGGCGATGTCGCTGTGGTGCCAGGGGCTGAACCAGTCCACCCACGGCACGCACAACGGTACTGCGCTGATTGCGCTGTCGCTCGCGACCGGCAAGATCGGCCGCGCCGGCTGCGGTCCGTTCTCGCTGACCGGCCAGCCGAACGCGATGGGCGGGCGCGAAGTCGGGGGCATGGCGAACCTGATGTCCGGTCACCGCGATCTCGCGAACGCCGAGGATCGCGCCGAAGTCGCGCGGCTGTGGGGCGTCGACGAGGTGCCTTCGGCGCCGGGGCTGACCGCGATCGAACTCTTCGACGCGGCGCACGACGGCAGGATCAAGGCGCTGTGGATCGCGTGCACGAACCCTGCGCAGTCGCTGCCGGAGCAGGAGCGGGTGCGCGAAGCCCTCGCGCGCTGCGACTTCGTCGTGCTGCAGGAGGCCTACGGCAACACCGAGACGGCGCCGTTCGCCGATCTGCTGCTGCCGGCGGCGACGTGGGGCGAGAAGGAAGGTACGGTGACGAACTCGGAGCGGCGCATCACCCACGTTCACCGCGCCTTGCCGCCGCCGGGCGAAGCGCATCCGGACTGGCGCATCATCTGCGACTTCGCGCGCGAACTCGGGCCGCGTATCGGCAAGGACGCGGCGCGGCTCTTCCCGTACGCGGCGCCGTCCGAAATCTTCACAGAGCACGCCGCCTCGACTGCCGGGCGTGACCTCGACATCACGGGGCTGTCGTACGCGCTGCTCGATGCGGCCGGTCCGCAGCAGTGGCCATTTCCCAAAAGCGCGAAGGTCGCCGATACAGCCGGCCGTAGCCGGCTTTATGCCGACGGCCGTTTCCCGACTGCGGACGGCCGGGCGCATTTCATCGTGCCGACCGAGCGGCTAACCGCCGAGCGCGCCGACGCGCGCTATCCGCTGCACCTGACGACCGGCCGGCTGCGCGATCAGTGGCACGGCATGAGCCGCAGCGGCAAGGTCGCGCGACTCTACAACCACGTCGACGAAGCCCGCATCGAGATGCACGCTGACGACCTCGCGCTGCGCGGGCTGAAAAGCGGCGATCTCGCGCGCGTCAGGAGCCGCCGCGGCGACGTCGTGCTGCGCGCCGAAGCCTCGCCGGAAATCCGCTCCGGCCAGGCGTTCATCGCGATGCACTGGGGCGGCAACAGCCTGAACTCGGCTGGCGCGAACGCATTGACGCTGCGCGACTTCGATCCGTTTTCGAAGCAGCCCGAGCTCAAGCATGCGACGGTGCAGGTCGAAAAAGCGGTGCTGCCGTTCCAGGCGCTGATCATGCGCGGCGAGCCCGGTGCGGCCGGCGAGGAGGAGGGGAGCTGGAACGATGACGCAGCGTCGAACGAAGTCCCTGGCACGGTCGCGGGCAGCGGCGCGGCGAACGCGGCCGGTCTCGCGCTGCAACGTGCGGCGGCGCTCGCGCCGTGGCTCGAGCGCTTCAGCTACGCGTCGCTCGCGCTCGCCGGCCGCGACCATCCCGCGGTCGTGCTGCGCATCGCGCACCACCAGCCGATCCCGCCCGAGTGGCTCGCCGAGCTCGATGCCATGCTCGGGCTCGACGACGAGCATTGCCTCGCGTACAGCGACACCCGGCGCGGCGTGACGAAGCGCGCGCGCATCGACAACGGGCTGCTCGTCGGCCTGCGCCTCACCGGCGAAACGGCGGCGGCCGGCTGGCTGCGCGACGTGCTCGTCGAGCGCCAGCCGACTGCCGACCTGCGCCGCTGGATCCTCGCGCCGCTCGCGAACCCACCGGCGGCGGCGAAGAGCCGTGGCCGCATCGTGTGTACGTGCCTGAACGTCGCGGAAAGCGACATCGCCGCAGCGATCGCCGGCGGCGACGGCTTCGACGTGCTGCAGGCGAAACTCAAATGCGGCACGAGCTGCGGCTCGTGCGTACCGGAGATCAAGCGCCTCGTCGCCGCCGGAGGCAGCATGGCGTAACGGGCCCAGCCGAAGGCGCCGGTTGTTCCGCGCGGACGGGCGACGTGCTCGATCCGGATCCGGCGCGAACCGGCAAGTGATGATCCGCCGGCTTCATGCGTCTTCTTCGCCCAGGCAGGCCAAGCCGTTTGAGGAAGAGCGGGTAGTTTGCGCGCCCGCTGCCGCCGGACCGGTGACAGCGCCGGATGAAGGATTCGACGGCGGGGCACGCTGCCGGTTATGCTCGGACGGAGCGCGGCCGGCGTCGGTGCAGCGCGAAGGCGGCAAGGCTCGCGAGCAGCAGCGCGAACGTTCCCGGTTCCGGGATCGGAATCTGCAGTGCGGCGAACAGCGCGTCGGCGAGCGCGCGGTGTCCTGCGGTCGTCGGGTGGGTGTAGTCCCAGAAGAGATGGCGGTCGGCTTCGGCCGCGCTGCACAGCAGCTCGTATTGCGGCTGGCCGTCCGGCGTGACGCCGATCTCGCGCTGACACCAGTGCTGCGCGTCCGCGAGGCCAAACGCGGCAGGATTCATGACGACATCGTTAAGCAGCGCGAACGTGTCGAAAGTCCGGAGGTCGAGGTGATCGAAGCTGTCGAGCAACGCGGCGAGTGCAGCGTTGAACGCGAAGCTGACGGCAGTCGCCTCGTCGTTTCGCGCAGTCGCGCCGTTCCCGGTGGTCGCCGGCACGAGCCCCAGATCGGGGATGTTGGGAATCAGGAAATGATTCACCCCTTCGAGCGCGAGGGCCTCGATGGCCGTGCCGATTCGACCGATCGCCGCCTCGATCGTCGCGGCGGGCGGCGCACCGTCGAAAATGTCCTGGACATCATTCGATCCGACGAACAGGACGTAGAGCGCGTCGGGGTCCGCGCCGCCCGCAGCGCCGACGTATTGCTCCACTTGCTCGATGAAGCTCGACGAGCCGGGCAGGATCACCGCACCGGTCCCCGCGCCGCCATAGGCGTAGTTCGTCCCGCCGAGCCGCGACGGCTGCAGGTCGAAACCGAGCCGCCTCGCGAAGAGTTCCGAATATACCGGGCCATTCGAGAATCGCCCGGAAGCGGGGTAACCGATCGGGTCGGGGACGATGGGAAAGTCCGGATCGCCGGCGTTGATCGCGCTGCTGAGGAGGAAGTCGTTGCCGGTATCGGACAGGCTGTCGCCGAAGAAATAGACATTGCTGAAAGGGGCTGCGAGCGCCGTGACCGGAAGCAGCGTGAGCAAAAGCATGAACCGGATAGTGCTGGACATACGCATGAAGCCCTCGCTGCGTGGTCGATGAAGAGTCGTCCGGAGGCAGCAAGGAGCATTCCTGCGGCATGCAAACCGCTGTTTAAACGGGACAGCCTGAGGTATTTGGTTCGTGCGCAAGCGGGGCTGTAAATTTTTTCGACGCTTTCCTGCGGCTGGGGTCGACTGGCGGATTCGGCGAAGCACGAAGTGCTCGAAAACGTCCGGCCGCTCGACCGCTGCGGGCTACCGGCGAGAGATGATTGCGTGACGTTGACGTCAACGTCACAATACCGCCCGGCGATCTTCATGGATCGCCGGAGCCGAATCATTCCGCCAGCAGCGGACTGTTTCCCCGCTTCTGCGCCACGCCGTGGTGCAGGACGTGGCAGCCAGGGACTGCGAGCCGGCGTATAACACGCGTCGCGGACGGACGTCCGCGGCGTTGCATATGGGAAAGGAGAGCACATGACTGCAGTGGCCGAGTTTCTGAAAGCGCGCGACTTCCTGCTGGCCAACCGGACCGACTACGCCACCGCGTATGCCGGCTTCCAGTGGCCGCAACTGACCGAATTCAACTGGGCGCTGGACTACTTCGACACGATGGCGCAAGGCAACGACAAGCCGGCGCTGTGGATCGTCGAGGAAGACGGGCAGGAGGCGAAGCTGTCGTTCGCCGAGATGTCGGCCCGCTCGAACCGGGTCGCGAACTGGCTGCGCGCGCAGGGCGTCGCGCGTGGCGACCGCATCCTGATCATGCTCGGCAACGAAGTGCCGCTGTGGGAAACGATGCTCGCGGCGATCAAGCTCGGCGCGGTCGTGATCCCGGCGACCACGTTGCTGACGCCCGAAGATCTGCTCGACCGTCTCGATCGCGGCCAGGTCAGGCATGTCGTCATCGGCAAGGCCCACACCGACAAGTTCGCGGAACTTCCCGGCGACTACACGCGCATCAGCGTCGGCGGCGCGACTGGGGGCTGGCTCTCGTTCGAGGACGCATACGCAGCGTCGCCCGAGTTCACGCCTGAAGGGGTGACTCGCGTCACCGACCCGTTGCTGCTGTATTTCACGTCCGGCACGACGTCGAAGCCGAAGCTCGTCGAGCACAGCCACCAGTCCTACCCGGTCGGCCACCTGTCGACGATGTACTGGATCGGCCTGCAGCCGGGCGACCGCCACATGAACATCAGCTCCCCGGGCTGGGCGAAGCATGCGTGGAGTTGCTTCTTCGCGCCGTGGAACGCCGGCGCGTGCGTGTTCCTGTACAACTACAACCGCTTCAACGCGCGCGCGCTGCTCGATGTGCTGGTGAAATACGAAATCACGACGATGTGCGCGCCGCCGACCGTGTGGCGCATGCTGATCCAGCAGGATCTCGCGTCGGTGAAGACGAACCTGCGCGAGCTGATCGGTGCCGGCGAACCGCTCAACCCCGAAGTCATCGACCAGGTGAAGAAGGCGTGGGGCATCACGATCCGCGACGGCTTCGGCCAGACCGAAACGACTGCGCAGATCGGCAACACGCCGGGGCAGGTGCTCAAGTCCGGTTCGATGGGCCGCCCGTTGCCCGGCTACACGATCGCGCTGCTCGACGCCGACGACAAGCCGGCCGAAGAGGGCGAAGTGTCGCTGGTGCTCGCGAAGCGTCCGGTCGGGTTGATGCTCGGTTATGCCGGCGACGCCGAGAAAACCAGCGAAGTCATGCGCAACGGCCACTACCACACCGGGGACGTCGCGACCATCGATGCCGACGGCTACATCACCTACGTCGGCCGGGCCGACGACGTGTTCAAGGCGTCGGATTACCGCATCAGCCCGTTCGAGCTCGAGTCGGTGCTGATCGAGCACCCCGCGGTCGCCGAAGCCGCGGTCGTGCCGAGCCCGGATCCGGTGCGCCTTGCGGTGCCGAAAGCCTACGTGATCCTCGCCCCGGGCTTCGAGGCCGGCAAGGAGCTCGCGAAAGACATTTTCGCCTTCACGCGCGACAAGCTCGCACCATACAAGCGCATTCGCCGCATCGAATTCTCGGACCTGCCGAAGACCATCTCGGGCAAGATCCGGCGCGTCGAGCTGCGCCGGAGCGAGCAGGGCAAGGACGCCTCGACAGTGCGCGGCGCGCTGGAGTTCTTCGAAGAGGACTTCCCGGAGCTGAAAGGCTGATCCCGAAAGACCCGTTCGCGCTGGGCCGGTAGCACGGCACCGTTCGGGCGTCCACAAGCTCTGCCCGAACGGGACCGGAACAGTTGCGCACCGCATCACCGGAGCCGCCCGGCCGCTGCAAAGCTGGTACAATTGCGGCCGTGGCGGGTCTCCCCGCATTGCAGCGCGGTGAACCTGGTCAGGGCCGGAAGGCAGCAGCCACAGCCGTTCCCTGCAAGTGCCGGGGGTCAGGCTCGCCACCCCGAAACAATCGCGCGAAGGGCGTCTTCCGATGAAGACGCCCTTCGGCTCATTTGGGCCGGCGGCGCCCGTTTCACGCGCGCATGCGTGTTGTCCGTCGGGCGGGGGCGCCGCGGGACGAGGGCCGCTCTGCTAGAATCCTGCCATGAGTTATCAGGTTCTCGCCCGCAAGTGGCGCCCGAAGAATTTCGCGACGCTGGTCGGCCAGGAACACGTCGTCCGGGCGCTCAGCCATGCGCTCGCGAGCGGCCGGCTCCACCACGCGTGGCTGTTCACCGGCACGCGCGGCGTCGGCAAGACGACCATTTCGCGCATTCTCGCCAAAGCGCTGAACTGCGAGACCGGCGTCACCCCCGAGCCGTGTGGCACTTGCGCCGCCTGCCGCGCGATCGACGCGGACCGTTTTCCCGACTACGTCGAGATGGACGCGGCTTCGAACCGCGGCGTCGAGGACATGGCGGCGCTGCTCGACAAGGCGGTCTATGCGCCGGTGCAGGGGCGCTACAAGGTCTACATGATCGACGAAGTCCACATGTTGACCGGGCATGCGTTCAACGCGATGCTGAAGACGCTCGAAGAGCCTCCCGAACACGTCAAGTTCATCCTCGCGACGACGGACCCGCAGAAAATCCCGGTCACCGTGCTCTCCCGCTGCCTGCAGTTCAACCTCAAGCAGATGCCCCCGGGCCACATCATCGACCATCTCGGCGGCATCCTCGAGGCCGAAGGCGTGCCATTCGAGGCCCCCGCACTGCGCCACCTTGCCAAGGCGGCAAACGGCTCGATGCGCGACGCGCTGTCGCTGCTCGACCAGGCGATCGCGCACGGTTCGGGGCGCGTCGAGGAAGAGCCGGTCTCGCACATGCTCGGCACGGTCGGCGACGACCATCTGTATGCCGTGCTCGACGCGCTGGCAGCGGGCGACGTCGCCGGGATGCTCGCAGTGGCCGACCGCATGGAGGCGCGCAGTCTGTCGTTCGACGCGGCGTTGCAGGCGCTCGCCTCGCTGCTGCACCGCATCGCGCTCGCGCAGTTCGCCCCGGCGGCGATCGCCGACGAGGCGGAACGCCAACGTCTCGCCCCGTATGCCGAGGCTTTCGACGCCGAGTTCCTGCAACTCGCCTACCAGATCGCCATCCACGGGCGCGATGAACTGTCGCTGGCGCCGGACGACTATGCGGGCTTCACGATGAGCCTGTTGCGCCTGCACGCGTTTCGCCCCGAACAGCCGGCGCCGCTCGGCAGTCCCGACGATGCGGCGGGCGGAGGCGGGGCCGGGCGCGCGCGTGTCATCTCTCCGTCGCCCCGGCCGGCCGCGAGCTTCGCAGCACGAACGACGGCACCGGTGGCGCCACGCGATGCGGCGCCGCCGGCAAGCCCCGCGGTCGCAAAGGTGCTGCCGCCGGAGCAGCCCCGACGCGAACGCGCGA
Organism: Azoarcus sp. PA01; assembly: GCA_001274695.2. NCBI lineage: Bacteria > Pseudomonadati > Pseudomonadota > Betaproteobacteria > Rhodocyclales > Zoogloeaceae > Azoarcus > Azoarcus sp. PA01. The sequence goes on along the minus strand of LARU01000002.1, from coordinate 710,234 downwards.
TCGCCGAAGCCGGGACAGCTTCGTCGCCGGGCCGCGCCGGGGCAGTCACCGAAAGTCCGGTCGAACCGTCGAACTCCGTTCCGCCGTGGGAGGATCTGCCGCCGGAAGCGTTCGCCGAAGGCTCCGTGTCGCAAGCGGTCTCGTCGGCTGTGTCGGGCCCCCTGCGCTCAGGCAACGCGGAGGTCGAGCGGGCTGTGCCAGAACGAAGCGCGACGGCGGCAGCCGGGAGTGCTGTTGCGTGTGCCGAGCGGCAGCAAGCCACGGCTGCGTCCGCTGGCACAACGATGACCGGAATCGCGTCGGCCTTCGCAGCCGGCGGATGGCATGCGATCCTGCGCGCACTGGGCCTTGGCGGGATGGTGCGGGAACTGGCGCAGCACTGCGAATGGGCCGGATTTGCCGACGGCGTGCTGAACCTTCGGCTGTCCGAGACCCATCGCCATTTGCTCGGCATGAATCCGGGGCTCGTCGACCGCCTGCAGGACGCGCTCGCGGTGCAATATGGGAGTCCGCTGCGGCTCAGGATCGAGACCGGCGCGATCGCCGGCGAAACCCCGGCGCAGCGCGACCAGGCAGAAAAACGGGCGCGGCACATCGAGGCCGTCGCGGCGCTCGAGAGCGACCCTTTCGTGCGTGAACTGATGGAACGATTCGACGCGTCCCTCGTGGAAGCGTCGGTAAGACCACTTTGAATTCCTCATGCGGAGAATCTGGCGATGATGAAAGGCGGAATTGCCGGGCTGATGAAACAGGCCCAGCAGATGCAGGAAAACATGAAGAAGATGCAGGACCAGCTGGCTTCGGTCGAAGTCGAAGGGCAGTCGGGCGCCGGGATGGTCAAGGTGCTGATGACCTGCAAGTACGACGTGCGCCGGGTGACCATCGACGACTCGGTGATGGACGACAAGGAAATGCTCGAGGATCTCCTCGCCGCCGCTGTCAATGACGCGGTGCGACGTGTGGAAACCACGACGCAGGAGAAAATGGCGGGCTTCACGTCCGGCCTCAACCTGCCGCCCGGGATGAAGCTGCCGTTCTGAATGTCCCCTTCCAGTCTCGACGAGCTGATCGACGCGCTGCGCGGCCTGCCCGGAGTCGGGCCGAAGTCCGCGCAGCGCATGGCCTACCATCTTTTGCAGCGCGACCAGCGCGGCGCCGACCGCCTTGCCCGGGCGCTCGGCAATGCGCTCGCGGTGCTGCGTCATTGCGAACGCTGCAACACGTTTACCGAAACCGAGATCTGCCAGCGCTGTGCGAGCCCGCAGCGCGACGCGTCGCTGCTGTGCGTCGTCGAAATGCCGGCCGATCTCGCGGTGATCGAGCAGACCCATGCGTACAACGGCCTGTATTACGTCCTCATGGGCCGTCTGTCGCCGCTCGACGGCATCGGTCCGCGCGAGCTCAAGTTCGACAAGCTGCTCGCCCGGGTCGCCGACAGCACCGTGCAGGAAGTGATCCTCGCGACGAACTTCACGAATGAAGGCGAGGCGACCGCCCACATCGTCGCGGAACTGCTCGCCGCGCGTGGCATCAGGGTCAGCCGTCTGTCGCGGGGCGTGCCGGTGGGCGGCGAACTCGAGCACACCGACACCGGCACGATCGCGCAGGCGCTCGTCGAGAGGCGCCCCCTCTGATTCCCCGGAGTAGGCTGTTGCACCGCACAAAACGCCGCGTTGCCGCTGCGTTCCGGGCCTTCGTGCGCGATGCTAAATACATGATCCGAATACACCTTTGAGCTTTATGCTTTTTATGTTGCGGCCAGTTTGATAGAATCCGGCAGTTTTTTTGTATCCGGGAATGGCTTTCTTTTCAGGAATGATGTCATGAGCATGGATCAGAAGATGGACAGTGGCCGTCGCCAACTGCTTGTCGCAACGTCGGCGGTCGGTGGCGTTGCAGTGGTCGCGACGGCGGTGCCGTTCGTTGCCAGTTTGACGCCGTCGGAACGCGCCAAGGCGGCAGGCGCTCCGGTCGAAGCGGATATCGGCAAGCTCGCACCGGGCGAGATGATGACCGTGGAGTGGCGCGGCAAGCCGGTGTGGATCCTGCGGCGCACGCCGGAAATGCTCGCGTCGCTGGAAAAGACCGAGCCGCTGGTGAGCGATCCGGCTTCGGAAAAACCGATGCAGCCGGAATACGCGCAGAACAAGCACCGTTCGATCAACCCCGAATACCTCGTCGCGGTCGGCATCTGCACCCATCTGGGCTGTTCGCCGAGCGACAAGTTCAAGGTCGGTGCCGAAAGCGGCGTGGGGCCGGACTGGCCAGGCGGTTTCCTGTGCCCCTGCCATGGCTCCCTGTTCGACCTTGCCGGGCGCGTCTATCGCAGCATGCCGGCGCCGGACAATCTCGAGATTCCGCCCTACAAGTTCCTCGCGGATACGCGGATTCTCATCGGTGACGACGCAAAGGCCTAAGCGATGACTACAAAATCACAAGAACTGATGCACTGGATCGACGCGCGCTTCCCGCTCACGTCGACCTGGAAGGCGCACCTGTCGGAATACTACGCGCCGAAGAACTTCAATTTCTGGTACTTCTTCGGCTCGCTGGCGCTTCTGGTGCTGGTGATCCAGATCGTGACCGGCATTTTCCTGGTCATGCACTACAAGCCCGATGCTTCGCTGAACGCGTCCGGCGTCCCCGTCGCGTTCGCGAGCGTCGAGTACATCATGCGCGAAGTGCCGGGCGGCTGGCTGATCCGCTACCTGCACTCGACCGGCGCGTCGGCGTTCTTCGTCGTCGTCTACCTGCACATGTTCCGCGGCCTGCTGTACGGCTCGTACCGCAAGCCGCGCGAGCTGATCTGGGTGTTCGGCACGCTGATCTTCCTCGCGCTGATGGCCGAAGCGTTCATGGGCTACCTGCTGCCGTGGGGACAGATGTCGTTCTGGGGGGCGCAGGTGATCGTGAACCTGTTCTCCGCGATCCCCGTGATCGGGCCGGACCTGTCGCTGATCATCCGCGGTGACTACGTCGTGTCCGACGCGACGCTGAACCGCTTCTTCTCGTTCCACGTGATCGCCGTGCCGCTGGTGCTGATCGGCCTGGTGCTGGCGCACATCGTCGCGCTGCACGAAGTCGGCTCGAACAACCCGGACGGGGTCGAGATCAAGAAGAAAAAGGACGCCAACGGGATCCCGCTCGACGGCATTCCGTTTCACCCGTACTACACCGTGAAGGACATCATGGGCGTGGTCGGTTTCCTGATCGTGTTCTCGGCAATCCTGTTCTTCGCGCCCGAGGGCGGCGGCTACTTCCTCGAGTACAACAACTTCATCCCCGCCGACCCGCTGAAGACGCCGCCGCATATCGCGCCGGTGTGGTACTTCACGCCGTTCTACTCGATCCTGCGCGCGGTCACGTACCCGCTGTTCGGCGTCGATGCGAAGTTCTGGGGCGTCGTCGCGATGGGTGCGTCGGTCGTGATCATCGCCTTCCTGCCGTGGCTCGACCGCAGCCCCGTGAAGTCGGTCCGCTACAAGGGCGGGCTGTTCAAGGCGATCCTCGCAGTGTTCCTGGTCGCGTTCTTCATCCTCGGCTACCTCGGCGTGCTGCCCCGACCCCCGGCCGTACCCTGGTCGCCCAGATCTGCTCGGTGCTGTACTTCGCGTTCTTCCTGTTGATGCCGTGGTACAGCAAACTCGACAAGTGCAAACCCGAACCGGAAAGGGTGACGTTCAAATGAGCATTCGTGTGATCAAGACTCTCAAGCGCCTGGCCGCCATCGTGCTGTTCGCACCGGCTCTCGCGCTGTCGGCCGGGGCGGAACTGCACCTCGACAAGGCACCGGTCAGTTCGGAGCCGGCCGCGCTGCAAAATGGCGCCAAGGTGTTCGTCAACTACTGCCTGAACTGTCACAGCGCGAGCTTCGCGCGTTACAACACGCTGCAGCAGATCGGTCTCGACGAGCAGCAGATCCGTGACAACCTGATGTTCACCGGCGAACGCATCGGCGACCTGATGAAGATCGCGATGCGTCCGGCCGAATCGAAAGTGTGGTTCGGCGTGACGCCGCCCGACCTGACGCTGATCGCGCGCCAGCGCGCATCCGAGTTCGGCAGCGGTGCCGACTGGCTGTACACGTATCTGCGCCAGTTCTACCGTGATCCGGCGCGCCCGACCGGCTGGAACAACGTGGTATTCGGCAACGTCGGCATGCCGCACGCGCTGTGGGAACTGCAGGGCCAGCAGATCGCGAAGGTCACCGAGCACGAGGACGGCACGAAAGCGGTCGCGCTCGAACTGGCGACGCCGGGCACGATGAGCGTCGAGGAATATGACAAGACGGTTGCCGATCTGGTCTCCTTCCTGGTCTGGATGGGCGAGCCGATGGCCGACAAACGCAAGACGATCGGGATCTACGTCCTGATCTTCCTGGCGGGGCTGTTCGTGCTCTCCTATGCTTTGAAGAAAAATTACTGGAAGGATATTCACTGAGCGCCCGCCGGACCTGATCCGCACACTCACTGAATCTGACGCACCACGCGGTCATCGCGTGGTGCGCTTTGCTTTTGTATCAGGAGCTGCAACAACATGATGAACCTGTATTCCGGCACAACCGATCCGTTCAGTCACCGCTGCCGGATCGTGCTCTTCGAAAAGGGAATGGACTTCGAGGTCATCGACGTCGACCTCTACAACAAGCCCGAAGACATCGCCGTCATCAACCCGTACAACCGGGTGCCGGTGCTGGTCGACCGCGATCTCGTCCTGTACGAGGCGAACATCATCAACGAGTACATCGACGAGCGCTTCCCCCATCCGCAGCTGATGCCGCCCGACCCGATCCTGCGCGCGCGCGCCCGCCAGCTGCTGCACACGTTCGAACACGAACTGTTCTCGCACATCGACGTGCTCGAGAAAAACCAGAAAGGCGTCGAAAAGAGCCGCGCCCACGTGCGTGACCAGCTCGTCCAGCTCGCACCGATCTTCGTCAAGCAGAAGTTCATGCTCGGCGACGAGTTCTCGATGCTCGACGTCGCGATCGCGCCGTTGCTGTGGCGCCTCGAGCATTACGGCATCGAACTGCCGAAGGCCGCTGCGAACCTCATGAAATACGCCGAGCGCATTTTCAGCCGGCAGGGCTTCATCGATGCCCTGACTCCGTCCGAAAAGGTGATGCGGCGCTGAACGCCGAGGCTCCCTGTAAGGGGAGCGACCTGACCATGACAAACACATCTACCAAACCCTATCTGCTTCGCGCCATTTTCGAATGGTGCGTCGACCAGGGCTTCACGCCCCATATCGCGGTACTCGTCGACGAGCGTACCGTGGTCCCGTCGGGCTACGCACAAGACGGACAGATCGTGCTCAACCTGGGTCCCGAAGCGACGCAGCAACTCGTCATGGGCAACGAGCTGATCACTTTCCAGGCGCGTTTCGGCGGCGTCGCCCACGCACTCTCGGTCCCGGTGTCGAATGTTCTTGCGATCTACGCACGGGAGAACGGGCACGGCATGGCGTTCGAACTGGAAGCCGCCGTCGAGGCACCGGATGTCCCGACCGAGCAAGTCGGCGGACAGCAGGACGAGAGCAATCCTGTCGCGACGCCCCCTGCGGAAAAGCGCCCGACAGCACCTCGCAACCATCTGAAGATCGTCAAGTAAGCGGCTGCGGCACCGGCCGCGGCGTTCGGGCGAATTCGAGGCCGGGGTCGAATCGGGAGGGTGTGCCGGTCCGGGTTCGCCGGCCCGCGGTAGCGGGACTGCGGGTGCGGCGAAGGCACCCGGTCCAGCGGGACGGGCGTTGAGATGCCAAGCTCAGACCATGTTTCCCAGGAATGGAAAGTTGCGCACCGGCACCGGACGACCCGACATCAGGGCGGTGAGGCAGCTGGCAGAGCCGCAGGCGAGCGTCCATCCGAGCGTCCCGTGGCCGGTGTTGTACCAGAGGTTCGGCACGCGGCTGCGTCCGATCAGCGGGACATTGCCGGGCGTCGCGGGGCGCAGCCCGGCCCACAGCTGCGCCTTGGCGGTGTCGGTGGCGCCGGGAAAATGCGACTCCAGCCAGTCCAGGATGGCCTGGCAGCGGGCCGGGTTGATGCCGGTGTTGTAGCCGTTCAATTCCGCCGTCCCGGCGACGCGCAACCGCTCGCCCAGCCGCGAGCACACGATGCGGCGCGATTCGTCGGTGAGGCTCACGCTGGGCGCGCGCTCGGGGTCGCGTAGCGGAACCGTGACCGAGTACCCTTTCACCGGGTAGATCGGCAGGTGCTCGCCGAGCGGGGCGACCAGCGGACGGCTGTAGCTGCCGAGACACAGCACGTAGGCCGCGGCGGCGAGGCCCCCGTTGCGCCCTTCGGCGTCATGGACTTCGAGACCGTTGATGCGCCCGCCGCTGTGGTCGATGCGCGTGACCGTGGTGTTGTAATGAAAGCGCACGCCTGCTTGCGCGGCCCGCTCGGCAAGTGCCTGGGTGAAACCGAAAGCATCCCCCGACTCGTCGTTCGGGGCATACAGGCCGCCCGCAAGCTCTCCGGCAGTGGCAGCGAGCGCAGGTTCGATCGCGACGCATTCGTCGCGGCTGCACGAGCGGGCCCGGATGCCGTAGGTCGCGAGTTGCGCAACCTTCGCGCCGACGCGCGCAAACTCATGCGGCGTAAAGAACAAATGCAGAATGCCGCGTTCGAGATGGTCGTACGCGAGGCCGGTTTCGGCGCGCAGCGCCCGCAGGCGTTCGCCGCTATGCACCGCGAGACTGGCAATCGCCGCGGTGTTGCGCCGTACGCGATGCGGCAGGCATTCGCGCAGGAACGCGAGCGTCCAGGCCCATTGGGCGGTGTCCGCGTGGGGGCGGAACAGCAGCGGAGCGTCCTCGCGGCCGAACCAGCGCAGCGCGTTGAGCGGCGCCGCAGGGTTCGCCCAAGGTTCAGGGTGACTGATCGAGATCTGGCCGCCGTTCGCGTAGCTGGTTTCGAGCGCGGCCTCGGGCTGGCGGTCCACCACGCTTACTTCGAAGCCCGCCTTGGCGAGATACCAGGCGGTGGTGACGCCGGTGACGCCGGCGCCGAGAACCAGAACGTGCATAGTCAGCGAGTGGGTTGAACGGAAACAGTTTTTGAGCCGCGCCGAACCGGACGTCGCCGATGCTCACGTGGCGCAGTCGAGGCGGGGCAGATGCAGGGGCAGCGATTGCCGAAGGATCATAACCGCGTTCGCGCACGATGGTGCGCTCGATCGCCTTCCGCGGGATAATCCGCGCCGCAAGCTTGCGAAACAAACTGAAGTCTGGCCCGGCTGGACCAACAAGGAGTCAATTCATGCGACGCGTCACGCTAACCCAATTCCTGATCGAGCAGCAGCGCGCCGGTCGCACCAGCCCGGACCTGCGACTGCTGATCGAAGTCGTCGCCCGGGCGGTGAAGGCGATCGCCGTCAATGTCTCGAAAGGGGCGCTTGCCGACCTGCTCGGCGAAGCGGGCACCGACAACATCCAGGGCGAGGCGCAAAAGAAGCTCGACGTGATCGCGAACGAGATCCTGCTGCAGGCCAACGAATGGGGCGGGCACCTCGCGGCGATGGCGTCCGAAGAGGTCGAGGAAGTGCATCAGATTCCGTTCGACTATCCGAAGGGCGGCTACCTGCTGCTGTTCGATCCGCTCGACGGTTCGTCGAACATCGACGTCAATATCTCGGTCGGCACGATCTTCTCGGTGCTGCGCTTTCCGGAGGGCATCAAGGAGCCGACTGAAGCGTGCTTCCTGCAGCCCGGGCGCGAGCAGGTCGCTGCGGGGTACGCGCTGTACGGTCCGTCGACGCTGCTGATCCTCACCGTTGGCCACGGCGTGCATGGCTTCACGCTGGACCGCGAGATGGGGAGCTTCGTCTACACCCACCCGTTCATGACGGTGCCGGTGGATACCCAGGAATATGCAATCAACGCATCCAACGCGCGCCACTGGGAGCCGCCGGTGCAGCGCTACGTCGCGGAGTTGCAGCAGGGCAGGACGGGGCCGCGCGGCAAGGATTTCAACATGCGCTGGGTCGCCTCGATGGTCGCCGACGTGCATCGCGTCCTCACGCGCGGCGGCGTCTTCATGTACCCGCTCGACGAGAAGTGCCGCGACCAGGGCGGCAAGCTGCGCCTGATGTACGAGGCGAATCCGATGGCGATGCTCGTCGAGCAGGCCGGCGGCTCGGCGACGACCGGACGCCAGCGGATTCTCGATGTGCAGCCGGAAAAGCTGCACCAGCGCGTCCCGGTGATCCTCGGTTCGACCCATGAAGTGGAGCGCGTGACCGCTTATCATCTCGAAAGCTGAGCCGGGGGATCCCGGAGCGGGGGCCTGTTGCCGGACCGCGGGGCGGGCACTCGGTCCGCCAGCCCGACGGCGCGGCAAGAGCCGGACACTGCCGAGTCCGTAGCTCTGCCGTAGAATCTCGGCATGACAGTTTTGCGGACTCATGCATGGCTGCGGCTGCGGCTCATCACGCTGTGCCTCGGGCTTTCGTCCGGCACCGGGTTCGCCCAAGCCCCGCTGCAGGTCGAACTCGACGCGCCCGACAGCGTGCGGCCGCTGCTCGAGCGCCATCTGCGCATCCTCGCTCCCGACGGCCAGGTCTTGCCGGACGTGCAGGCCGACCGCATCGCGCTGGCCCGGCGCACGCGGCGCGAAGCGGCGGAACTGCTCGCGACCGAAGGGTATTTCACGCCCGAGATCCGCTTGCAGCGCGAGCCGGACGGCCGGTGGGGGCTGTCGGTCGAGCCCGGTCCGCGGGCGAGCATCGCCGCTGTCGAGCTGCTGTTCGACGGTGATCTGGCCGGCGACGGCGAAGCGCGCGCGGCACGTCGCGCTGCGCTGCGCCGCGCCTGGGCGCTCGCGCCGGGAGAGCCTTTTCGCCAGAGCGCGTGGGACGACGCCAAGGCGCGGCTCATCGACGGCGTCGCGCTGCGCGATTACGCTGCAGCGCGCATTGTGGGCAGCCGTGCCGAAGTCGATCCCGACAACGCGACGGTGCAGCTTTCGGTGACAGTCGACTCCGGGCCGCGCTTTTTCCTCGGCCCGCTCGAAGTGTCGGGCCTGCAGAATCTTCCGCCCGACTTCGTCGAACGTCTCAACATGCTCGAGCCCGGCGAGCCGTTCGACCAGGAGCGTCTCCTCGCGCTGCAGACTGCATTGCAGAACTCTCCGCAGTTCGCCTCGGTGATCGTCGATGTCGAGCGCGATCCGGCGCTTGCCGCTGCCGTGCCGATTCGGGTCCAGGTCACCGAAGCGCAGTCCCGATACCTCGGTTTCGGCGTCGGTTACTCGACCAACACCGGTTTTCGCACCGAGATGAGCTGGCGCGACGTAAATTTACTCGACCGCGGCTGGGAGCTTGCTACCGGAGTGCGGCTCGAGCAGCGCCGTAACGCCGCATACGCGGATGTTTTCCTGCCGCCTGCGCGCGCCGGCCATCGGGACAGCTTTGGTGCCGCGATCGAGCGCAGCACCGTCGAGGGGCTTACGCTGATGACCCAGGCACTGGGTGTGGCGCGCACCAGGACGCGCGGCAACATCGACACGCGCCTCGCGCTGCGCCTGCAGCACGAGCAACGCGACCCCGACGGCGCACCGTCGACGAGCCGCAATTCGCTAACGGCGAACTGGACGTGGGTCCGGCGGCGGGTCGATGACCTCCTCGATCCGCGACGAGGCGACGTGCTGCAGTTCGACATCGGCGGCGGCGCGAAGGCGGCACTGTCCGACCAGGATTTCCTCCGGCTTTACGGCCGCTATGTGCGCTACCTGCCTTTTGTCGAACGTGACGTGCTGATCCTGCGCGTCGAAGGCGGCGCGACGCTGGGGCCGAGTCGCGATGGCGTGCCGCACGATTTCCTGTTCCGCACTGGCGGCACGCAGACGGTGCGCGGCTACGCGTTCGAGAGCCTGGGCGTGAGAGAGGGCGACGCGACGGTCGGCGGGCGTTACCTCGCCGCGCTCAGCGCGGAATATGTCCGCTGGTTCCTGCCGCAGTGGGGAGCGGCGGCGTTCGTCGATGCGGGCGATGCTGGCGACAGCCGCGACGCGTTCGCGCTCAAGACCGGCTACGGCGTCGGCGCGCGCTGGAAAAGTCCTGCCGGTCCGCTCGCCCTCGATCTCGCGTACGGTCACGACGAAAAGCGGCTGCGCCTGCATTTCGGCATCGCGATCGCGTTCTGAGTCCGGCGTCAGCGTGAGTCGTGGCGGCGGGAGCGGGTATTTCCGGCGCGGCGCCAGCAAATTATCCGGTTGCCGGACAACGCCGGTCACGGCTTGCCGGTCAGACCCCCCGGATTGCGCGTGATCCGGTCCGGCTGGATGTCGTTCGCCTCGCGGCTGCTGTCGTCGCGGCCGGCCGCACGGCGTTCGCCGGTCCCGGAAGCATCGGTGTCGCTGTCGAGATCGGTGTCGCCGATGTCCGCGCCGGCGCCACGACCATGATCGAGATCGGACGTCGTGCCGCTGTCCGTGGCGATGCCCGCGTCGTCAATCAGCCCCGGCGCCCCGGCGATGTCGCTGCCGCTGTCGGAACTGTCGCTCGGGCCCAGGTCGGCGGTGCTGTGACCGGGCGGTACGCTGGGAGTCTCGTCGCCACCGAGAATGCTGCTTTTGGCCATGTCTGCTCTCCTTTTCGAGGGAGCAAAGGGCGCAGCATTCGGCGTGCCCGGCCGCGATGGCAGGAAATCGCTTTCCGTGCTCTTGAAATCGGCGGGGGCCGTCCCTATTATTAGCACTCGTTGGCAGTGAGTGCTAACCGTCCCGGGCCGCTCCGCGCCCTTGATAATTTATGCTGCGGGTGCCCGCAGATATGTTGAATTCGAACTGAAGGAGTCATCTCGATGAAAATTCGTCCCTTGCATGATCGCGTGATCGTCAAGCGCCTGGAAGCCGAGCGCAAGACCGCCAGCGGCATCGTCATCCCCGACTCGGCCGGCGAGAAGCCCGATCAGGGCGAAGTGCTCGCCGTGGGCAACGGCAAGATCCTCGATGACGGCAAGGTTCGCCCGATGGCCGTCCAGGTCGGCGACAAGGTGCTGTTCGGCAAGTACGCCGGCCAGACCGTGAAAGTCGAGGGTGACGAACTGCTCGTCATGCGCGAAGAAGACATCATGGGCGTCGTCGAGGCCTGAGCGCCCGGTCGATCCCCGTCCCACGAATTCAAGGAGCAATGAACGATGGCTGCAAAAGAAGTCAAGTTTGGTGATTCCGCCCGTGACCGCATGGTCGCCGGCGTCAATATCCTCGCGAACGCGGTCAAGGTGACCCTCGGCCCGAAAGGCCGCAACGTCGTGCTCGAGCGCTCGTTCGGCGCGCCGACGGTGACCAAGGACGGCGTGTCCGTCGCGAAGGAAATCGAGCTGAAGGACAAGTTCGAGAACATGGGCGCGCAGATGGTCAAGGAAGTCGCGTCGAAGACTTCGGACATCGCCGGTGACGGCACGACGACCGCGACCGTGCTGGCGCAGTCGATCGTCCGCGAAGGCATGAAGTTCGTTGCCGCCGGCATGAACCCGATGGACCTCAAGCGCGGCATCGACAAGGCCGTGATCGCGATCACCGAAGAGCTGAAGAAGCTATCGAAGCCGTGCTCGACGAGCAAGGAAATCGCCCAGGTCGGCTCGATCTCGGCGAACTCCGACGCGGACATCGGCGAGATCATCGCCAAGTCGATGGACAAGGTCGGCAAGGAAGGCGTGATCACCGTCGAGGACGGCAAGTCGCTGCAGAACGAACTCGACGTCGTCGAAGGCATGCAGTTCGACCGCGGCTACCTGAGCCCGTACTTCATCAACAACCCGGACCGCCAGGTGGCGATCCTCGAGAACCCGTTCATCCTGCTGTTCGACAAGAAGATCTCGAACATCCGTGATCTGCTGCCGGTGCTCGAGCAGGTCGCGAAGGCCGGCCGCCCGCTGCTGATCGTTGCCGAAGACGTCGAAGGCGAAGCGCTGGCGACCCTCGTCGTCAACAACATCCGCGGCATCCTGAAGACCTGCTCCGTCAAGGCGCCGGGCTTCGGCGATCGTCGCAAGGCGATGCTCGAGGACATCGCCGTGCTGACCGGCGGCCAGGTCATCGCCGAGGAAGTCGGCCTGACGCTCGAGAAGGCGACGCTGGCCGAGCTGGGCCAGGCCGCACGCATCGAAGTCGGCAAGGAAAACACGATCATCATCGACGGCGCCGGCGAACCCCAGCGCATCGAAGGCCGCGTCAAGCAGATCCGCGCGCAGATCGAGGAAGCCACGTCGGATTACGACCGCGAGAAGCTGCAGGAGCGCGTCGCGAAGCTGGCGGGCGGTGTTGCCGTCATCAAGGTCGGCGCCGCGACCGAAGTCGAGATGAAGGAGAAGAAGGCCCGCGTCGAAGACGCGCTGCACGCGACCCGTGCCGCGGTCGAGGAAGGCATCGTCCCGGGGGGCGGTGTCGCGCTGCTGCGCGCCCGCGCGAACCTCGGCACCCTCAAGGGCGACAATCACGACCAGGACGCGGGCATCAAGATCGTGCTGCGCGCGCTCGAGCAGCCGCTGCGCGAGATCGTCTCCAATGCCGGTGACGAGCCGTCCGTCGTCGTCAATCGCGTCGTCGAAGGCACGGGCAATTTCGGCTACAACGCCGCGACCGGCGAGTACGGCGACCTGGTCGACATGGGCGTGCTGGATCCGACCAAGGTCGAGCGCATTGCGCTGCAGAACGCAGCCTCGGTCGCCGGCCTGATGCTGACGACCGACTGCATGGTCGGCGAGCTGGCTGAAGAAAAGCCGGCGATGGGCGGTATGGGCGGCATGGGTGGTATGGGTGGTATGGGCGGCATGGACATGGGCATGTAATGCCGGTCTGAGGTTCGCCTCGTGCTTCCGGGCTTTCGGGCCCGGGCGCCAAAGCAAACGGCTCCGCTGCGGCGGGGCCGTTTGCTTTGGCGCGGCGGGTGGACGTGTCGACGCGCCACGTTGCGGAAAGGTGGGATAATTGACCGATCGTGAGGAAAAAGGGGCAGGGAGCGCCGGTTGTGCAAACGGGCGCTCCCCGGAATGTGCGGGCCGAAAAGGCGTCGACATTCCCCGGGCCGGTAATAGGAGAACAGCGGGTGTAAGACTAGGCGCGCCCGCTTACGGACAACTTACATCCATATTTCCATGCGGATCCTTCTTGCTGAAGACGACTCGGTGATTGCCGACGGCCTCGGGCGGGCCCTCAAACGGGGCGGCTATGCCGTCGATCACGTCGCTTCGGGCAGCGAGGCGGATGCGGCGCTGGCCACGCAGACCTACGATCTGCTGATTCTCGACCTCGGCTTGCCGAAGCTCCCCGGGATCGACGTCCTGAAACGCCTGCGGGCGCGCAAGTCGGCGCTGCCGGTGCTGATCCTCACCGCCCAGGACGGGGTCGAGGAGCGGGTGCGGGGACTCGATGCCGGGGCGGACGACTACCTGACGAAGCCGTTCGCGCTGCCCGAACTGGAGGCGCGCGTGCGCGCGCTGACGCGCCGCGGCACCGGGCAGCCGCGGCGCATCGAGATCGGCAGCCTGTCGTATGACCAGGCTGACCGGGTGGCGAAGATCAACGGCCAGGTCGTGGAATTGTCGGCGCGCGAAGTCGGCCTGCTCGAAGTCTTCGTCCTGCGGGTCGGGCGACTGGTGAGCAAGGATCAGCTCGTGGATCACCTGTGCGGGTGGGGCGAAGAGGTCTCGAGCAACGCGATCGAGGTCTACGTCCACCGGCTGCGCAAGAAGCTCGAAGACAGCGGTGTACGCATCGTCACCGTGCGCGGACTCGGCTACTGCCTGGAAAACCCGGATGCGGCCCAGACGGCGAAAGCCTGACAAGACGGCCGCGGCGAACCGTCCGCCGGCGCAGCCGAACTCGCTGTTCGGCGAGATCCTCGACTGGATGCTCGCGCCACTGCTGTTCCTGTGGCCGATCTCGATCATCGTCACGCACAACGTCGCCGACAATCTCGCGAACCAGCCTTACGATCGGGCAATGGCCGACAGCGTGCGGGCGCTCGGACGCCTCGTGTCGGTCGAAGATGGCAATATCGCAGTGCATTTTCCTGCGCCGCCGCGGGCGCTGTTTCGCGCCGACCAGGACGACACTGTCTATTACCAGGTCGCCAACGGCAGCGGTGAAGTCGTCACCGGAGACCGCGAAATTTCGTGGGTCGCGCCGCCCGCGACCGTGGTTGCCGAAGAGGTGCTGTACCGCGACGATGTGATTCATGGCGAGGAGGTGCGCGTCGCGTACCAGTATCTGCGTGCGTGGCCCGAACCGGCCAGCCCGCTGGTGCTGGTTCAGGTGGCCGAGACACGCAACAAGCGCAGCGACCTCGCGTCACGTGTCGTGACCGGCGTGCTGCTGCCCCAGTTCGCGATCATCCCGATCGCGGTCGTGCTCGTGTGGGTCGGCCTGACGCGGGGCATCGCGCCGTTGAACCGGTTGCAGAGCCTGATCCGCCGCCGGCGTCCGACCGACCTGTCGCCGATCGCCGCGGCGAGCGTTCCGGAGGAAGTGCGGCCGGTGATCGTCGCGTTCAATGACATGATGGCGCGTCTCGAAGAGAATCTGCACGCGCAGCAGCGCTTCATCGCCGATGCCGCGCACCAGATGCGCACGCCGCTGACCGGCCTGAAGATGCAGACCGACCTAGCGCTGCTCGAAACGGACCCCGAGCAACTGCGCGAGTCGTTGCAGCGGATCGCGGACAGCACCGACCGGGCCAGCCACTTGATCACCCAGCTGCTGTCGCTGGCCCGCGCCGAAGCGAGCTTCGAAAAACTCTACGCGGTGGAGCAGGTGGACCTCGACGCGATGGTTCGCGACGTGGCGCTCGAGCTGTACCCGCGTGCGCAGGCCAAAGGCATCGACCTGGGGGTCGAGGATGCGGGCCGGCCGTTGCCGATCGAGGGCAACCCGGTGCTGCTGCGCGAACTGATCAAGAACCTGCTCGACAACGCGATCAAATACACGCCGCCTGGGGGGCGCGTCACCGCACGCACCCGCGTCGCGGGAGCGATCGTGCTGGAGATCGAAGATACCGGTACCGGCATCCCGGAAGCGGACCGCGAGCGCGTCTTCGAACGCTTCTATCGCGTGCTCGGAAGCGGCGTGGACGGCTCGGGCCTGGGGCTGCCGATCGTGCGGGAGATCGCCGAACTGCACCGCGCCACCGTGACGCTGAATCCGAACCCGACAGGTCCGGGGACGACGGCACAAGTCCTGTTTCCGCGCGGGCCGCTGGTCACCCCGCCGCCCCAGCCTTTCCTGCCGTCGTTTTCGGTAACGTGAGGAGCGGGCGTTCGGTGACGCAGAAACGATTTTTGCATAGGTGGATTGACAGCGGGCCCGATCGGGCTATAATGCGCGCTTTCCCGGCCAGGTAGCTCAGTTGGTAGAGCAGCGGATTGAAAATCCGCGTGTCGGCGGTTCGATTCCGTCCCTGGCCACCAGAACACGAAAACGGGCCGGCATTTGCCGGCCCGTTTTCTTTCGCGCTGCCGAAGGCCTGCCAGAACTGCCTGATTTTGCTCAATCTTTCGCAGTTTCGCGGAGTGCTATAATTCGCGGCATTACGCTCCCCTGCGATCGCGCATGCAACTTTATGCTCTTGGCCTGAATCATCATACGGCGCCGCTCACGATTCGCGAGCAGGTGGCGTTTCAGCCCGAGCGGTTGGACGATGCGCTGCATGATCTGACGCACGAGCGGACGGTGCGCGAAGCGGCGATCCTGTCGACCTGCAACCGCACCGAACTGTACTTCGCCACCGAGCAGCCGCAGCACGCTGCCGACTGGCTGGCGCGGTTTCATCATCTGCCGTTGAGCGAAGTCTCGCCGTATCTCTACACCTATCCGCAACGCGACGCGATCCGGCATGTCTTCCGCGTCGCGAGCGGGCTCGACTCGATGGTCCTCGGCGAGCCGCAGATCCTCGGCCAGGTCAAGGACGCCGTCCGCCGTGCCGAAGAAGCCGGGACGATGGGTACGCTGTTGCACAAACTGTTCCAGAACACTTTCGCCGTCGCGAAGGAAGTGCGCTCGACGACGGCAATCGGCGCGAACATCGTGTCGATGGCAGCGGCGGCGATGCATCTTTCCGAGCGTATTTTCGAGCGGATGTCGGACCAGCGCGTGCTCTTCATCGGCGCCGGCGAAATGATCGAACTGTGTGCCGCGTATTTTGCCGGGGCGTGCCCGAAGCGGATCGCGGTCGCGAACCGCACCGAAGCGCGAGCGCAATTGCTCGCGCATCGCTTCGGCGCCGAAGTGATGCGGCTCGATGTGGTCGGCGAGATGCTGCCGCACTTCGACGTCGTGGTGTCCTGTACGGCGAGCCCGCTGCCGATCGTCGGTCTGGGCATGGTCGAACGCGCCATCAAGGTGCGCCGCCACCGCCCGATCGTGATGGTCGATCTTGCGGTGCCACGCGACATCGAAGCCGAAGTCGGCCAGCTCGACGATGTTTTCCTGTACACCGTCGACGATCTGGCGCAGATCGTCGACGCGGGTCTCGAGTCGCGGCAGCAGGCCGTGCTCGAAGCCGAGGAGATCATCGATTCGCGCGTCAATGGTTTCCTGCACTGGATGCAGGCGCGCGACGTGGTGCCGACGATTCGCGCGCTGCGCCAGCACGCAGAGACGGTGCGCGCCGTCGAACTGGAGCGGGCGCTGCGTCTGCTGGCAAAAGGCGAAGACCCGCAGAAAGTGCTCGATGCGCTCAGTCACGGGCTGATCAACAAGATGATGCACGGTCCGACTCGCTACCTCAATCAGTCCGACGGTGAGCAGCAGGCCGATGCGAGCCGGCTCGTGCAGCAGTTGTTCAACCTCAACTCCCCCGATTAACCATCGGCCGCTCAACCCGTTTCGTTTCCCACTCGACTCCTTTTTCATGAAGCAGAGCATCCGCGACAAGCTCGAACTCCTGACCCACCGCCTGGCGGAACTCGACCGCGAGTTGTCGTCCGGGGACGCGGTGCGCGACCTGGATGGGTTCCGTTCGCTCGGACGCGAGCGCGCCGAGATCGAACCGGTGGTCGCCTTGTACGGCGCATACCGCCGAGCCGAGGCCGACTGCGAGAGCGCGCGCACGATGCTCGCCGACGCGGAGATGCGCGAGCTCGCCGAGAGCGAGCTCGAAACGGGGGCGGTGCGCCTGCAGGCGCTGGAAGCCGAACTGCAGCGTGCGCTGCTGCCGCGCGACCCGAGCGACGAGCGCAACCTGTTTCTCGAAGTGCGCGCCGGCACCGGCGGCGACGAAGCTTCGCTGTTCGCCGGCGACCTGCTGCGCATGTACACGCGCTATGCAGAGCGCCAGCGCTGGAAAGTCGAAATCGTGTCGTCGAGCCCGTCGGATCTCGGCGGCTACAAGGAAGTGATCCTGCGCGTCGCGGGCGCCGGAGCGTATTCGAAGCTCAAGTTCGAATCCGGCGGGCACCGTGTGCAGCGCATCCCGGTGACGGAAACGCAGGGGCGCATTCATACTTCCGCCTGCACGGTGGCGGTGATGCCCGAGGCCGATGAAGTCGAAGCGGTGAACATCAACCCTGCCGACCTGCGCATCGACACGTTCCGCGCGAGCGGCGCGGGCGGTCAGCACATCAACAAGACCGATTCGGCAGTGCGCATCACGCACCTGCCGACCGGCATCGTCGTCGAGTGCCAGGACGACCGTTCCCAGCATCGCAACCGCGCGCAGGCGATGTCGGTGCTCGCCGCCCGCATCCACGACCGGCAACTGCGCGAGCAGCAGGCGCGCGAGGCCGCTACGCGCAAGAGCCTGGTCGGCAGTGGCGACCGGTCCGAACGCATCCGCACGTACAACTATCCGCAGGGGCGCGTCACCGATCATCGCATCAACCTCACGCTGTACAAGCTCGATGCGGTGATGCAGGGCGATCTGGACGAGCTCATCGACGCGCTGACGCGCGAGCATCAGGCCGACCAGCTGGCGGCGCTCGGAGGCGACTGACGTGAAAATGACCGAAGCGGCCCCCGACATCGGCGGTGCGCTGAACTGGGCACGGGCGCGAATCGCCGTCGTCGATGCGCGCATTCTGTTGCGGCACGTGCTGCAGTGCTCGGCGGTGCGCCTTGCGGCGTATCCCGAAGCCAGGCTCGAAGCGCCGGAGTGGGCCGAGTTCCGCGCGCTCGTCGAGCGGCGCGAGGCGGGCGAGCCGGTCGCTTACCTGACCGGCGAGCGCGAATTCTTCGGCCACCCGTTCATCGTGACGCCGGCGGTGCTGATTCCGCGCCCCGACACCGAACTGCTGGTGGAACTGGCGCTCGCGCATTTCGGCGACAAGCCGCATACGCGCGTGCTCGACCTCGGCACCGGGAGTGGGGCGCTCGCGGTCAGCCTCGCGCTCGAGCTGCCGCAGGCTGACGTCGTCGCGGTCGATCGTTCGCGCGAAGCGCTGTGGGTCGCGATGGCGAACGCTGCGCGCTTGCGCGCGAGCGTCTCTTTCGTGCTTGGCGACTGGTTTTCTTCGCTCGGCGACGACCACTATCAACTCATCGTCGCGAACCCCCCTTATGTCGCGGCGGCCGACCCGCATCTCGAAGAGGGGGACGTGCGCTTCGAACCGAGCACCGCCCTTGCCGCAGGCCCCGACGGACTCGACGACCTTGCCGCGATCGCCGCGCAGGCCCCGCGTCATCTCGAAGCCGGCGGGTGGCTGTTCATGGAACACGGCTTCGACCAGGCTGCCGCGGTACGCGGATTGCTGACCGACGCGGGGTTTTCGGCGATCGCATCCTGGAAGGATCTCGCCGGCATCGAACGGGTGTCGGGGGGGCAATGGCGCGGTCGCTGATCGCGGCGCGTCCTGCCCTCGCATGGCGTGCGCAGGCTATTGACGCGTGCGACATCCATCCATAGAATTACCCGACTGAAACACTCAACTTTTAGGACATGAACCATGGACATCCAGGAAGTCATCCGCGAACAGGTCACCACGAACCCCGTCGTCCTGTACATGAAGGGCACGCCCCAGTTCCCGCAGTGCGGCTTCTCGTCGACGGCCGTGCAGATCCTCAAGCACAGCGGCGTGCCGAAGTTCTTCTCGGTGAACGTCCTCGAGAACGACGAAATCCGTAACGGCATCAAGCAGTTCGCCAACTGGCCGACGATTCCGCAGCTGTACGTGAACGGTGAATTCGTCGGGGGCTGCGACATCATGCGCGAGATGTATGAGAACGGCGAGTTGAAGACGATGCTGCAGGATGCGGGCGTCGTCTCCTGACATTCCCTGTAACGAGATCCCGCCGGCTTTCAGGCGCTGCCGGCTTCGGGGTTCCCGCCGAAATGGGCGCGCATTCGCCGCAGTGACTTGCGTGTCAGGTGCGGTGCGAGCATATGAGGCGGCATGCGCAGCAGATGGTGGCGTGCCAGCATCAGCACGCGGGCGCACTTGACCTTTAGCCCGGGCGGGTGGTCCGGTGAGGGTGGCAACATCGCCAGCGGAACAAGCATGTCCATCAGTCGCCGGTGCAAAGCCGGCGGCTGCTTGAGCTCCGCCGTCGCCGACACCGGAACCGGGCAAGCGAGCCACTGCCGCGCGTAATGCAATCCATACCACAGCGGGCGTTCAAGGCCGAGTTCGGTCGCGCGCTGCCCCAGCCGATCCCAGAAGCCGGGACGATCGGCATATTCGCGTATCAGTCCGTCGATATCCACGACTTCGCGCACGCGCAGTTCGAGGTCGCCGTCGTTGAAGCAGTGCAGGCTGGCGTGCAGCACCTGGTCTTCTGCACATAGGGCATGAAACGGCGTGCCGGGAATCGGCTCGCTGCGGTCGAACAGGGTCGCCGGGTCGAACGCGCGGCGTCCTGTCACGGGGGTGATCGCGTGGTGCAGATCCACTTCCAGCGTGCGCCCCGGGTAACGTAGCGGCGGCGTCTCATGGCTCCAGTCCCGATAGTAGCGCTCGTCGTAGGCATCGAGCTTCTGCGCTTGCCAACCCGCGGCCTTCAGTCGGTCCTCCATGATCCGCAACTGTTCGCGCGGTACGAGCAAGTCGACGTCCGAAACGAAGCGCCCCTCCGCCATCCTGCGTCGCTGCAGGACGTATGCGCTGCCTTTCAACAGGATCACCGGGAAATCGTTACTGCATAAGCGAGCCAGATGGAAAAGCTCGGCGCGTAGCATCTGGCAGCGAAATGCGGCGACTCGTGCCGACGACAGAAGGTGGCGGCGCACCGGCGGGGGAAGTTCCGGGTTCGCGAGATTGGCTGTCGCCAGCCGCCCATGCAGGCCCGCGACGCGTCCGATACGCAGCAGCCGTTCCCAGCGCATCTCATCGATCGCCAGCGGCGTTCGGACGCCTATCAGTAGCAGCGCGACATCGGCGCTGTCGGTCACGGGCGAGGCGGGGCCGGTCATGCGGTGTCCCGGAACAGGGTTTCAATGTGGGCGACCGCTTCGTCCAGGTCGCCGTACACCAGTTCGTGGGCATGCGCGCGGCGCGCCAGCCGTGTCGTGACCCCGAAGCCGACCGGCCCGAGCACGTGATAGTTGAAGCTGTTCAGACCCAATCGCAGTGCGGCTTGCGCCACGGGAATTCGCCGGCTTCGCAGCCGGGCGTCGGACTGGTAGCGGGGGAAGACAATCAGGCGGGCTTGCGCGCGACGATGGCGTGCTTCGAAGCTTCGCCGGTCCGGCACGAAGTGCGCGACATCGCCTTTGCGCGTCTTCGGAAATACCGGTCCGACCACCGCGCCCGGACGGGCGCCGATGACTTCGATCGACTGGTTCTTCAGCGCGGCCGGCTTCAGCATCGGCAGAATCTCGTCGCTTTCCGGGTCGATCACGCCGAATTCGTCCGACAGGAAGCGCCAGCCCGCCAAGTGCAGCGCACAGGTCAGCGTACTCTTGCCCGAACCGGGCTCGGCCGGCAGGACCAGCGCCTTGTCGTCGCGCGCCACGATACCGGCATGCAGCAGCAGGTAGGCGTTCAGCCGCTGCGCCAGCAACCAGTTGCCCCCCCATTCGAATAGCGGCAGGGCGCTGTTTGCCGGATAGGGTTCGAACGCCCGGCGTCCTTCCGACCACAGTTCGACGTGGCGAGCGCGCAAGCGCCACGCGGACTCGAGCAGCAGCGACATGCGTACATCGGCAAAGGCGGCGGCGTCGAGCACTTCCTGGTGGGGATAGACGGCATCCAGATGGCGATGGAAAGCTTCGAGCGACGACGCCACGGCGATGCGGGCGGCGCCCACGTCGAGCAGGCGGTAGTCGAGCGCAGCGCTCATTGTCCCGTTTCCCGTTCCCGGTCGACGAGCGTGGTGAGGGAGCGAGCCAGTAATTCCAGTCCCGGAGGCCATCCGCCGGCTTCGGCCACCTCGTCAAGGAAAGCGTCAAATCGGCCTTCCTCAATGCTGGCGGCAGCTTCGCGCAGCACCAGCACTGCGCTCTCGGTCACCAAGTGCGTTTCCCAGGACAGCGGGTTCAGAAAAACGAACTGCCCGTCGAGAAGCGGGCAGTAGTGCTGCAGCCAGTCACCAGGACCGGGCCCCTTTGGAGAGACCATCCAAATTCAGCCCCCAAAGAGCATGTTTGTCCGGTCGAGTCCCGGGTTTATGGACGCCAGACAGCGGTCTGTCGCGGGCGTAAAACCCTCCTCGACAGTGGTCGTGGTTGGAAAAACGCCTGTTATCTCACCAGCGTCATCGAAATACGCCAACACAAAACCATCCCGAGGGGCCGAGACGGGCATGACGAGAGATGCGTCAGGGACGAGCATAACCGGCTGCGTAGCCGTATAAACAGCTCCGGAATCGGGGACAGCTTGAAAACCTTCGAAAGTCGTCCCCGGGATTCCGTTCACGGTACCGGTGTACGGAAAAATTTCCACTTTCACCCACGCCCAGTCCTGTGACCCTGTAGCAACTGGAACAGTATTACCATGGTTAGTATCCCTGAACTGCAAATCAGTGCCAGGGAAACCCATGTCAGTCCGTACTTGCTCGACACAGTTGATCGACGCCAGCGCCGACCCGCTGTACCCCATGGTCACCACTCCGGAAGCCGCCAAGGCGCCCTTCAGCAGCTTGCGGCGCTGCTCGACCGAATTCGACTGCGGGGCGTCGTGCATGAAAAATCCCTCCGAAATTCGTTCTTCTTTTGTCAAAAGAATATACCGACCATCGCCGTCAGGGCGAGACTTTTGGTTTCTGTTAATGTCCCTCGAAGAGAAGCAAATTTTGCACCTGTTCCATCACGGTCGGGCAAGGCGCTGACGTTAAAAGAAAAAGTACAGCACTGGCTGGAGTCCTGAAAGGCGAATGTAAAATTCCCCGACGGGTTGGTAATGCTCAACGACTGGACACCCGTGGAGTATGTCCGTTCCCGACTGCTGCAGGTTCCAGTCGCTGATCAAAAATTGGATCCGAGCGCCAGCCGGGCTCGCGCGATGGCCGCGCGGACCTGTTCCGGCGCCGTACCGCCGACATGCGCGCGGGACGCAAGCGAGCCTTCGACGGTCAGCACCGCGAACACGTCTTCGCCGACGAGCGGCGAGAAGGCGCGCAGCTCGTCGAGGCTGAAATCCGGCAGGTCGCAGCCTTTCGCCTCGGCTGCGCGCACCGCGAGGGCGACCGCTTCGTGCGCGTCGCGGAACGGCAGGCCTTTCTTGACGAGATAGTCGGCGAGGTCGGTCGCCGTCGCGTAGCCCTGCTTCAGCGCGTCGCGCATCGCGTCCGCCTTGACCCTGATACCGGTGATCATGTCGGCGTAGATGCGCAGCGTGTCGATGACCGTGTCGGCGGTGTCGAAGAGCGGTTCCTTGTCTTCCTGGTTGTCCTTGTTGTACGCGAGCGGCTGGCCTTTCATCAGCGTCAGCAGCGCGATCAGGCTGCCGTTCACGCGGCCGGTCTTGCCGCGCACGAGCTCGGGCACGTCCGGGTTTTTCTTCTGCGGCATAATCGAGCTGCCGGTGCAGAAGCGGTCGGCCAGATCGATGAAGCCGACGCGCGGGCTCATCCACAGGATCAGCTCTTCGGACAGGCGCGACAGGTGCGTCATCAGCAGCGCCGAGGCGGCGCAGAATTCGATCGCGAAGTCGCGATCGCTGACCGCATCGAGCGAGTTGTGGCAGACCTCGTCGAAGCCCAGTTCGCGCGCGACGAACTCGCGGTCGATCGGATAGCTCGTGCCGGCGAGCGCCGCCGAGCCCAGTGGCAGGCGGTTGACGCGCTTGCGGCAGTCGGCGAAGCGTTCGGCGTCGCGGCGGGTCATCTCGAAATAGGCCATCAGGTGGTGGCCAAACGTGACGGGCTGCGCGACTTGCAGGTGCGTGAAGCCGGGCATCGGCGTCGCCGCATTCGCTTCGGCCACATCGAGGACGTTCTTCTGGAACTCGCCGATCAGCGCGATGATCTCGTCGATCGCGTCGCGCAGCCACAGGCGAATGTCGGTTGCGACCTGGTCGTTGCGACTGCGCCCGGTGTGCAGCCGCTTGCCGGCGTCGCCGACGAGCGCCGTGAGGCGCTTCTCGATGTTCAGATGCACGTCCTCGTCGTCGAGGTTCCAGGCGAATTCGCCGCGCTCGATCTCGTCGCGGATCTGCGCCATGCCGCGCTCGATGTGGGCGAGGTCGGCTGCGCCGATGATGCCTTGACGTGCGAGCATCTTCGCATGCGCGAGCGAGCCGCGGATGTCCTGCTGAGCCATGCGCTGGTCGAACGACACCGACGCGGTATAGCGCTTGACGAGGTCCGAGACGGGTTCGGAAAAACGGCCGGACCACGCCTTGGCCGGCTGCGAGGAAGAGGTGTCTGTCATAATGTCCGTGGAAGGAAAACCGACCGGGAAGATCGTTCGATGCCGCGGCGGCGCAGGTTTCGTCCGTCGCATATAAGGGGTGAAAAGTATAAAGCAAAAGCTTTGCCGGCTTTCGCCAGGCGCTTGCGACGCGGGCTTGCCCGGCGTCGCCACAACGGAGAATTCCTGCATGACCGACGCTGCTTTGCGGGTCGTCATCGTTGATGACGAGGAGCCCGCCCGCGCCCGCCTCAAGGATCTGCTCGACGACATTGCCGACACGCAGCCGACACGCATCGTCGGCGTGGCAGCGAACGGGCTCGAAGCGTTGCGCCTGATCGAAGAGGTGGCGACCGACGTCGTGCTCGCCGACATCCGCATGCCGGTCATGGACGGGGTGGAACTCGCGCGCCACCTCGGCCGTCTCGAATGCCCGCCCGCGGTGATCTTCACGACGGCATACGACGAATACGCAGTGCAGGCGTTCGACCTGGCCGCGACCGACTACCTGCTCAAGCCGGTCCGCGCGGCGCGGCTTGCCGAAGCGCTCGCGCGGGCGCGCCGGCGTTCACCCGCTGCCGACGCGCTGCTGGCCGGACTTTCACGCGGCGCAAGGCGCCATTTCAGCGTCAATGAGCGCGGCCGCATCGTGCTGGTGCCGGTTGCCGACGTGCTGTTCCTGCGTGCGGAACTGAAGTACGTCACTGCGCGCACCGCGGCGCGCGAGTTCCTGCTCGACGAATCGCTCGTCCAGCTCGAACAGGAGTTCCGCGATCGCTTTGTCCGCATCCATCGCAACTGCCTCGTCGCGCGCCGCGCGGTGACGGGCGTCGAACGCGCGGGCGAGGACGACGGCGAGCCGCACTGGGACGTCGTGCTCGCCGGCCTCGCCGAACGCCTGGCCGTCAGCCGGCGCCAGTGGCCGGCGGTTCGGCACGCGCTCGGACTCTGACTCCCGCTCCGACGCGCCGGCTTCCTCAGCCGCTGTTGCGCAAACCTGCCGCGATGCCGTTGATCGAGATATGGATCCCGAGCCGGATGCGCGCGTCGTCGTGCGTCTCGCGGTGGCGGCGCAGCAGCTCGACCTGCACGTGGTTGAGCGGATCGAGGTAGGGGAAGCGGTTGCGGATCGAGCGCTTGAGCAGCGGGTTGGCATCGAGGAGCTCGCGCTGGCCGGTGATCGCGAGCAGCGCCTCGACGGTGTCGTGCCATTCGTTGCGGATGCGCTCGAAGATCGCGTCGCGCAAGCTCACGTCCTTGACGAGGCCGGCATAGCGCGACGCGATCGCCAGATCGGTCTTCGCCAGCACCATGTCCATGTTCGACAGCAGCGCGGCGAAGAACGACCATTCCTGGTGCATCGCCTGCAAGCGCGCGAGGCCGTCGTCGGGGTGGGCCGCGAGCCAGGCTTTCACTGCGCTGCCGAAGCCGAACCAGCCCGGCAGCATCAGGCGGCACTGCGACCAGCTGAACACCCACGGGATCGCGCGCAAGTCCTCGATGCGCGTGCCTTTCTTGCGCGACGCGGGCCGCGAGCCGATGTTCAGCTCGGCGATCTCCGAAATCACGGTGGATTCCCAGAAATAGCGCTCGAACCCATCGGTGTCGTAGACCAGGCCGCGGTACGCTTCGAGCGCGCCATCCGACAGCGCCTGCATCGTGTCGAGGAACTCCGCGCGCGGCGCCGGAGCGCGATCGGCGAGCAGGCTCGCTTCGAGCGTCGCGGCGACGATGACTTCGAGGTTGCGACGGCCGACTTCCGGGTTGCCGTATTTCGCCGCGATCACTTCGCCCTGCTCGGTGAGCCGGATCTGCCCCTGCACCGCGCCGCCGGGCTGCGCGAGGATCGCCTGGTAGCTCGGGCCGCCGCCCCGTCCGACCGAGCCGCCGCGGCCGTGGAACAGGCGCAGACGGATGCCGTGCCGCGCGAATACTTCGATGAGGCCGATCTCGGCCTTGTAGAGCGCCCAGCCCGACGTCAGGAAGCCGCCGTCCTTGTTGCTGTCGGAATAGCCGAGCATGACTTCGTGCGTGCGGTCGCGGGAGCCAGCGAGCAGGCTCATGTATCCGGGCAGCGCGAACAGGCGGTCCATCACCGACGGCGCGTTCGCGAGATCCTCGATCGTCTCGAACAGCGGCACGATATTGACGTCCAGCGCCTGTTCGTGCGGTCGCAGCAGGCCCGCTT
The DNA here is from genome assembly GCA_001274695.2 of Azoarcus sp. PA01. NCBI lineage: Bacteria > Pseudomonadati > Pseudomonadota > Betaproteobacteria > Rhodocyclales > Zoogloeaceae > Azoarcus > Azoarcus sp. PA01. Next base: position 684,326 of record LARU01000002.1, on the reverse strand, counting down.
CCTTCAGCAGCAGCGCGAGTTCGAGCAGGTCGGAGACGTCGTCGGTCTTCGAGATGATGCAGTTCGGGATCGCCCCCCTGCCGTAGCGCCGATGGGCGGCGCGCGCGGCGCGGAAGATCGCGAGCTCGCCTTCGGTTTCAGTCGAATAGCGCACGTGAGGCGACGCGAGCGGCCGTGGCGTCGCGAGTTCCTCGAGCAGCAGTGCGACGCGCGCCGCCTCGTCGAGCGCGGCGTAGTCGGTGCCGGCTTGGGCGGCCGCGAAGAGTTCGGCGACGACGCGCTCATGAACGTCCGAATTCTGGCGCAGGTCGATCGGCGCGAGGTGAAAGCCGAACACGCGCACCGCCCGCCGGAGCCGGCGCAGCGGCCCGCGCGCGAGCGCTACCGAGCCGTTCGCGACGAGCGAGCGGTGAATGACGTCGAGATCGTCAGCGAGTTCGGCGACGGTGGCATAGGGCTCGGCCACTGCTACCGGGTGGCGCGGCGGTTCGGTGCCGAGCAACGCGCGGTGCGTTGCCGCGAGCCGCGCGTAGATGCCGGAGATCGCGCGGCGGTAGGGCTCGTCGTTGCGGTGCGGGGAATGGTCGGGTGAGCGATCGGCGAGCGCAAGCAGCACATCGGACGCGGTGACCAGCCCGAGCGCGAGCGACAGGCGCGCGCCGAGCGCATGCAGTTCGTCGAGATAGAAACCGAGCGCGGCGCCCGCCTGCATCGCGAGCGCGCGTTCGAGCACGTCGGCGGTGACGAAAGGATTGCCGTCGCGATCGCCGCCGATCCAGCTGCCGACCTGCAGGAACGCCGGCAGTTCGAGTCCGGCGAGCGCCGCGTCGCGGCTCGCGAGCTCGTCTTCGAGGTTCGCATAGAGCCGCGGCAGCTCGCGCAAGAAAGTCGCGTCGAAGTACGACAGGCCGTTGGCGACTTCATCGACGACCGACAGCTTCGCCGGACGCAGCATGCGCGTCTGCCACAGCGTCAGCACCGCGCGGCGCAGCGCGTCGTCGCTCTCGCGGTACTCTTCAGGCGTCAGCGTCATGCGGTCGCGCGCGTCGAGGAGATGCGCGATGTCGGTCTCGCAGTTGAGGATGCTCTTGCGCTGGACTTCGGTCGGATGCGCAGTGAGCACCGGCGAGATCAGCGCGGTGTCGAAGAACGCCGCAAGCCGGGCCGGCGGGAGCCCGCTCGCCAGTGCGCGCACGAGCGCGTGCGCGACGCTGCCTTCGCGCGGCGCCGAGCCCGCGATCAGGTGGGCGCGGCTGCGGCGGATGTGATGCTGGTCCTCGGCGATGTTCGACAGGTGTGAGAAATAGCTGAACGCGCGCACGACTTCGATCGTCTGTTCGCGCGACAGCGCGTCGAGGATGCCTTCGAGTTCGAGCCGCGCCGCGTTGTCGTCGTCGCGGCGGAAGCGCACCGAGGTCTGGCGGATACGCTCGATGAGGGCGAACGCCGCTTCGCCCTGCTGGTCGCGCACGGTGTCGCCCAGTACGCGGCCGAGCAGCCGGATGTCTTCGCGCAGCGGGGCGTCCTTGTCTTCAGTCATGGTCTGTTCCGGGTTTGGGGGCTACGTGGTGGGAGTGGCGGTCCGGCTTGCCGGCGGACACGATGCGGACGTGCGCTCGCCGAGGCAGGAAAGGCGCAATTTGCACCCATGCTAGAATGCCGCCGAGCCCGTGCGCCATTGGCGCGAACCCTGATGTTGCGTTGCGGCAACCTTTTGCCGCAGGCACCATCGATCCCTTCCTCCGTGACGAGTCTGCCCACCGTGAGCGCTACCCCCGACTTTCCCTCTCCCGAACGCATCGTAATCGCCACCCGCGAAAGCCGTCTCGCGCTGTGGCAGGCCGAACACGTCAAGGCCCGCCTCGAAGCGCTCTACCCGGGCTGTCGCGTCGAGCTGCTCGGCATGACGACGCGCGGCGACCAGATCCTCGACCGGCCGCTCGCGAAAGTTGGCGGCAAAGGCCTGTTCGTCAAGGAACTCGAAGCCGCGCTGCTCGAGGAGCGCGCCGACATCGCGGTGCATTCGATGAAGGACGTGCCGATGCAGCTGGCCGAACCGTTCGCGCTGCCGTGCATCTCGGCGCGCGAAGTGCCGCTCGACGCGTTCGTGTCGCCGCGCTACGCGAGCCTCGCCGACATGCCGCCGGGCACGGTCGTCGGCACGTCGTCGCTGCGCCGCGAATCGCAGCTGCATGCGCAGTTCCCGTTCCTGGCGGTCACGAGCCTGCGCGGCAACCTCGACACGCGCCTGCGCAAGCTCGACGAGGGGCAGTACGACGCGATCATCCTCGCCGCCGCCGGCCTGAAGCGGCTCGGGTTGGCGGACCGCATCCGCGCCGAGCTGCCGTCCGAGGTGTCGCTGCCGGCGGCCGGGCAGGGCGCGCTCGGCATCGAATGCCTCGCGAAGCGCAGCGACATCGCCGCCTGGCTCGCGCCGCTCAACGATGCCGACACTTCCGCATGCGTGCGCGCCGAGCGTGCCGTCTCGCGCGCGCTCGCGGGCAGCTGCGAAGTGCCGCTCGGTGCGTACGCCGAGATCCGTGCCGGCCGGCTGTGGCTGCGCGGCTTTGTCGCGCTGCCCGATGGCAGCCGCATGGTCCGCGCCGAACGCGAAGGCAACGCTGCCGATGCCGAAGGGCTCGGGCTCGCACTGGCCGACGACTTGCGCGCGCAAGGGGCCGAAGACATCCTCGCGCGCCTGGGGTGAGCCCGATACGAACGGCACAACCTTGAGACGTCGATGATGCGCAAGACGCTCTGCGGACGTCACGTCGCAGTCACTCGCCCGACGGGCCAGGCCGACAGCCTGTGCGAGGCGATCGCTGCACGCGGCGGCATTCCGGTGCGCTTTCCGGTGCTCGCGATCGGCGCTGTCGACGGCGCGCAACTCGACGACATCGCGGCCCGGCTCGATCAGTTCGACCTCGCGTTTTTCGTCAGCCCGAACGCCGTGCAGCACGCGCTCACGCCGATCCTCGCGCAGCGCGCGTGGCCGCCGCGCGTGGTCGTCGCGACGGTTGGCAAGGGGAGTGAGCGGGCGCTCGCAGCATTCGGTTTCCGCGCCGTTGTCGCGCCGCGCAGCGGGTTCGACAGCGAGTCGGTGCTCGCCCTTCCGGAATTCCGGCCCGAAGCGGTACGCGGCCGGCGGATCGTGATTTTCCGCGGCGACGGCGGTCGCGACCTGCTCGGCGAAACCTTGCGCGAACACGGCGCCAGCGTCGAATACGTGAGCTGCTATCGCCGCTTCCAGCCCGACCAGGACCCCGCCCCGCTGCTCGACCTCGCGCGGCGCGGCGCACTCGACGCGATCACGCTGACGAGCAGCGAAGGCGTCGCGAAGCTCGTCGCGATCGTCGGCGCCGAAGGCCTGCGCTTGCTGTGCGCGGTGCCGATCTTCGCGCCGCACCCGAGGATCGCGACGCATGCGCGCGCAGCGGGCTTCGTGCGCGTCGTCGAAACCGCCCCCGGCGACGAAGGGCTGATTCGCGCACTCGAATCTCATTTCTAGTGACCTCGGTTAAACTCTCGGCATGAAAGAAGAAATTCCAGCGCTTTCCCAGCCTCCGCGTTCCGATACCCCGTCCGGATCGACGCCGTCCACCTCGTCCTCCACGCCGCCGGCTTCCTCGTCGAAGCGCGGCGGCGGCATCGCCACTGCGGTGGCGCTGGTCGCGCTCGCTGCGGCCGGGCTCGCCGGCTGGCAGGTGTACGAGCTGCGCTCGGACGCCATCGAGATTCGCGAGGAAGTCGCCCAGCGCCTGGCGGCAAGCGATTCCGCGCTCGCCGAAGCGCGAGGATCGGCACGCCAGCAGCAGGAGTCGATCGCGTCGCTGCAGGGCAAGATCGGCGCGCTCGAGGCGCATGTCGCGGCCACCGAAGGGCAGGCGGCCGCGCTCGAAAATCTCTACCAGGAGTTTTCGCGCACGCGGGACGACCGGGTCGTCGCCGAGGCGGAGCAGGCGATCGGCATCGCTGCGCAGCAACTGCAGCTGGCCGGCAACCACGAAGCCGCGCTGATCGCGTTGCAGGGGGCCGAGGCGCGGCTGGCGGCGCAGGACCGCGGCCAGTTCCAAGCCTTGCGCCGTGCGCTGGTGCGTGACATCGAGCGGCTCCAGGCCGCGCCGCAGGTCGATATGCCGGGCATCGCGTTGCGCCTGGAGGCGCTGCTCGAGCGGGTCGATACGCTGCCGCTGGCTTTCGCCGGGCAACTCGACGATCCCGCTGCCGAGGGCAATGAGGGGGCGAGCATGCCGGAGGCCGCTTCGGCCGACCCTTCGGTGATCGATTTTGTCACCGGACTGGCGCGCGACATCTGGCGCGAAATGCTGACGCTGGTGCGAATCGAGCGTCTCGACCAGTCCGAACCCGTGCTGCTGGCGCCGGCGCAAAGCACCTACCTGCGCGAGAATCTCAAGATCCGCCTGTTGACCGCGCGGCTCGCGCTGCTCGCACGCGACGGCCGGACTTTCGCCGCCGACCTCGCGCAGGCGCGGAGCTGGATCGAACGCTTTTTCGACCGGCGCGACCCGGCCGTGCAGGAAACGCTCGCCGAACTCGCGGCGTTGCAGGCGTTGCCGGTCAAGGTCGAGCAGCCGACGCCGACCGAAAGCATCGCCGCACTGCGCATGCTGCAGGCCCGCTCGGCCGAAGGCCGGCGGCCGCTCAACGGAACGCCTGCGCCCGGTGCTGCCACTTCCGGTGCAGGCCGTCCACCCGCCGGTGCACCCTCCGCTCCCGAGGTCCGGTCGCCGCCTGCTGCGCCTGCGTCCGCGCAGCCGGAGCAGGCGCCGGTCGCCGGCGAGCGTTGAGAGGAGGTCCGGAATGCGTACCCTGCTCTGGCTCATCGCGCTGTTCGCTCTCGCTGCCGGGGTGGCGATGCTCGCGAGCATCAACACCGGCTACGTGCTCGTCGTGCTGCCGCCGTGGCGTGCCCAGCTGTCACTGAATCTCCTCATCGTCGCGCTGCTCGGGGCGTTTTTCATCGGCTACGTGGTGCTCCGGCTGGTCGGGAAAACGATCGCGCTGCCGGGTCGGGTCGGCGTGTTCCGTGAGCGCCGGCGCAAGGACAAGGCCGGCCGAGCGCTGCGCGAGGGCTTGCGGGCGCTTTTCGAAGGCCGCTTCGCGCAGGCGTTGAAGCTCTCCGGCAGCGCTTTCGACGCCGGGGAAAGCCGCTCGATGGCGGCGCTGGTCGCGGCTCGCGCGGCGCACGGCATGCACGATGACGCCCGTTACCGGATCTGGATCGGGCGGGCTGCCGAGCAGGAAGAAGAAGCCCGTGTTGCGCGCCTGATGACCGAAGCCGAACTCGCAGTCGAGGGGCGGCGCTTCGAGGAAGCCGCCGAACGGCTCGAAAATCTGCGCCTGTCCGGGCACCGGCACATCGCCGCGCTGCGCCTGTCGCTGAAAGTGGCGTCGGCGCTCGGGCACTGGGAAGAGGTCCTGCGTCTTGCGCGGCAGTTGCGCAAGCACAAGGCTCTGACCGACGAGCAGGCGCAACCGGTGGTGCGCCGCGCGCACGTCGAACGGATACGCGAACTGGCTTCCGACGGCGAAGCGCTCGCAGCATACTGGCGCAGCATTCCCGCTGCCGAGCTGGGAGACCGGCGCATGGTCGAGGAAGCCGTTCCCTATCTTGCCGCAGCGGGACAGGGCGCGCTGGTGCGCAAGACCGTGGAACGCATGCTCGACACCGAGTGGGACGGAGGGCTGGCGCGGCTGTACGCCCAGTGTGCGAATGGCGACGCGGCCGGCTGCCTCGCGCGGGCCGAAGGGTGGCTGCGCAAGCACCCGAAGGATGCGGACCTGCTGTATGCGCTCGGCAGGCTATGCTTGGCGGCGCAGCTGTGGGGCAAGGCGCAGAGTTACCTCGAGGCGTCGCTGAGCCTCGTGCCGACGATCGAAACCCACCTCGCGCTCGCGCATCTGTTCGAGCGTCTCGAGCGGGCCGAAGAGGCGCACGCCCACTATCGCGCGGCCGCTGAACATTCGGCGGCCTGAACGGTTTCGCGCCGCGGCAGTCAGCACCAGTCGCGCGGGGCGAGAAATTCGTCGTATAGACGCGCCTCGGCGCTGCCCGGCTCCGGCTGCCAGTCGTAGCGCCATTTGACGAGCGGCGGGAGCGACATCAGGATCGACTCGGTGCGCCCGCCCGATTGCAGGCCGAACAGCGTCCCGCGGTCGAACACGAGGTTGAATTCGACGTAGCGGCCGCGGCGGTAGGCCTGGAAGTCGCGTTCGCGTTCGCCGTATGCGAGGTCGCGTCGCCGCTCGACGATCGGCAGGTAGGCGCCCAGAAAGGCATCGCCGACGCTGCGCGCGAGCCCGAATGCGGCGTCGAAGTCGGTCTTGCCGTCGGCGCCCAGATCGTCGAAGAACAGGCCTCCGACACCGCGCGGTTCGTTGCGGTGCTTGAGGAAAAAGTACCGGTCGCACCATTCCTTGAGGCGCCGGTATTCCGGCTCGCCGCCCCACGGCAGCACCGCGTCCCGGCAGGCGCGGTGAAAAGCGCGCACGTCTTCCTCGTACGGGTAATAGGGCGTCAGGTCCATGCCGCCGCCGAACCACCAGACCGGTGCCGGCGGAGCGGCAGCGTCCGGGCGGGATGCGATGAAGAAGCGCACGTTCAGGTGCACGGTCGGACAGTACGGGTTGCGCGGATGCAGCACGAGCGACACGCCCATCGCTTCGAACGCGCGGCCCGCGAGATCGGGGCGGTGCGCGGTCGCCGAAGCGGGCATTGCGCCGCCGATCACATGCGAGAAATTGACCCCGCCCCGTTCGAAGAAACGGCCTTCCTCGATGACGCGCGTGACGCCTCCGCCGCCCGCCGGGCGCTGCCAGGCATCCTCGCGGAAGCTGCCGCCGTCGAATCGTTCGAGCGCGGCGACGATGCGGCTTTGCAGGTCGAGCAGGTGCTGCCTGACGACGCGCGAATCGGGCGCGCCCATCGTTCAGCCTTTGCGGGCAATCGCGCGGTACCCGATGTCGCGGCGGTACTGGCGTCCTTCGAAGAGGATTCCGTCGGCGATCTCGTAAGCGCGCTTCTGCGCGCTGCGGATGTTGTCGCCAAGCGCCGTGACGCACAGCACGCGGCCCCCGGCCGTCACCACCTGTCCGTCCAGTTCCGCAGTGCCCGCGTGGAAGACATGCACGTCCTCGCTCTCGGTGGTTGGCAAGCCGGACACCACGTCGCCCTTGCGCGGCGCCTCGGGATAGCCTTCGGCGGCGAGCACGACGCCGAGCGCGACGCGACGGTCCCATTCGGCTTCGATCTGGTCGAGCCGCCCGCCGATCGCCGCTTCGACGAGGTCGGACAGGTCGGTCTTCAGGCGCATCATGATCGGCTGGGTTTCCGGGTCGCCCAGGCGGCAGTTGAACTCGACGACGCGCGGCTGGCCCGCTTCGTCGATCATCAGGCCGGCGTACAGGAAGCCGGTATAGGACAGCCCGTCGGCGCTCATGCCGGCGAGCGTCGGCAGGATGATTTCGCGCATCACGCGGGCGTGGATTTCGGGTGTCACGACTGGCGCCGGCGAATAGGCGCCCATGCCGCCGGTGTTGGGGCCCTCGTCCTTGTCCTGCAGGCGCTTGTGGTCCTGGCTCGTTGCCAGTGCCAGCGCATGCTTGCCGTCGGCCATGACGATGAAGCTCGCTTCCTCGCCCGCCATGAACTCCTCGATGACGACGCGTGCGCCGGCTTCGTCGTACTGCACGCCGGTCTGGTTGCCGCTCAGCATCAGGTCGATCGCGCCATGGGCTTCGGCGAGCGTCGCGGCGACCACGACGCCCTTGCCGGCGGCCAAGCCGTCGGCCTTGATGACGATCGGCGCCCCTTCGGTCTCGACATAGTCGTGCGCCGCGGACGGGTCGGAGAAAGTCGCGTGCTTTGCCGTCGGGATGTGGTGCCGGGCCATGAAGCGCTTGGCGAAGTCTTTTGAGCTTTCGAGCTGTGCGGCGCCTTTCGTCGGGCCGAAGATCGGCAGCCCGGCGGCGCGAAAGGCGTCGACGACGCCGGCCGCAAGCGGGGCTTCGGGCCGACGACGGTGAATTGCACCTGCTCGGTGCGCGCGAGTTCGACGAGATCCGGGATCGCAGTGACCGCGACGTTCTCGAGCAGCGGTTCGCGAGCGGTGCCCGGATTGCCCGGAGCAACCAGCACGCGTGTGACTTTGGGCGACTGGGCGAGTCTCCAGGCCAGCGCGTGTTCGCGGCCGCCGGAGCCGATGACGAGAACTTTCATGAGTTTTCCTGTGCGGCTCTCAGTGCCGGAAATGACGGAAACCGGTGAACACCATCGCCACGCCCTGTTCGTCGGCCGCGGCGATCACCTCGCTGTCACGCATCGACCCGCCGGGCTGGATGACCGCGGTCGCGCCAGCTTGGGCGAGCACGTCGAGCCCGTCGCGGAACGGAAAGAACGCGTCGGAGGCGACCACCGAGCCGTGCACCGTCAGCCCGGCGTTCTCGGCCTTGATCGCGGCGATGCGCGCCGAATCGACGCGGCTCATCTGTCCCGCGCCGACGCCGACCGTCATGCCGTCACGGCAATACACGATCGCGTTCGACTTGACGTATTTCGCGACCCGCCACGCGAACAGCAGGTCGCCGAGTTCCTGTTCGGTCGGCGCGCGGCGGGTGACGATCCGAAGATCGGCAACCGTGATGCGCGCTTCGTCGGCGCTTTGCACCAGCAGCCCGCCGCCGACCCGTTTCAGGTCGAGGGCGCCGGACGGCTTGCCGAGCGCGCACGTCAGCACCCGCACGTTCTGCTTCGCGGCGAGCACCGCGAGCGCGTCGGCGCTGTACGACGGCGCGATCAGCACTTCGAGGAACTGCGCTGCGACGGCTTCGGCAGCGGCCCGATCGACTTCGCAGTTGAACGCGATGATGCCGCCGAAGGCCGACGTCGGGTCGGTTGAGAAGGCCTTGCGGTAAGCGGCCTGCGGGGTTTCGGCGAGGGCGACGCCGCACGGGTTCGCGTGCTTGACGATGACGCACGCGACGCGGCCGGCTTCGACGTCGAACGCCTTGACGCATTCCCATGCCGCGTCGGCGTCGGCGATGTTGTTGTAAGACAGTTCCTTGCCCTGCAGCTGCCGATACGCCGCGATCACGCCTTCGGGCGCCGACGGCTCGCGGTAGAAGGCTGCGGACTGGTGCGGGTTCTCGCCGTAGCGCAGGTCCTGGACCTTGTCGAACGCGAGCTGGAAGCGTTCCGGGTAGGCCTGCCGGGTGGCCGTTCCGGCGTCGTCGAAATTCAGCGCGGTCAGATAGTTGGAAATCGCCGCGTCGTAGCGCGCAGTATGCGTGAAAGCCTTTACCGCGAGCGCGAAGCGCGTCCTGTAGCTCAGCGCGCCGTCGCCCGAGCTCAGCTCGGCGACGATCGACGCGTAGTCTTCCGGGTCGGTGACGATGCCGACGCCGCCCGCTTCGTTGCCGTGGTTCTTGGCCGCCGCGCGCACCATCGTCGGGCCGCCGATGTCGATGTTCTCGATCGCATCGTCGAGCGTGCAGTCGGGCTTCGCGACGGTTGCGGCGAACGGATAGAGGTTCACGACGACGAGGTCGATGCGCGAGATGTCGTGTGCGGCGATCGTCTCCAGGTGGTCGGGCAGGTCACGGCGCGCGAGGATGCCGCCGTGCACTTTCGGGTGCAGCGTCTTGACGCGGCCGTCGAGCATTTCCGGAAAGCCGGTGTGCTCGGACACGTCGGTGACCGGCAGGCCGGCCTCGCGCAGCAGCGTGGCAGTGCCGCCGGTCGACAGCAGCTTGACGCCGAGCGCATCGAGCGAGCGGGCAAATTCGACGACGCCGCGCTTGTCGGAGACGCTGATCAGGGCTTGGGAGACTTTCATCGTGAGGATCGCAGGAAAAAATCGGATGGGCGACGCGGCGATTCCGCCGCGCGGGGAGTGAGGGTCGGGCTGCGCTACAGCAGTTCGTATTCGGTCAGCTTGCGGCGCAGCGTGTTGCGATTGATGCCGAGCATCTCGGCGGCGACGGTCTGGTTGCCATTGGCCTGGCGAAGCACGAATTCGAGCATCGGGCGTTCGACGTTGCGAATTACCATGTCATAAATGGCAGCCGGCTTCTCGCCGTCCAGGTCGCGGAAGTACTGGTCAAGGGTGCGATGGATCGAGTCGGCGATCTCGTTCGAGCGGGTCATGCTGCGAGTTCCTGCGGAAGTTCTTCGTAGCGCAGGCGGGCGTCCTGCTCGGCGAGGCGGCCGAAGAAGTCTTCAACAGCCTCGAGTTGTTCGCGCACATCGGACAGCTGGTTCATCGTGCGGCGGAACGCCGCCGAGCCGACGAGGCCTTTGGTGTACCAGGAGATGTGCTTGCGCGCGATCCTGACTCCGGTTTCCTCTCCATAGAACGCATACAGGTCGCCCAGGTGCTCGCGGCATACCTGGAGAATCTCGGCGACGAGCGGCGGGGGCAGCAGCGTGCCGGTCGCGAGGTAATGCTCGATTTCGCGGAAAATCCACGGTCGGCCCTGCGCGGCGCGGCCGATCATCACGCCGTCGGCGCCGGTGTAGTCGAGCACGTAGCGGGCTTTCTCGGGCGTCGTGATGTCGCCGTTGGCGATCACCGGGATGTTCACGAGCGATTTCACTTCGGCGATCGTGTCGTATTCAGCGTTGCCGGTGTATTGGTCGGCGCGCGTGCGGCCGTGGATCGCGACCGCGCGGATGCCTGATGCTTCGGCAATGCGGGCGATCGTCGGGGCGTTGCGGTTGTCGCGGTTCCAGCCGGTGCGGAACTTGAGCGTCACCGGCGTGCCGGGTACCGCGGCGACGACGGCCTCGAGGATGCGGGCGACGAGCGGCTCGTTCTGCATCAGCGCGGAGCCGGCCATGACGTTGCAGACTTTCTTTGCCGGGCAACCCATGTTGATGTCGATGATCTGCGCACCGTTGTCCGCGTTGTAGCGGGCGGCATCGGCCATCATCGCCGGATCGGCGCCGGCGATCTGCACCGAGATCGGCTCGACCTCGCCGGCGTGCTCGGCGCGGCGACGGGTTTTCGCGCTGCCATAGAGCAGCGAGTTCGACGTGACCATTTCGCTGACTGCGACGCCTGCGCCAAGCTTCTTGCACAGCTGGCGGAACGGCCGATCGGTCACGCCCGCCATCGGAGCGACGAAAAGATTGTTGCGCAGGGTAAAACCGGCGTACTGCATGGATGGAGAGGTGTTCGGGGAAGAGGGCGCATTTTACCCCATGCGCTGCCGGGCGAGCAGCGGAATGCAGCGCCGACGCCGATTGCATCACGTCCTGTCGTATTTGCGCCCGCGCACCGCCCCGCCGGGACGGTGCCGCTCAGGGCCAGGCGCGGGCGCCGAACATCATCCGCCGCGCGACGAAACTGCGCAGCGGCGGGATGAGGTCGAGGGCCAGCAGGCCGGCGCCGCGCAGCTGGCGCAGCGGCGCGAAGTCGTTGCTGAACACGCGCACGAGCGCGTCGGTAAAGTGGATCGCGCCGAAGCGGTCGAGGCTGCGGGAATCGGCATAGGCGTCGAGGGCTGCCGCGCCGCCCGGATCGCCGGGATGGCGCAGCAGCGTGTCGGCCAGCGCCCAGACGTCGCGCAGCGCGAGGTTGAAGCCCTGACCGGCGACCGGATGGAGGGTCTGGGCAGCGTTGCCGAGCCACACGGTGCGGGGGCCCGCCGGATCACGCCGATAGCGCAGGCCGAGAGGATAGCGGTGGCGGCGGGAAACCGCGCCGAACCGCAAGCGGGTGCCGAAGTGCTCCTGCAACTGCGCGACGTAGCCCACGTCGTCAAGGGCGAGCAACTCGTCGGCGCGTTCGGGCGAAACGACCTGGACCAGCGCGTAGTTGCTGTCGCAGGGCAGCAGCGCGATCGGCCCCTGCGGCGTGAAGCGCTCGAAAGCGCGATGGTGGTGACCGCCGGCGACGTCGATGCGCGCGATGAGGGCGTGCTGGCGGTAGTCGCGCTCGACGACGTCCCGGCTGCCGGCTTCGAGCCGGCCTTCGGCGCAGGCGACGAGGCGCGCGCGGCACGGCGCGTCGTCCGGCGCACTTGGGGCTGTGCCGGCGAGGGTGGCGACGAGGGTGGCGACGACGGCGTCGGACTGCGGCGTGAGGGCGGTGACTTGCGTTTCGTCGAGGACGGCGATGCCGCTGCGGTCCACCGCTGCGCGCAGCGCGCCGGCGAGTGCGCCGGCCGAGACCACGTAGCCGAGCGCCGGCTGATGGTAGTCCTCGGCGCGCAGTTCGGTGCGGCCGAAACCGCCTTGCTGCGATACGTGGATGCGGCGGATCGGCGTCACCGGCAGCGCGTCCCACACGCCGAGGCGCTCCAGCGTCAGGCGTGTGCCGTGCGCGAGCGCGAGCACGCGCGGGTCGGCGAGCACGGCCGCGCGCGGGCGGGCGTCAGCGAGCACGATCGCCAGTCCGCTGTCTTTGAGCGCAAGCGCCAGCGCGAGCCCGACCGGACCGGCGCCGACGACCAAAAGGTCAGGCTGTCGCACCGGCGCCCTCGCGCATCACTGCCTCGATGTCGGCGATCGAGCGCGGCGCCGCATCGGTGATGAATTCGCACCCGGTTGCGGTGACGACGGCATCGTCCTCGATGCGCACGCCGATATTCCAGAACGCTTCCGGCACGTCGGCGGCGGCGCGGATGTAGCACCCCGGCTCGACGGTCAGCACCATGCCGGGTTCGAGCGGCCGCCACTCGCCGGCGCGCTTGTATTCGCCGGCGTCATGGACGTCGCGGCCGAGCCAGTGGCCGGTGCGATGCATGTAGAAGCGCCGGTAGAGGCCCTGTTCGATGACGGCGTCGAGCGTGCCGCAGAGCAGGCCGAGATCGAGCAGGCCTTGCGCGATGATGCGCACCGCAGCGTCGTGCGGGTCGTTCCATAGCACGCCGGGACGGATCGTGTCTTTCGCGGCGCGCTGCGCGGCGAGCACGAGTTCATAGACGTCGCGCTGCGCGCCGGTGAAGCGGCCATTGACGGGAAACGTCCGGGTGATGTCGGACGCGTAACCGTCGAGTTCGCAGCCGGCGTCGATCAGCAGCAGCTCGCCGTCGGCCATCACGCGGTCGTTCTCGACGTAGTGCAGCACGCACGCGTTCGGGCCGCTGGCGACGATCGACGGGTAGGCGGGTGCCTGGCTGCCGGCGCGGCGAAAGCTGTACAGGAGCTCCGCTTCGATCTCGTATTCGTGGTGCCCCGGGCGGGTTAAGGCCATCGCGCGCCGGTGCGCCTCGCCCGAGATCGCGGCTGCGCGGCGCATGATCGCGAGTTCCGAGTCGTCCTTCACGAGGCGCATTTCGTCGAGTTCGGTGCGCACATCGTGGATCGCATGCGGCGGCACTGCGCCGGCGCGCGCGTTCGCCCGCACCGCGTTCAGCGCGCGCATCACGCGGACGTCCCACTCCGCTTCGTAACCCAGCGCGCACCACAGCTTCGGCTGGTTCGCGAGGAGGTCGGGCAGGCGCTGGTCGAAGTCGCCGACCGTCCACGCTTCGTCGAAGCCGAAGCGCTCGCGCGCCGCATCGGGGCCGAAACGGTAACCGTCCCAGATCTCCCGTTCCTCGTTCTTCTCGCGGCAGAACAGGATCGAGCGTGGGGATTCGCCGGCAACCAGCACGACCACCGCTTCGGGCTCGCCGAAGCCGGTGAGGTAATGGAAGTAGCTGTCGTGGCGGAACGGATAGTGCGTGTCCCGGTTGCGCGTGCATTCGGGCGCGGTCGGCAGCACCGCGATGCCCCCGCCGAGCGCGTTCATGCGCGCGAGAAGCCGTTCGCGGCGGGCGTGGAACGGGGCGATGTCGGGCACGGGACGCTCTGGAAGAGTGTTCATGAATTCATTATGGCACGGCGGCGGTTCCCGGTTTCGACCCGGCGGAACCGGGCCTGTTCGCGCGCGGCGCTAGTCGACGACCGGGCGCAGATGCCGGTCGAGCGCCGCGAGGCGCTGCGGTGTCCCGACATCAAGCCAGTAGCCGCGATAGAGCGCGCCACGCACCCGGCCGGCGTCCATCGCCTCCCGCAGCAGCGGGCCGAGCGGCGCTTTCGTTCCCGCTGCGAGGGCGGCGAACAGCGCCGGACGATAGACGCCGATGCCGGAAAACGTCTGCCGCGGCTCGCCGTCGCGACGCAGGCGCTCGCCGTCGAGACGAAAGTCGCCGCCGGGGTGATGGTCCGGGTTGGGCACCATCACGAGGTGGGCGAGGTCGCCCGTCGCGGCAAGTTCCGCGCCGACGGGGCGCAGCGCGGCGAGGTCCGCGTCGCAGAAGACGTCGCCGTTGATGACGAGGAAAGGCGCGTCGCCGAGCAGCGCCAGCGCCTGGCGGATGCCGCCGGCAGTCTCCAGCGCCTCGGCTTCGGCGGAGTAGGTGATATGCAGGCCGAACTGCCGGCCGTCGCCGAGCGCCGCTTCAATCATCGTTCCCAGATGGGCGTGGTTGATGACGACGTCGGTGAAGCCCGCGGCACGCAGGCGCTCGAGGTGCCACACGATCAGCGGCTTGCCGCCGGCGGCGAGCAGCGGCTTCGGGCAGGCGTCGGTCAGCGGGCGCATGCGCTCGCCGCGCCCGGCACCGAGGATCATCGCGCGCATCAGAACGTGTAGCCGACTTCGACCGGTTCGGGATCGACCTGGTCGAGCAGCCGCAGCAGGGGCGTGAGGTCGCGGTAGCGCTTGCAGGCGCGGCGCAGGTAGTCCATCACCCGCGGCATGTCGGCGAGGTAGCCGTCCTTGCCGTCACGGTGACACAGACGGGCGAAAATGCCGAGCACCTTGATGTGGCGCTGCACGCCCATCCACTCGTAGTCGCGGTGGAAGTCGGAGAAGTCCTCGCGTACCGGCAGGCCGAGCTTGCGTGCAGCTTCCCAGTAGCGCGCGAGCAGATCGAGCGTGAAGTCCTCTTCCCAGTGGATGTAGGCGTCCTTGAGCAGCGACGCGAGGTCGTAGGTCAGCGGACCGTACACCGCGTCCTGGAAGTCGATGACGCCGGGGTTGCGGCCGTCGGCGAGGTGCATCAGGTTGCGCGAATGGTAGTCGCGATGCACGAACACCTGCGGCTCGGCGAGGTTGACGGCGAGGATGCGGTCGAACACGCCATCCAGCGCCGCGCGCTGGCGCTCGTCGAGGCTCACCCCCTTGTGGCGCGCGATGTACCACTCGGGGAACAGCATCAGTTCGCGCCGCAGCAGTTCGCGTGAATATTCCGGCAGCACCCCGGGGCGGCTCGCTTTCTGGATCGCGATCAGCGTGCCGAGGGCGTCGGCGTAGAGGTTGGCGGCATTCGCCGGAGTCAGCGCGGCGAGGTAGGTCGTGCTGCCGAGATCCGACAGCAGCAGGAAGCCCTGCTCCGGGTCGCGCGCGAGCACTTCGGGGACGTGGGCGCCGGCAGCGCCGAAGAGTTCGGCGACCTCGAGCCAGGGGCGCGTGTCCTCGTGTTCGGGCGGTGCGTCCATGACGATGCGGCTCGGGCTGCGGTCGGCAAACCGCACGCGGAAATAGCGCCGGAAGCTGGCGTCGGCCGATGCCGGGCTCAGTTCGAAATCCTGTCCGGGTAGCTGCGCCGTCAGCCAGGCGTTCAGTTGGGTGAGTCTTTGCACCGGGTTCTCCGCGAGGCTTCGTGTAAAATCGATGAGTTTATCAAAGGCTTCGACCGTGCCGCTCGCCGTCGGGCTGACTCTTGACGATTGGGGAAGACGCTTGCGCGAAACGCGATTGAGAACGCGGCTGAAGCTTATTCCGCTGCTGATATGCTGCTTCTCGGGAGCTGCGGTGGCGGCTGGATTGCCACCGCTGGTGGTTTCGCCGGACCTGGTGAAAAGCCGTCCGGAACGTCCGGCCGGACAGGCGCCGGCCCCAAGCCCGGAGGTGCCCGAGGTGCAGCAGCCGCCTGCCGCGGCGAAGCCCTCGACCCCGCCCGAATCGCCCGCAGCTGCGGTGCTGCCCCCGGCCGTGACTCCCGCCGAACCGGCTGCCGCCGCTGCGCCTGCAAAAAGCGCGCCGATCGCTGCCGGAGCGACCGAGATCCGCGCACAGCAGATCAGCGGAACGCGAGCGGTCGAACTGGTCGCGGAAGGCAAGGCCGAACTGCGGCGCGACGGCATCCTGCTGTCCGCGGATCGGCTGACATACAGCGAGCTGACCGACGAGGCGCGGGCCGAAGGCAATGTGCTGTTGGCACAGGGGACGGACCGGGTCGAGGGGCCGCGTGCGAATCTGAAGATCGCCGAGCAGGTCGGCGAATTCGAGGCACCGCAATACCGCTTCAGTCGCCGCTCCGATCCGGCGCCGGGCGAGCCGGTGCGCGAGATCTCCGGCAGCGGGCATGCCGACGTGCTGCACTTCGAAGGCGAGAACCAGTATCGCCTGGAAAACGCGACGTGGTCGACCTGCCAGGCCGACGACCCGGACTGGTACATCAAGGCGCGCGACCTCGAGCTCGACTACGACCGCGAAGTCGGCGTGGTGCGCGGCGGGTCGGTAATCTTCCAGGACGTGCCGATCTTCTGGTGGCCGTGGGCCGAATTTCCGCTCGTCGCCCAGCGCCAGTCCGGGTTCCTGTCGCCGACCGTCGGCGTCTCGAACAAGGCTGGCGTCGACGTCTCCGTGCCCTATTACTGGAACCTCGCGCCGAACTACGACGCGACGTTCGCGCCGCGCTTCATGGGGCGGCGCGGCGTGCAGCTCGGCGGCGAGTTCCGTTACCTGACGCCGGGCTACCGTGGCCAGTCGCGCGTCGAGTGGTTGCCGCGCGACGCCGTCACCGGCGAGGAGCGTGCGCTCGGATCGGTGCAGCACCAGCAGCAGATCACGCCGCACCTGTACGGTTCGCTCGACCTGAACGGCGTCTCCGACGACCAGTATTTCGAAGACCTCAGCTCGCGCCTGTCGGTCGCGTCGCAGGTCAACCTGTTGCGCGAAGGCCGCCTGAGCTATGTCGCGAGCGACTGGTGGAGCGCGTCGGCGCTGGTGCAAAGCTACCAGACGCTGTCCGGCGAGGATCCTTACCGGCGTCTGCCGCAGCTGCTGCTGAACGCGAACCGGCAGGACATGGCGGCGGGAACGGTCTTCGGCTTTCGCGGCGAATACGTGCAGTTCGAACATTCGGACAGCCGCAAGCCGGAAGGCAGCCGCTTCACGCTGTATCCGCAGCTGTCATTGCCGTTCGAACGCCCGGGCTACTACGTGACACCGAAAATCGGCGTGCATCACACGCAATATGCGCTCGACCGCGACCTGGCCGGCGAGAGCGACTCGATCACGCGGACGCTGCCGATCTTCACGCTCGACAGCGGGCTCCGCTTCGAGCGC
Source organism: Azoarcus sp. PA01 (assembly GCA_001274695.2). Classification (NCBI taxonomy): domain Bacteria; kingdom Pseudomonadati; phylum Pseudomonadota; class Betaproteobacteria; order Rhodocyclales; family Zoogloeaceae; genus Azoarcus; species Azoarcus sp. PA01. The sequence goes on along the minus strand of LARU01000002.1, from coordinate 667,020 downwards.
GACACGACGTTGTTCGCCCGCGACTATCTCCAGACGCTGGAGCCGCGCATCTACTACGTGCGCACGCCGTACCGCAACCAGGACGACATCCCGGTTTTCGACACGGCCCGCTTCGACTTCGGCTTCGCGCAGATCTTCTCCGAAAACCTCTATGCCGGCGGCGACCGCATCGCCGACGCGAACCAGGTCACCGCGGCCGTGACGTCGCGGCTGATCGATCCGGGAACTGGCGCCGAGCGCATGCGCGCAACGCTCGGCCAGCGCTACTACTTCGACGACCAGCGCGTCGCGCTGCCGGGCGAACCGCGCCGTGGCGAGCGCCGCGCCGACATGCTGGCGGCGTTCAGCGGGCGGGTGACGACGAGCTCGTCGATCGATTCGGCGTGGCAGTACAACCCGCGCGAACAGTTGACGGAGCGCTTCAACTTCACCGTGCGCTATCAGCCGGAATTCGCGAAGGCGCTCAATCTCGGTTACCGTTATTCGCGCGAGGTGCTGGAGGATCTCGACCTTTCCGGGCAGTGGCCGCTCGGCCGCGGCTGGTACGGCGTCGCGCGCGTGACGCGCTCGCTGAAGGAGAACCGCATCACCGAGACCATCGCGGGCCTCGAATACGATGGCGGCTGCTGGGTGGTGCGCAGCGCCGTGCACCGTTTCGCGACCAATCCCGACGACGTCACCGAGGCGCTCTTCGTGCAGCTTGAACTCAACGGCCTGGCCAGTGTCGGTTCCAGTCCGGTCAATCTGCTCAAACGCAGCGTTGCGGGATATGGCAAGATCAACGAACCCGTGTCCGACCGCGTCTTCGGAGCCTACTGAGTCCGGCGGCCGTATTTCAGCGATACACGAGTCGATTCATTTTTCGAGAAACCATGATACGAATTCCCTTGCGTCGCATTTCCTGGCGTGGAACTCCCGCGCGCCTCAGTCTCATCCTGTTCGCCGCCCTGTCCTGCGCCGCAGCCCTGTTTCCGGCTCATGCGGCCAATCCCCGCTCCGTCGAAGTCGACCATATCGCCGCGGTCGTGAACAACGAAGTCATCACGGCGAGGGAATTGCGTGAGCGGGTCGAGCAGGCGATTCACCAGTTGAACCGCCAGGGCACGCCGCAACCGCCAGCCGACGTGCTCGAGCGGCAGTTGCTCGAGCGTCTGGTGCTCGAGCGGGCGCAGCTGCAGCTGGCGCGCGAGACGTCGCTGCAGGTCGACGAGGCGACGCTCGAACGGGCGATCGCGCGCATTGCGGAGAGCAACCGTCTGACCATGGCGCAGCTGCAGGCCGCGCTCGAAAAGGACGGTGTCAGCTGGAGCCGCTTCCGCGACAATATCCGCACCGAAATCCTGCTGACGCGCCTGCGCGAGCGCGAAGTCGACAGCCGCATCGTCGTGACCGACGCCGAAGTCGACAACTTCCTCGCGAACAACGCCGATGCACTGTCCGGCGAGGAATTCGAGCTCGCCCACATCCTGATCCGCGTGCCCGAAGCGGCAACGCAGCAGCAGATGGCGGCCCTCGTCGCGCGCGCCGAAACTGCGAAACAGCGGCTCAATTCGGGTGACGACTTCGCGCGTGTTGCCGCGAGCTATTCCGACGCCCCGGATGCGATGAACGGCGGTGCGCTCGGCTGGCGCAGCCGCGACCGCCTGCCGCCGCTGTTCGCCGAAGCGGTGGGCGAGCTGAGCCCCGGCAGCGTGTCGCCGGTGCTGCGCAGCTCGGCGGGCCTGCACATCGTCAAGCTGCTCGACAGGCGCGGCGGCGCGGCGGCCGGTCCGCAGCAGCTCGAACAGACGCGGGCGCGTCACATCCTGATCCGGACTTCGGAAATCCTCAACGACAGCGACGCGGAAAGCCGCCTGCTCGGGTTGCGCGAGCGGATCGTCAACGGCGCGAGTTTCGCCGAGCTCGCGAAAGCGCATTCGGCGGACCTGTCGTCGGCGAAAGGCGGCGATCTCGGCTGGCTCAGCCCCGGCGACACCGTCCCCGAATTCGAGCGCGCGATGAACGCGCTCCAGCCGGGCGAAGTGAGTGCGCCGGTGCGTTCGCCGTTCGGCTGGCATCTGATCCAGGTCGAGGCGCGCCGGGTCCAGGACGTGTCGGACGAGCGCAAACGCAACGCGGCGCGCAATGCGCTGCGCGAGCGCAAGGCCGACGAAGCGTTCGAGGATTGGCTGCGCCAGCTGCGCGACCGCACGTATGTCGAGTACCGGACCGGCAGGGAATAGCTCGGCACCGTGGCTTCCCCTCCGATCCTTGCAATCACCAGCGGCGAGCCGGCCGGCATCGGCCCCGAGCTGTGCGCGCACCTCGCGCGCCGCGACTGGCTGCTGCGCCCGGTCGTGCTCGGCGACCTCGAGCTGATCCGGACGCGCGCAGCCGGCGCAGCGCTCGTGCGCGCCTACACGCCCGACGTGCCTGCGACAGCCGGCGTGCTCGACGTGCTGCACCTGCCGCTCAACGTCGCCGCACGCCCCGGCCGCCTCGATCCCGCCAACGCCGGCTACGTCCTCGCGCTGCTCGACCGGGCGCTGCACGGTTGCCGAAGCGGCGAGTTCGACGCGATCGTGACTGCCCCGGTGCACAAGGGCGTCATCAACGACGCCGGCGTCGCGTTCAGCGGCCATACCGAATACCTCGCCGAACACACCGGCACGCCGCGCGTCGTGATGATGCTCGTCGGCGGCGGGCTGCGCGTCGCGCTCGCGACCACCCATTTGCCGCTCGCAGCCGTGGCGGGCGCGATCACGCCGGCGCTGCTCGACGAGACGCTGCGCATCCTGCACGCCGATCTGGTCGGACGCTTCGGGCTCGTCGCGCCGCGCATTCTCGTCGCCGGCCTCAACCCGCACGCCGGCGAGAGCGGGCACATGGGACGCGAGGAGATCGACGTCATCGCGCCGGTGCTCGAGCGCTTGCGCGGCGAAGGCATGCACCTCGTCGGACCGCTGCCGGCCGACACGCTGTTCGTGCCGCATACGCTCGGGCAGGGCGACGCGGTGCTCGCGATGTACCACGACCAGGGCCTGCCGGTGCTCAAGCACGCGAGCTTCGGCGGTGGCGTGAACGTCACGCTGGGCCTGCCGGTCATTCGCACGTCCGTCGACCACGGCACTGCGCTCGATCTCGCCGGCACGGGCGTGGCCGATCCGGGCAGCCTGTTCGCCGCAGTCGAACTCGCGACGACGATGGTGCAGAGCCGGGATGCCGCGCGATGAGCGAACACCGCGCGCGCAAACGCTTCGGCCAGAACTTCCTGTCGGACCCCAACATCATCCGCAAGATCATCGACGCGATCCGCCCGCTGCCGGGCGACACCGTCGTCGAGATCGGCCCGGGGCTCGGTGCGATGACCGATCCGCTCGTCGAGCGGCTCGGTCACCTGCACGTCGTCGAGATCGACCGCGACCTGATCGCCCGGCTGCATGAACGTTATTCGCCGGAGCAGCTGACGATCCACGAAGGCGACGCGCTGAAGTTCGATTTCGCGACGCTCGGCGCGCCGTTGCGCGTCGTCGGCAACCTGCCGTACAACATCTCGACGCCGCTGCTGTTCCACCTCGCCGAGTTCGCGGCCGGCGTGCGCGACATGACTTTCATGCTGCAGAAGGAAGTCGTGATGCGCATGGTCGCCGAGCCGGGCACCGAGGACTACGGCCGCCTGTCGGTGATGCTGCAATACCGCTTCCGCATGGGGCGGCTGTTCGATGTGCCGCCCGGCGCGTTCCGCCCGGCGCCGAAAGTGACGTCGAGCATCGTCCGCATGATGCCGCTGCCGGCAGACGATCGCACTGCGCAGGACGAGGCGCTGCTCGAGCGTGTCGTTGCCGCCGCGTTCGGCCAGCGCCGCAAGACGCTGCGCAACACGCTGCGCGAATGGCTCGACGAAGCGGATTTCCCCGCGCTCGGAATCGACCCGGGCTTGCGCGGCGAACGCCTGACCGTCGCCGACTACGTCGCGATCACGAACTACATCGCCGCGAAGTCGCCGCGCGCGCTCGCGAGCACGTGATCCGGCGCGGCGTGCCCCGCACCTGCAGGCCCTTCGGCGCCATCGGGGAACGGGCGTCGAGGCAGACCGCCGTAGCGCTCAGGCTTTCGTGAGCGGGCAGGTGCGCAGCCCGAAAAGGGTATAGGCCGGGCACCAGCCGAGCAGCCCGGTCGCGAGTGGGACGACGCCGATCCACGTCCAGGGACTGCCGATGCCGAGGATCGCGAGGATGACCAGGACCAGCCCGGCGACGATGCGCAGGATCCGGTCGATGCCGCCGATGTTTGCATTCATGATGTTCTCCGTTGCGCTGCGTGGATGACGAGCGTATTGGACCACCGCGCCGCCGCACGGTCTGTAACCTCGGTTACACAGCGCAGGCGTCGGCCTTATTCGTGGCGCCCTTCGCTTGCCATGCGGCGCAAGCCCACGGGATCGAGGATCTCGATCTGCTCGCGCGACAGCTTCACCAGCCCCTGCACTGCAAAGCTCTTGAGCAGGCGGCTGACGAATTCGCGCACCGTGCCGAGCTCGTCGGCGAGCTGCTGGTGCGTGACATGCAGCACGCGCCCCTTGCCGAGCAGCTGGCCGGCAAGGCGCTGGTCGAGGCGGTGGAACGCGACTTCCTCGATCAGCTGCATCAGGTCGGCAATGCGCTCGGCGAACAGGTGGAAGACGAAATCGCGGAACGCCGGCTCGGCGAGAAGCGCGTCGAACTCGGCTTTCGGCAGCAGCATCAGCACCGTGTCGGACTCGGCGATGCCGCGCGCGTTGTAGTCCTCGTGGCCGAGCAGGCAGGACGACGAGATGATGCAGGTTTCGCCCGCCGCGACCCGATACAGCGGCAGCTCGCGGCCGTTGGCAGCGCACTTGACGACGCGCACTGACCCTTCGACGACGAACGGGAAACCTTCGCACGCCTGGTGATCGTCGAACAGCACTGCGCCGGCCGGCACGCGCGCCCAGCGCGCGTTCTCGAGCACGCGCTGCCGCGCCGCTTCGGACAGCGCGGCGATCACCGGATAGCGGTCGGCGAGGCGGGCCGGCTCTGGCAGGGGCGAAGGCGTCATCATCGTCTTTCCGTCGTGCGCTGCGGCGATGGGACTACACCTCGAGTTCGACGATCACCGGAGCGTGGTCGGACGGGCGTTCGAGCTTGCGCGGCGCCTTGTCGATCGTACACGCGCAGCACACATCGCGCAGCGCCGGCGACAGCAGGACGTGGTCGATGCGCAGGCCGAAGTTGCGCCGGAAAGCCGCCATGCGGTAGTCCCACCACGAAAAGCTCCTGTCGTCCTGCGGAAAAAGACGGTAAGCGTCGGTCAGGCCGAGGCCGGTCAGCGCGGCGAACGCGGCGCGTTCGGCGGGTGAGACGTGGATCTCGTCCTTCCAGTCGGGATGCGCATCGCGGTCTTCGGGCGCGATGTTGAAGTCGCCCGTCAGCACCAGCCGCTGATGTGCCTTGAGTTCTTCGCGCAGCCACTCGGTCAGGGCCGCGACCCAGCGCAGCTTGTACGCGAATTTCTCCGAGCCGAGCGCCTGTCCGTTCGGGAAATACCCGCAGATCACGCGCACGCCGTTCACCGTCGCGGCGAGCACGCGTTTCTGTTCGTCATCGAAGCCCGGGATGCCGTAGCCGATGTCGCCGAGCGCAGAGCGGCTCAGGATCGCCACGCCGTTGTAAGTCTTTTGCCCGCTGAACGCTGCGTGGTAGCCGGCCGCGTCGAGTTCGGCGGTCGGAAACGACTTGTCCTCGAGCTTGAGTTCCTGCAGGCACAGCACGTCGGGCCGGTTGGCCGCGAGCCAGTCGAGCACTTGGGGCAGGCGGACCTTGAGGGAGTTTACGTTCCAGGTGGCGATTTTCATCGTGTGCAGGGTGGCATGGGGATTGAACAGTTCGGCCGGGTCGGCGGTGTCGGAAATTCTTACAACGTGCGGGGATGATGCACGCGAGCCTCGCGGTGCCCGCTGCAATTCATTGCATCCACGCCGTGTCCTGCGCGTGGCATAAAACTGGCTTTGGTTCTCGGGAGGCTATGACATGGCGTCATGCGCACCTGACGCATTTCGTCATGAAGGGGGACAGCGATGGCACTCAGTGGATGCGAGATGCGAGTCGATTGGGCCATGCGCCAGTTTGTCGGGACCATCATCGATTACCTCGCCCGCGGGGGCGACCATGCGAACGCGCAGATGAACATGACCGAGCGCGGCGTGCCGCTGCACGTGCAGCGGCGCGTGCTGGAGGGAACTGCCTCGGTTCTCTGAGTCTTGCGCAGCCCCGCGGCAGCGGGGCTGCGGCACGTCTCAGGCGCTCACCATGCCGTTGTGCCGCAACAGCGCATCCACCCGGGGTTCGCGGCCGCGGAAAGCCTTGAACGATTCGAGCGCCGGGCGGCTGCCGCCGACGGCGAGGATTTCGCGCCAGAAGCGTTCCCCCGTTTCACGATCCAGCAACGTCCCTTTTCCGGCCCCCGCCTCCTCGAATGCCGCGAACGCGTCGGCCGACAGCACTTCGGCCCATTTGTAGCTGTAATACCCGGCCCCGTAGCCGCCGGCGAAAATGTGCGAGAAGCTGTGCGGGAAGCGGTGCCAGGGCGGCGGGATGATCACTGCGACTTCGCGTCGCACTTCGTCGAGCAGCTCCAGGACGCGCTCGATCGGAACCGGTCCTGCCGACGCGTCGACTTCGCCGTGCAGACGCAGGTCGAACATCGAGAACTCGAGCTGTCGCACCGTCTGCATGCCGCTCTGGAAGTTCTTCGCCGCGATCATCTTGTCGAAGAGCTCGCGTGGCAGCGGTTCCCCGGTGTCGACGTGCGAAGTCATGCCGCTGAGCACGTCCCATTCCCAGCAGAAGTTCTCCATGAACTGGCTCGGCAGCTCGACGGCGTCCCACTCGACGCCGTGGATGCCTGAAACCGCGAGGTCGTCGACTTGCGTCAGCAGGTGGTGCAGGCCGTGACCGCATTCGTGGAACAGCGTCAGCACGTCGTCGTGCGTGAAAGTGGGCGCCTTGCCCCCGACCGGGCCGGGGAAGTTGCACACCAGGTAGGCGACCGGCGTCTGCGTGCCGCGCGGGCCGACGTAGCGGCTCCGCGCCGAGTCCATCCACGCGCCGCCGCGCTTGGTCTCGCGCGCGTGCAGGTCGAGGTAGAAATGCCCGACGGTCGCGCCGTCCCGGTCGATGCGGAAGAAATGCGCGTCCGGATCCCACAGCGGAGCATTGTCGGCGACGATGTCGACGCCATACAGCGTGCGGATCACGCCGAACAGGCCTTCGAGCACTTTCGGTTCGGGGAAATACTGCTTCACTTCCTGGTCCGAGAACGCATAACGGGCCTGGCGCAGCTTTTCCGACGCATAACCGATGTCCCACGGCTCGAGCGGATCGAGGCCCAGTTCCGTGCGGGCGAACGCCTGCAACTCGGCGAGATCGCGCTCGGCGAACGGCTTGGCTTTCGTCGCCAGCTCGCGCAGGAAGGCGAGCACCTCCTCGGGCGTTTCGGCCATCTTCGGCACGAGCGACACTTCGGCGAAGTTGCGGTACCCGAGCATTTTCGCCTCTTCGGCGCGCAGCGCGAGGATACGGCCGATCAGCGGCCCGTTGTCGAGCTCCGGCTTGCCCTGTTCCGACGCGCGCGTCGCATACGCACGATACATTCGCGCGCGCAGTTCGCGGTTGTCGGCGTACTGCATCACCGGCAGGTACGCGGGCATCTGCAGCGTGAATTTCCAGCCCGGCTTGCCGTCGCGTTCGGCCGCTGCACGCGCCGCGGCGATCGCGTCGCCCGGCAGGCCGGCGAGCTGCGCTTCGTCGTCGATCCATTCGGCGTGGGCGTTGGTGGCGTCGAGCAGGTTCTCGGAGAATTTCGCCGCGAGCGCCGACTGCTCTTCCTGGATTTCCTTGAAGCGCGGCTTGTCGGCGTCGGGCAGTTCGGCCCCCGACAGGCGGAAGTCGCGCAGCTCGTGGTCGATGATGCGCTGGCGCGCCGGCGACAGCATGTCGTATTCGGCGCTGTCGTGCAGCAGCCGGTATTTGTCGAACAGCTCGAGGTTCTGCCCGACTTCGGCATAGAAGCTCGACACTTCGGGCAGCATCGCGTTGTAGGCTTCGCGCCATTCGGGCACGTCCATGACGCTGTGCAGGTGGCCGACGATGCCCCACGCGCGCCCGAGCCGTTCGCCTTCCTCGGTCATCGGCGTGACGAAGTTCGCCCACGTCGGCGGCGCGGGATCGGCGACGAGCTCCGCGATCAGCGCGCGGTTCTCGTCGATGAGCTGGCGGATTGCCGGCGCGACGTGTTCCGGGCGGATGTCATCGAAGCGCGGCAGCGCCGAAAAATCGAGGAGGGGATTGGACATGGGGATTCTCCGGCAGGCAGGAAGGAAGACAGGAGGAAAGACAGGAGAAACGGGCGCTGGAGCACGTGTCACATTCTAACCGCATCGCCGCTGCGGGGTTTCCCGGGCGCGGCTTTTCACTGCGGGGCAGAACGGGCATTACTCGACGAGATCCTTGTAGGCATGCCAGCTGGCGTGGCCGAGCAACGGCAGCAGCACGATCATGCCGGCCATCGTCGCGAAACCGACGGCGATCAGCACGACGATGATCAGCGCCCACACTGCCATCGTGCCGAAGTTCGCGCCGACCGCGCGCGCACTCGCGACCATTGCCGTGACGACATCGGTGTCGCGGTCCATCAGCATCGGCACGGACACCGCCGACAGCGCGAAGACCACGGCTGCGATTGCGCCGCCGATGACGAGGTACCACACGACGAACGAGGCCGACGCGCCCGTCAGGAACACTTCCAGGAAAAAGCTGCCCAGACCGCTCGCGTCTTCGGGGTAGAACGACGCGAACAGCAGCGCCGACAGCCGTTCCCAGCCGAGCAGCACAAAAACGAGGAAGGCACCGAAATACAGCAGGTGATCGGCATGCGTGCTCAACCCGCGCAGCGAATCGATGAAGCTGGCCGGTTCGCCGCAGTCGTGACGCCGCGAAATCTCGTACAAGCCGGCCGCAGCGACCGGGCCGACGAGGAAGAAGCCGGAAATCGCTGCCGTGAACAGATGCGGCAGGCCGGTCGCATAGCCGAGGATGAACGAACCGGCAGCCGCGAACAGCAGCCCGTAGCTCAGGCTTGCCGGCAGATTGTCGCGCATGTCGGCCCAGCCCCTGCGCAGCCACGCGAAAGGTCGCGCACTGTTGACCTGCCGTATCTGAGGGAGCTGGAAACGCGGATCGAGCGCACCGTGTGGCTTGTCCATGACGCGACCTCCTCCGGAACAGGACACGCGAGTTTTCTGCCCGCTCCCTAGTGCCGCCGGCGCAGGCATCGCGACGCAAATTAGAGAGAGGTGCCGGCCGCAAGTTCGCGACCGGCAATCCGTCGGGCGTTACCGGTCGGGCCTGTCGTCGGGAGAGGTGCCGTTCAGGCCAGCGACTGTCCGGTGAGGCGCTCGAACGCTTCGCGGTACTTTGCCGCGGTCTTCGCGATGACGTCCGCCGGCAGGCGCGGGCCCGGCGCTTTCTTGCCCCAGGTCAGCGTCTCGAGGTAGTCGCGCACGTACTGCTTGTCGTAGCTCGGCGGGCTGGTGCCTTCGCGGTAGCTGTCGGCGGGCCAGAAACGCGACGAGTCCGGCGTCAGCGCCTCGTCGATGAGGTGCAGCGTGCCGGCGGCGTCGACGCCGAACTCGAACTTCGTGTCCGCGATGATGATGCCGCGCCCCGCGGCATAGTTTGCCGCTTCGACGTACAGCGCGAGCGCGGCATCGCGCGCCTCGGCGGCGAGACGGGCGCCGTTCGTGCCGCTGCCGGCGAGCAGACCGGTCAGTTCGGCGGCGCAGCGCGTCTGGGCTTCGGCGAACGAGATGTTTTCGTCATGATCGCCGACGTCGGCTTTCGACGCGGGGGTGAAGATCGGCGACGGCAGCTTCGCGGCTTGGGTAAGCCCCGCGGGCAGCCTGATGCCGCAGATCGCGCCGGTGTCCTGGTAGTCCTTCCAGCCCGAGCCGATCACGTAGCCGCGCACGACCGCTTCGATCGGCAGCGGCTTGAGCCGTTTGACGACCAGCGCGCGGCCGCGCACCTGGTCGCGCTCGTCGCTCGTGACGACCGCTTCGGGGTCGATGCCGGTGAGCTGGTTCGGCACGATGTGGCCGAGGCGCGCGAACCAGAACGCGGCCATCGCGGTCAGCACGCGCCCCTTGTCCGGAATCGGGTCGGGCAGGATGACGTCGAACGCGGACAGCCGGTCGCTGGTGACGATCAGCAGCTTGTCGGCATCGACGGCGTAGATGTCGCGGACCTTGCCGCGACCGAGCAACGGCAGGCTCTTGATGGTGGATTCGAACAGGGGTTGGGCCACGATCGGACTCATTCAGGCAAAACGCGATTATAGGCCAGCTTGTCCGGCAGTCGCTCACCGCGCGGCGCCCGCTCAGTGGCCCGGCACTGCCTCCTCGGCGGCAAGCTGGCGGCGCATGCGGCGCAGGCCGAGCGCGACCAGCCCGGCGATGATCGGGATCGACACCGCGGTGATGACTTCCGGCGTCGCCGGCGCAAGATAGTCCTTGCCGCCTTTCGCGAGGTATTGCACGAGCTGCGACGCGTAATACGTGATGGCCACGACCGACAGCCCTTCGACCGTCTCCTGCAGCCGCAGCTGCAGCTTCGCGCGGCGGTTCATCTGCGCCAGCAGTTCTTGGTTCTGCCGCTCGATCTCGATGTCGACGCGCGTGCGCAGCAGCTGCGAATTGCGCGCGATGCGGCCCGACAGGTCTTCCTGCCGGCGCGCCATCGTCGCGCAGGTCGCGATTGCCGGAGCGAGCCGGCGGTCCATGAACTCGCGGATCGGCGGGTAACCGTCGAGGCGGACTTCGCGCAGATCCTCGATGCGCTGGCGTACCAGCTGGTAATACGCGGCGGCGGCGCCGAAGCGGAACGTCGTGCGCGCGACGGAGCGCTCGACTTCGGCGGCGAGCCGGGTCAGCCGATTCAGGACGTGGCGTTCATCATCGGTCGAGGTGGAATTGCCCATGTTGTCCGTCAGGTCCGCGAGTTCGCCCTCGGCGCGCGCGAGCAGCCGGCCGACGTCCTTCGCGACGGGAAACGCGAGCAGCGCCATGACGCGGTAGGTTTCGATTTCGACGAGCCGCTGGACGCTGCGGCCGGCCTGCCGCGGAGTCAGCGAGCGGTTGAAGACGACAAAGCGTGAAAACCCCTCGACGATGCGGAAATCGGTCAGTACCCAGCCTGCGCCGCCGGCAATCTGCGAGGCGACGGTCGGAATGAAGTCATGACCCTCCTGGGCAATGACTGTTTCGGGCGGCACATCGTCCGCATCGCGCACTTCGACCTGGGTCGCGACGATCAGCTGACCCGGGATGCTCTTGCGCCACCCGGCCGGAACCGCCAACAGCGCCGGATCCGCGTCGTCGCCGGTGCGCGGGCCGTCGCGGAAGAACGTATAGCTCGAAAATTCGCTGTGCCGTTCCCATCTGAGGCGGAATTCGCCGGCGTCCAGCGACACGTGGCCGGTGTCCGTGGAAACCTCCGGCAGGCCGAGTTGCGCAGCGAGCTGATGAAGGTGCGCGGGCTCGAGATCGGCGCTGCCGTCGATGTGCAGGAAGGCGAGGTAGCTGACGAGTGCCGGCGTATGGAGCGGCACTGGCGGGCGCGAGTGAACTTCGTCGTTCAGCGCGCGGCGCTGGGGGTGTTCTTCGAACAGGGGCATGATGAGGGGACGAGCTGCAGGATCGTGCAAGAGTACCCATCCTGCAGGCAGCGCGGAAGCGCTGCGGCGCCGGGCGTCCCGACGACGGCCCGGCGGCAAGGCGACGCGGACTCAGTAGCGCGGAGTTTGCAGCGGTTGCTGCTGTGGCGACTGTTGCTGTACCGGCCGCTGCTGTGCCGGCTGCTGCGCCGGTTGTTGCTGTGCCGGCTGCTGCGCCGGAACGATCAGCATTTCGACGCGCCGGTTCTGCGCGCGTCCGGCGGCGGTGCTGTTGTCGGCAACCGGACGCGTCAGGCCGTAGCCGACCGCGGCCAGCCGGTTTGCGTCAACGCCGCGCTGGATCAGGTGGCTGCGTACCGCGCTGGCGCGGTTCTCCGACAGCGTCTGGTTGTAGCTCGCCGAGCCGACCGAATCGGTGTGCCCTTCGATCTGGACGACGGTGTCCGGATACTGCTGGATGCTCTGCGCGAGCTGGCCCAGCACCGGCTGGAACTGCGGCTTGATGTCCGCGCGATTCGTGTCGAACGTGATGTTCTCCGGTGCCTGCAGACGGATCGTGTCGCCCTGGCGCTGGACCTCGACGCCGGTGCCTGCCATCTGCTCGCGCAGTTCCGCTTCCTGCTTGTCCATCTGGCGGCCGATCAGCCCGCCGACCGTCGCGCCGACGGCTGCGCCGATCAGGCCGCCTTTGGTGCGATCACCGGATCCCGACACGACGCTGCCGAGCACGGCACCGGCACCGGCGCCGATCGTCGCTCCGCGGGCGGTTTTCGCGGTGTCGCCGTAGTAGGGGTTCTGGGCGCAACCAGCGATCAGCAGCGTCGTGACGGTGGCAAGAAGGGCTGTTTTCATCATTCGTGACCTCTACGTGTTGTTGTGTTTTATGCACTGATTGTGACCCGTGCTGTCGCGCCTATCGATCGATTGCACGCAGCGTCGCGAGCGCGGTTTCGCGCAGCGGGCCGCCGAGCTCGACCGCGCGCTGTGCGGCGTGTCTCGCTTCATCCCGTCGTCCGAGTTCGAGCAGCACCGAGGCGTGGTTGTTCCATGCCGCGGCCGAGTCGTGGCGGGCAGCGGCGTCGCGGAACGCCTGTTCGGCGCCGGCCTTGTCGCCGGCTGCATGGCGCGCGTTGCCGAGACCCATCGCCAGCACCAGGCTGTCGGGCCAGCGCGCGAGCGCGCCGGCGTAGGCTCGCGCGGCGGCATCGGGCGGCGCACTGCGTTCGAACGCGACGAGCGCCCGCGTCGCTTCGTCCTCGGTCGCCGTGACCGGCAGCCTGCCCGGAGGCAGCGCGACGAAAGCCCACCGCTGCGACCGGTCCCAGGTGTGTTCGAACGTGCGAAACGCGAGTTCGAGGCGCTCGGTCGTGCCGGAGCGCAGCATAAACGTCGCCGCGTCGAAGTCATAGCCGACGACGACCGCATAGTGCCAAGTGGGCGCCCATGACAGGCCGAGGTTCTGCAGCACGATCACCGGATGACCCGCTGCAGTCTCGCGCATCACCGCTTCGAGCGAACCCGGCAGCAGCGTCGCGACCATGCCGTGGCGCCGCGCGCCGGCAAGCATCTCGAGCTGCAGCGAGCCTTCGCGCCCGGGCAGGAACACCTCGTCGACGAGCGTTTGCGGCAGGATCTCGGGGCCGTTCGCCGACAGCGCCGTCGCCAGCGCTGCCGGCCCGCACTGGAGTTCCAGCTGCGGGAAGAACGGCGTCTGCACCAGCTCGACCTGCCGGGGCAGGTCGGGCGGCGGGCGGGCGAGCAGCCGCGGCGCCTGCACTGCGCAGCCCGCCAGCGCGAGCATCAGCAGCATCGCCGCGCCCAGCGCGGCGAAAGGAGACGCAGAGGGTCGGCGGAGGCCGGGCCGCACGGCGTCGTTCGGTCCGTTAGCGGACCGAACGGGTGAACGGGAAGATTTTCGTCAAGCCGAGGATGTCGGTGACGAGCAACACGATGAACACGAACAGCAGCACGCCGAGCACGTCGGAGCCGCCGGCCGGCGCGTTCTCGATCTGCTGCGCGAGCATCGACGCTTCGTCATCGGTCAGGGCCGCAATGCGTTCCTTGGCGATATCGGGACTCAGCCCGAAGCGTTCGAGCTGGGCCTGCACGTCGGCGCGGGTCATCAGCGCTCCGAGACGCGCGTGCGGTGAATCCTCGGGAGAAGCTGCCGCCATGCCGGCGACCTGTTCGGTCGTCACGAGTGCTGCCTGCGCGGCCTGGATCATCGTCGCGTTGGAAAAGCAGATGACCAGCAGCATTGCGAACAGTCGTTGTAGCTGTTTCATGATTCGTCTCCTCTTCTTGTTCGACCGGGAACCGCCGCGCCCTTACCGTTCGCACGCTGGAACGGTCGGAGCCTTTTCATTCTAGGCGCAGCCGCCGGCGTTCGCGAGGACAAAGGAGTATCGAAAAGTATGTCAATGCGGTCGCGGGTCGAGCGCTTCGGTAATCCCTGGCGCGGGTCGGCGAGAACGAACGGATCGCCCGCTTCGACGACGCGTCCGATGCACCGCCATGCCGGGCGATTGCGAACCGGATCGCTTGTAAAACGCGTTACTGCCGTGGCGACCCGCCTCGTCGCGGGAGGAGTGCGACGACATGTCGCAGGTCGCCGGGCACGTCGATGTCATGCATCGTCTCGCCGACGTGCAGTGACCAGCCGATCTCGCGTAGTCGGGCGATCGTCATCGCGGCGACCGTTTCGGTGCTCCACGCGATGCCGCTGAAGAGCTGCGGGTGGAAACGCGACAGGCCGAGCAGCACGTAGCCGCCGTCGGTGCTCGGGTGGATCACGGCGTCGTGCGTGAGCAGGGTGACTGCCGCGGCACGCAGCACTGCGGGCCCGAGTTCGACGCAATCAGTGCCGATCAGCAGCGCCGCCTCGCCCCGTTCAGTCGTGCGCCGCGCCGCGCGCGCCATGCGTTGGCCGAGGTCTCCCTCGCCCTGGTCGGTAACGGTGACTTCGGCGGGCAACGCGATCTCGCGCCACGCGAGCGTGCCGACATGCGGAGTGGCAACGAGTTCGACCGGCCCGACTGCCGCGGCGAGAGCGGCGGCGAGCGTATCGTCCAGCATGCGCCGTGCAAGCGCCGCCGCGCCGACGGTCCCGAGCGCCGGGACCAGCCGCGTTTTGACGAAACCGGGCCGAGGCGCCTTGGCGAAGACGAGGATGCGTACGGGCTTCGCCGCTGCGGCTTCGGCGGCCATCTCAGTACGCGCCGGGCCGCCCCAAGCGTACTGACGCCCCCACGGGGGGCAGCGAACGCAGTGAGCGTGGGGGTCGTTCCATCTCAGCGGTACCGCTCGGCGAGCTGCTCGGCCGGCACGCCGCGCCACCACGCCCAGCGCAGCCGCCACATCAGCAGGATCGTCCGCCACACGCCGCGCGTCTCCCAGCGCCGTCCGGACGTATGCACGCGCTGATGCGCGCACGCCGGACGAGAGACCGCTTTCAGGCGTCGGGACAGTTCGAGGTCTTCCATCAGCGGCAACGGCGCAAAGCGGCCGACGGCCTCGAACGCCTCGCGCGTGACGAAAACCGCTTGGTCGCCGGTCGCGATGCCGGTGAGCCGCGAACGCAGGTTCATCATCGCCGCGACGATGCGCAGCATCGGGCTGCGACCGTCGATATCGACGTCGAAACGGCCCCAAGCGCGACCGTCGTGCAGCGCCGCGGCGACGATATGGTCGGCGGACTGCGGCAGAGTCGTGTCGGCATGGAGGAACAGCAGCGTGTCGCCGGTCGCGCGGGCAGCACCGGCGTTCATCTGGAGCCCTCGGCCGGCAGGGCTGCGGAGGGCGACGACCCCCGCGCGTTCGGCGATCCCGGCCGAGCCGTCGCTGCTGCCGCCATCCACGACGATGATCTCGACGCCGCGCGCGTGCAGCGGGGCGAGGCGCGCGAGCAGCCCGGGCAGGTTGCCGGCCTCGTTCAGGACCGGGATGACGATCGAGAGCTTCATCGTCCGATGCAGCCGCGACAGTGGACAGACATCTGTTTCTCCGTGGGCGGGGGCGTGCGCGACGCACCGCTCGGTGCGCGGAGCGTGCCGGCTGCAGCGGCCCGCAGTCTACACTCGTGGCCAGTCACGTCATTGCCGTCCGTCGGAACGGAAAGCTTCCCCGGCGAGGCGACATCGACAACCTTATCTGCGGGAGGCGCGCATGAAAAGAGTGTTGCGACTTCGCGGTCGCGTCGCGTACAGCACGGGAAGGATCGTGCTCGCATGTTTGCTGGTGTTTGCCGCGGAAATCTTCCCGGCGCCGCTCCTGCCGCAGACGCCGGCACCGTTCTCGGCAGCCGAACCGGGCACACCGCCGCCCGCGCCGTGGCGACACCAGCCGCTGCCGCGAGTCGAACGGCAGAACCGCTTCGACCTCGTCGAGGACGACGGCCGGACAGTCCTGCGGGTCCGCTCGGATGCCGCCGCGTCGACGCTCGCCCAGCCGCTCGATATCGACCCGGCTAAAACGCCGCTGCTGGAATGGCGCTGGAAAGTTTCCCGCCCGGTGGCCGGCTCGGACTTCAGCCACAAGGGCGGCGACGACTACGCCGCGAGGGTGTACGTGCTGTTCGACTATCCGGTCGAACGGCTGTCGCTCGCCGACCGGGCCAAGATCACGCTCGGGCGCGCGCTGTACGGCGCCGACCTGCCCGCGGCCGCGCTCGCGTACGTATGGGGTGCAGCGCAGCCGCCGGGCGCGATCGGCCCGAACCCTTATACCGACCGCGTCAGGATGGTCGTCGTCGATAGCGGCGCAGCGCACGCCGGGCAGTGGGTCAGCGTGCGCCGCAATGTCGCGGCCGATTTCCGCGCGGCTTTCGGCGAAGCCGCGCCGCGCATCGTCGGCATCGCGGTCAGCGCCGATACCGACAACACCGGCGAGCGGGTGACGACGCTGTTCGGCGACCTGCGCTTCGTTGCCGACCGATGACGCGAGGCGCGCTCAGCGCACGACCTGGGTCAGTTCACCGCTCTTGTAACGGGCAGCGATTTTTTCCAGCGGCATCGGCTTGATGCGGCTCGCCTGGCCGGCGCAGCCGAACGCTTCGAAGCGCGCCTTGCAGACCAGCTTGGCCGCTTCGCGCGCCGGCTTGAGGAACTCGCGCGGGTCGAACTTCGACGGATTCTCGGCCAGGAACTTGCGCACCGCGCCGGTCATCGCGAGGCGGATGTCGGTGTCGATGTTGATCTTGCGCACGCCGAACCTGATCGCCGTCTGGATCTCCTCGACCGGCACGCCGTACGTCTCCTTCATGTCGCCGCCGTACTGGCGGATGATCTCGAGGAGTTCCTGCGGCACGCTCGACGAGCCGTGCATGACCAGGTGGGTGTTCGGGATGCGCGCATGGATCGCCTTGACGCGGTCGATCGCGAGGATGTCGCCGGTCGGCTTGCGGCTGAACTTGTACGCGCCGTGGCTCGTGCCGATCGCGATCGCGAGCGCGTCGCAGTCGGTCTGCCTGACGAAGTCGGCAGCCTGGTCGGGGTCGGTCAGCAGCATCGAATGGTCGAGCGTACCTTCGGCGCCGAGCCCGTCTTCCTCGCCGGCCTGACCCGTCTCGAGCGAGCCGAGGCAGCCGAGTTCGGCTTCGACCGTGACGCCGATCGCATGGGAAAACTTGACCACCTCGCGGCTCACCGCGACGTTGTAGTCATACGACGACGGGGTCTTGCCGTCTTCGAGCAGCGACCCGTCCATCATCACGCTCGAGAAGCCCGAGCGGATCGCCGCCATGCAGATCGCCGGCGACTGACCGTGGTCCTGGTGCATGACGACCGGGATGTGCGGGTAAGCTTCGATGGCGGCGTCGATGAGATGGCGCAGGAACGGCTCGCCGGCGTATTTCCGCGCGCCGGCCGAAGCCTGCATGATGACCGGGCTGTCGGCCTCGGCGGCCGCTTCCATGATCGCCTGGACCTGTTCGAGGTTATTGACGTTGAACGCCGGCAGGCCGTAGCCGTTCTCGGCGGCGTGATCGAGCAGCTGGCGCATCGAAACGAGGGGCATGGTACTTCTCCGCAGTTGGGTCGCCGGCACGGCGGGCGCGCGACGTTGAAATTTGGACCGCATTCTAGCGCTGTTCGTGCATCGTGGGCCCGGCGGTCGGCGAACGGGGTTTCGAGGTGAAACGGCGCGCCTAGGCCGAACCTTCTCGAGCCTTGCCCGCATCGCGGGCGTGACGGCGGCGCTCGCGCTCGTCCGGCGGTACCGACCCGGCGGGGCCCGATTTACTGGTCGCCGACGTGCGGCGGCGGGTGTTCGCCGACGCGCACGATCTTCAGCGTGTTCGTGCCGCCGGCCGCGCCGATCGGCTCGCCGATCGTCAGCACGATCAGGTCGCCGCGCTCGACGACGCCCTGGTCGATCAGGATCTGCTCGGCCTCCCACAGCAGCACGTCGCGATCCTCGTGGGTCTGCGACATCAGCAGCGGGAAGACTTCGCGGTACAGCGTCATCTGGTTGCGCGCGCTCGCTTCGGGAGTCAGGGCGTAGATCGGCACGCCGCTGTTGAGGCGGCTCATCCACAGCGCGGTCGAGCCGGTCTGCGTCAGCGACGCGATCGCCTTGACCTTGAGGTGCCAGGCCGTCCAGATCGCCGCCATCGCGATCGACTGGTCGATGCGCGTGAAGACCCGGTTCAGCACGTCGCGGTCGAGCGCGACGTCGGAAGACTTCTCGGCCTCGAGGCACACGCGGCTCATCGCCTCGACGACTTCGACGGGGAACCTGCCGGAGGCGGTTTCGGCCGACAGCATCACCGCGTCGGTGCCGTCGAGCACCGCGTTGGCGACGTCGGAGACTTCGGCGCGCGTCGGCACCGGGCTGGTGATCATCGACTCCATCATCTGCGTCGCGGTGATCGTCAGCTTGTTGCGGTCGCGCGCGGCACGGATCATCTTCTTCTGCAGCGCTGGCACGGCCGCGTCGCCGACTTCGACGGCCAAGTCGCCGCGCGCGACCATGATGCCGTCGGACGCGTCGAGGATCTCTTCGAGGTTCGCGACCGCTTCGGTGCGCTCGATCTTCGCGATCAGCAGCGCATCGACCCCCGACGCGCGCATCAGCTGGCGCGCCATGTACATGTCGGCCGCACTTTTCGGGAACGACACTGCGACGAAATCGACGCGGATCTTCGCCGCCGTCTTGATGTCGTCCATGTCCTTCGCGGTCAGCGCCGGCGCGGTCAGGCCGCCGCCCTGGCGGTTGATGCCCTTGTTGTTCGACAGCGTGCCGCCGACCTTGACGATGGTGTGGATCTCGTGGCCGATGACGCGCGCGACCGTCAGCTTCAGCCGCCCGTCGTCGAGCAGCAGCACGTCGCCGGCCTTGACGTCCTTCGGCAGGTCCTTGTAGTCCAGCCCGACCCGCTCCGCGTTGCCCAGCTCGCAACGCGCATCGAGGATGAAGTCGGCATCGCGCCGCAGTTCGATCTGCCCTTCGGCGAACTTGCCGACCCGGATCTTCGGTCCCTGCAGGTCGGCGAGGATGCCGACCGGCCGGCCCGCCAGCGATGCCGCTTCGCGGATCGCTTCGGCGCGTGCGACATGATCCTCCGCCTTGCCGTGCGAGAAATTCATCCGCACGACATCGACGCCGGCATGGACCATGCGTTCAAGCACCTGCGGGTCGGACGAGGCGGGGCCGAGCGTGGCGACGATCTTGGTGTGGCGTGGCATGGTGAGTCCGTTGTGGTCGGCCGGAGGAAGGGGGTCGGAAGAAGGGGGTCGGAGGAAGGGAGTCAGTCGGCGAAGCGCGCTTCGAGCGCGGCGATCGCGGGCAGCTTCTTGCCTTCGAGGAATTCGAGGAAAGCGCCGCCGCCGGTCGAAATGTAGCCGATGTCCTGCGCGATGTGGAACTTCGCGATCGCGGCCAGCGTGTCGCCGCCGCCGGCGATGCAGAACGCTTCGGAGTGCGCGATCGCCGAAGCCATCATCTTCGTGCCGCCGGCGAACTGGTTGTGCTCGAACACCCCGACCGGGCCGTTCCACACGATCGTGCCGGCGTGCGCGATGATCTCGGCAAGCTTGGCCGAGCTCTTCGGCCCGACGTCGAGGATGCGGTCGTGCGGGCCGACTTCGTCGACGGGGATGCGGTTCGCGCGCGCGAGCGCCGACACTTCGTCGGCGACGACGACGTCGACCGGCAGCGGCACTTCGGCGCCGCGCGCCTTCATCATGTCCATGATCGCCTGCGCTTCCTTGACGAGCTCCGGTTCGGCGAGCGACTCGCCGATGCGCTTGCCCGACGCGAGCAGGAAAGTGTTCGCGATGCCACCGCCGACGATCAGCTGGTCGACTTTCTGCGCGAGCGTCTTCAGGATCGTCAGCTTCGTCGACACTTTCGCGCCGCCGACGATCGCGACGAGCGGGCGCGCCGGGTTCTCGGTCGCTTTCGTCAGCGCGTCGATCTCGGCGCCCATCAGCATGCCGGCGCACGCGACCGGCGCGAAGCGCGCGATGCCGTGCGTCGTCGCTTCGGCACGGTGCGCAGTGCCGAACGCGTCGTTCACGTAGATGTCGCACAGCGCGGCCATCTTCTTCGCGAGTTCCTCGTTGTCCTTCTTCTCGCCTTTGTTGCAGCGGCAGTTCTCGAGCAGCACGACTTCGCCGGCCCGCACTTCGAAGGCGCCTTCGATCCAGTCGCGGATCAGGCGCACCGGGCGCCCGAGGAGTTCGCCGAGGCGCACGGCGATCGGCGCGAGCGTGTCTTCGGCGCGGCATTCGCCTTCGGTCGGGCGGCCGAGGTGCGACGTGACCATGACCGCGGCGCCGCGTTCGAGGCAGTAGCGGATCGACGGCAGCGACGCGCGGATGCGGGTGTCCTCGACGATGTTGCCCGCTTCGTCCTGCGGCACGTTGAGGTCGGCACGGATGAAGACGCGCTTGCCGGCGACGTCGAGGTCGGCGAGTTTCTTGACGTTCATGGGGATTTCTTCCGGATGAAAAAACGCCCTGCGAAGAGCAGGGCGTCGGGAGTCGGTGGACGGTTATTTGGCCTGATGGAAAACGCGGGCAGCGTCGAGCATGCGGCAGGAATAGCCCCACTCGTTGTCGTACCACGCCAGCACCTTGACGAGCGTGCCGTCCATGACGCGGGTCTGGGTCGCGTCGAACACCGACGAGTGCGCGTCGTGGTTGAAGTCCATCGACACCAGCGGTTCCTCGTTGACCGCCAGCACGCCTTTCATCGCTCCGTTGGCGGCTTCCTTCATCAGCGCGGTGATCTCTTCCTTCGAGGTCGCGCGGCTCGCGGTGAAGGTGAGATCGACGAGCGACACGTTCATCGTCGGCACGCGCAGCGCGAAGCCGTCGAACTTGCCTTTCAGCGCCGGCAGCACGAGGCCGACGGCTTTCGCCGCGCCGGTCTTCGTCGGGATGATGTTGTGCGCTGCAGCGCGCGCGCGACGCAGATCCTTGTGGCGCACGTCGACCAGCACCTGATCGTTGGTGTACGCGTGGACGGTGGTCATCAGGCCTTGTTCGATGCCGATGTTGTCCTGCAGCACCTTCGCGACCGGGGCGAGGCAGTTGGTCGTGCACGACGCGTTCGACACGACCGTCATGTCGCCGGTCAGCACGTCGTGGTTCACGCCGTAGACGATCGTCGCGTCGACGTCGTCGCCGCCGGGCGCGGAGATCAGCACTTTCTTCGCGCCCTGCTTCAGCAGCACTTCGGCTTTCGCTTTCGACGTGTAGGCGCCGGTGCATTCGAGCAGCACGTCGACGCCGAGCTCGCCCCAGTTCACCGCCAGCGGGTCTTTCGTCGAGAAGAACGGGATGCGGTCGTCACCGACGATCATGAGATTGTCGCCTTCGGTCGCGACCGGCGTCGCGAAACGCCCGTGCGTGGTGTCGTAGCGCGTCAGGTGCGCATTCGTCGCGAGGTCGCCGGAAGCGTTGATCGCCACGATCTCGAACTGGTCGCGCAGGCCCAGTTCGTACAGCGCGCGCAGCGTGCAGCGGCCGATCCGGCCGTAACCGTTGATGGCGACTTTGATGGTCATCGAAGAATCTCCCTCGAGGAATATAGGTATATGGAACGGGAATGGGGAAGGGGGCGGTTAAAGAAGGACCGAGCGCACGGCGCGCGCGACCGCGTCGGCAGTGATGTCGAAATGCTTGAACAGGTCCCCGGCCGGAGCCGATTCGCCGAAGGTGTCGATGCCGACGACAGCGCCTTCGAGGCCGACGTACTTGTGCCACAGAGCGGTGACGCCGGCTTCGACCGCGACGCGCGGCACGCCGAGCGGCAGCACGGACGCCTTGTATGCCGCTTCCTGGCGGTCGAACACGTTCGTCGAGGGCATCGACACGACGCGCACGTGGATGTCGTCGCCGGCGAGCGCCTGCTGCGCTGCCATCGCCAGGCCGACTTCGGAGCCGGTGGCGATGATGATCGCCTGCGGCGTGCCGTTCGCCGCTTCCGACAGCACGTAGGCGCCCTGGCGAATCGCCGCGACCTGCTCCGCGCTGCGCGTCTGGAACGGCAGGTTCTGGCGCGAGAACAGCAGCGCCGACGGGCCGTCGCGGCGTTCGATCGCGTTCGCCCAGGAAACCGCGGTTTCGACCGTGTCGCACGGACGCCACACGTCCATGTTGGGAATCAGGCGCAGCGTCGCGGTCTGCTCGACCGGCTGGTGCGTCGGGCCGTCCTCGCCGAGGCCGATCGAGTCGTGCGTGAACACGAACACCTGGCGCAGCTTCATCAGCGCCGCCATCCGCAGCGCGTTCCTCGCGTATTCGCTGAACATCAGGAACGTCGCGGTGTAGGGAATTAGGCCGCCGTGCAGGCCGATGCCGTTGGCGATCGCGGCCATGCCGAACTCGCGCACGCCGTAGTAGATGTAGTTGCCGCCCGAGTCCTTGGAGACGCCTTTCGAGCCGGACCACAGCGTCAGGTTCGAGCTGGCGAGGTCGGCCGAGCCGCCGATCAGCTCCGGCAGCGCCGGCGCGAACGCTTCGATCGAATTCTGGCTCGCCTTGCGCGTCGCAATCGTCTCGGCTTTTTCGCCGAACTTCGCGAGCACGTTGTCGACATGCTGCGCCCAGTTCGCGGGCAGCTCGCCATTCATGCGACGTTCGAACTCGGCGGCAGCTTCGGGGAAGGCGCGCGCGTAGGTGTCGAACTTCGCGTTCCAGTCCGCTTCGCGCTGCGCACCGGCGTCGCGCGCGTCCCACTCGGCATAGACCTCGGCGGGGATTTCGAACGGCGCGTGGGTCCAGCCGAGATGGGCGCGCGCAGCCGTGATTTCCGCGGCGCCGAGCGGTGCGCCGTGGCAGTCGTGGCAGCCCTGCTTGGCCGGGGAGCCGGCGCCGATGATCGTCTTGCAGCAGATCAGCGTCGGCCGGCCGGTCTCGGCTTTCGCGGCGCGGATCGCAGCGTCGATCTCGGCCGGGACGTGACCCTGCACGTCGCGCACGACGTGCCAGCCGTAGGCTTCGAAGCGCTTCGGCGTGTCGTCGGTGAACCAGCCGGCAACGTCGCCGTCGATCGAAATGCTGTTGTCGTCATAGAAGGCGATCAGCTTGCCCAGGCCGAGCGTGCCGGCGAGCGAGCAGACTTCGTGCGAGATGCCTTCCATCAGGCAGCCGTCGCCGACGAACACGTAGGTGTGGTGATCGACGAGGTCGTGGCCGGGCCGGTTGAATTCGGCGGCGAGCACCTTCTCGGCGATCGCCATGCCGACAGCGTTGCTGAGGCCCTGGCCGAGCGGCCCGGTGGTCGTCTCGACGCCCGGCGTGTAGCCGTACTCGGGGTGGCCCGGCGTCTTGCTGTGCAATTGGCGGAAGCGCTTGAGCTCGTCGACGGCCAAGTCGTAGCCGGTCAGGTGCAGCAGCGCGTAGATCAGCATCGAGCCGTGGCCGTTCGACAGCACGAAGCGGTCGCGGTCGGCCCATTGCGGGTTCGCCGGATTGTGGCGCAGGTGACGGCGCCACAGGACTTCGGCGATCTCGGCCATGCCCATCGGAGCGCCCGGATGGCCCGAGTTGGCTTGCTGGACGGCGTCCATCGCGAGCGCGCGAATCGCGCCGGTGACCGGGTTGAAGACCGGGGGGGTGACGTTGCGCGGAATCGTGTGTGCGGCTGGCGGCATGGCTTTCTCTGGCCTGTGACGGCTTGGAAAAAGCGGAATTATCGCCGAAAACGGCGGCAATGGGATAGGGCTTGCTGCGCTGCAAAATGGATAAGTATCTGGCGCGGCAAAGCTATTGCCGCCCCCTGACGGGCCGGCGCGGGCCTATACCCACTGGCGCCGGCGTTCCATCAGCTTCCAGATCAGCGGCGTCAGGATCAGCTGCATCGCGAGGTCCATCTTGCCGCCCGGGATCACGATCGAGTTCGCGCGCGACATCTGTGACTCGTGAATCATGCGCAGCAGATACGGAAAATCGACGCCGCGCGGGTCCTTGAAGCGGATCACGACCATCGATTCGTCGAGCGTCGGGACATCGCGCGCGATGAACGGATTCGATGTGTCAACGATCGGAATGCGCTGGAAGTTGATGTGCGTGAGCGAGAACTGCGGCACGATGTAATGCACGTAGTCGTGCATGCGGCGCAGGATCGTGTCCTGCACGGCTTCCATCGAGTAGCCGCGAATCTTGGTGTCGCGGTGCAGCTTCTGGATCCATTCGAGGTTGATTGCCGGTGCGACGCCGATCAGCAGATCGACGTGGCGCGCGACATCCACCTTGTCGGCGACGACGCCGCCGTGCAGCCCCTCGTAGAACAGGCAGTCGGTGCCGACGGGAAGGTCTTCCCACTCGGTGAAAGTACCGATCGCCAGGCCGAGGCGCGCCGACTCCTCCTCGTTGTGGATGTACGAGCGGCTGCGCCCGGTCGCCGATTCGCCGTAGGCGCGGAACAGGTTCTCGAGCTCTTCGAAGAGGTTCGCTTCCGGCCCGAAATGGCTGATGCCGCGCTGCCCGGCCCGTTCCGCTTCTTCGATCATGCGGTTCATCTCGTTGCGCGTGTAGCGGTGGAAGCTGTCGCCTTCGACGATCGCGGCGTTGACGCGCTCGCGATGGAAGATCGCAGCGAACGTGTGTTTCACGGTGGTCGTGCCGGCGCCGGAGGAGCCCGTCACGGCGATGATCGGATGTTTCATGGACATGGCGAAGTTCCGCGGCAGGTTCGTGGGAGGTGCGATGTTGAAGCGGTGATCTTTAAGCGGTGATCTTGAAAGCGGTGAGGGCGGAAGTTGTCCCGCAGGCCGGAGGAAGTCGGTCGGGAAGCTCAGGAGTGCGCCGCCACCCAGCTGCGCCACTCGAGGAACAGCGTCGGATTGGCCGCGGCGATGATGCCGCGCTTGATCGCCGGGCCGGCCATCAGCGATCCGCCATCGAGCGCCGCGGCTTCCCCACCGGCTTCGGCGAGGATCAGGCGGCCTGCCGCGTAGTCCCACAGCATCTGCCCGCCGTGCAGATAGACGTCGAGCCGGCCGGCGGCGACGAAACACCATTCGAGCGCGCTCGAGCCGAAGTTGCGCTGCGAGAAATACGGCGGGCGGACCGCGAGTTCGTCGCCGAGGTGATGGCTGATGCGCTTGAAGTCGATGCCGGCGACCGCGTCGTGCAGGCGCGGCGCTGCAGGACGGAGGGGGAGTTCGACGCCGTTGAGGAACGCCCCGGCGCCTTTCGCGGCGTAGAACGATTCGTCGGTGACCGGGTTATAGACGACGCCGAAGCGGGTTTCCTGTTCGACGAGATACGCGATCGACACGGCGAAGAACGGAATGCCGTTGGCGAAGTTGGTGGTGCCGTCGATCGGGTCGATGCACCACATGCCGGCGCGCCCGCTGCTCCACAGGTGCGCCTGCTCTTCGCCGCTCATTTCCTCGCCGAGCACCGGGCCGGGCAGCAGGCGGGGCAGGGCTTCGATGAAGCGCGCCTGCGATTCGAGATCGGCTTCGGTGAACAGCGACCCGTCCGGCTTGCGGTTGCGCGCGGTCTTCAGATAGCGCGGCAGGATGACTTCGCGGGCGATGTCGCGCACGACCGATTCGAGCGCCCGCGCACAGGCGAGTCGTTGCCCGACAGTCGACATATCACGCCTCCCGCCATTTGATCGAGCAGCCGATGCTCGGAGTCTGCTCGCGCGGGCCTTCGCCGGTGCGTGCGACCTGTAGCATCGCGTCGAAGAGCTCGCGGCGCGCGCCGGCCGGCGTCGGGCCGCGGCCCGATGCGTCGAGGCGGCCGCGGTACTGCAGCTCGAGCCGGCTGTTGAAGCCGAAGAAATCCGGAGTGCATACCGCGCCGTACGCTTTCGCGACCGCCTGCGTCGCGTCGAGCACGTACGGAAACGGAAAGTCGAGGTCGCGGGCGATGCGCACCATGTTGTCCCACGAGTCTTCCGGATAGTCGGTCGGATCGTTCGCCATGATCGCGATGCTGCCGATGCCGTGCGCGGCCAGCTCGCGCGCGTCGCGGATGAGCTTGTCGATGACGGCTTTCACGTACGGACAGTGGTTGCAGATGAACATCACGAGCAGGCCGTTGGGGCCGCGCGCCGAAGCAGGCGTATGACGCTTGCCGTCGATGCCCGGCAGGTCGAACTCCGGCGCCGGCCAGCCGAAATTGCACAGCGGTGTTGTCGTTGCGACCATCGGGAAGCTCCGGAAAGACAAGGGTTTCCTTATAATAGCATGATGATTTCTCGCTTCTTTTTTCCCTGTCCGTTGCCCGATTCGGGCGAAATCGAACTGCCGGAAGCGCTCGCGCACCACGCGTTGCGCGTGTTGCGCCTGCGCGACGGCGACCCGCTGGTGCTGTTCGACGGACGCGGTGGAGAGCTGGCCGCCCGTCTACAAGTGCGCGGCCGGGACGCGTTCGCGGT
The DNA here is from genome assembly GCA_001274695.2 of Azoarcus sp. PA01. Classification (NCBI taxonomy): domain Bacteria; kingdom Pseudomonadati; phylum Pseudomonadota; class Betaproteobacteria; order Rhodocyclales; family Zoogloeaceae; genus Azoarcus; species Azoarcus sp. PA01. Next base: position 640,452 of record LARU01000002.1, on the reverse strand, counting down.
GCGCGGCGAACACCACGCGCTGGAACGGGAATCGCCGCTGTCGCTGGTGCTGGTGCAGGCGCTCGCGAGCGGCGAGAAGATGGACTGGATCGTGCAGAAGGCCGTCGAGCTCGGGGTGTCGGGGCTCGTCCCGCTGCAGGCGGAGCGTTCGGTGCTGAAGCTGTCGGGCGACCGCGCGCAAAAGCGTGTCGCGCACTGGCAGCAGGTGGCGATCTCGGCGTGCGAGCAGAGCGGGCGCAATCGCGTGCCGGACATCGCGCCGATCACCGGGCTGCGCGAGTATCTCGGCAGTGCCGATGGAGCGTCAAGGCTCGTGTTGACGCCGGTCGACGGGCGGCGCCTGGTGTCGTTCGCCCGCCCCGAAACAGCGCTGCACCTGCTCGTCGGCCCCGAAGGCGGCTGGTCGGATGATGAGCTCGCGGTGTGCCGGGCTGCGGGATGCGTTCCGGTCGGGCTCGGGCCGCGAGTGCTGCGCACCGAGACGGCAGGGCTCGCTGCAGTCGCCACGCTGCAGGCGCTGTGGGGAGATTTCTGAAGCCGCAGCGGCGTGCCCCGGCGGCCGAGCTGGCCCAGGCAAACGACAAAGCCGAGCACGACGCGGTCGAGCCGCAGTTGCGTGCTTGTCGAGCCGGGGTTTGCGCGTATCAAAGTGTTGCCGAGCTTCGGCAGGGCTTGAAACCGGGCTGAAATACGACGTTTCGTGTTTCGGCACGTCGCAAGCGCATGCGCAGCGTCCCCGTTTCGTTAGAATATGCAGCTTGCGGGCTGCGTGCCGCCGTTTCGGCCGCGCGCGCAGCTCAAAGAATCCTGACGGTGATCGCTTGAACGGGCAAACCACTCCTTCCCGTGCCGCAACCGAAGTCCCTGCGAGCACCGACCAGTTCGTCGCCTGGGTGCGCGGGGCGGCGCCGTACATCCATGCGTTTCGCGGGCGGACGTTCGTGATCGGCTTCGGTGGCGAAGTCGCCGCCGGCGCGCGCGCGCAAAGCCTCGCATACGACTGCAACTTGCTGGCGGCGCTGGGAATCCGTCTCGTCCTCGTGCATGGCGCGCGTCCGCAGATCGATGCCGAACTGGCCCGGCGCGGGCTCGAGCCGCGTTACCACAACGGTCTGCGCGTGACCGACGCCGACGCGCTCGAATGCGTCAAGGCAGCGATGGCGGTGACGCGGATCGAAGTCGAAGCGCTGCTGTCGCAGGGACTGCCGAATACGCCGATGGCGGGCAGCTACATGCGGATCACCGGCGGCAACTTCATCACCGCGCGCCCGGTCGGCGTCGTCGAGGGCGTCGATTACCTGTACACGGGGGCGGTGCGCAAGATCATCGCCGAGGAAATCAACGCCGACCTCGATCAGCAGAACGTCGTGCTGATCACTCCGCTCGGCGTTTCGCCGGCCGGAGAGATTTTCAATCTGTCGATGGAGGAAGTCGCGGAAGCGGTCGCGATCGCGGTGCACGCCGAAAAGCTCGTCTATCTATGCGACGCGCCGGGGCTGCTGGACGCCGACCAGCATCTGATGGATTACGTTACCGCGGACGAAGCCGAGCGCATGTTCAACGCGGGCGAAGGGCTGACCGAGGATCTCGATCTTTACCTGCCCTGTGCGATCCGCGCCGTGCGCCGCGGCGTCGCGCGCGTCCATCTGATCGACCACGACAAGGACGGCGGCCTGCTGCTGGAGTTTTTCACGCACGCCGGAGTCGGCACCGTCGTGTCACGCGACCCGCTGTTCGGCTTGCGCGAAGCCACGGTCGAGGACGTCGCCGCGCTGGTCGCGCTGATCTCGCCGATGGAAGCGGACGGCACGCTGGTGCGGCGGGGCCGCGAGCTGCTCGAACAGGAAGTCGACCGCTTCACGGTCGTCGAACACGACGGAGTGCTGGTCGGATGCGCTGCGCTGTACCCGTTCAGCGACGAACGCGCCGCCGAACTCGCGTGCCTTGCAGTCACTCCCGAGTACCGGCGGGCGGGGCTGGGCGATCAGCTGCTGCGAAGGATCGAGCAGCGCGCGCGCGCGCAGCGGCTCGAGCGGCTGTTCGTGCTGACGACGCGCACTGCGCACTGGTTCCGCGAGCGCGGCTTCAGCGAGATCGGGCCGGACGCGCTGCCGCGGCAGAAGCGCGAACTCTACAACTACCAGCGTCGTTCCAAGGTGTTCACGAAACCGCTATGAACATTCGCGATGCAATGCCTGCCGCACAGAGGTTCCTCGCAGTGTGCGAGGAGGCGACGACTTGAGCGGCGAACAGGGGGGGGGGCGCGAAGCTGGTTCCGGTGCTCGCCGGCGTGGCCGCGGCGATGCTTGCCACGTTTGCTGTGGGAATCGGAATGTATGGCGAGGCCGAGGGCGCGCCTCTCGGGGCAATCGTCACGATCGCCGCAATCGGCCTGCTGGCTGGAGTCGCCGTGCACTGCGACAGGCTGCGGCGGACGCGCGAAAGGGAGCAGGGCAATATCGCGATCGCGGCACGGCTCGACCGACTCGACGCCGACGCGGCGATTCCGCTCGCCCCTTCACGGGAGGCTCGACCGCAGGACGCGCTCGCCCGTATCGACGCCGCCTCCGACGAAGTGCGGCGGCTGCGCGAAGTTGCCGAAGGGGTGTACGGCCTCGAAGCGCTGTTCGATGTCGGCGGGCGCCTCGTCTGGATCAGCCCGTCGATCCACCGCATCACCGGTCGCACGCCTGCCGAATGCCTCGCAGCGCCCGATGCGATCGTGTTCCTCGTGCATGAATCGGACCGCAATTATTGTCTGCGCACCGCGCGGAAAGTCGCCGAGGGCGGCCCGCCCGCGAATTTCGAGATGCGCCTGATGCGCGCCGACGGGGGCATCTGCTGGGTGGCGTGCCACTGGCGGCAGCTGGGCGAAGATTCCACTCATCCGGCAGGTTTGCGCATGTCGGCGGAGGACATCCAGGCGCGCAAGGAGACCGAATACAAGCTGCTCGAGACCGTGACCGAGCTGCGTCGCGCGCAGGCGCTCCGCGAACGCTATCTGGCCCGCAGCAACGATGAGCGTCAGCGCCTTTCGGCGCTGCTCAACGTGATCCGCCTCGGCATCCTGTTCATGGATCGGGATCACCGGGTCCTCTACTACAATCGGGCGATGCTGAGCATCTGGGGGTTCGGGCCCGAGGAGAACCTGATCGGGATGCGCGATGTCGTGCTGCAAAGCCGCGTGGCCCCTTTGCTCGAGCAGCCGGAAGCGTATTTCGAGCACATCGCGGGCGTGCTGCAGATGCATGGTGTCAGCGAAACGCACGAGATCGGCCTGCGCGACGGACGCATCGTCACCGACGTGTCCACGGTCGTGGAATCGGTCCAGGGCCGGCGCTGGATCGGGCGAGTGTGGATCTACGAGGATGTCACCGAAGAGCGAAAGATCGCCCGGAAAATGGTGGAACTGGCCGAGCGCGATCCGCTGACGAACCTTTTCAATCGGCGGCGCTTCCACGAGGAGCTCAATCGCCTGGTGGCCGAAGCGAGCCGCCACGAAGTCCGTGTGGGACTGATCGCGATCGACCTCGACGGCTTCAAGCCGATCAACGACGAGTTCGGTCACCAGGCGGGCGATGCCGTGCTCGTCGGCCTTGCCCAGGCCGTCGGCGGCGTGATCCGGCGCAACGAGATGTTCTTCCGCCTCGGCGGCGACGAGTTCGGCGTGCTCGTGCCCGACGCCGAAGAGCGTGACCTGTGCGAACTCGCTCGCCGCATCCTCGAAGTCATCGAGACGCAGCGCTTCGAATTCGACGGGCACATCGCGAGCCTCACGGCGAGCCTCGGGATCGCGCTGTTCCCGCAGCACGCCGACAACCCGGAACAGCTCATCGCGGTCGCCGATCAGGCGATGTACTGCTCGAAGAATCGGGGTCGCGACAGATGGACGCTGGCCGGGAGTCAAGCGCATGAATCCGATAGAATGGTGCCTTCAGAATCCGATGAACCCATTTGCAAAGGGGATTGAACGATGACCCGTATGGTCAATTGCATCAAGCTTGGGCGCGAAGCGGAAGGGCTGGACCTGCCGCCGGTGCCGGGCGCGCTGGGCAAGCGCATTTTCGAGAATGTGTCCAAGGAAGCCTGGCAGCAGTGGGTGAAGTACCAGACCATGCTGATCAACGAAAATCGCCTCAACCTGATGGACGCGCGGGCGCGGAAGTACCTCGCCGAACAGATGGAAAAGCATTTCTTCGGCGGTGGCGCGGACCAGGTCGGCGGCTACGTTCCCCCCCCCCAGTAAATCCCGGCGCATGCCGCGGCTGCAAACGAAGAAGGGATGACCTGCGGGTCATCCCTTCGCATTTCCGGCGGCAGCAGCCCTGTCAGCGGCTGCCGGACTCGCGCTCCAGCGCTTCGATTCCTTCGTGGCGCACGTCGCGGCCTTTGACCATATACACGACGTATTCCGAAACGTTCTTCGCGTGGTCCCCGACCCGCTCGATCGACTTGGCGATGAACAGCACGTCGAGCGCGCGCGTGATGAGCCGCGGATCTTCCATCATGTAGGTGATCAGCTGGCGCATGATGCCTTTGAAGATCGCGTCGACTTCCTTGTCCTCGCGCGCGATGGCGGCCGACGCCGAAGGATCCATGCGGGCGAAGGCGTCGAGCGCGCGCTGCAGCATGTCGACGACCATCGCCGCGACGTGCCGCAGTTCGACTTTCGGCACGAACATCGCATCCGATCTGATGATCTGCCTGCCCGCCTTTGCGATCTTCTTTGCTTCGTCGCCGACCCGTTCGAGGTCGGTGATCATCTGGATCATCGTCATGACCATGCGCAGGTCGCCGGCGGTCGGCCCGTGACGCGCGATGAGCAGGATGCACGCGTCGTCGAGTGCGACTTCCTCTTCATTGACGCGTCGGTCGTCTTCGATGACCGCTTCGATCGTTGCCAGGTCGCCGCTGCTCAACGCCTCGATCGCGCGGCTCAGCTGCTGTGCGACGAGGCCGCCCATTTCCAGCAGACGCTTGCGGATGGCTTCCAGTTCGGTGTCGAAATGAGTAAGAGTGTGTTTGCTCGGCATGTCTGAATCCTCTGTGTGCGAGGAGGCTAGCAGCAAAAAGTGACCGGAATGTTTCAGGTCGGCGTCGGGGGCACGCGCTGCTCAGCTTGCCACTTGTCGCTCGACGCCGGCGGGTGTGGCCAGCAGCAGCACGTCCGCGCCGCGGCGCGCGAACAGACCGTTGGTCACCACCCCGACGATCTGGTTCAGCTCGGTTTCGAGCGCGCGCGGCGAAGTGATCATCAGGCCGTGCACGTCGAGGATCAGGTTGCCGTTGTCGGTGACGAATCCGTCGCGCAGTTCGGGCCGCCCGCCGATCCGCGCGAGTTCGCGCTCGACGTAGGCGCGGGCCATCGGAATGATCTCGACGGGCAGCGGAAAGCGGCCGAGACAGGCGACCTTCTTGCTCGCGTCGCAGATGCAGACGAACCGGCGCGCAACTGCCGCGACGATCTTTTCGCGCGTCAGCGCGCCGCCTCCGCCCTTGATCATGCAAAACCCGGCGTCGATCTCGTCGGCCCCATCCACGTACACCGGCAGGTCGGTGATGTCGTTCAGATCCAGGATCGGGATGCCGTGGGCCTCCAGGCGGCGCGCGCTCGCTTCCGAACTGGACACCGCTCCGGCGATGCGCTCCTTGATGCCAGCCAGACCGTCGATGAAATGATTGACGGTCGAACCGGTGCCGACACCGACGATCATTCCGTCTTCGACGTAGTCGAGTGCCGCGATCGCGGCTGCCTTCTTGAGTTCGTCCTGGGTCATGGTGAAATGTCCATCCGGTGAAACGCCGCTTCAGATCAGCCCGTCGAAAACCTGCACCGTCACTGCTTCTCCGGCCGCCACGTCGCCGCGCTCCTCGGCGAGGACGATGAAGCAGTTCGCCTCGGACATCGACCGCAGCACCCCCGAGCCCTGCGCTCCGGCGAGGCGCACCGTCTGCCGGCCGTCGACCGTTTGCAGCTGGCCGCGCAGGAACTCCCGGCGGCCGGCCTGTTTGCGGATCGCTTCGCCGCACCGGACTTCGAACAGCGCGGGTTCCGGCAGCGGCGAGACGCCGGAGAGGACGAGCAGCGCATCCTGCACGAACTGGTAAAAAGTCACCAGCACCGCGACCGGATTGCCCGGCAGGCCGAACAGCCAGGCATCGCCGACGCGGCCGAAAGCCATCGGCCGGCCCGGCTTGATGTCGATCTTCCAGAACGCGACCTCGCCGAGGCGATTGACGAGCTCGCGGATGAAATCGGCTTCGCCGACCGAAACGCCGCCGCTCGTCAGGATCACGTCCGCATCGGCGGACGCACCGCGAAAAGCGGCTTCGAGGGCCGCCGGGTTGTCGGGGACGACGCCCATGTCGAGCATGTCGCAGCCCAGACGGGAAAGTGCGCCGAACAGCGTGTAGCGGTTGCTGTCATAGACTTCGCCTGGTGCGAGCGGCTTGCCGATCGACGCGAGCTCATCGCCGGTCGAGAAGAACGCGACGCGCAGGCGTCGGCGCACGGTGACTTCGGCGATGCCGAGCGAAGCGATCAGACCGAGTTCGGCCGGGCCGCAGCGTTTTCCAGCCGGCAGCGCGACGCCGCCGACGGCGAGATCCTCGCCCGCACGGCGCAGGTTTTGCCCTGCCTGCTGTCCGGCCGGGATGAACACCTGCCCGTCCGCCACCCGAGCCATTTCCTGCACGACGATCGTGTCGGCACCTTGCGGAATCGGCGCCCCGGTCATGATCCGCACGGCCTGGCCGCCGCCGACGATGCCTGAAAACGGCTTGCCGGCGAACGCGGTGCCGACCACCGCAAGTGCAGTCTCGTGCCCGACGGCGAGATCGCGGAACCGCACCGCATAGCCGTCCATCGCGGAGTTGTCGTGGGCCGGCACGTTGCACGGCGCTATCACGTCGTCGAGCAAAACCCGTCCGAGCGCGTTGCGAACCGCGACGCGTTCCCACCCGTCGATCGGCGCGAGGCGTTCGAGAATCGTTCGTCGCGCTTCGGCGGTGGTCAGCTGGGGGGAGCGGGGCGCGGACGTCGCGCCGGCGTTCTGTTTCATGACTCTGATCCCTTGACGCGGCGGCGCACCGCCACACTGCTGATTATCATCGCACGGTCGACCGTCGTTGCGGCAACTCGTGGCGCGGGTGAGGGCGCGGTCCGCTTGCGAGCGGCCATTCGCGGGTCGGGATTGCGGGCCGGCAAGAAAAAGGGTGGTCGAACCACCCCATTTCTCGCACCGCGATCCCGCTGTTCGGTTCTTAACGCAATCCTGCCGCGTAATCCGAAACCGCCTTGATTTCCGCATCCGTCATTTTCAATGCGATCGTCTGCATCATCAGGTTCGGATCGTTCTTGCGTACCCCGTCGCGGAAGGCCTTCAGTTGCGCTTCGGTGTATTCGGCAAACTGGCCCGCGATGCGCGGATACTGGACCGGCATGCCGGCGCCGGTCGGGCCGTGACAGCCCGAGCAGGCCGGCAGGCCTTTCGCGGCGATGCCGGCACGCCAGATATCCTGGCCCTGTTGTGCCGTCTCCGCATTCTTCGCGCTCTCGGGCTGCAGCTTCTGCGACGCGAAATAGACCGCGAGCGCCTTCATGTCCGCGTCTTCGAGCCCGGCCACCATCGCGCCCATGATCGGGTTCTCGCGCTCGGGCGGCTTGCCGTCCCACGACTTGAAGGCCCTCAGCTGCTTGTAGAGATATTCCTCGTGCTGTCCCGCGATCTTTGGATTGGCCGAAATCGGGCTGTTGCCGTCCGGACCGTGGCAGCCGGCGCACACGGTTTCAGCCGTCGTTTTCGCCTTTGCGAGATCGGGAGCCGGTTCTTGGGCCTGAAGGCCGCCGGCAACCAGCAGCAGCGGGAGCAGCAGGGAACGCTTGATCATGGTGTCCTCAGAAAGCCGTGAGCGGTCGTCACAAACGCGTTATTCTATATCAAGTACCCCGTTTTGCGCGATGCAAGGTGGGCGCGCCCCAACCCCGTTTTCGCTCTCGCCCTTGTTCTCGCCGACTCCCAGATGCCGATCTTCCGTAACGCACGCTTCGAAATTTCCATTGCAAAATCAGGGGATTTACCTCCTCCGCAGGGCGCGGAAATCGCGTTCGCCGGACGCTCCAACGCCGGGAAGTCGAGCGCCATCAATACGCTTGCCGATCATACCCGTCTGGCATTCGTGTCGAAGACGCCCGGACGCACCCAGCTGATCAATTTCTTCCGCCTCGATTGCGGTGCAGTGCTCGTCGACCTGCCGGGCTATGGCTACGCGAAAGTGCCGGAAAACATCCGCCGCCAATGGCAGGGGCTGCTCGAGCACTATCTGCGCAAACGTGAAAACCTGATCGGACTGGTGCTGATCATGGATTCGCGTCATCCGCTGACCACCCTCGACCGGCAGATGATCGACTGGTTCGTCCCCGGCGGGCGGCCGATCCACGCGCTGCTGACGAAATGCGACAAGCTGTCGCGCAACGAGGCTGCAGCCACGCTCGCCAGCGTTCGACGCGAAGTCGCGACAATCGGGCCTCAGATCAGCGTGCAGCTGTTCTCCAGCCTCAAGAAAATCGGCATGGAAGAAGTCGAGCACAAGGTGGCCGGCTGGCTCGGTCTGCCGACCGACGATCTGCCGGCAATTCCGACTGCGGCTCAGCTGCGCGCGGCAGGGAAATGACTTCGCCACAGCGCGCGGACAAACCCCCCGAGCAATAAAAAACCCCGGGCTAAAGGGGATAAAGCCCGGGGTCAAACGCCTTAACTGGATTAAGGCACCCGCTCAGGGAGGTGAAGCGGGAGATGGCTCGTCACCATCTGTACGATAAGATAAGCCTCTTTCGGCGAAGTTCCTCCGCGGTTTCGTTACCGGGTGTTTCGCCTCCACTTCACTGGACTGACCATGCGCCCTACCGGAACTTTTCCCGCGACCCGCATGCGGCGGATGCGCCGCGACGACTTTTCCCGCCGCCTGATGCGCGAATCCCGGCTTTCCACCGATGACCTGATCTATCCGGTGTTCGTGCTCGAAGGGACGGGCCTCACCGAAGCGGTGCCGTCGATGCCGGGCGTGAACCGCGTGTCGCTCGACAATCTGCTGCATGTCGCCGAAGAGGCGGTGTCGCTCGGCGTGCCGGCGCTGGCGCTGTTTCCCGTCATCGATGCCGCGGGCAAGACGCCTGGCGCCGAAGAGGCGTGGAATCCCGACGGCCTCGTGCCGCGGGTCGTGCAGGCGCTGAAGGCACGCTTTCCGGAGCTGGGCGTGATCACCGATGTCGCGCTCGATCCTTACACCAGCCACGGCCAGGACGGGCTGATCGACCCCGACGACCCGCGCGGCTATGTGCTCAACGACGAGACGCTCGAAGCGCTCGCGAAACAGGCGCTGTGCCATGCGCAGGCCGGCGCGGATGTCGTCGCGCCGTCCGACATGATGGACGGGCGCATCGCGCGCATCCGCGCCGAACTCGACCGCCACGGCCGGATCCACACCCGCATCCTCGCGTACGCGGCGAAGTACGCGTCGAGCTTCTACGGGCCGTTCCGCGATGCGGTCGGCTCGGCCGGGAGTCTCGGCAAGGGCAACAAATATACGTACCAGATGGACCCGGCGAACTCCGACGAGGCGATCCGCGAAGTCGCCCTCGACATCGCCGAAGGGGCCGACATGTTCATGGTGAAGCCCGGGATGCCGTACCTCGACATCGTCCGGCGCGTGAAGACCGAGCTGCAGGTGCCGACCTACGTCTATCAGGTCAGCGGCGAGTACGCGATGCTGAAGGCGGCGATCGCGAACGGCTGGCTGGCGGAGGAAGCGTGCGTGATGGAGGCGCTGCTGTCGTTCAAGCGCGCCGGCGCCGACGGCATCCTGACGTATTTCGCGCTCGACGCGGCGCGCTGGTTGAAAGCAGCCTGACCTTTCCGTCCGACGTCACGCGAGCCACGGCCGGGTGGCGCGGCGCAGGCGCAGGATCGAGCTGATCTTCATGTCGACGTAGGCCGGCTGCTTCAGGCCGCGCCCGACGAGCACCGTTTTCATGCCGAGCCGCTTCGCGGTGCGCAGGTTCTCGGCCGAATCCTCGACCAGCACGCAGCGCCGCGGGTCCAGGCGATGATCCTGGAGCAGGTGGCGGAATGCCTGCACGCCCGGCTTCGGGTGGAAGCGCATCTGTTCGATGCCGAACACGTCATGGAAATGACGGCGGATGCCCATCGCTCCGACGACCGCTTCGGCGTACCGCTGCGGGCCGTTCGAGAATACGATCTTGCGTCCCGGCAGTTTGCGCAGCATCGAGCGCAGCGCGCGGTCGAACACCATCAGTTTGTGCAGTTTCTCGAAGCGATGCGTCGCCTCGAGAAAATGGTGCGGGTTGGTGCCGTGGTGGCGCACGAGGCCGAGCAGCGTCGCCCCGTAACGATGCCAGTAGTGGACCCGCAGCGCGTTCGCTTCCTCCGCGCTCAGCGACAGGTGCTGCTCGAGGTACGCCGTCATGCTGCGGTTGATGTGCGGGAAGATGTGCGCGCTGGCGTTGTGCAGCGTGTTGTCGAGATCGAACAGCCACACCAGTCGAGGCGGGAGCGGAGCGGTCATCCGCGCAGCTTGCGCGGCTGGAACTGCATGACCGCGCGGCCGTCATCGGTCGTTTTCGGCTGCGCCTTCCATGCGTGCCCCTGGACGATCTCGAAAGTCGCCGGCAGGCGCCCGTCGCGGCGCAGCGCCTCGAGCGCGTCGCGCGCCGCCGCCCAGCCCGACTTGCCCGAGAGCCCGCGCGGCCGACCATGGCTTGCGTTGGCGCTGCCGGAGAGCCGCAGGTCGCGCAGCAGTTCGTCGAGGTCGGCGTATGTCAGCGTCAGCACTTCCATGTCCATGACGGGATCGGAGAAGCCGGCCGTGACGAGGGCGTCGCCAAGGTCGTGCATGTCGATGAAGCGGTGCACCCGCTCACCGTACGTATCGGGCAAGGCCGCGCGCAGCTCTTTCAGCGTGTCCGGCCCGAGCGACGAGAACATCAGCAGCCCGTCGGTCTCGAGCACGCGGTGCAGCTCGCGCAACGCCGGCAGCGGATCGGCGAGCCAGTTGAGCAGCAGGTTCGACCACACCAGCGACACGCTGGCACGGGCGAACGGGAGGGCGGACGCGTCGGCACAGACGAGCGCCGGCGGGACGTTGCGGCCGAGCGAGCGCAGCCGACCGAAGAGGCTGCGCTCGCCGCGCGCACGCTCGAGCATCGGCAGCGCGAAATCGGCGCCGATGCGCATCGCTTTCGGGTAGCGCTTGCCGAGCGCCTCGAAGTCCGCGCCGGTCCCGCAGCCGAGGTCGAGAATGCGCTTCGGTTCGATGCGGATGTAGTCGAGCCGCTCGTCCATGCGGCGCGCGACTTCGCGCGCGAGCACCGCGACCTCGTCGTAGGTCGCCGCGGCACGGCCGAAGCGCCGGACGAGGCGTTCGCGGGCGAGCGCGAAGTCGGCCGGAGCGCGCATCCGGCTCAGACGGGACGCAGGCCGAGACGCGCGAACAGCGCCTCGTCGCGGTCGGTGTCCGGATTGTCGGTCGTCAGCAGGCGGTCGCCGTAGAAGATCGAGTTCGCGCCGGCCATGAAGCACAGCGCCTGCAGCTCGTCGCTCATCTGCTCGCGCCCGGCCGACAGGCGCACGAAGCTCGTCGGCATCATGATGCGCGCGGCGGCGATCGTGCGGACGAATTCGAACGGATCGATCTTGTCGACGTTTTCGAGCGGCGTGCCGGGCACCGGCACGAGATTGTTGATCGGCACCGATTCGGGTGGCGAGGCCATGTTCGCGAGCTGCACCAGCAGGCCGGCCCGGCTGCGCCGCCCTTCACCCATGCCGACGATGCCGCCGGAACAGACGTTGATGCCTGCGCCGCGCACCTGTTCGAGTGTGTCGAGGCGGTCGGCCAGAGTGTGCGTCGTGATGACCTGGCCGTAGAACTCCGGCGCGGTGTCGAGGTTGTGGTTGTAGTAGTCAAGGCCGGCTTCCTTGAGCTGCAGCGCCTGGTCGCCTTTGAGCATGCCGAGCGTCACGCAGGTCTCGAGGCCGAGCGCCTTGACTTCGCGCACCATCGCCAGCACCGTCTCCATGTCCTTGTCCTTGGGCCCGCGCCACGCCGCACCCATGCAGAAGCGCGACGCGCCCTTCGCTTTCGCCGCTTTCGCATGCTCGACGACTTCGGCCACTTTCAGCAGCTGTTCACGGTCCAGGCCGGTCTTGTGGCGCGTCGATTGCGAGCAGTAGCCGCAGTCTTCCGAGCAGCCGCCGGTCTTGATCGACAGCAGCGTCGAGCGTTGCACCGCGTTCGCGTCGAAATGCGCGCGGTGCACCTGCTGCGCGCGAAAGAGCAGGTCCATGAAAGGCTGTTCGAACAGCTCGACGGCTTCGGCCACGGTCCACGGGGCGCGGGGTACGGCCGGGTCGGCCTGGCGTTCGGCAGCGGGCGCTGAAGTCATTGTCATGAAAGCGGTTCCGGGATGTAATGCGAAGCCTCGCATGTTCCTTCATTGGCGGAAATCTTGTCAAACCTGCTCAAGGGGGTGCGCCTTCGGGTGCGCCGGATCGCGGACCTGCTGATGCCGCAGGACTGCTTCGTGTGCGGTTCGATGTCGGGCGCAGCCGCGCTGTGCAGCGCCTGCCGGAACGATCTGCCGCGCCAGCCGGCGTCCTGCCCGGTATGTGCGGTTCCGACTGGCGACGGTGCGACGTGCGGGCGCTGCCTGCGCAATCCGCCGGCGTTCGATGCGAGCCGCGCCGCGTTTGCTTACGCTTTTCCCGTCGACCGGATCGTGCAGGGGCTCAAATACCGCCACCGCCTGGCGTTGGCGAATTTTTTCGCCGAAGCGCTGTTGCCGCTCGGCCCGCCCCGGCCGGCTGCGGTCCTGCTGCCGATGCCGCTGCATGTGAGTCGCCTGCGCCAGCGCGGCTTCAACCAGGCCGTCGAGATCGCCCGTCCGCTCGGACGCGCGTGGGGCTTGCCGCTCGAGCTCGCGGCGGTCGGGCGGGCGCTGAACACCGCGCCGCAGGTGTCCTTGCCGTGGAAGGAGCGAAGCGTCAATATGCGGGGCGCGTTCCGTTGTGAGGCATCGTTTGCCGGCCGCACGGTGATCGTCGTCGATGACGTCATGACGACTGGCGCGACGCTCGACGAGCTCGCCCGCACGCTCAAGATGCACGGCGCCGCACGCGTCGAAAACCTCGTCGTCGCCCGCACACCTTCCCCCGAGTGACATGCCCGATATCGTTCTCTTCCAGCCCGAAATCCCGCCGAACACCGGCAACACGATCCGGCTCGCGGCCAACACCGGCGCGCGGCTGCATCTCGTGCGCCCGCTCGGCTTCGATCTCTCCGACCGGCAACTCGCGCGCGCCGGCCTCGATTACCACGACCTGACGACGGTCACCGTCCATGATGACTGGAACGCGTGCCTGTCCGCACTCGCCGGGCGCCGCATGTTCGCGCTGAGCACCAGGGGTCGGATCCGCTACGACCTGGTCGACTACCGTACCGACGATGTACTGCTTTTCGGACGCGAAACCAGCGGGCTGCCGGCCGAAGTTCTCGATTCAGTACCGGACATGCAGACGCTGCGCATCCCGATGTGTCCGGCCAACCGCAGCGTGAATCTGTCGAACGCCGTCGCGGTCGTCGTTTTCGAGGCGTGGCGCCAACTGGGATTTGCCGGCGCGACGTGAGCCCGGGCACCTCTGCCCGGCGGGATGCGACGACGGGAGCGGAGCAAAGCGGCGCGGTGCTGCCGCAACCGGCGCAAACGCGGGGGAACGCGTCACTCGTGCCGTGGCTCGCGCGACAGCAGTTGCTCGACGACTTCGCGCGGGCCGAGTCGCGCATCGTGGAGCAGCGTGTCGACGGCTTCGCACAGCGGCATCTGGACGCCGTGGCGGGCAGCGAGCTTGACGACTTCGCGCGCGGTGGACACGCCTTCGGCGACATGGCCGAGTTCGCCGAGGATCTCGGCGAGGGTCTTGCCCTGGGCGAGTGCGAGCCCGACGCGCCGGTTGCGCGACAGGTCGCCGGTGCAGGTCAGGATCAGGTCCCCCATGCCGGCGAGGCCCATCAGGGTCTCGGGGCGTCCGCCGAGGGCTTCGGCGAGCCGCGCGATTTCAGCCAATCCGCGGGTGATCAGCGCCGCGCGCGCGTTGAGGCCGAACCCCATGCCATCGGACACACCTGCGGCGATCGCGAGCACGTTCTTGACCGCACCGCCGATCTCGGCGCCGACGAGGTCGGAGTTCGCGTAAATGCGCAGCCGCGGCTGGTGCAGCACAGGAACCCAGCGACTGGCGAAAGCCGGGTCGGCCGCGGCCAGCGTCACCGCAGTCGGCATTCCGCGAGCGACTTCGGCGGCGAAACTGGGGCCGGTCAATACGCCGCACCGGGCTGCGGGCCCGAGTTCTTCGGCGACGATTTCATGCGGCAGCTTGCCGCTCCCCGATTCGAGACCTTTGCATGCCCAGATCAACGGCGTGCCGGGCTGCAGCGTGCTGAGTTCGCCGACCGCGGCGCGAAGCCCGGCGAGCGGCGTGACGACGAGGTGCAGGTCGGCGGCGCGGGCGGCCGCGGCGAAGTCGGCCGTCAGGGCCAGTTCTTCGGGAAGGGGCACCCCAGGCAGGTAACGCTCGTTGTGCCGCGTCGTCGCGAGCGTGTCGATGTGGCCTGCGTTGCGGCCCCACAGGATGACGTCGTGGCGCGGGCTGAATGCGAGCGCCAACGCGGTGCCCCAGGCACCGGCGCCGAACACGGCGATGCGCGTCCGCGTCAAAGCCCCCACACCTCGCTGATCTTGAGGTGGCCCTGCGTGCCGTCCTTGTGGCGGACCTGGATCCAGCCATCGCCCGATTGCGCGACGAATTCGAGGACCGCATCCTTGACGGTCTCGAACGCCGCCGGCGCATCGTCCGCGGCCCGCTGGCGCACCACGACCCGCGGCACGGAGACCATCACGGTGCGCTTTTCCGACAACGCCCGCCGTTCGATCCACGTCAGCGCTCCGCCCGCATCGCGCACCTTGACCCACTTGTCGAGGGTCACGACGACTTCGACCGGAGTGCCCGGCGCGACGATGTACAGGCGCTTGCCTTTCTCGGAAGGCGCGTCGAAGAGCACGGCGGGTTCGCCGACCGAACGGAATTCGATCGCCTCGGCGGCGCCGACCGGCAGGGCCAGCGCGGCGGCGAGGGACAGCGAGAAGCGGAGGTTCGGGTGCATTCGTCTCACTGGATCGGCAGTTCGCCAGCCTGCGCGGCTGCCGCGCCCTGCTGTTGCTGGGCCTGGTACAGCGATTCGAAGTTCACCGGCGCAAGCACTACCGGCTGGAAACCGGCACGGGTGATCGCATCCGACACCGACTCGCGCGCATACGGGAAAAGGATGTTGGGGCAGCCGATCATCATCACCGCTTCGAGATCGCCTTCCGGAATGTTGCGGATCTGGAAAATGCCCGCCTGCGCAACTTCGACGAGAAACACTGTCCGGTCTTCCGCCAGTTTCGACGATACGGTCACCGTCAGCGTGACTTCGAAAACACCTTCATCGACGTTGCTGGCCTCGGTGCGCAGTTGCACGTTGATCTGCGGGTTCTCGCGCTCGAGGAAAATCTTCGGCGCGTTGGGCACTTCGAGCGAGAGATCCTTGACGTAGAGTTTTTCGATCGAGAAGACGGGTTGTGCGGCTTGTGCGTTTTCGGTCATGGAAAGGCCTGGAAAAAGGAAGTGGATCGGGTGAATGGGGAGGATGCGAAGTGACCCGGCTCGCGGCGGCGCGCGCCTCAACGCGGCGTCGCGCCCGGATCAGGATGTTCAGGGCGCGGCCAGCAGCGGGTCGAGCTTGCCGGCGTGGTCGAGATCGAACAGGTCGTCGCAGCCGCCGACATGCTGGTCGCCGATGAAGATCTGCGGCACCGTCCGGCGCCCGGTCAGCTTGATCATCTCGTCGCGCAGCGCCGGATCCTGGTCGACGCGGATCTTCTCGATGTCGGTCACGCCTTTGCGCTTGAGGAGCTGTTCCGCACGCACGCAGTAAGGGCACACGTTCGTGGCATACATTCTGATTTTTGCCATGTTCATTTCCTCTTGCGGCTGACCGGCTGTCCGGCTTTTTCCCATTCGACGAGGCCGCCCCGCAGGTTGAAGAGTTTCTCGAATCCCGCTTTCCTCAGCGTCGCGATCGCCGCCGCCGAGCGAGCACCGGTGAAACAATAAACGATTAGCGGGCGATCCTTGAACTTCGCGAGCTCCGCGCTGCGCCGTTCGAGGTCGCCCTGCGGAACGTGCCGCGCGTTCGGGATATGACCGCGGGCGTATTCGGCCTGGTCGCGAATGTCGATGACGATCGCCTCTTCGCGGTTGATCAGCAGGGTCGCCTCGATCGGAGATACCTGGCTCTTGTCGCCTTGCGCGCGCGCGAAGTCGAACAGCAGCCAGCTGCCGCTTGCTACCGCGAGCGCAGCCCAGTACCAGTTTTGCTGGAGGAATTCCACGAAATCTTGCTCCGTTCTAAGGGTTCGATGCGAAGGGTGACAATTGGGATGACAATCGAGATGGCAGCCGGGACGCCAGCCGCGGACTGCCGGCTCACATCCTGTCGCGGGCGACGCCGCAGAACACTTCGCGCATCAGCACGATCAGCTGCAGCGTCCGCTGGTCGCAGACTCGGTAATAGACGCGATTGGCATCCTTGCGGGTTTGCAGCACTCCCTTGTCCCGGAGGATCGCGAGATGCTGGGAGATGTTGCTCTGCGACGTGCCGACCGCCTCGACGATTTCCTGGACGCAGATTTCGCTCTCGCCGAGCACGCACAGGATCTTCAGCCGCAGCGGGTGTGCAATCGCCTTGAGCGCACGAGCGGCAGTCTCGATGTGTTCGTGCTTGTCGATCAGGTCGATGATGGCGTTGTTGTCCACGGTGGGCGTGAAGTGCAGATCAGACGACTAGTATAAAATACCGCGGCTCGATTAAGGGCGAGTCCGGTGTCTTTGTGTTGCGCCGGGCGCTCCGGTCTCGTTCCGTCGTCCGATGTCAGCTTCACAATTTCAACCACTTTTTCCCGAGCGTTCATGTACAAAATCGTTCTGCTTCGCCATGGCGAGTCTACCTGGAACAAGGACAACCGCTTTACCGGCTGGACCGACGTCGATCTCACCGAGAAGGGCGTCGAAGAGGCGCGGGTTGCCGGCCAGCTGCTGCAACGCGAAGGCTACACCTTCGACCTGGCCTATACGTCGGTGCTCAAGCGTGCCAACAAGACGCTGAACATCGTCCTCGAGGAACTCGACTCGCTGTGGCTGCCGGTGGAGCATTCGTGGCGTCTGAACGAGCGGCATTACGGCGACTTGCAGGGGCTCAACAAGGCCGAGACCGCGGCGAAATTCGGCGACGACCAGGTGCTCGTCTGGCGCCGTTCCTATGACACGCCGCCGCCGCCGCTGCCGGAAGGCGACGAACGGCTCACCAGCGGCGATCCGCGCTATGCTTCGCTGCCGCGCGCGCAATTTCCGCGCACCGAATGCCTCAAGGACACCGTTGCGCGCTTCGTGCCGTACTGGGAGACGGTAATCGTGCCGAATATCCTCGCCGGTCGCCGCATCCTGATCGCGGCCCACGGCAACAGCCTGCGCGCGCTGATCAAGTATCTCGACAACATCTCCGACAGCGAGATCGTCGGCCTCAACATCCCGACCGCTCAGCCGCTCGTCTATGAGCTGGACGCGAACCTGCGCCCGATCAGGAGCTACTACCTCGCGGATGCCGACACGATCCGCGCGGCCGAGGCGGCGGTGGCGGGGCAGGGCAAGGCGAAGGGTTGAAAGCCGCCCGAGAATGATCGTCCTGCCCGGGTTGCGCTCCGTTGTCCCTGCGCTGGCGGTGGCGCTCCTGCTCGGCCCCCCTGCGGCGTGGGCGGGCGAGCCGGCCGAAGTCGTGCAGAAGCGTTCCGACCTCGAAGAGGTGAAACGCCGTATCGCGGATCTGCGCAAGGAGATTGCCGATACCGAGGAAACCCGCTCGGGCGCTGCCGGCGAACTCGCCGCGGCGGAACGGGCGGTTTCGCAGGCGCGGCGACAGCTGAACGCCCTGGCCGCAGAGCGGGCGACGACCGAGAAATCGGTGGCGATCCTCGAGGCCGAGCAGGAAGCAGTGGAAGCCCGGATCGCGGGACGGCAGACCGAACTGGGCGAGTGGCTGCGCCGGCACTATGTCCATGGCGCGGGCGGCGGCGTCGCACCGTTCCTGGCGAACCGCGACGCGAATCAGTTCGCCCGCGACGCTCATTATCTCGAACACCTCGGCAGGGCCCGCCTCGCGCTGATCGAGTCGCTGCGCGGGGATCTGCGGCAGAAAGCCGAGCTCGGCGAGTCGATTGCCGGCCGGCGCGACCGGCTCGTGGCGCTCGAAGTGCAACAGCGCAGCCAGCATGCCGCGCTCGAATCGATGCAGGCCAGGCGCAAGCAGGCCCTCGAAGGGATCTCCCGGCAGCTGCTCAGCCAGCGCAAGGAAGAGGAGACGCTGCGCCAGGATCAGCAGCGGCTCGGTCGCCTGGTGGAAGTCCTCGCCCGGCGGGCGGCCGAACGGGAAGCCGCGCGTGCCGCAGCCGCTGCCGCCGCGCGCGAAGCTGCGGCCCGCGCGGCGGCCAGGGCGGCAGCGGAAAAACGGGCGGACGCGGCACGGTCAACGCCGCGCTCGCGCTCGGAAGCGGTCGTCGGCGAAGTCCGGCAGGCCGCGGAGGCGACTCCGACGGGCGTGAGCTTTGCGCAGTTGCGCGGCAAGATGCGATTTCCGGTCCGTGGCGAACTGGTTGGACGTTTCGGTGCTCCAAGGGCGGAAGGTGGCACGACGTGGCGAGGCGTTTTCATACGCGCCTCGGGCGGTGCGGAGGTGCGGGCAGTGGCAGCGGGGGAGATCGTGTTCTCGGACTGGCTGCGCGGCTACGGCAACCTCATCATCGTCGATCACGGCAGTGACTATCTGTCGATATACGGCAACAACGACGCCTTGCTGAAGGAGCTCGGCGACGTGATTGCCGGGGGGGATCCGATCGCCAGCGTTGGGGCGAGCGGAGGCGCCTCCGAATCGGGTTTATACTTTGAGATCCGCTACCGCGGACAGCCGGTCGATCCCCTGCAGTGGGTGCGGCTCAATTAGCTTTTCCGGGGTTCCCGGCGTTTTTTCCTCGATGGAGTAGTCATGCGTAACAAGCTTCAGAAAGCGGGTTTGATCATGACCGGCGTGTTCGCCGGGGTGCTGATCAGTCTCAATTTCCCCGCCAGTGCCGACAAAGTTTCAGCCGCCCCGCTGCCGGTCGAGGAGCTGCGCGCATTTGCCGACGTGTTCAACGCGATCAAGCAAGGCTACGTCGAACCGGTCGAGGACAAGAAACTGATCAACCACGCGATCAGCGGCATGCTGAGCGGGCTCGACCCTCACTCCGCGTACCTCGACGTCGAAGCGTACAAGGAGCTGCAGGTCGGCACCCACGGCGAGTTCGGCGGGCTGGGCATCGAAGTGGGCATGGAAGACGGCTTCGTCAAGGTCATTTCACCGATCGAGGACACTCCCGCGTTCCGCTCGGGCGTCAAGGCCGGCGACCTGATCGTCAAGCTCGACGAAACCCCAGTCAAGGGCATGACGCTCAGCGACGCGGTCAAGCGCATGCGCGGCAAGCCGAAGACCGACATCACGCTGACCATCGTGCGCAAGGGCGAAGATCGCCCGGTGGTGGTGACGCTGACGCGCGAAGTGATCAAGGTGCAAAGCGTCAAGTCGAAGATGGTCGAGCCGGGCTATGGTTACCTGCGCGTCGCGCAGTTCCAGGAAAACACCTCGCAAGCCGTCGCCGAACACCTTGCGAAGCTCGCCAAGGAAGGCGACATGAAAGGCCTGGTGCTCGACCTGCGCAACGATCCGGGCGGCCTGCTGCATGGTGCTGTCGGCGTCGCTTCGGCGTTCTTGCCGGCGGATGCGCTGGTGGTGTCGACGGACGGGCGGACCG
Source organism: Azoarcus sp. PA01 (assembly GCA_001274695.2). NCBI lineage: Bacteria > Pseudomonadati > Pseudomonadota > Betaproteobacteria > Rhodocyclales > Zoogloeaceae > Azoarcus > Azoarcus sp. PA01. The sequence goes on along the minus strand of LARU01000002.1, from coordinate 620,441 downwards.
ATGACGCGAAACGTGAATATCGTGCGCGGGCGGACGACTACTTGCGCGGCAGCCGTGAGGATTTCCTCAAGGATCTGCCGGAGGGCGCGCGCACACTCCCGATGGTCGTGCTCGTTAATGCCGGCTCCGCCTCGGCTTCCGAAATCGTCGCTGGCGCATTGCAGGACCACCGCCGCGCGGTCGTGATGGGAACGCAGACGTTCGGCAAGGGCTCGGTCCAGACGATCCTGCCGCTCAACAGCAACACCGCGATCAAGCTGACGACGGCCCGTTACTACACGCCGAGCGGCCGCTCGATTCAGGCGAAAGGCATCGAGCCGGACATCATCGTCGAGGAAACGGCCAATGGCTCGTCGCGGCGCCTGCGCGAAGCCGACCTGGAGCGCCACCTCGGCAATGACCGCAGTCCCGAGGCGGAGCCGAAGAAGGCCGACGAGCCGAAGGCGGGCGACCCGCCGGCTGTCGACGACGAGGCCGAGGTGCTGCCGCGTCCGGAACTCGCGAGCAAGGACGACTACCAACTGAACCAGGCGCTCAACCTTCTCAAGGGCCTGCAGATCGTCCAGAATAAGAAGGAATAAAAGCGCGATAAGGAGACGTGATGCGTCGGGAGACTGCCTACAAGCTTGCCGGCAGGCATCATGACCACCCGGTTGTCGGAGCCGGGCTGGAGAAGCAGCGGGAGATCCGTTTCGCATCGCTGCCGCCCGGCCAGGTCGGCCAGGCGATGCGCTCGCTGCAGACGTTCAAGGGGTTGCGGGTATCGACGGGGGAACATCCGCTGTCGCTGATCGTCTCGTATTCGGTGCTCGAGTTTTCGCTCGAAATGGTCGAGAGCGCGTTGTCCGAGGCGGGGTTCCACCTCGATAACGGGCTTTACTCGCGGCTGCTGCGGACTTTCGTTTATTTTTGCGAGGAAACGCAGCGGCACAATCTCGGCTCGCCCGAGCGGCTGATCAAGCAATCCAACGAAGTCTATGTGACGGCGTACGACCATCACCTCCACGGCGATCACGACGATACGCCGGTGGAATTCCGCGAATACAAGTAGGCCGGGTTTCCGGGGTTCTTTCCCCCGGGCCTTTTCCTTTTCCATGCCGGCGTTGCCGCCTCACCCGGGTTTTTCTCTCCGATGAATGACGACCAGCTTTTGCGCTACAGCCGGCATATCCTGCTGCCCGAAATCGGCGTCGAGGGACAGGAGGCGATTCTCGCGTCGCGAGTGCTGGTGATCGGGGCCGGCGGGCTCGGCTCGCCGGCAGCGATGTATCTCGCGGCGGCCGGCGTCGGAACGGTCGTGCTGTGCGACGGGGACACCGTCGATCTGACGAACCTGCAGCGCCAGATCCTGCACAGCGCCGAAGGGGTCGGGCGCCTGAAAGTAGAGTCGGGGCGCGATACGCTGCTCCGGCTCAACCCGCAGGCGCGGATCGAGCCGCTCGCGATGCGCCTCGACGGAGCGGCGCTCGACGAGCAGGTCGCTGCGGCGGACCTGGTGCTGGACTGTTCGGACAATTTCGCGACGCGTCACGCGATCAATCGTGCCTGCGTCCGCTTTCGCAAGCCGCTCGTCTCGGGCGCGGCGATCCGCTTCGACGGGCAGGTTTCGGTCTTTGACCTGCGCCGCGCCGACAGCCCCTGCTATCACTGCCTGTTTCCCGAAGGCCAGGAGGTCGATGAAGTGCGCTGCGCGGTAATGGGTGTGTTCGCGCCGCTCACCGGCATCATCGGGGCGACGCAAGCAGCCGAGGCGCTGAAGCTTCTGATCGGCTGCGGCACTTCGCTCGACGGCCGCCTGCTGCTGCTCGACGGTCTCGCAATGGAATGGCGCAGCGTCCTGCTCGGTCGCGATCCGGCCTGCGAAGTGTGTGCCGGCCGGGACGACTAGGTTTTCGGGTGACCCGCTTCAGGCTTTCAGCGGACGGGCGAGCAGGCGAAGATCGTCGCCGATGAAGCGGACATCGCGCCACTGCAGCCGTATCGCGCGGTCGAGTTGCGCGAGTTCCGGCAGGTTGAACAGTCCCTGGGCGGCGTCGCCGACGAGCATCGGCGCGACGTAGAGCAACAGTTCATCGACGCAGTTCTCGCGCAGCAACGAACCGTTGAGCTTGAGCCCGGCTTCGACATGCACTTCGTTGATGCCGCGGGCGCCGAGTTCGCGCATCAGGCTCGGCAGATCGACTTTCCCCTGGCCGTTCGGCAGCACCACGACTTCAGCACCCAGTGCCTTCAGCGCCGCGGTCTTTTCGCGATCCTCGATCGCGGTGGCGACCAGGCAGCCCCCTCCCTGCAACAGTTTCGCCGATGGGGCCACGTCGAGCCGCGCGTCGACGAGCACGCGCAGCGGCTGGCGCTCGCACGGCACCGCCCGCACTGTGAGCTGCGGATCGTCCTCCCGCACGGTGCCGATGCCGGTGAGCACCGCGCACGCGCGGGCACGCCAGCGATGTCCGTCGCGCCGCGCCGCGTCTGCGGTGATCCACTGGCTGACGCCATTGTTCAGCGCAGTCTTGCCGTCGAGCGTGCCGGCGGTTTTCAGCCGCACCCACGGGCGCCCGCGGGTCATGCGCGCTACGAAGCCGATGTTCAGCTCGTGCGCATCGGTCGCGAGCAGGCCGGTCGTAACGGCGATGCCCGCTGCACGCAGGCGGGCGACGCCGGTGCCGGCGACGAGCGGATTAGGATCTTCCATCGCCGCGACGACGCGCGTGACGCCGGCGGCGATCAGCGCGTCGGCGCACGGGGGAGTGCGCCCGTGATGGGTGCAGGGTTCGAGCGTCACGTAGGCGGTCGCGCCGCGCGCGGCGTCGCCGGCGGCGTGCAGCGCGAGGACTTCGGCGTGCGGCTCGCCGGCGCGCTGATGCCAGCCTTCGCCGACAATGCCGCCGTCCTTGATCAGGACGCAGCCGACCCGCGGGTTCGGCGTCGTCGTTTCCAGCCCGCGCTCGGCCAGTTGCAGCGCGCGCGCCATCGCGACGTGGTCAGCTTCGGAATAGGTCATTCTCGGAGGTCGGTTCCGGGGGTTCTGCGGGGCGACTGCGCCTGGGGCGCGCCTTGACTTCGCGAATCACTTCGGCGAATTCGTCGACGTCGGCGAAGTTGCGATAAACCGAGGCGAAACGGATGTAGGCGACCTTGTCGAGCTTCTTCAGTTCACGCATGACGAGTTCGCCGACTTTCTCGCTCGGCACTTCCTGTTCGCCGAGCGCCAGCAGTTTCGCCTCGATGCGGTCGACCGCCGCATCGAGCGCTTCGAGCGTGACCGGGCGCTTGCGCAACGCGAGCTTCATGCTGCCGGCAAGCTTGTCGTGCTCGAACTCGCTGCGGTTGCCATTTCGTTTGACGATGTGCGGCATCTTCAGGTCGATGCGCTCGTACGTCGTGAAGCGCTTGTCGCACTTCGGGCACCGCCGCCGGCGGCGAACCACTTCGCCGCCTTCGTTCTCACGCGTGTCGGCGACCTGAGTGTTCGGGTCGCCACAGAAAGGGCATTTCATGAGCGGCGCCGGGGTGCCGCAGCGCCGGCCCGAGCGGTCGGCGAAAAACCGCAGCCATGCGCCGGCACACGTCCGCGGCTCAGGCGCAACCGCCTACTTTCCATACACCGGGTGACGGGCACACAGTTCGGCGACCTTGGACCGGACGTCGGCGAGGACCGCGTCGTCCTGCGGCGCATCGAGGACGTCGGCGATCAGATGCGCGACCTGCTCGGCTTCGATCTCGGTGAAGCCGCGCGTCGTCATCGCCGGCGAGCCGATGCGGATGCCGGAGGTGACGAAAGGCTTTTCGGGATCCTTCGGGATCGAGTTCTTGTTCACCGTGATGTGCGCCGAGCCGAGCACCGCTTCGGCGGCTTTGCCGGTGATGTTTTTCGAGCGCAGGTCGACGAGGAAGACGTGGCTTTCGGTGCGTCCCGAGATGATGCGCAGGCCACGCTCTTCGCCGAGCACGCGCGCCATCACGCGCGCGTTCGCGATGACCTGTTCCTGGTAATCACGGAACTGCGGAGTCAGCGCTTCCTTGAACGCGACCGCCTTCGCGGCGATGACGTGCATCAGCGGGCCGCCCTGCAATCCCGGGAAGATCGCCGAGTTGATGGCTTTCTCGTGTTCGGCTTTCATCAGGACGATGCCGCCGCGCGGGCCGCGCAGCGTCTTGTGCGTCGTCGAAGTCACGACATCGGCGTGCGGCACCGGGTTGGGGTAGTAGCCGGCGGCGATCAGGCCGGCGTAGTGCGCCATGTCGACCCAGAAGATCGCGCCGATTTCCCGGGCGATCTTCGCGAAGCGCTCGAAGTCGATGCGCAGCGAATAGGCGGAAGCGCCGGCGATGATGATGCGCGGCTTGTGCTCGCGCGCGAGCCGTTCCATCGCGTCGTAGTCGATCTCTTCTTTTTCGTCGAGGCCGTAGGCGACGACGTTGAACCACTTGCCGGACATGTTCAGCGCCATGCCGTGCGTGAGGTGGCCGCCTTCAGCGAGGCTCATGCCCATGATCGTGTCGCCGGGTTTCGCGAAGGCCATCAGCACCGCCTGGTTTGCCTGCGAACCGGAGTTCGGCTGGACGTTGGCGGCCTCCGCGCCGAACAGCTTCTTGATGCGGTCGATTGCGATCTGCTCGGCGACATCGACGTGCTCGCAACCGCCGTAGTAGCGTTTGCCCGGGTAGCCTTCAGCGTACTTGTTGGTCAGCTGCGAACCCTGCGCTTCCATCACGGCGTGGGAAACGTAGTTTTCCGAAGCGATGAGTTCGATGTGGTCTTCCTGGCGGCGGTTTTCGGCCTGGATGGCGGTCCACAGTTCGGGGTCGACCTTGGCGAGGGTGTCTTGCGCAGAGAACATGAGACGGGCTCGAAGCGATTGGTTTTAAAAGCGGATATTAGCACGCACGGCAAGCGGTCATGGTGGGGCAAGCATTCGCGCGCAGCGGCGCAGACCTCGCGAACGGGTGGCCGGCACAGCCGCCCCAGCGCTCGGAGGGGCGGTGCCGACGAGCGGGACCGTCAGGTGTTCGGCAACTCGTCGCGGGCGGCTGCAAGGTGAGCCTGATCGGCCCACGCGAGGAGCTGCCAGCGGCGGCCGTCGAACTCGATCCAGTTGAGTGCGGCGTTCGGAATCGTGAAGTCGCGCGGCGCGTCGAGCGCCTTGCCGGTTGCGAGGCGATGCGCGATGTCGAGCACGCCGCCGTGCGTGACGACCAGCGTCTGCTGGCCGGCATGGCGGGCGGCGATACGGTCAAGTGCGCGGTGGATGCGGGCGGCGAAGGTGCCGAGGCTCTCGCCGCCGCCGCAAAAGGCGAAGTCGCGGTCGCGGGCGTGGAAGCGGGCGTAGTCCTGCGGGAACCGCTCGCGGGCTTCGTCGTAGGTGAGGCCCTGGAATACCCCGTAGTGCCGCTCGCGCAGTTCGGGTTCGAGCGTCGCCTCGAACCCGAGCGCGCGCCCCGCCGCCGCAGCGGTCTGCTGTGCGCGGCGCAGGTCGCTGCAGTAGAACGCGGCGAAGCGGTGTCCGGCGAGGCGCGCGGCAGTCGCTTCCGCCTGGGCATGACCGATTTCATTGAGCGGCACGTCCAGGTGTCCCTGCAGGCGTCTTTCCGCGTTCCACGCGGTCTCGCCGTGTCGCACCAGACATAGCCGGGTCGCGCGCATCATCACCATCCGTCGCCCCCGTCGCTGTCTCCCCAGCCGCCCCCATCGCCCGGTGGCTGCTGAATCTGGATGGTGTCGAGATCGATCTTGACGCTGTCATCTAGACCGCCGGTTACCAGTTGCGGGAAGCCGATGACGAGGCCGACCATGATCAGCTGGATGATGACGAACGCGATCGACCCGCGGTAGATGTCTGCGGTCTTGATGCCTTCGATGCGCTTGCCGGTGACGCGGTCCGGGTAAGAGGCGACCGGCGCGACGCTGCGCAGGTAGAACAGCGCGAAGCCGAACGGTGGCGTCAGGAACGAGGTCTGCAGGTTGATCGCGATGATCACGCCGAACCAGATCAGATCGATGCCCATGTTCTCGGCGACAGGTCCAAGCAGCGGCAGCAGGATGAACGCGATTTCGAAGAAATCGATGAAGCAACCGAGGAAGAAGATCACCGTGTTGACAAACAGCAGGAAGCCGAGCTGCCCCCCGGGTAGCCGGTCGAACAGGTGTTCGACCCATATCTGGCCGTCGACCGCCGTGAACACGAAGCTGAAGATCGTCGACCCGACGAGGATGAAGAGTACGAAGATCGACAGCCGCGACGTCGCTTCGAGCGCCTGGAGCAGCGTCTTGAAATCGAGCCGGCGACGCGACACTGCCATCGCCAGCGCGCCGACTGCCCCCATCGCACCGCCTTCGGTCGGCGTCGCGACACCGAGGAAGATCGTGCCGAGCACGAGGAAGATCAGCGTCAGCGGCGGGATCAGCACGAACGTTACGCGTTCGGCGATGCGCGACAGCAGGCCAAGCCGGAAAATGCGGTTCAGGACTGCGAGAAGCAGCGCCAAGAGGGTGCCGAACGTCATCGCGACGACGATTGTTTCGTCGAGGGCCGGCTCCGTCACCGCCTGGCCCTCCATGAAGCTCAGGACTTCGCCGTAGTACTTGCCCAGCGCGACCGAAATCGCGGTGACCAGGACGAAGAGGACGCCAAGCGAGGCCATGCCCGAACTGCCGTTGGGTTCCCGGTAGGTGAGCGCCTCGGGCGGCAGGGCGGGCACCATTTTGGGCTTGAAGATCGCCAGCCCGACGATGAACATTGCGTAGAGCGCGACGAGCATCAGCGCCGGAATCATCGCTCCCTTGTACATGTCGCCGACGCTGCGGCCGAGCTGGTCGGCCATGACGATCAACACCAGCGACGGCGGAATTGCCTGCGCGAGCGTACCGGAGGCGGTGATGACACCGGTCGCTACCGGACGGCTGTAACCGTAGCGCAGCATGATCGGCAGCGAAATCAGGCCCATCGAGATCACCGACGCTGCGACGACGCCGGTCGTCGCCGCAAGCAGTGCGCCGACGAAGATCACCGCGAGGGCGAGGCCGCCGCGGATCGGGCCGAACACCTGCCCGACGGTCTCGAGCAGATCCTCGGCCATGCCGCTTCGTTCGAGGATCAGGCCCATCAGCGTGAAGAACGGGATCGCCAGCAGCGTGTCGTTCTGCATGATGCCGAACACCCGCAGCGGCAGCGCCTGGAACAGGGCCGCAGGAATCAGGCCGAGCTCGAGGCCGACGAAGCCGAAGAACAGCCCGCAAGCCGAAAGGGAAAACGCGACCGGGAAACCGGAAAGCAGAAAGAAAATAATGACCCCGAACATGATCGGGGCGATGTTGGCGGAGACGAATTCAATCATTTTTGGGACTCGCCGGCAGCGTTGGTCTCGGAGGTGTCGCCGACGGCGGCGTGGATGTGGTCCTTCGTTTCGTCATGTCCGGCGGTGGCCAAGGGGTCCGGGCCGCGGCCCATCAGAAAGGCGATGCGCTTGATCAGTTCGGAGACGGCTTGCAGCCCGAGCAGCGCGAAGCCGACCGGAACCAGCGCGTAGACGGGCCAGCGGATCAGGCCGCCGGCGTTGGAGGACATCTCGCCGGACACGTAGGCGCCGTGCACGACCGGCCACGAGAAGCTGATCATGAAGTAGCACAGCGGCAGCAGGAAGACGATGATTCCGAAGACGTCCACGTAGTTGCGCATGCGACTGCTCATCTTGTTCGCGATGACGTCGATGCGCACATGCGCATTCTGCAGGAACGCATAGCCGGCGCCGAGCATGAACACTGCGGCGAACAGGTACCACTGGATTTCGAGAAACGCGTTCGAGCCGATGCTGAATGCCTTGCGGGCGACGGCGTTGGCGGCGCTGATCAGCGTTGCGGCCAGCACCAGCCAGATGATCGACTTGCCGATGAAGCGGCTGAACGCGTCGATGAGGTGTGACAACTTGAGCAGAGTTCCCATCGGGTAATTCGCCTGAAACGGAGGGAGGTGGCGCGAGCAGCGGCGCGCACGGCCGCGCCCGGCGCGAATTGGATGCTACAGCGCCGCATCGGGCGGCGGAAAGCGGCGCCGGCCCCGCGGGGCCGGCGTGATGCAGATCAGAGTTTCTGTGCCGACATGTACTGGTCGTAGCTGCCTTCGGCGATGCCTTCCCACTGATATGCGTCGGCCTGAAAGCGCGAGTAATCCGCGTAGATCTTCTTCCAGTTCGGGTTCTTGTCGTTCAGCTCGGCATAGACTTCGCGCGACGCCTTGAACGCCGCGTCCATCACTTCCTTCGGCAGGCGGCTGAGCTTCGCGCCTTCGGCGATCAGCTGCTTGAGCGCCGTCGGGTTGCGCCCGTCGTAAGTCGCCTGAACGCTGACATGCGCGTCGGAGGCGGCCTGGCGCACGATCGCCTTGTACTCGTTCGACAGCGCGTTGAACGCCTTCGTATTGATCAGCACCGAGAACTGCGTGCTGCCTTCCCACCACGCGGGGTAGTAGTAGTTCTTCGCGACCTTGTGCAGGCCCAGCTTCAGGTCGTCATAGGGCCCGATCCACTCGGCGGCATCCACGGTGCCTTTCTCGAGCGACTGGTAGATTTCCGCTGCGGGAATGTTCTGCGGCACCGCGCCGAGCTTGGCCAGCACCCGCCCGCCGAAGCCGCCGATGCGCATCTTCAGTCCGTTCACGTCGGCGAGCGACTTGATCTCCTTGCGGTACCAGCCGCCCATCTGGGCGCCCGAGTTGCCCATCGGGAAATTGACGATGTTGTAGTTGGCATAGAATTCGCGCATCAGCTTCAGGCCGTTGCCTTCGTACATCCACGCGGTCTGTTGCCGGGAGTTCATGCCGAACGGGATCGCGCAGTCGAGCGCGAAAGCTTCGTCCTTGCCGAAGAAATAGTACGGCGCGGTGTGCGCGCATTCGATCGTGTCCTGCTGGATCGCGTCGACGACGCCGAAAGCGGGGACGAGCTCGCCCGCCGCATGGACGCTCACGGTGAATTTCCCGCCGGTCGCTTCGGTGACGTTTTTCGCGAAAGTTTCGGCACCGCCGAAGAGCGTTTCCAGCGACTTCGGGAAGCTCGACGCCAGGCGCCAGCGCAGATTCTGCTGCGCGTGGATGATGGCGGGAGCGGAACCCGCGGCGAGGACTCCGGCGATACCTGCATTTTTCAGAAATGAACGACGTTCCACGATGTCTCCCTTGACCTTCCGTTGTTGGAATGGCGCTGAGAGTACAAGGGTTCGCGCGACGGCGAAATTCGCGGGAAACCCTAATATCCGCTGTTTCGGCCCGGCCGGAAGGGCCGTCGGGGATCCGACGGCGCTGTCCGCCGTGCCGCCGGGTGGAGGGAAAGAGACATTCGGGAAGCGCCCCCGGTGTTGCGGTTGGCGGACGCTCCGACGGGCCTGTTACAGCTTCTGCGCGGCCATGTATTGGTCGTAGCTGCCTTCGGCGAGCGGCGTCCATTGGTACTGCGCCTGCATGAAACGCGAGTAGTCCGCGTAGATCTTCTTCCATGCCGGGTTCTTGTCGTTCAGCTCGGCATAGACTTCGCGCGACGCCTTGAACGCCGCGTCCATGACATCCTTGGGCAGCCGCCGCAGCTTGGTGCCTTCGGAAATGAGCTGCTTGAGCGCGGCCGGGTTGCGTGCGTCGTAACGAGCCTGGGTGACGACGTGCGAATCGGACGCCGCCTGGCGCACGATCGACTTGTACTCGTTCGACAGCGCGTTGAAGGCTTTCGCGTTGATGTACAGCGTGGTCTGGGCGCTGCCCTCCCACCAGGCCGGATAGTAGTAATACGGTGCGACGCGGTGCAGGCCGAGCTTGAGGTCGTCGTGCGGGCCGACGAACTCGGTCGCGTCGATCGTGCCTTTTTCCAGCGCCGAGTAGATCTCGCCGGCCGGAATGTTCTGCGACACCACGCCGAGTTTCGCCAGCACGCGTCCGCCGAAGCCGCCGATGCGCATCTTCATGCCGTTGAAGTCGGCTACGGACTTGATTTCCTTGCGGTACCAGCCGCCCATCTGCGCGCCGGTGTTGCCCATCGGCAGGCTGATGATGTTGTAGGGCGCGTAGAACTCGCGCAGCAGCTTCTGGCCATTGCCTTCATACATCCATGCCGTGAGCTGGCGCGCGTTCATGCCGAACGGGATCGCGCAGTCGAACGCGAAGGCTTCGTCCTTGCCGAAGAAATAATAGGGCGCGGTGTTCGCACACTCGATCGAGCCCTGCTGCAGCGCGTCGACGACGCCGAACGCCGGCACCAGTTCGCCGGCCGCATGCACGCTGACGATGAACTTGCCGCCGGTCGATTCGGCGACGTTGTTCGCGAAAGTCTCGGCGGCGCCGATCAGCGTGTCGAGCGACTTCGGGAAGCTCGACGCGAGGCGCCAGCGGATGTTTTCCTGCGCCTGGACGAGCGCCGGCGCGCTGGCGCCGGCGAGCACGCCGGCGAGGCCCGCGCTTCTGAGAAATTTTCGACGTTCCACGATCTCTCCTTGTTGTGCTTTATGAATTTCCGGCAATGCCGGCGAGATCCCCCGAAGGGTGGTGCGGGGCGCGGCGTCCCGGAGGAACGCCGCGCCGCTTCGAAAGCGTACGGCCATCCGTTATGCCACGCCACGAAATGAGGTGCAGCGCGTTCAGCGCCCGGCGATCTTCATGCGCTCGATGAGCACCGAGCCGCAATGTTTCGCGCCGCGCGGCAGCGCGTCGTTGCCGATCGCGACGATGCTGCGGAACATGTCGCGCAGGTTGCCGGCGATCGTGATTTCCTCGACCGCGTGCTTGATCTTGCCTTTTTCGACCCAGTATCCGGCCGCCCCGCGCGAGTAGTCGCCGGTGACGTAATTGACGCCGTGGCCGAGGAGCTCGGTGACGACGAGGCCGCGCTCCATGTGCTTGACGAGTGCCGGGAAGTCCATTTCGCCGCCGCCGACGACGAGGTTGTGCGAACCCCCGGCGTTGCCGGTCGTCTGCAGCCCGAGCTTGCGGGCGGAATAGGTCGACAGGAAATAGCCTTGCAGCACCCCGTCGCTGACGACTTCGCGGTCGCGCGTCGCGACACCGTCGCTGTCGAACGGGCTCGAGCCGAAGCCTTTCGGAACGTGCGGGCGCTCGGAGATGTTCACGAGCGGCGAGAACACCGTCTGGCCGAGGCTGTCGAGCAGGAACGACGACTTGCGGTACAGCGAGCCGCCGCTGACCGCGTGGACGAAATTCCCGACCAGCGCGACCGCGAGCGGCGCTTCGAACAGCACCGGCGCCTCGCAGGTCTTGATCTTGCGCGCACCGAGGCGGGCGAGGGCGCGTTCGGCGGCACGCCGTCCGACCAGATCGCTCGCCATCAGGTCGGCCGCGTCGCGGCGCGAGTCGTACCAGTATTCGCGCTGCATGGCGTCGCCTTCGCCGGCGATGACCGAGCACGAGACGCTGTGGCGCGAGCTGGCGTAGCCGCCGGTGAAGCCGGCGCTGTTCGCCGAGACGAAGTGCGATTCCTGCGTCGAGACGCTCGCCCCTTCGGAATTCGTGATCTTCGGGCTCACGGCGAACGCCGCCTCCTCGCACTCGCGCGCCGCGGCGATCGCGTCCTCGACGCTGAGCTGCCACGGGTGGTGGAGGTCGAGATCCGGGCAGTCCTTTGCCATCAGCTGCGGGTCGGCCAGGCCGGCGCACGGGTCGGGCGCGGTGAAGCGGGCGATCGAGACGGCCGCTTCGACGGTCGCTTTCAGCGCCGCCTTCGAAAAATCCGAAGTGCTCGCATGGCCGCGCTGCTGGCCGACATAGACCGTGACGCCGATGCCCTTGTCGCGGTTGTATTCGATCGTGTCGACTTCGCCTTTGCGCACCGTCGCCGACTGGCCGAACCCTTCGGAAACATCGGTTTCGCATGCCGTCGCGCCGCTTTTTTTCGCGAATTTCAGTACATCGGCGGCGATTTCGTGCAGTCGGTCGGGGGAGAACGAGAAGCCTTGAGCGGACATGGGCGGGAGACCAGGGAGCAAAGGCTATAATCTTACCCCGTTCCCACGCACTGTACTTTTCATGATCCACGCCGACCACGACGACAAACTGCCCGACGGCGAGGACGGGCTGCCGCTGCCGCCAAGCAAGAGCCAGCGCAAGCGCGACATGCACGCGCTGCAGGATCTCGGCGAGCAACTGGTCGCGCTGTCTGTCGACCAACTGAAGAAAGTGCCGATGCCCGAGGCGCTCGCCGACGCGGTGCGCGAAGCCAAGCGCATGACGAAGCACGAAGCGCGGCGCCGCCAGATGCAGTACGTCGGCAAGCTGATGCGCCACATCGATCCCGAACCGATCCAGGCGCAGCTCGACGTGTTCAACGGCTTGTCGAAAGCCGAGATCGCCCGCCAGCATCGCCTCGAGCGCCTGCGCTCCGATGTGCTCGACGACGAGAAAGTGCTGCAGAGGATCGCCGAGACCTGGCCGGAGGCGGATTTCCAGCAGCTGCGAACCTTGCGGCGCAATGCGCTGAAGGAGCGCGAGCACAACAAGCCGCCGCGCGCGTTCCGCGAGCTGTTCCGTGTGCTGCGCGACCTCGACGCCGGCGCCGCTGCGGCCGCCGCGGACGAGCCGCAGGATCGCGACGAAGAGTGAGCACGGCCGGGCGTTCCGGCGGTGTCCGATGATCGAAAGGGGATTCTCATGAGTGACGAAATCACGATCGGCCTGGTGTCGATCAGCGACCGCGCCTCCGACGGCACATATCAGGACCAGGGCATTCCGGCGCTGCGCGAGTGGCTCGATCGCGCCCTGAGTTCGCCGTGGCGCGCCGAAATGCGGCTGATCCCGGATGACCGGCCGACGATCGAGCGCACGCTGATCGAGCTTGCCGACGCTGCAGGCTGCGCGCTGATCCTGACGACCGGCGGCACCGGGCCGGCACCGCGCGACGTCACGCCGGAAGCGACGCTCGCCGTCGGCGAAAAGGAGATGCCCGGCTTTGGCGAGGAGATGCGCCGCATCAGCCTCAACTTCGTGCCGACCGCGATCCTGTCGCGCCAGGTCGCCGTGATCCGCGGCAAAAGCCTGATCGTCAACCTGCCCGGACAGCCGAAATCGATCCGTGAAACCCTCGAAGGACTGCGCGCCGCCGACGGCTCGGTGAGTCACGTCGGCATCTTCGCGGCGATTCCGTACTGCATCGACCTGATCGGCGGGCCGTACGTCGAGACTGATGACGAAGTCATCAAGGTCTTCCGCCCGAAGCAGGCGATCCGGCCGAAAAAAGCCTGACTCCGAACTCGCTGCGGGAGGCTGCCGGCGCAGGAACAGGCGATCTTCGGCTAGAATTGTGCGCTTGCCAACGCTGCCCAACAGAGTTTCGCCATGTCCGCCTCAGTCAAGATTCACATCGATGATGTCCGCATCCAGGAGATCAAGGAGCTGATTCCGCCCGCGCACGTGCTGCGCGAGTTTCCGGCGACGCCGAAAGCGGCCGAAGTGGCGTACGAGGCGAGGCAGGGGATCCACCGCATCCTGTTCGGCGCGGACGACCGCCTGCTGGTCGTCATCGGGCCGTGCTCGATCCACGACCTGGACGCGGCGCTCGAATACGCCCGCAAGCTCAAGGTCGAGGCCGCGCGCCTTAAGGACGATCTGCTCGTCGTGATGCGCGTGTATTTCGAGAAGCCGCGCACGACGGTCGGCTGGAAAGGCCTGATCAATGATCCCTACCTCGACAACAGCTTCCGCATCAACGAAGGCGTGCGGCTCGCGCGCAAGCTGCTGTGGGAGATCAACGAGATGGGGCTGCCCGCGGGCACCGAGTTCCTCGACATGATCACGCCGCAGTACATCGCCGACCTGATCGCCTGGGGCGCGATCGGCGCGCGCACGACCGAGAGCCAGGTGCACCGCGAACTCGCGTCCGGGCTGTCGTGCCCGGTCGGCTTCAAGAACGGCACCGACGGCAACGTCCGGATCGCCGTCGACGCGATCAAGGCCGCACAGTCACCGCATCATTTTCTCTCCGTGACCAAGGCCGGGCATTCGGCGATCGTCACGACGCTCGGCAACGAGGACTGCCACGTCATCCTGCGCGGCGGCAAGAGCACCAACTACGATGCCGTCAGCGTCGATGCCGCGTGCAAGGAGCTCGCCGCTTCGGGCGTGCCGGGCAAAGTGATGATCGACTTCTCGCACGCCAACAGCCGCAAGCAGCACCGCCTGCAGATCGAGGTCGCGCGCGACGTCGGCGCGCAGATGGCCGACGGCGACGACCGCATCATCGGCGTGATGGTCGAGTCGCACCTGAAGGAAGGGCGCCAGGACCTGATTCCCGGCAAGGAGCTCGAGTACGGCAAGAGCATCACCGACGCGTGCCTGGGCTGGGAAGACAGCGTCACCGTGCTCGAGATCCTCGCCGAGGCGGTACGTCAGCGCCGCGTCAAACGCGCCGACCTGGAGTGACGCGGCGGCCGGGTGGCTGCCGCGCCGGCAGCTGAGGGCCGGGAAATGGATGCGCAGACCTGCCGCAAGACGCCGCGCGTTCCCGGTCCGCGCGCGATCGATGCCGGGTCCGGCGCCTGAAGTCGCAGCGCCGATCGTCCGCCTCGGGCACAAGCCGTGTCGCGCAAGATCATCCACTGCGATTGCGACTGCTTCTACGCGGCCGTCGAGATGCGCGACGATCCGTCGCTCGTCGGCCGGCCGCTCGCGGTCGGCGGCAAGCCCGACGAGCGCGGCGTCGTTGCGACGTGCAACTACGAAGCACGCGCTTTCGGCGTGCGCTCGGCGATGTCGACGGCGCACGCGCTGCGGCTGTGCCCGCAGCTGCTGCTGGTGCCGCCCGACTTCGTTCGCTACCGTGCGGCGTCGCGCCAGATCCTCGCGATCTATCATGAATACACTGCGCTCGTCGAACCGCTGTCGCTCGACGAGGCCTATCTCGACGTCACTGCCGTCGATCGCTGCCGCGGCAGCGCGACGCTGATGGCACAGGAGATCCGCAGTCGCATCCATGACGAAGTCGGCATCACCGCGTCGGCCGGGATCGCGCCGAACAAGTTCGTCGCGAAGGTCGCGAGCGACTGGCGAAAGCCGAACGGCCAGTTCGTCGTGCCCCCGCAACAGATCGACCGCTTCGTCGCCGAGCTGCCGGTGAAGAAGATCTTCGGCGTCGGCAAAGTCACCGCCGAGCATCTGCTGCGGCTGGGAGTCGAAACGTGCGGCGATCTGCGCGGCTGGGGACTGGCCGATCTGACGCGCGAATTCGGCAGTTTCGGCGCGAAACTGCACCGGCTGTGCCGCGGCATCGACGACCGGCCGGTTGCGCCCGACCGCGAGCGCAAGTCGCTGTCAGTGGAGACGACCTACAATCGCGACCTGCCCGATCTGCAGGCCTGCGTCGAGGCATTACCGGCGCTCGTCGAGCAATTCTCGCGCCGCATGGCGCGGCTGCACGACGGCGAGACGGTCCACAAGGTCTTCGTCAAGTTGCGCTTCTCCGATTTCACGCGGACCACCGCCGAGTGCGTCAATCCGCGCCCGGCAGTCGAGACATGGATCGGGCTCCTCGCGGAAGGGTATCGGCGTCGCGCGCGGCCGGTGCGCCTGCTCGGGGTCGGGGTGCGCTTTGCCGCGCCTGCGGCGCCGGACCCGCAGCTTGAGCTGTTTGCCGGCGTCGCACCGCCCGGCGCCGGCCCGCAGTCCCGCTGACTTCAGGCGTTCTTGCCTTTCTGCCACAGCACGTCGCCGCGGCCGGCGGCCCGGTTGAGCACGCGGCCGAGCACGAACAGCAGGTCGGAAAACCGGTTCAGGTACTGGCGCGGCCCGTCGTTGATCGCTTCTTCCTGTCCGAGCGCGACGATCGCGCGTTCCGCACGGCGGCAGACCGTGCGCGCGAGGTGCGCGAGCGCGGCCGCGCGGCTGCCGCCGGGCAGGATGAAGTCCTTCAGCGGTTCGAGCGGTTCGTTGAGCCGGTCGAGTTCGGTCTCGAGCTTGTCGACATGCTTCTGGCTGATCATGCTCATGCCGGGAATGCAGATTTCGCCGCCGAGGTCGAAGAGATCGTGCTGCACGTCGGTCAGCAGCGCCTGCACGTCCTCCGGCAGCTCCTCGCACAGCAGCAGCCCGACGACTGCGTTCAGTTCGTCGACTTCGCCTAGCGTGTCGATGCGCAGGCTGTTCTTCGCAACCCGCTTGCCGTCGCCCAGCCCGGTCGTCCCGGCGTCGCCGGTGCGCGTGTAGATCTTCGACAGCCGATGTCCCATTTTCTCGTCTTCCTGTGCAGTTGGGGTCGGCCGATTATAGGCGAAGCCTCTCGGCCTCCTTTCATCCGTTAGAATTGCCGTCTTACGAATTCCGCTGTGTCGATCCGATCAGTCCAGGCGAACCTCCCCCATGAAAAGCGCTGAAATCCGCGAGAAGTTCCTGAAGTTCTTCGAATCCAAAGGTCATCAGATCGTCGCCTCCAGTTCGCTGGTGCCGCACGACGACCCGACGCTGCTGTTCACGAACGCCGGGATGAACCAGTTCAAGGACGTTTTCCTCGGCTTCGACAAGCGGCCGTACTCGCGCGCGACGACGTCGCAGAAATGCGTGCGCGCCGGCGGCAAGCACAACGACCTCGAGAACGTCGGCTATACCGCGCGGCATCACACGTTCTTCGAGATGCTCGGCAATTTCAGCTTCGGCGACTATTTCAAGCGCGACGCGATCACGTACGCGTGGGAGCTGCTGACCGCCGAGTTCGGGCTGCCGAAGGACAAGCTGTGGGTCACCGTCTATGCCGACGACGACGAGGCCTACGACATCTGGACGAAGGAAGTCGGCGTGCCGGCCGAGCGCGTGATCCGCATCGGCGACAACAAGGGCGCGCGCTACGCGTCCGACAACTTCTGGATGATGGGCGACACCGGGCCGTGCGGGCCGTGCACCGAGATCTTCTACGACCACGGCCCGGAGATCTGGGGCGGCCCGCCGGGGTCCCCTGACGAGGACGGCGACCGCTACATCGAGATCTGGAACAACGTGTTCATGCAGTTCAACCGCGACGAAGCGGGCGTGATGCATCCGCTGCCCAAGCCCAGCGTCGATACCGGCATGGGGCTCGAGCGCGTCTCGGCAGTGCTGCAGCACGTGCATAGCAACTACGAGATTGACCTGTTCCAGAACCTGATCCGTGCGGCGGCGCGCGAGACCGCGTGCGCCGACCTCGACAGCCCTTCGCTGCGCGTGATCGCGGACCATATCCGGGCGTGCTCGTTCCTGATCGCCGACGGCGTGATTCCGGGCAACGAAGGGCGCGGCTACGTGCTGCGGCGCATCATCCGCCGGGCGATCCGCCACGGCTACAAGCTCGGCGCGCGCGCGGCGTTCTTCCACCGGCTGGTGCCGGACCTGGTCGCCGAGATGGGTGCGGCGTACCCGGAGCTGAAAGCCGGGCAGGCGCGCGTCGCTGACGTGCTGCGCCAGGAAGAGGAGCGCTTTTTCGCGACGATCGAGAACGGCATGGCGATTCTCGAGACCGAGCTCGCCGCGATGGCGACGACCGGCAGCCGGACGTTCAACGGCGAAACCGCGTTCAAGCTCCACGACACTTACGGCTTTCCGCTCGACCTGACGGCAGACGTCTGCCGCGAACGCGAAGTCACCGTCGACGCGGCGGCGTTCGACGCGGCGATGGCGCGCCAGAAAGAGCAGGCGCGCGCCGCGGGCAAATTCCGCATGGCGATGAACCTCGAATACGAGGGCCCGGAAACGAAGTTCCACGGCTACGAGCGGCTCGAGGAGCGCGGCACGGTGCTCGCGCTGTACAAGGACGGCGCGCCGGTCGCCGAACTCCAGGAAGGCGACCTCGGCGTCGTCGTGCTCGACAACACGCCGTTCTACGCCGAGTCCGGTGGTCAGGTCGGCGACCGCGGCGAGCTGCGCGGCAGCGCCGGGATCTTCGCGGTCGAGGACACGCAGAAGATCCAGGCCGCCGTGTATGGGCACCATGGCGTCGTCAAGACCGGACGGCTCGCGGTCGGGCAGGAACTCGTCGCGCGCGTCGACGGCGAGGCGCGCGCGAGCACGCAGCGCAACCATTCGGTCACGCACCTGATGCACAAGGCGCTGCGCGAAGTGCTCGGCGCCCATGTGCAGCAGAAAGGCTCGCAGGTCGACCCGGACAAGACGCGCTTCGACTTCGCGCACACCGCGCCGCTGTCGCCCGAGGAGATCCGCGAAGTCGAGGCGCTCGTCAACGCCGAGATCCTCGCGAACATCGCGACCGAGGCACGGGTGATGTCGATCGACGACGCACAGAAGTCCGGCGCAATGATGCTGTTCGGCGAAAAGTACGGTGACGAGGTGCGCGTGCTCGCGATCGGCTCGAGCAAGGAACTGTGCGGCGGCACGCACGTCACCCGCACCGGCGACATCGGCCTGTTCAAGATCGTCTCGGAAGGCGGCGTCGCGGCCGGCGTGCGCCGTATCGAGGCGGTAACCGGCGCGAACGCGCTGCGCTACGCGCAAGAGCAGGAGCGGCGCGTGCAGGACATGTCGGCGCTGCTGAAAGTGCAGCCGGACGAGGTCGCGGAGCGCATCGCCGGCATCCTCGACAACGTGCGTGCGCTCGAGAAGGAGCTCGCGCGGATGAAGTCGCGGCTCGCCGCGAGCCAGGGCGACGAGCTCGTCGCGCAGGCGGCCGAGGTGCGGGGGGCGAAAGTGCTTGCCGCGATGCTCGAAGGCGCCGACGTCGCGACGCTGCGCGAGACGCTCGACAAGCTCAAGAACAAGCTCAAGTCGGCAGTGATCGTGCTCGCGGCGGTCGCCGACGGGCGCGTGAGCCTGATCGCCGGCGTCACGGCCGATCTGACCGCAAAGCTGAAGGCCGGCGAGCTCGTGAACATGGTCGCGCAGCAGGTCGGCGGCAAGGGCGGCGGTCGCCCGGATATGGCGCAGGCGGGCGGCACCGAACCGGCGAATCTGCCGGCAGCGCTCGCGTCGGTCAGGGCCTGGGCCGAAGCGCGCCTCTGATCGCGCGCGCTTTCCGCAAAAAGGCCGCCTGCGGGCGGCCCTGCCGCGTCCGACCGGCAGCGAGTCGACGGGGCAGGGCCGCCCCCGGTCGCGCCGGCAAGCCGGGCGGGTCGCTCAGAACGGCAGGTGCACGCCCGGCCAGACGCTTTCGATCGCGCGCCTGAAATCCGCCTGGATGCGCTCGATCGCTTGTTGTGAGTCGGCTTCGAAGCGCAGCACGACGACCGGCGTCGTGTTCGACGGCCGCGCGAGGCCGAAGCCGTCAGCGTATTCGACGCGCACGCCGTCGATCGTGATCGTGTCGATCGCGTCGTCGAAGCGTGCGGATTCCTTCAGCCGGCGCACGAGCTCGAACGGCTCGCCTTCGGCCATCTTGATGTTCAGTTCCGGTGTGCTGACCGCATCGGGCAGCGCGTCGAGCACCGCGCTCGCATCGGCTGCGCGCGACAGGATCTCGAGCAGGCGCGCGCCGGCGTACAGGCCGTCGTCGAAGCCGAACCAGCGCTCCTTGAAGAACACATGGCCGCTCATCTCGCCGGCGAGCGGCGCGCCCGTTTCCCTGAGCTTTGCCTTCACGAGCGCGTGACCGGTGTTCCACATCGTCGGGCGGCCCCCATGGCTGCGGATCCAGCTGGCGAGGTTGCGCGTGCATTTGACGTCGTAGATGATCTCGCCGCCCGGCACGCGCGACAGCACGTCCGCTGCGAACAGCATCAGCTGTCGGTCGGGGTAGATGATCTGTCCGGCTTTCGTCACGACGCCGAGGCGGTCGCCGTCGCCGTCGAACGCGAGACCCAGTTCGGCGTCCGTGTCGCGCAGCGCACGGATGACGTCCTGCAGGTTCTCGGGCTTCGACGGATCGGGGTGATGGTTCGGGAACGTCCCGTCGACGTCGCAGAACAGCTCGACGAGCTCGCAGCCGAGACGGCGGAAGAGCTGCGGCGCGACTGCGCCGGCGACGCCGTTGCCGCAGTCGATGACGATCTTCATCGGCCGGGCGAGTTTCACGTCGGACGTGACGCGGTCGAGATAGGCGTCGATGACCGAGGCTTCGCGCCGCTCGCCGGCGCCGTGGGTGAAGTCGTTGTCGACGATGCGCCGGCGCAGGTCCTGGATCAGGTCACCGTGGAGCGTCTCGCCGCCGAGCACCATCTTCAGGCCGTTGTAGTCGGGCGGGTTGTGGCTGCCGGTGACGCTGACGCACGAATCGGTGCCGAGATGATAGGCGGCGAAGTACGTCAGCGGCGTCGGCACGCAGCCGATGTCGATGACATCGACGCCGGCGGCGCGGATGCCGTCGGCGAGCGCGCCCGCCAGTTCGGGGCCCGACAGGCGCCCGTCACGGCCGATCGCGATCGCGCGCTGCGCGCGTTTGCGCGCTTCGGAGCCCAGCGCGTGCCCGATCGCGCGCACGGCCTCGGCGGCGAGCGTCTTGTCGACGATGCCGCGGATGTCGTAGGCCTTGAAAATCTCGGCAGCGGG